>CAMTUV010000014.1:0-29080 GCA_947085015.1 uncultured Nitrospirota bacterium
AACAATGCAGGGCTGATGAACTGGCTGAAGAGTCTGGGGAAATAATGGGAATATAATGGAAAGTTAATAAAGGGATAATAGAGGGTTGACGAGGAATATGACCGCCAACTTTCCATTATCCCTGACTTTCCATTACCGCGTGACGGGCTGTCGTAGGGGCGGGAGTGTATCAGTGCAATCCCCAGTCTGGCACAGGCCAATTGCAGATGTGAGCTTACAAAAAGACTTCCGTTATCGCAATAGAAAGCCTTCGGCAAGCCAAACTGCAGGATAGCCTCTTTCAGCACCAGTTCCAGCGAGATGCTGTTTTCATGGAAGAAGAACCGTGAGCCCACTACCATGCGGCTGTGGTCATCAATGGCGGCAAGCAGATACACCTTCTGTTTCTTCCTGCCGTTTGAGATATACGGGCCATGCAGACAATCCCCTATCCAGAGGTCATTTACATGTTCGTGTTCGAACTTCTTTCTGGGTTGTGGCGGGTTTTTATGTTTCAGATCATTTTCCCTGATGTACTTGCGCACAGTCCCTTCCGCTACCGTGCCAATACCGATATGGCCTTCAGCGATAAGCATTCTGTGGATTGCGGCACAGGATGTGACCGGATACTGCTTTACCGCCTCTTGTATGGCAGAAGCGAGATCCCCCTTAATCTTGCGGGAATCTCCTTTATCTTCCCTGGTCTTTGGCTTAAGAGCATCAAACCCATGCCGCCGATACTGTTTCAGCCAGAGCTTCAGAGTGCCAAACTTGAACCTCTTTGTGCCGATATGGGGTACGTCATAAGATTTCCCCAAAATCCCCCGGAAATACTCTGCCTGAGCAGTCACATTTTGCTGTATCACCGGCGCGATCAGGGCATACCTGAACAAGGCTATGTCCGTCCTCTTTTTGTCTTCGTCCATGCTCTTCCTCCTTGTGGTTTTTGATGCGGTAGGTTATCCCTATGGACTTAAGCGCAGATATACTACGGAGTGTAAGAAGGCTGAGGGCGATACGATGAACTCAAAACGAGGATAGGGGAAAGCCGGCATTGTGACCATAACGAATGTGATACAGGCATTACATCAGTGCTTTAAGACAGCCAATACACAATCATGCTGTTTTGCAGGCCTCCCGGAGCGTGGCTATCCGAAGCCCCTCTGTTTATCTGAACTGCGAAGGGGTGCCGAAAAAGAAATGAGCGTTCCTTACATATCCGCTGTCTTGCATGTAATAGTCATAGCCCAGGGCACAGGGGCCACGTATTTCAGGATCAGTCCTGCAACAACTGAACTGCTCTGCAAAAAATAGAAATGCACTGATCCTCTGTCTCTCTGAAGGTGTTTGCAGTTGCGCTCTGAGCTCTTTGCAAAAACCCCTCGCAAGCATCTTGTCTATGGCCGTAAGGATAAAAGCCCGAAAGCCGTAAAAGGCGCTTACACTTAAATCGATATATTCCCCTGTCTTAAATCCGCCCAGATAATCCAGAAGCTCTTTTACCGAGCTGTCCTCTGCATACACTTTCATAAGGGCATTAGCAATGAACGGAATCGAATACTTGCTGTAGGGTACCAACTGGTATGGCAACAGCGAGAAGGTCCTGTGTCTTACGCTCAGGGCTTTCCCCTTGCTGGCACATAAATATCGCGCTATTGGGAAAGCCTTGTAGTATGTCCCTTTCTCATCAATGACCCCACGGCAGTAGTAGCCGATGAACTGGGCGCAGTCCCCAGCTCCGCACAAAGGACACCTGTACGTGAAGTCATAGGGCAGGCCGAGAAGCTCTATAATGTCCCTGCTGCTGTCCCTGACTTGACTGTAATACTCCCTTAACGTATATCCTATGACTGTGAGTATCTGTATCCCGTTGGCAGCGCATCGCGCCTACGATGCCTGCCAACATTCTACTCTACAGGGATAACGTATTGGTGAGCTTTTTCTTCGCCGCTATTTTATACTGCTTGCCTATGCCAGGATAAAATATAGTTAATGATTGTGTCTCAGTTTCTATAGGTATATTCAAATCGATAACACTAAAGCTCATGGGTGTTTTGAGCATAATATATATAGCCTACTCCTTTGGTCTTTTATTTTTACTATTTTCTCGGAGCTCGCTTTTACCTTCTATGTGAGCAATTATGGATTTTCAAATCTGATAGGCCATTACTTCAAACTTTTCTCTTTCTATCTTATGGGCAAGGCAATTGTCATCAGCGGCATCCAGGAGCCTTATGCTCTCATTTTTCGAGAACTGAACAAGAAAAATGAGAAGCTTGAGGAGGAGATAGACATCCGCCTGAAAGCAGAAAATCTACTGGCAAACACAGTTAGTGATCTCAATTTGGCTATTTCGAATGTCAAAATCCTAAGCAATATGCTTCCCATCTGTGCTTCATGCAAAAAAATAAGGGATGACAAAGGTTACTGGAGCCAAGTGGAGACATATATAAGCAACCATACAGATACCGTGTTTTCACATGGCATTTGTCCTGACTGCGAAAAGAAGGCATATGCTGAACTTGAGAAATTCAAGCAACAATTAGGTCATTAGTATTTAATTTCTAGTGCGCTCAGCATAATGATCATCTTGATAATTGGCGTTTATTTCCGCAAGAAGGTGAGAGCATAACAGCCTGCATGATTTTGAGTGTTAGTAGGTGGGTGTAGGCGTTAATCAGGTTTTGACATCCTTACAGCTCACCCGCCCCGGAAGGTCATCTTCAGCTCATAGACCCCTGCTTCGGCCCGGCGCTCTACGATAAAGCCCATCTTTTCGAAGAGCTGAAGCATCTGCATATTGTCCATCAACACCTCTGCGGTAAAGCCATGCAGACCGTTGCGTTTTGCCAAAAGCGTAATGTAAGCAAGAAGCTCCAAACCTATACCCTTGCCCTGCTGGTCATCGCGCACAACAAAGGCGACCTCTGCGGTATGAGTCTTCTCGTCAATAAAATACTGCGCCATGCCGACAATAGACTCCCCGTTTTCCTGCTCGATGACCGCCAATATCACCATCTCCTTTGTGTAGTCAATGACAACGAACTTCTGAAGCTGCTCATGGGGCATGGAATTTCGTGTTGATATGAAACGGCGGTACATACCGGCTGATGACAGATCATAGAAAAAGTCCTTAAGGAGATGTTCATCGCTGATGCGGACAGGCCGCATCAGCAAGCCGAGTCCGGTCTTCGTTGTCCTGCGTGCCTCAAGGTCCTCGGGATATACTCCAGCCTCGCCAGGGATGAATGCCTGATCTTTATAGATAAGATGAAGTTTCTTCGCCTCGTCGATCAGGAAACTCCTGAACCTGGGATGCGCGATTGCTATAAGATCCATGGCGCGCTCCCTGATGTTCTTGCCGTGGAGATAGGCAATGCCGTATTCAGTCACAACGTAATGCAGATCACCCCGGGTCAGGGTTACACCTGCTCCTTCAGTGAGAAACGGAACGATCCTCGATATCGTATCGTTTTCCGCTGTCGACTGGATCGCAAGGATCGTCTTGCCGCCCTCTGAAAGGATAGCTCCCCTCATGAAATCGGCCTGTCCTCCGATACCGCTGAAAAAATACTTGCCAAGAGACTCTGCTGTTGCCTGACCAGTCAGATCAATCTCAAGGGCAGTATTGATCGCTGTCACATTTCTATTCCGTGCGATCGTGAGAGGATTGTTCGTATAGCTTACCGGCCTGAACTCAATGCTCGGATTGTCATGGATGAATTCATAGGTCTCTTTTTTCCCCATGCAGAAGGCTGCGACAGTCTTGTCGCGGTTCAACTCCTTCAGGGAATTGTCAATTGCACCGCTTTTCATGAGTTCCATAATGCCATCAGTGAAAAGCTCGGTATGAACACCGAGATGCTTCTTATATTTAAGATGCTCAAGGATGGCATTCGGTATGCTTCCGTACCCCACCTGGATCGTGTCACCGTCCTGAATGATCTGTGCAACATATTTTCCGATCCGGCCGGCTATCTCATCAGACACGACAGCCCCAAATTCAAGCAGAGGCTCATCATACGGCACCATGAAATCAATATCCCTTACATGAACAAAGGTGTCGCCATGCACACGCGGCATCGCGGTATTGACTTGGGCTATGACGACCTCGGCATTGTGCACAGCAGATTTTACAATGTCAACGCTTATACCCAGACTCACATATCCATGCGCATCCGGCAAAGAGGTCTGGATAAGGGCTATATCAATGGGAACGCGTTTTTCATTAAAAAGACGGGGCACTGTGGAGAGGAATATGGGCGTATAGTCTGCAAGCCCGGTATTCACAGCATCCCGCGCTGTGCTGCCGATGAAAAAAGAGTTGAACCTGAAATTGTCCTTGTACTGTAATTCTGCATAGGAGTTAACACCGAGGTTCCATATCTGGAGCAGTTCCGTATCAACAAACGCCTTGGGATGGGCCTGAATATGCCTGATCATAGCCTGAACAAGAAACTGCGGCTCGCCGCAGCCTGTTCCGATGAAGATCCTGTCGCCGGGATGGATATGACTGAAGATATGCTCCTCAGGCGCGAACTTTTCTGAATAGTTCTTTTTCATCTCCTGCAGCCAATTATCGTAGCCTCTGTTGTCTATAATAGTCATCGCCCTTTCCTATGCTCAGTATATCAGATGATGACTATCCATACAGTTCATTTTTTTGATGCCAACTGCCCTGCTCTTCTGCTATAGTTTTATTAAATTCCTGTGTCGGAGGGACTATGTTCGCAATTACTGGATTGGTATTAATGCTGTTTCTGGGCATTGCAGTATTTATTGTCGTGGCTGTTATCGTTATTTACAACAAGCTTGTCCGTCTCAGGACAACAGTAAAGTCTTCCTGGTCTGATATTGATGTTAACCTCAAGAAACGCTATGATCTTGTGCCGAACCTTGTGGAGACCGTGAAGGGTTATGCGGGCCATGAAAAATCGGTCTTCGAAAATGTGGCACTCGCCCGGTCAGCAGCCATGAAGGCAACATCACCTGGCGACAAGGCCAAATCCGAGAATTTTTTCACCGATACACTGAAGAGCCTCTTCGCTGTTGCTGAGGCCTATCCCCAGTTGCAGGCAACCGCAAACTTCATGCAGCTTCAACAGCAGCTCAAGGAGCTTGAAGACAATATCGAATATGCCCGCCGGTACTACAATGCCGTGGTCCGTGACTATAACATCATGACCGAGACCTTCCCATCTAACATCGTCGCCGGCCAGTTCAGGTTTGAGAAGTCAGAGTTCTTCGAACTGGAAGAGGCAGGAGTTGAGAGAAAGCCGACAAAAGTAAGCTTTTCCTGAGTCCATTGTGCCGAAGCAGGCCGGACATCTATTTCTTTTTCTCTGCCTTGCTCTTACTCTCGGCCTCAGCCTTGGCCTTGCCTCATCCGCGTCTGCCCAGGACTTTACGATCAATGATTTTGACGTCTTCATTGCTGTAAATCAGGACTCGTCCTTTACGGTCAAGGAGACCCTGACTGTAGAGTTCCACAGACAGAGACACGGGATCTATCGCGATATCCCCTATATTTACACAGACAGCATTGGCAAGACACTGAAAACGCCAACAGGCGTCATTTCGGTCACTGATGGAAACAGCACACAGGTAAATTTCAGCGTCATCAGGCAGGGGAATGTCATGAGGATCCGGATCGGCGATCCGAAACGATATGTCATAGGCATACAGAAATACGAGATACTCTATAAAGTGGAAAACGCCATCCTCTTTTTTGACGACCATGATGAACTCTACTGGAATGTGACCGGAAATGAATGGGACGCAGCTATCAAGAGAGCCCGGTGCATGGTATCACTGGCCGGCACAAAAATAAGGGAACACTGGGTCTCGTGCTACACGGGCAGACAGGGTTCGCGAGAATCTGCCTGCAGGAGCATCCCAGGAGATAATGTTATCGAATTCATCACAAATACTCAGCTTCAGCCAGGAGAGGGCCTCACCGTGGCATACGGCTGGGACAAGGGTATTGTATCACCGCCCACTTCTTACAGTAAATTCCTCTGGCTCATCAATTTGGAGCAGAACTGGGTATTCATCCTGCCGGTTATCTCCTTCCTGTTTATGCTGTTCATCAGGATGCAGACAGGCAGGGACCCTCGCGTAAGGGAATCTGTCACGGTGATGTACAGTCCACCTCAGCATGCCGGAGCGGCCCTCTCACCAGCCGAGGTTGGCACCATGGTCGACGAGAAGCTCGATCCCAGAGACATCACAGCGACCATTGTCGGACTGGCAGTGAAGGGGTATATCAAGATCGAGGAGACAAAAGAAGAAGGCATCATCTTTGACCGGACTGACTACTACCTGAAGAAGATAAAGGATTCAGATGCTTCGCTCAGCGGCTTTGAACAACAGCTGATGCTCAATGTCTTCGGCGCGATGCCGGGCAAAATGATCTCAGAACTGAAAAACAGTTTCTACAAAAATATTCCTTCTCTGAAAAGATTACTCTACAATGAGCTCATCAGAAAGAACTATTTCACCAAAAGTCCCGAAACCGTCCGGCTCATGTACACAGGGATCGGCTTTGCAGCAGGTCTCGGCACTGCCCTGATTCTCTCCATGTTCTTCGGAGACTCAGTCGGAGGATTCCGTGCGGCTATTTCAGGCCTGCTTGTTGGACTGACCATATTGAGTTTTTCAAAATATATGCCTGCAAAAACACGGTTAGGCTCATCAACATACATGCATATTCTCGGATTCCAGGAATTCATGAGACGGGCAGAAAAGGACCAGCTTGAGAGGATGAAGGACCAGAATCTCTTTTCAACCTTCTTCCCCTATGCCCTTGCCCTTGATGTGGCTGACAACTGGGCAAAGGCCTTTGAGGGGATCTACCAGGAACAGCCGGACTGGTATGTCTCGCCAGGCGGACTGAGGACTTTCAATCCTGTCGGATTCAACCATTCGCTGAATTCAGCCATCTCAGACATCTCCTCTGCCATTTACTCAGCTCCACGGGGGAGCGGCGCAGGAAGCGGAGGCAGCTTTGGCGGAGGCTCTTCAGGTGGCGGTTTCGGCGGTGGAGGTGGAGGCAGCTGGTAATACAGCTGTCATTGGCAAGAGACAGTCATCACTTAGACGATTTTCTGAGCTCGAGCCTGGCCAGGATCTTTTTTCTCTCTTCGTTATCAGCATCCGGCCATGCAGCGATTTCCTGGATCGTACGAAAGCAGTCAGTGCAGATATGGTTTTCATTAAGCCTGCATTTCTTAATACAGGGAGACGTTGCAGAACTTTCTTTATCAGAGCTCATTTCTATTCAGGTCACTCACGCATCAAAAAGCCAAAGCGAATGCAATTGCTAAATCGATCAGATTTTGAACGTAATGAGGACCTCATCAGTTTCTACGGCTTTGCCGATAGTTGCAGCCACATTTTCCACGACCCCGTCGCAGGGGGAAGAAACGCCACTTTCCATTTTCATGGATTCGATGACCACCAGGTCCTGGCCGCGGTACACATGATCGCCTTTATTGACCAGGATACTGACTACCATGCCGGGAAGGGGTGAGAGAAGCACATTTTCGTGGGCGCCTTTTATCTCCTTGGGCATATAGTGGGCCAGTTCCCACTCCCTTGGCGTGTATATTTCTAAAATGCGGGAAATGCCGCAATACGCCGTCCATATGAAATTCTGCCGGTACTGAAGCCTGAAGTATTGATCCACGCCGTTTATCGACAGTTTCAGCCTTCGCCTGTAGAATTCAAAGACCGGGGCAACGACAGCATATTCATTGCCGTTAACCTTGACACTCCAGTCTGGGGATGAGAGCTGTCCATGCAGTTCGACTTCAAAAATATTTTTGTTGCCTTTGACAATATACCGGTGGTGCTGAGCCGGCGTGTGAGACAGTCCGACTCTTGCAGCCATCGGTTTTAACGATTCACGGATCAGATTTTTTCGGTTATGATACACAGTGGTCGCGGCAAGAACCATGGTTTCAAGCTGCTCCATCGGCGGGTCGATCTTTGCTTCGCCATCTTCGAAATGTTCCTCAATGAATCCGGTCGCAAGCTCGCCCTTGATAAAGGCAGGGTGGTTGAGTATGGAGTTTGCAAAATCCAGATTGGTAGTCACACCCTCGATGTGGTATCGATTCAGGGCATTGATCAGGGTAGTTCGGGCTGCTTCACGCGTCTCACCCCAGCTGATCACCTTGGAGAGGAGCGAGTCGTAGTACACGCTTATAAAACTGCCGGCCTCAACACCGCTGTCAAGCCTGATATTCCTTCCCCTGAGATTTGAATACCGGGTGATCAGTCCTGTGGACGGCAGAAAATTGCGGGAAGAATCCTCAGCGCAGATCCTGGCTTCGATGGACCATCCCTTGATCGAGACATCCTTCTGCGCAATCGGCAGAGGTTCGCCTGCCGCTACCCTGAGCTGCAGTTCGACAAGGTCAAGGGATGTGACCATCTCGGTTACCGGATGTTCCACCTGAAGCCTCGTATTCATCTCCATGAAAAAGAAGTTTCTGTTGCTATCCATGATGAATTCGACTGTTCCGGCATTGGAATATCCTGCGTGCTTGGCCAGTGCACAGGCCATTTCGCCCATACGGGATCTGAGTGCCGCATCAACCGCCATCGAGGGAGCCTCTTCGATCACCTTCTGATAGCGCCGCTGGATCGAACATTCACGTTCACCAAGAGAGACGACGTTGCCATGCTTGTCCGCAATGATCTGGATCTCGATATGGCGGGGATTGCTGATAAAACGTTCCAGAAAAATCCTGTCATCGCCAAAGGCCTTGCGCGTCTCGTCCTGTGCCGACTGGAGGGCGGATTCAAGTTCATCAGGCGAGGCAGCCAGACGCATGCCCCGGCCTCCTCCTCCGGCAGCCGGCTTGAGCAGAACAGGATACCCGATCTCAGCAGCAAGCGCCTTTATTTCTTCAAGGTCAACAATGGGCATGTTGTGCCCGAGCACCACAGGAACCCCTGCCTTCATCGCGATATTCTTTGCCGATATCTTGTCTCCCAGGGCAGAGATCACCTCTGATGAAGGGCCGATATATGTCAACCCAGCCTTGACCACAGCAGCAGCAAAGGCTGAATTCTCCGAAAGAAACCCATAGCCCGGATGAATGGCCTGGCAGCCCTGCTCAACCGCAGCCTTGATAATTTTATCATGCACAAGATATGAGGAAGTTGAAGGCGACGGTCCGATATGAACAGCTTCGTCAGCCTCCCGTACATGCAGTGAACGCGCATCAATATCCGAATACACGGCAACGCTCTTTATATTGAGCTTTCTGCAGGTCCGGATGATGCGAATCGCTATCTCACCACGATTAGCTATAAGGATTTTCTCAAACATAGTGACCCCTTCCATGTATTAGCATTATTCTCTTCAGATTATATCTCAGCTCTCAGTTCACAAGGGAATGTTTCCATGTTTCCTCTTCGGCCGGTTTGTCCGCTTGTTTTCCAGAAACTGGAGACTACGGATCAGCCGATGCCTTGTATCACGCGGATTGATGACGTCGTCTATATATCCTCTTTTGGCTGCCATGAAGGGGTTGGCGTACGTTATCCGGTATTCTTCCGTCTTCCGGGCGAGCATCTCCGCAGGGTCGGCAGCCTCTTCAATCTCCTTGCGGTAAATGATCTGCGCTGCACCCTTGGGGCCGAGCACAGCGATTTCCGATGCAGGCCAGGCAAAGTTCATATCGCAGCCAATGTGCTTGGAATTCATCACCACGTATGCGCCGCCATACGCTTTGCGAATAATGACCGTTATCCTGGGCACTGTTGCTTCTGAAAAGGCATACAGCAGCTTTGCCCCGTGCCGGATGATGCCGCCATGCTCCTGTTCAGGCCCGGGCATGAAACCCGGCACATCCTCAAGGCAGACGAGCGGAATATTGAAGGCATCGCAGAAACGGACAAACCTGGCGGCTTTTTCCGATGCCTGGACGTCAAGGACGCCTGCAAGCACAGCAGGCTGATTGGCGATAAGACCGATGGTTTGTCCGCCGAGACGGCCGAACCCCACAATGATGTTCCGTGCAAAATGGGGATGGATCTCCAGAAATTCCGCTCCGTCCAGAATACTGGTGATCAGGATCTTCATGTCATATGTCTGGTTCGGGTTGGCCGGAACCAGATAATCCAGTGCAGGGTCCGTGCGATCAACCGGATCCCTCAGATCAAGGATCGGCGACTGCTGACGATTATTTGAAGGCAGATAATTGATCAGCCGCCTCACCTCCCGCAGGCAGAGAATATCGTTGGGAAAAGCGAAATGGGCCACACCGCTTTTTTTGCTGTGCACCATGGCTCCGCCTAATTCTTCTGCGGTTATGTCCTGGTGGGTGACGGTCTTGACCACATTCGGTCCTGTGACAAACATATATGAGGTGTTTTCTACCATGAAGGTGAAATCCGTTATGGCAGGACTGTATACCGCACCTCCGGCGCAGGGACCCATGATGCATGATATCTGCGGCACCACCCCGCTTGCCTGGACATTTCGATGGAATATTTCTCCATACGCTGCCAGTGATTCAACTCCCTCCTGAATACGCGCGCCGCCGGAATCGTTAAGGCCGATGATCGGCGCGCCGACCCGCACAGCATGATCCATTATCTTGCAGATTTTCTGAGCATAAGCCTCGCCGAGCGCCCCTCCCATAATGGTGAAGTCCTGACTGAATACGAATACTGCACGGCCGTCAATGGTACCGTGCCCGGTGATAACCCCGTCTCCGGGGAACTCGCCGAGCCCCGAACTCTTACCGGCCCTGCCGGTCATCAGTAAATCGAACTCCTCGAACGAACCCTCATCGAGGAGCAGGTCTATGCGCTCCCGCGCGGTGAGTTTCCCCTTGCGGTGCTGGGCCTCGATCCTCTTGGCTCCACCGCCGAGAAAAGCCTCCTCTTTCATTGATTCAAGTTTTCTCAGATTATCCTGGCCTGGCTGCGACACGATCACACCCCCTCAAAAAAGGTTCTATTCACAAAACTCGGTCAGTACGCCCAATGTACTCTTCGGGTGCAGAAATGCCACCTGCTTGCCGCCAGCGCCCTCTATAGGCGTGTCATGGATCAGTTGGCATCCATGCTCCCGGGCGGTCTGCAGTTGCCCGTTGATATCATCTGTATGATAGGCAATATGATGGAAACCCTCTCCCTTTTTTCCCAGAAATGTGGCAATGGGGCTGTCATCAGAGGTGGGTTCCAACAGCTCGATATGGATATTGCCCACTGTAAAAAAAGCGGTCCGCACCTTTTGAGAGGCCACAACCTCTTCCTTTTCACAGACAAGCCCCAGCACCTCTTCATAATATTTTCGGGCCAACGCAATAGACCTGACCGCAATCCCCAGATGATCAATTTTCTTTATCATACTATCAATCACTCCAACGTTTTATTTCAATTATACCAAATTAGCGGCTGTGTATAAGTTCGCCGGTATTGTTGTCTGACCGTCATTCCGGCTTGTCCGAAATCTTTCTGAAGGATTCCCGAGTCGCGACTGCTCCCGGGAATGACATAGGGGAAAGGATTCCATTCCTTCGTCCTCATCAGTCAGCGAATCACCCTCTATATTCACCGAACACCTCGCGCAAAACGTGGCAGATCTCGCCCAACGTGGCATACGTTTTGACCGCCGCAAGTATCTCTGGCATCAGGTTAGATGAATTTCTGGCACATACGGACAGATTCGTAAGCGCTACCTCGACTTTTTTATTATCACGCTTCCCGCGCAGTTTTCTGAGGCCCTGTACCTGGGCACTTTCCACTTCAGGATCAACACGCAACAGAGCAGGTTTTGTTTTCTCATCAATTTTGAACTCGTTGACCCCGACGATTATGCGCTGCCCTTTTTCGATCTCCTGTTGATAATCATAGGCGCTGTTTTCGATCTGACGCTGGATAAAACCATCCTCGATGGCTGCCACCACACCGCCTGCTTTGTCGATCTTCCCGATAAGTTCAGAGGCCTCTGCTTCGATGCGGTCTGTGAGCTCCTCTATAAAATACGATCCTGCCAGAGGATCAACGGAATTGGCCACTCCTGACTCATGGGCTATCACCTGCTGCGTGCGAAGGGCCGTGCGCACGGAATCCTCGGTAGGCAGAGACAGTGCCTCATCCCGGGAATTGGTATGCAGCGACTGGGTACCGCCAAGGACCGCGGACAGGGCCTGGAGCGCGACTCTCACAATATTATTGTCTATCTGCTGGGCCGTAAGCGTGTATCCCGCTGTCTGTGTATGAAAGCGCAGCATCAGGCTTGCTGGTTTTATGGCATTGAAACGCTCTTTCATGATCCGTGCCCAGAGTCTTCTGGCAGCCCGGAACTTGGAAACTTCTTCCAGAAGATCAGAGGAAGCATTGAAAAAGAACGAAAGCCTCGGAGCGAAATTATCGAGCTCAAGCCCGGCGTCGAGTGCTGCCTGCACATAGGTTATGCCATTGGCCAGAGTGAATGCCACTTCCTGGACCGCGGTGGAGCCAGCCTCACGGATGTGGTATCCGGAGATCGATATGGTATTAAAGTCCGGGGTATGTTCTGTGCACCACTTGAAGATATCGGTGATCAGCCGCAGACTCGGCTTTGGCGGAAAGATATACGTGCCGCGTGCTACGTATTCCTTGAGGATATCGTTCTGGATCGTTCCCTTGATTTTGCTGATCTCCACGCCCTGCTTTTCAGCCACAGCCACATACATGGCAAGGAGTATGGCAGCAGGTGCATTGATGGTCATGGAGGTTGAGACCTTATCCAGCGGAATCTGGTCAAAAAGGAGTTCCATGTCAGCTAAAGAATCAATGGCCACACCTACTTTTCCCACTTCGCCTGCAGCCATCGGATGATCAGAGTCGTACCCGATCTGAGTCGGCAGATCAAAGGCTATGGATAGACCGGTTGTTCCCTGACCCAATAAATACCGGTAACGCTGGTTCGATTCCGATGCGGATGAGAAACCGGCATACTGGCGCATGGTCCAGAACCGTCCACGGTACATTGTGGGCTGCACTCCCCGCGTATAAGGATATTGTCCGGGAAAGCCGATCTTTTCGATATAGTGATTATCGATCTGATCCGGCAGGGCAAGCCGCGGAATTTCCTCATTGCCATGATTTGTAAACCTCTCCTTTCTCTCAGGATAACGGGTGAGGCTTTTGGCCAGCTCTTTTTCCCAATCTATATGTGCAGTATGTTTTTTCATCACAGTTATCCTAACTCATTCCTGCCCGAGCAGTTTTGCAGCCTGCAGACGGGGAGTTCCCTTGCGGTCATGATCCCCTTTTTCGATCTTCTCTATTATCGAAGGTTTTATCATCTCAAGTGCCCAGTCTAATACTTCAAGGTCATAAGCCTTTTCTCTGCGTGCTCTGCGTTCACCACTTTCCCTGTGTGAAGCGTCAACTGTTTCGATTGCTGCAAGCAACTCGTCAATCCCGCGTCCTTCCGATGCCACCGTCATGCAGACCTTTGCCCCGTCTTTCTTATTACCCCCACCCTCGCGGGCAATTGACTCCATATCCATGGCAAGGGTCTCTGCACCTGCGCAGTCCGCCTTATTTACGATCAGGATATCGGCCACCTCCAGAAGCCCTGCCTTCATGGCCTGAATGTCGTCACCCAGGCCAGGAGCAAGTACCAGGGCTGTGATGTCTGCAAGCCTGATGATATCCATTTCCGACTGCCCCACTCCCACGGTTTCGATGATAATTACAGAGCATCCGCTGCCGGCAAGTATCCTCACTGCTGCTCCTGCTGCGGCACACAACCCTCCCAGCCGCCCCCTTGTTGCCATGGAACGGACAACAACATCCTGATCCAGTGCATGCCCCATCATCCGAATCCGGTCCCCCAAAATGGCACCGCCGGAAATGGGAGAAGAAGGGTCTACTGCAATAACTCCCACCCTCCTGCCCTGAGAACGGTAATTTGATATGATCCGGTCCGTCAATGTGGATTTCCCTGCACCGGGAGGACCGGTTATCCCTAAAACTGTTGCCTGATCAACAAGCGAATCATCAAGGGATGCGAGGATTTCATCTGCCAGAGGATCGTTTTCTTCCACAAGGGAAATGGCCCTGGCAATTCCCCTTGGGTCACGGTCTCTCAATCCTTTAAGTATCTGTTCACTCATCATCAGTGGAGTTTCTCCCGCATTCTATTAAATCAGCTTCTGCGAGACTCCTGTGTTTCACAGGCAGTGCGAAAAGCAGCAATGATCTGCGCCACAGGGGTCCCGGGGGTAAATACCTCGATGATTCCGGCATCTTTGAGCAGCCCGATATCTTCATCAGGGATTACACCGCCACCAAGGACCGGAATATCTCCAGCTCCGGCATTCTTAAGTGCCTGAACAACTGCCGGAAAAAGGGTCAGGTGCGCACCGGAAAGTAATGACAATCCAACTGCTGAAACATCTTCCTGAACAGCAGCAGCAGCAATTTCGTCGGGTGTCCTTCGAATACCGGTATAGACCACCTCAAACCCTGCATCACGAAGTGCGCGGGCAAGGAATTTAGCGCCGCGGTCATGGCCGTCCAGGCCCGGTTTTCCGATCAATACTCTATGTATTTTTTTTTGTTCAGTCATTTGCCTTGTAATTCCCAGTGGTTTTGCCACAAGGTCACCTTTCTGTCATTCCGGCTTGCTTGTGCCCGATGTTTGGGTATCCGGAATCTTTCTGAAGGATTCCCGAGTCGCGACTGCTCCCGGGAATGACACCGGGAAAGTCAAACAATAAATGTTGGGATAAATAATTAACCAAATAATCAAAAAACATTGGCGCAGAATTCACCGAACCTGCCGAGATTATCGCATACATGAATTCCTGCTTCCTTCATGACCGCGATCTTTGACTGCGCTGTTCCGCTGCTTCCGTTGACTATCGCCCCTGCATGCCCCATGCGTCTGCCCGGAGGAGCACTCAATCCTGCGACAAACCCGACCACAGGTTTGCTCACCTTTTCCCTGATATAGGCAGCAGCATCTTCCTCTGCAGTGCCGCCGATCTCGCCCACAAGGACAACACCCTCTGTGTCAGGATCCTCTTCAAAGGCCTTGAGGCAATCGATAAAGTTCGTTCCGTTTACCGGGTCGCCTCCTATGCCAAGGCAGGTTGTCTGGCCGATGCCCGATGTGGTCAGTTGATGCACCACCTCATAGGTAAGGGTGCCGGAGCGCGAAACAACGCCGATCGGCCCGCCGGGCTTGTGAATGAAGCCGGGCATGATACCAATCTTGCACTGGCCGGGTGTTATGATCCCCGGGCAGTTCGGCCCAATGAGCCTGACCTTTTTCCCCTGCAGATAATTCTTGATACGCATCATGTCGAGCACCGGAATGCCCTCTGTGATGGCCACAATGAGATCAACACCCCCGTCAACAGCTTCCATGATCGCACCTGCGGCAAAGGCCGGAGGCACAAAGATCATGCTGCAGTTCGCACCGGTCTCCTGCACAGCTTCACGGACAGAGTTGAATACCGGTACATTGTCCATGGCCTGTCCGCCCTTTCCGGGAGTCACGCCGGCCACAACGCGTGTGCCGTACTCGATGCACTGCCGGGTATGGAACATGCCTTCTTTCCCTGTGATCCCCTGGACAAGCAGCTTTGTCTCTTTATTTACAAATATTGACATGATCTCCTATCTTGTCATCCTAAAGACTCTCATTCAATTTCCGACCATCTCTGCAATCTTTCCTGCTGCATCGTTCAGGTCTTCTGCTGTGATCAGATTCAGGCCTGATGCAGCGAGGATCTCTCTGCCCTTTTCGACATTCGTTCCCTGCATGCGGATCACGACCGGCACATCTATTCCTGTCTTCCTGGCTGCCTGCACAACCCCTTCAGCAAGCACATCGCACCTGAGGATGCCGCCGAAAATATTGATCAGGATGCCCTTCACATTGCTGTCGCTCAGAATGATCCGGAAACCGTTTTCGACCATCTCAGCATTCGCACCGCCGCCCACATCGAGAAAATTCGCAGGGGATGCACCGGCGCTCTTGATAAGATCCATGGTGGCCATGGCCAGTCCTGCACCATTAACCATATTGCCGACATTCCCGTCCAGATTGATGTAATTGAGATTATATTTTGAGGCCTCCAGCTCAAGTGGGTCCTCTTCATCAGTATCCCGGTATTTCACGATATCCTTCTGCCTAAACAGGGCGTTGTCATCGATCTCCATCTTGGCATCGAGCGCGATCAGGTCCTCCCGGGCAGTGATCACCAGAGGATTGATCTCGAGCAGCGAACAATCGTTTTCTATGAAGAGTTTATACAGGTTTTGAATCAATGTGGAAAACTTATCGGCAAGCAAACCGGACAGAGCGAGGCCTGCTGCGATCTCGCTGCAATGGCCGGGCTCGATACCGGTGAGCGGATTGATCAACACCCTGATAATCTTTTCAGGGCTTTTTGCTGCAACTTCCTCGATATCCATTCCGCCAGCCCGGCTTGCGATGATCATGATCTTTGCCGTGGCCCGGTCCGGAATGATTGAGAGATAGAACTCATGGACAATATCAAGACCCTGCTCCACCAGGAGCTTGCCAACTTTTTTACCCTCAGGTCCGGTCTGGGGAGTAACCAGCGGCCTGCTCAATATGGTCGCCGCAATGCCCCTCACCTCATCGAGACTCCTGGCAAGTTTGACACCGCCGCCCTTGCCGCGGCCGCCCGCATGGATCTGCGCCTTGACCACAACGGGGAATTTGCCGAGCCTCCCGGCAGAAGCTGCTGCTTCATCAGGGCTTGTCGCAATATAGCCATCAGGAACAGGAATGTGATGCTTCCGGAACAACTCCTTGGCCTGATATTCGTGGATCTTCATTCAACCGCCTCTTCCCCTAAAATTCCCGTGACCTTAAACACAATATTTTTTGTTTAATCTTAACAGAAAAACCCTGCTCCGGCAATGCCTTTATAAGATGTTCTTATATGACCTGAACACTGCAAGCAGTTGCGGCCAATGAATAGTCTCGATCATCTGCTGAACTCAACACCCGGCCTCTTCGGTACAGTGGTTACTTCAAGAAACGAAAAAAACTGCGGGGAGTCAACGAATCGAAAAATATGAGGTGATTGCGGGTTAAACTAAAATTTAAATTTCCTGCTATCGGAAAGATCTTCTCTGTTACATGGACGTGTATATTACTATTCCTAACGGTTTTGAATATTGATAATGCGATCGGGTCCTTCCGGCTCATTACAACTTTTTCCTTTGGCACTATAACCGATAATTATGCCGCCCTCATTTACTTCCCAATGCACAGAACAATCGACTCTAACAGGCTGAATATAGACAAAATTGCGATTGGCAAGCGGATAGGTGGTCTCTTCCCATCCAATCTTCGAAGCATACGAATCGGGACGTTTTATTTCCTGCTTAAGCTCTGCTAAAGGTCTGGCTATCCATTCCCTGCTGAGACCTTCAAGAGAACGTTGAGATGCACATCCGTGAAGAATTAATATATACAGCAGTAACCAACTTGCCTTACCAGACCAATATTTCATGGTATTCTCCATATTATCAGAACCAGGTGTCAATATGTGTATCAACTCTGCCAATATCTTAATCAGCCTTCTTCTTCACGTCAAGACAGCATTCCGGATATGTCATGCAATCTGGCGGGCAAGGCCAGACAGAACAGTTCCCGGGCCTATCTCGACAAATGTGTCGGCACCCTGATCACGAAGGCCTTTAATCGTCTCAACCCATCTCACACAGCTGTAGATCTGTCTAACCAGATTCGAGGTGATAGCGTCATCCGTGTACGGCTGAGCACTGCAGTTGGCAATGCAGGGAATTTTCAGGCTGCCAAAGCCGAATCCGGCCAGGAATGCCTCAAACTCTTCTGCTGCCTGCTTCATATAACGACTGTGAAAGGCGCCGCTAACAGGAAGGATAACCACCCTCCTGGCTCCCTTTTCCTTCATCTGCGGCGCAAATGCTTCGATATCTGCATTGGGACCGGAGATGACTATCTGGACCGGGGAATTGAAATTGGCCACATCAATACTGCCTGCACCGAGTTCGACCAGGGCCGAGGCAACGGCATCACCGTTCATGCCCAGAATGGCCGCCATACCGCCGCCCGTAGCAGCGCTCATCAGGGCACCGCGCTTCTGGACCATCTTGAGGCCAATGCCAAAATCAAAGGCGCCTGCAGCATACAGGGCAGCATACTCGCCCAGGCTGTGGCCGATCACAAAATCCGGCCTGATCTCCTCGTCTTCAACCTTCGCCAGGAAACTCAGGACATTGACGATGTAAAGCGCAGGCTGGGTGTAGTCAGTCAGCTTGAGTTTATCGCCAGGATTTGTGAGGCAGAGTTCCTTGATCGAGTAACCGAGGATTGCATCCGCCTCAGCGACCAGATCAGGATAACGATCAAAGAGATCAGCGCCCATACCGACGGCCTGCGAACCCTGACCAGGGAACATGAATACCGTTGTCATAAATTATTACCCTTTAAAGTCCCTGATTTTTTTGGTAAGCATCGGCACGATCTCATTTGCATCACCCACAATGCCATACGTAGCCACATTGAAAATCGGGGCCTCAGGGTTTTTGTTTATCGCAATAATAATGTCTGAAGACTGCATACCCACCAGATGCTGAACAGCGCCTGAAATGCCGCAGGCTATATAAAGTTTCGGACCTACGGTCTTGCCGGTCTGCCCCACCTGATGGCGGTATGGTATCCAGCCCTCGTCAACAGCGGCCCTTGATGCTGCAACTGAAGCGTTTAACACTTCAGCAAGGTCAAGCAGAAGCTGGAAACCCTTCTCTCCTCCCATGCCCCTGCCGCCTGCAACTATAATATTGGCGTCCTGAAGATTGACCGCAAGTTCGGACACTTCCTTTACAGTCTCAAGCACCTTTGTGCGCGATGTTATGCCCTTAGCGCTGACCTTTATGATATCTCCGGTCCGCGCTTCATCATATGTCCCCCTCTTCATCACACGGGGCCTGACAGTTGCCATCTGCGGCCGAGAATGGGGACAGAAGATCGTTGCCATGATATTACCACCGAATGCAGGCCTGACCTGGAGAAGGTTCTTTGTCTCAGTATCGATCTCAAGAGATGTGCAGTCAGCTGTGAGTCCTGCCCTCAGTTTTGCTGCAACTCTCGGGAAAAAGGACCTGCCGATCGGCGTTGCGCCGGTCAGCACGATCTCAGGCTTCTGCTCTGTGATCAGTTTTGAAAGAAGCGCTGCATAAGGTTCGTCATTAAAGACCTGAAACCCTGGCTCATCGCAATGAAACACCTTGTCAGCACCCCAGCGGACGAGTTCCTTTGCATCATGGCCTGTGCCTCCAAAGAGCACTGCACTGAGATCAGTGCCGAGCTTTTCGGCAAGCCCTCTGCCTGCGCCGAGAAGTTCAAAAGAAACACCGGCGATTTTGCCTTCACGCTGCTCTGCAAAGATCCATACGCCTTTGCCCAGCGCAGTCTCCTTCTCGTCAGATGCCTCTTTGCCCTCTGAAATGGCACCCTCAGGACAGACGCTCATGCATGCCCTGCAGAGCTGGCACATCTCGGTGATCTCTGCCTTATCTCCCTTTATTACAATGGCATCGTACGGGCATGATGAAATACATGCCTCACATCCGGTGCATAATTCGCTTTTAACTTTTATATACATTTAAGTGCCACCAGTTCCTTTACCAAAGTATCTATCTTTTCCTCAGATGTGCCTTCAAGCATGGTCCTGTCCGTCTTTGACTCTGGCGCAAAGATGTTCTTCACCTGTGTTGGAGATCCATTCAGACCGAGGTTCTTCTCGTCCGCCTTGAGATCTGCCGCAGACATTTTTCTGATCACCGCCTTCTTTGCAGCCATCTTGCCTTTCAGAGAGGGCAGGCGCGGCACATTCAATTCTTTCACAACAGTCAGAAGCACCGGCAGCGATGTTTCGACAATATCGTACCCGTCATCCATCAGCCGCTGTACCACCAGCTTGTCAGCCGCAACATCAACGACCTTGCGGATATAGGAGATATGCGGCATATCCAGAAACTCAGCCATTTCCGGTCCGACCTGCGCCGTGTCTCCGTCAATTGCCTGCTTGCCGCAGAGGATCACATCTGCGCCGATCTGTTCAATTGCTTTTGAAAGTGTGTAAGCAGTAGCCCAGGTGTCTGATCCAGCAAAGGCCCTGTCGGTAAGAAGCACTGCATCGTCAGCTCCCATGGCAATGGCCTCGCGAAGCGCTGTCTCTGCTTGCGGCGGTCCCATGGTAAGAACCGTGACTTTGCCGCCTGCTGTCTCCCTGAGCTGAAGGCCTGCCTCAAGCGCATGCACGTCATAGGGATTGATGATCGTCGGAACACCGTCCCTGATCAGCGTGTTCGTCTCCGGGTTGATCCTGACCTCTGCGCTGTCAGGTACCTGTTTAATGCAGACAACTATCTTCATATGTTTGGTCCTTTCGATTTACGCGGAAATTACGATGAGATACATCTATTTTTGTGAGCTGAATTTTATCACAGCAGGTTTTTCAGCGTCAATTCAAACGCTGACGGATTCTATTTATTCACCACAACGCTGGCCATGAGCCGACGGGGCACAGGCAGAAGTTGAAACCAAAAAGCGATTGTTCCCGGTCGGTCTCGATGGCATTGTTGTGCTGTTTTCCCATTTATTTATTGTCGCTTTTTGTTAGGTTTGCTTTATTGTTTTTAATCTGTCTTTTAAGCGCATGATTAACCACAAGCCAGCAAGAGACAGGATAAAACCGAGACACCCACAACACAGAGCTGTAAGGAGATCACTGGAAGTTCCGAAACAGCCACCGACCATTGTTCCTATGGCTGCTGGTAAGATTGCCTTTCTTAATCCAATATTGCGAAAAAAAAGATATATCCAAGTGGCCCCATTATCGCTCCAAAAAAACCGCCATACGTCATTCCGAGAAGAACAACAGATAGTTCCCAATAACCCTTATATTCTGTTCCCGTTGTTCCGCTATGGCCTGTCAACGCAGCGAATGACCAAATGACGCTGCCACAGACAGCACCGCCTATTCCACCGAAGGGCAAAGACATTAATAAATTATCAGACGGCTGACTTAGATTTAATTTCATTTCTTGTATCGATAATGTTCAGCCCGGGCGTTCCAGAGATGCGCAGCGTCTCTGGAACATTGTTTTTTATGCCGCATGCGTCTTTTTCGTCATTATATGGGCAAATAGCTGGCGCGTCAAGAAATATCTTTAAAAATGCAGCAGGATATCTATCTGAAATATTATGTCCTTTTCCTGTTCCTCGCGCCTGCGTGTGCCCGATGTATGGGTATCGGGAGTCCTTCCTGCTGAAAGATTCCGGACAAGCCGGAATGACAATATTGAGGTCCTGATGCTCAACTTCACGGCTTCCACATCTGCGGAAAAAACTCATAATATCAAAATGTTGAGGGATCCTCTTCAGGGAGCGCGGTCTCGTCAAAGGGCATAACTTCCAGCACGGTCATGAGCGATTCCAAGCTGCTGAGCATGGATCGGTAGTCATAGTCAGGCATTTCGTGCCGAGCAGCTATATCAACAAGTTTTTCGAATTCTTCAAGATCAAACCTCCTGTCAGCTATGCCGGCCTTTCGAAGTGCCCTGATCATAGCCTTTTCATCGGTCAGGTCAAGGGATTCACCGGGATCGAGTTGCCTCCTGTGCTCAGGAATCATGAAATAGAAACGCAGGCCAAAGATGAGCGCATCATAAAGAGTTACAATACCTGCGGCAATCTTGCCCTGTGCAAGCCTTCTCCTTGCCCCCCGGAGGTGGAGGCGGGCCCGGAGGAGAGCACCCTCAGAGTTATCAAAGCTATCTTTTGTGCTCATCAGTCCTGAGTGCGGCATATCACTCCTCCTTGCGAAAAACATCTTCGTCATCCGCTTACAAGCTGTTGGCGTCTGCACAGAAAATCCTTTACCCTCGCCATCATTGTAAGACATCCGCAAATCACATAGCACTGCATTATCAAAAATGATTACCGAACGATCATAGAACCAAATTGCGATTTGTAAAGGTTTTATGAGTGAACGCCTACAGCTTTATTGATGCTA
Organism: uncultured Nitrospirota bacterium; assembly: GCA_947085015.1. GTDB lineage: Bacteria > Nitrospirota > Thermodesulfovibrionia > Thermodesulfovibrionales > UBA6898 > UBA6898. The sequence continues at coordinate 22,047 of CAMTUV010000014.1, forward strand.
TTTTTTCCCCTTAATCGAGTCTGCATCATACTTCCCTGCAGGCATCTTTTTGTTCAACATATCAGGAAATGAAAATATTGCTTCATCCTCTATCTTCTTCTTTTTCACTGATATGCTCAGTCTCCAGGTCCCTTCTTTTGGAAGTCCCATGCTCGGTGCGATGTACAGACCATCAGCCTTTTCTTTCACCTTCAGCGGTTCGGCCATGCCGGTGACCATTACGCTGAGCTTTGCATCCTCAATATCCTTGTCATTGCTGTCATGTACTACTATACCGATCACATCTTTGCCGATCTTATACTCCTTTTCATCAAGCAGTATCTCAATACTTACCTGCCCCTTCTCCGAGATGGCAAAGAGCGTCTCATTGAAATGCTTGGTGAACAATGCACTTTTCTCAAGGTTCTCCGAGTACACAGGGGAAACAGCGAAAAATGCAAGGATCGCTATGCTCATTACAATTATCTTTTTCATATTAATACCTTTGGTCAGAGGCTGAAGCTGACACCGGCCAGCGCCTTATATTTTGTGTCATCCTGGATGCCGTTCATGTCCTGAAGAACGGGAATACCGACAGAAAGATATGTCGAGAACTTGTTGCCAAAGGCCACCCGCATCCCGGGAGAAAGAAATAGTGCGTTTCCGCCACTATTTGGATCCTTGTCGCCACTGATACGCTGTTTCTCTTTCCACTCTCCATTTGCCTCAAGGATTAGATCCCATGCAATGGCCCCACTTATTGCCCGATATGAGACAGCCGCGTTATAGCTGAAGATATCACCGAGATTGGTAAACTGCGTACCCTGAGTGCCGAACGTATACTGGAGATTTCCATCAACAGAGACCTTACCAAATCTTTTCGTTGCCGCAATGCCAATGATCGGATTCCATGAGCCTGTGCCCGGCAGGAATTCAGCCTCGAATGTCTCGCCATGTATGTCCCGGTCGTTTGTCTTGCCTGTCGGCATCTTGAGACCAAGGAACAGGGCTGTTTCGAAGTTATTGTCAGTCGTCATAAACCGGTATTGTCCCATCACCGCAAGATCGCCGAACCCCTTTGCATCACCATGGCGATGGATCTCACCCGGCTCATCGCTATGAGCCTCGCGAATATTGTCAATCTTCTCGTAGGACGCCTTCAGGCTGATAGTAAGATTGTCCGTTATCCCATACCCCATGCTCAGGATACTATGAAATACGGATTCAGCCGTATGCGCGTCCTTCCCTCGATCCGAAAACCCGAGCAGCTGGCTGTCGGAGAAATCATCGAGGTCTATGAACTCTGCCTGTGTACCAAAAGATAACTTCCCTTCCGGCAGGGTTGTCGCTGTTGCAGTTCTGATAGGGCCTGCCTGGCCCAGGCCCACGCTCCCGCCAGGATGGTGCGCAAGAGCAGTCCCTGAAACCAGCGCAAAAATAAAAACAGCAAGTATCAACGGTTTGCGAATATACATAGAGCCCCCTTATTCTTTTCTCAATCTTCTAATCTACCACAATTGGCTGCCTGAGCAAAAATGGACGATTGCCACACACGTATGCAGGCTCAAGCTATCCCATTTCTGTTATGATTATCATAATGCTGAATATGCCCGTGCCATATGAAAAGCTCCTGCAGTTCCAGGGCCAACTCGGGCTGACCGATGAGGTCCTTCAACAACTCGCTTCTTACCGGAAGGTCTTTGCATCAAAAAAAGACGACTTCTCTGCCTATTTTTATGAATTCTTTCAGAGACTCCCTGAGGCAAAACTGGTCCTCGACTACGAGCAGAGACCTGGCCATATGCTCAAGATATGGTCATATTGGTTCGGCAAGATCTTCAGCTCATCGCTCGATGCCGACCTCCATGCCTATCTCTGGAAGATCGGCCTCCGCCATGTTGAGGTGAATCTCGACCAGCGTTTCTCGAACCTCGGTTTTTCGATCATCCGCCAGTTCTGCCACAAGATCGTTCTTGCCGATACAGAACATGGCGATAAGACAACCATCATTCAGTTGATCGATCAGATCGTGGATTTTTGTCTGCTGGTCGAAACAAGCGCGTACATCGAGGCAACAACTCGCTGCGATATCGAGATCATTAAAGGCATAGCAGACCGCGTCAGAAACCCGGTAACTGTCATTGGTGGCAGCATTAAGCGCCTTCAAAGAAAGGTCGATGCAGGCAGTCCGGCGTACGAGGCTTACGAGGGGTTGCTTGGGGAAAATAGGCGGCTTGAGCATATGGTCATTGACATCAAAACGTATTTTGAGATGTTTCAGGAAGATCCGAAGCCTGAGGCAGTCAGGATTGATGATCTTTTCAGGAGCACAATTGAGAAACTGCCTCATGGATCCGTAAAGATCGAAACCGGATTTTCACCTGACGCCCTGCAAATCAAGGCTGATGCCAAAGATATGACCGCGGCGTTCTATCATATTCTGGAAAACTGTTTTGAGGCAGCTGACCCTGGCAACCCGCTGGTGACGATATCATCGAAACGTGTCATGGAACCTCATCCCGGCATAGAAGTGGCCATTTTCAACATTGGCAGACCTTTCAATGTCAGTGACATGGACAAGCTTGCAACTCCGTTTTATTCAACAAAGCCGGCCGGAACCGGCTTCGGTATACCGATCACCAGGCTCGCAATGAGAAAAAACCATGGCAAGGTTACATTTGAGCCGGTGGAGGAACAAGGGACCAGGGTGACCATGATATTGCCCTTTGCTGAAGGGTAACGGGAACATATCCGGGGTATTGATTGTCTAATAAAATGACAGACACAAAAGGGATACAGAAAGACGATGATCAGGAGCTTGTAGCCCTCTGCCGAAAGGGTGATACCGACGCTTTTGAAATACTGGTAAGGAACTATCAGAAGAAAATGTTCAACATAGCATTCCGGATAACAGGCAGTATGGAAGACGCCTCTGAAGTCGTTCAGGATGCCTTTTTCGCCGCTCATAAAAACCTGAAGAACTTTGAGCAGAAGTCGCGTTTTTCTACGTGGCTTTACAGCATAACTGTGAACACTGCAAAAAACAAATTGAAACAGAACCTTACGAGAAAAACACACGAACCCCATTCATCTGATGACCCCCTTTACGCTGACAGCAGCGCAAAGAGAATGGAACCTGCGTCGGATGATCCTTCGGCACTGGATCTGCTTTTGAAAAAGGACAGGCAGAAGAGCGTGCAGGAATGTCTTAACCGTCTTGAACAGGATTTTCGGGAAGTGATCGTTCTCAGGGATATACAGGGTTTTGCGTACACAGAAATGGCAGATATGCTGTCGCTTGCTGAAGGTACGATCAAATCAAGGCTCTTCAGGGCCCGTGATGCTATAAAAGATTGCCTAAAGAAACTGATGGGAGATCGGTAATGGACTGCAGCAACGTCAGAAAGATACTACAAGAGCATATCGAGGGCAACGGCCCTCAGGAACAACAGACCTTGGTCAAGGAGCATCTCCAATCCTGCGAGCAGTGCAGACTCTATGCATCTGAATTAATGAAGACGGTCGAAACACTTCAGTGTCTTGATCAGGTCGAGCCGCCAGCATGGCTGACTGCCAAGGTTATGAAGAAGATCAGGGAAGAAGACTCTTCCAGAAAACGGTGGATCGAGAGGCTCTTTTTCCCGCTTCATATAAAAATTCCGATAGAGGTCTTTGCAACGCTCCTGATAACAGTGGCGGCTATCTTTGTCTTTAATAACATGGGGCCTGAGATTCAGATGGTGGGGGTTCAGCCACAGGCGCCTGCTATGAAGAGCATGCCTGCTGAATCGGAAAAAGAATTACAGATACCGAAGATACAGAAACAGGAGACGAAACAGCCGCAGCGTCTTGGTGAAGAAGCGAAACATAAAGACAGCACTCTCAACGCTAAGACGCGTTCGCTTACAACCTTAAAGGAAGAAAGACCTGTTGCACAACGCGAACGATCAGCTTCACCTCCGGCCGCTCCACCCATGCCGCCAGCTCCTGCTTCCTCTTTCGCGCCGTCACCTGTGCCCGGAACTCACCAACATGAAACAGGCAAGTCAGCAGGCTTGGCAACTCGGGATGAGATGCTGCAAAAAAGTGCTCCCACAGAGCCTCTTTACAAACTTCAGGCAGAAAAGAAGGCTGCTGGACTTACAACCTTTACTTTAACGGTAAAGGCATTGGATGCTGCAAGAAAAGAGATCGAGACCTATCTTGCCCGAAACAATGGAGAGATGAAGACTATAGAACAGTCTGAGTCGCGTATCATTATTACAATTAAGCTCGACCCGGCAAAGATCGACAAGTTACTCTCACACCTCGGCAACCTCGGAACAATGAAAGAGGACCCTCAGGCCTTATCCCTGCAGAGCGCCCTATTCAAATTAGTCATTGAAAAACAATGAGTCCCCTGTGTGTCAGTCGGAATGTGGTGCGAGAATGAATATTGTAATCATGAACAAACATCTGAACAATATACCTTTGACTCTTAACCGTCTTCTATTGCTCTGCCTTCTGCTCATTACCGTCATGGTGAGTTCAACTCCTACTATTGTTTTGGCGCAGCATGAAATCGCCCCGGAAAACTGGATCGAGATGAGAAAAATGTTCCGGCACAAGGGGCCCATACCGACAATAGAGGAGGACATAGCCGCACTTACCGGCGGCGATGCAAAGCGCGCAGGACCCCGATTGATAGACATCGGGCCTGAAGCCTTGCCGGCTGTTCATGCCGCTTTACGATCAACCGAAGTTGAACTGCAGCACGCCCAGCGCCTTTTACAGGTTTTGCGTTCTATTGGAGATAAAAGCTCTGTTCCTGTTGTTCTTGAACTCCTCGAAGGCGACAAGAAAAATCCGCTGCGCCGCGATGCTCTTTTAGTTTTGGCACTTCTTCCGGCTACTGAGGAAGCTGCAGCCTTGATCATTAAAATCGCTAACGACCCTAATGAACAATGGAATACGCGCCGCATGGCATTCACATGGTTCGGATCTCACCGTGATCCCCGGGGACGTCCTTACGCTGAGGCAGTTCGCGCTGATCCTGACCCGGAAAAACGAACCGCCGGTTTATTTGTGCTTGCCCGTCTGGATGATAAGACAGTCCTGGAACCTATAAGTCAACTGTTGGCCTCCGACTCCCCGGCCAATTCACGTGATGCCCTTATGCTTGCGCTGGCAGAGATCACCACTCCTGAGGAGTTCGAACGCCGCACGCCATCCTCCCTGGCCTGGAGCAGAGGGCACAAAGAATCTCTGCTTTATACGCGCTATCGCGCTGCCTGACCAGAAGAAAAGATCCCCCTGTGCCTTCAGATGCTTCGTTTCCGGCATATGGGGCATATGGAACTTGGGGTCCGCTGTCTGCTTGAAAATGGCCACGCTAAAGACCTGAGACCTGCTGCTGCTGTTGATCTTGAGGCTCCGGGCCGTGCAGCGTTGATACGCAATGAAATCCGCAAGGCTAGCTGGCAAATAATTGATACAGACGATGAATTCAGCATCGTGCCGAATAACTTCGGCAGAGGCCTGCCGTAGAATCTTTTACCTCTTTGGAAAGTCTGACGGCCAAGATATTGGCATTATTCTTCTCATCAATAATTCATCTGCACGATAAAGACGATTATTGCGCTTTCCCGTGATCATAGGGTATTCAGATAAGCGATTAAACGCTGGACCTCATCGGCAGAGAGATACGAAAATGACGGCATGTCCTTAAACGGCGTTCTGAGTTGTGAATCGATATTCTCCGGCGTAGCAGGCTTCAGGCTTACAGGAAGCAGAGGGTTTTTCAGAATGCCTTTATGGCCCGGGCCAGTTAGGGTCTTGCTGCTGAAGGGATCGTGGCAGAAGGTGCACTTGTCTTCATAAAGTTCCTTGCCCTGCCTGATGCTCTCAGGATCGGTCTTTGCAATCATCCTTGTCTGTTCCACGCCAGTTGTCTTTCTCTGATCAGCTAATACAACAACAGGGATATCTGTCCCGAATTTTGTTACAAGAAGATAATAGCCGGCAGAAGTACTTATCATGCAGAAGCTGACAAATGCCAGGATAAGGCCTGCTGCCTGAAGCTTTGCATAGAACTGCCGGTATATATTGGCAACCAGAATCTTGAAACAGAGGATAAGCAGCACAGAAATGGCAAACAGTGAATGGAACATCACCCTGACAGAAGGCTCTGCCTTGGTTTTTACAAGAAAACCGAAGCAGAGATAGGTCAGACCAAGACAAAGGAAAAGATACAAAATGCCATTTGCGCTATGGAATTTTCTGAGACTGTTCCGGTTGAACTTCTGGTCAAGCCTGCCGAACTGCTCAAAGGCGGTAAGAAGCCCAATGAGCACTGATGCGAGGATAACCAGAGACAGAAGCGATTTCAAAAGAAATGGATGCATGATCACCCCTTAGAAGACAGCTATCCTTACATGCCAACACGAAAAATATAGGCAGAAGTAAAGGCCTTTTCGCCTCTACCTCTGCCTACCTGTTTCTTAGTAGCCTGCCGCTTTCTTGGACTTTATGAATGCAACAATATCCTGCATCTGTGAAGACTTAACATCAATAGCCTTGCCTTTGTTAGCGCCTTCGATGCATGCGTTTACAGCCTCTTCAAGGCTCTTCTGGGTTTTGCCCGCGACCTTGAACTCTTTCTTGTCAGCAGCCTTGTCCATACCCTTGCCGTTTGCATGGCAATCATTGCATGCCTTGGAACCGCCAGCAAATTTCTTGTCACTGAACAGTGCCTTGCCCTTTGCTACGTCACCCGCTGCAAATGCGCCGGTAAATACCAGTCCAAGAACAACCAGAGAAAACATAACGATTTTAACAATCTTCATTCCTGTTTCACCTCCTTTCGTTGAAAACGTATTCAGTAAAAACACGCAAAAAACCTCTAAAATCCTCCCCTGGATTTTTAAAACAATATTGAGCCTGTTGCACAAACATTCTTCAAGCGATCAATTCCCTGAAATGCCCAGGGATATTTCGGGTTCATAGTCATGGGGATCACCTTGGCACCTTTCCTCGCTCATTCAGCATGGAAATGGCTTCCCCTTTTATCCCTTTTA
>CAMTUV010000015.1:0-17597 GCA_947085015.1 uncultured Nitrospirota bacterium
GAAAACCGCTGCGGAGCAGTTGAACCTGAAATCAGTTTGGCAATATGTCTGTGACCATATAATAACCACAGTGACTGGCTTCAGACTGAAATCAAGCCTGCTGCTGCCTGCTCAAAGTAGTGGGTAACTGCGGTTTTTAGGGTGATACGCACATCGAATCTTACGGATCGTTTCCACTATCAGCATCTCCTTTCGCTTGCTCCTCTCTTGGGTCGTTTCCTAAGAGCATGGAGGTTATGCTGAGGTGGGTCAATTTTGCACGCCGACTAACAACTCTTGCCTCTGAGTGCATCCCACTAAGAAAGGGTAAGTAACGCTGGTTGTGACTGTCGTATAACAGTTTGTTTTATGAAGATTACGAAGTTGATCATATTTCCTGAGATTACTCCCAACCCCATTATCATTTATTAATGGCCTTCAAGGTTGAATTTGGGCGAGAATCATATCTGTATGCCTATTGTCTTTTTGTAAAATTGACGGAATCTTTCTATTTTCTTCTTTTCCTCGTAGCTACCCTTGTAATTTTCTGAACAGACATTCAGGCTAACAGCAATTCTAGTAAGCAGAGGATTGGATAAAGCAAGCTTGGCCTTTTCGTAGACAAGCACAGCTACGTTACGGGATATTTCGTGTTTTGAATAGGCAGCCTGAACTGCGTCATAAAAATTAGTTTTCCGAGTCGTAAGCATGAGATAAATATAATTTGCAACATCATTGTCGGTTTTTTCGAGATATTCCTCAAGATTTATGCGTTCCAAACTGCTGTCAAGGTATGTCGTTTTAATATCTTTCATGGTTATATTATGTTCTTTATCCTTCTTGTCTCTGCGCCTTGATTTGTAATTTTTCAAGACACTGTCCAGAAACCGGGATAAGTCTATAAAATGGGAATTATTCAATTCAGCAAGATAGTGTAATGCATCATTCTTTATATACGGATATCTATTTCCATAGAGCTTGATAACTTCAATACTTACCTTATATTTCATGATGAGCTTATGAACATTCGTGCCTACTATTTCAGCAATCATCTCGAGAAGCTTCTCCTTTTTTTCCGAAAGAAAGTAGTTTTCCCTCGAGGCAAGAGTAAGCACAGCAATAGTCTCTTTCTCCACGACGATTGGCACCGCAATGGCTGATGTCACATCAGGACAAGGCATCTGCCCGTCAGTGTCGATCCCTTCTGTCCCATGAGTTGCCATAGTTTTACACTCAGCAGCAGCCATTCCGGATAGTGATAGCTCTTTAGTAAGAAGATCGACGGGAGTTCCAATTCTGACAGATCGGATATAGCGGTTATGAATGTCCCCAGCCTTTGCACCTACAACTATCCCTCCTTCTTGCTCCACAATGACGTACTTTTTGCCATTAATCGCTCCGACAACTCCGATGGTCCCGCAGTCGGCGCCACTTATCACCAGAATGTTATAAAGAATCGAATGCAGAAACTCGCTAAGTCCCTTCCTTATGTCTTTCATCTTGTTGTAATCTTCATAGTTTTGATTGATCTGGTAGATAGTTATGAGATGGTCTGCAATAAGAGTGCTTGCGGAAAGGCCATAGAGGACCGAATTTATCTTGGACTCGAGAGATTTCATTTCGTAATTCAAAAGAGACTGTCCCTTTGTGTTGGAAATAATCGCTTTGGTTCTCCGTGCCGCCTCTTTTTTTAGGTAGAAAATAATGGCGTAAATCAGATTTTTCTGTCTGTCTACAACAGGATAAAATATTGCGGCAACAAGTCCTGTTTTTTTCTCCAGGTCTATTTCGAAAGAGCATGCAGTGTCCCTCAGGCGAAAGAAGGACGGGGTGTTTGAAGTCTCGTGTCTAACCTTAATCTTATCATGAATTTTCTCCATTATTTCTGTCGTGAGAATAAATGACTCATGGCACAGGGTCATCCTGCCATTGTATCCGTTGTCCCTCAGAAGTCCGAAAAAAATCTTTTTGTCTGTCTCGTCTCGGGATACTAGGGAAAAGGGAACAATATGTCTTTCCGTTTTGTAGTTAATAGTAACCAGATCAGGCACCATTAATAAGGCCATGTCAGCATTCCCTTCCTGAATAGGCAAATCCAGGATCAAAGAAGTCTTATGTGCTTTCATAGCATCTTCAGCCCTTTTCTCTTGAATTATGGGCGACCAATAATCCAGGACATCCGAAAGCTTTTTTGCCACCAAGCCCAGAAAATCAGCAATAATATCTTTCAAGGATGAGAAAGTTTTCTGGTCGAGATGCTTCACGCTGTCTACAGCAACTACTCCAATCGAACTATTATTGATTATTATCGGCAAAATTAATGATGACGCGATATTATGTGCCTTTCCAAGGTAGGTAGAACCTTTCATGTCCGATTCTGCATAGTCCATTGCCATCTCGGGCTTTGAAGAAATGTATACTTTTGCCTCATATGTGTCCTGAAGTGATTGACGCAAATCAAGATGACCATCGCTTATGGCAATAAAGGTCGTTTTCAGGGACAGCGGGTATCCTCGTAAATGAAAAGGCTCGAGAATCAGTTTTTTGGACCCATAACGCGACGGAGATTCAAGGTATATGCGGTTATTAGGGAGTCCGGAAATCATCTCAAGGCCATCAGAGATATCAGAAAGAATGGCATTTATGTATGTGATATCAATGCCGTTTATATGACTAACGAGCTTGAATAGCTCTTCGCTATGAATCATCTATTGGAATATGCCTCGTTCACGATAAAATTTCTGTTGCATAGTTTGCGTCAAGTAAATAATAACATATTGAGTCGGTGCCCGTTGCGCTGGTTAGACGTTTGTCAACGAGAAATGAAAATGTGTAGTGCAGTATCCAAGCATCGTATTTCGGATCAAGGCACGCCACCCTATCTTGATAGAATCAGACTCCTTATTCAGGTGCATCATAAACTCCTATTTCGACGACTTCTTGCTGCTGACTCAATGTATTACGCATTAATAAATTAGAATAGCTTAATTTAATGTAACACATAACATTGCATAAAAGCAATATAAGATACTAATAATATAAAGTCACAGAACTATAACATATTGACATTACAAGATAATATAGCAATATAAGGTAATGACGTAGAAAGACAGTAAAAAAAAAGATGTAAAATAGCTTGACATAGAGGTTTCTTGCGATTATGCTTGTGAGCAAGATAAGGACAATAAACAAAAGATATTGATTCTGGTCGGCAGTTGGAGAGCAATAAGGAAAAACAGGAGCATGGACGCATTACACAGTAGCAAACGTCTGCATGGTGCCCAAGCAAGGCAGACGACCATAAATCAATAAGTAAGGAGGCTGAGGAGATCATGGTAATTACGAAGTCACATCCCACGTCTGGGATAAAGATCACTGAATCGAGTACGAAAGGTGCTGCAGAGATTCCGAAATATCAGTCCGACATAAGTACCGCGAAGCCAACAGGAGGTGCCATAGAGTTAAGAGTATATATCTTTCTCGACCAAATGCAGCCGCAATTGGCATCACAAGTTGCAGCAACAGCACGAGGATATCTTCCTATAGTCGGGCAGGCATCAATAATAGTTGAGATCGCGCCGGGGATCGAGATTAACAGGCTAACGGATATAGCTGTAAAGACGACAGATGTGATGCCTGGCGCACAGGTGGTTGAGCGAGCTTTCGGAATGCTTGAGTTCCACCATGGAGATCAGGGTTCGGTGCTACAGTCCGGAAGTGCGATTCTTGACGCATTGGGTAAGACAGAGTTGGACAGGCTTAAGCCGAGAATATTGACAAGCCAATTGATAAGAAGAGTCCACGACTATCAGACCCAGCTGATAAACCGTACTAGCAGGAGTGCAAACTATATCTTGCCGGGAGAAACACTCTATATCCTTGAGGTACATCCTGCCGGGTACGCAAATTTCGCAGCCAATGAAGCTGAAAAAGCGGCCAATATCAAACTGATAGAGGTCAGGAATTTCGGCGCCTTTGGCCGGCTCTATTTCTGCGGAGAAGAGAGGGATGTAGAGGTTGGCATGGATGCAGTTCACCGTGCTCTTGAGTCGGTAACGGGCAGGGACAATTCACCGTCGAAATAAGAGTCATGGAAGCGGAGATGGAAGCAGCTTGGCGTGCTCTTGAGTCTGTTGATAATCAGAGACAATTTACCCCGCTCTGCAGAGCGGGCATAACTAACCTGAAACAGGTAAGAAAAGGAGAATGAAGATGCGTGCAACTGAAGCATTAGGAATGATCGAAACAAGGGGATTTGCTGCAATGGTGGAGGCCTCTGATGCAATGGTGAAGGCTGCCAAGGTTGAACTTGTGGGTTATGAAAAGATTGGCGGTGGTTATGTGACTACTATAGTCAGGGGCGACGTGGCAGCAGTGAGGGCTGCTCTTGAGGCAGGAGGGATATCGGCAGAAAAAGTAGGTGATGTGGTGAGTGTTCATTTGATCCCACGGCCGCACGACAATGTGGACATTGCACTGCCGCTGGGAAGGGGCAAGGATTACTGGACAATTATTGACGAGGCAGAGCAAAAGTCCCTTGAGCATAATGAAGCAAAGAAAAAAAATAAACTGAATACGGAATGAAAGGAGCGAACCGATGCTCTTAGGAAAAGTTGTAGGAACGGTCGTATGCGACCAGAGGGTGCATACCATGGCTGGGTCGAAGCTTCTGATTGTTGAGAAGGTGGACTACAAAGGGGAGCCATGCGGAGGATATGAAATAGCTGTGGATGCTGTGGGAGCGGGAACGCATGATGTAGTCCTGTACACAGTGGAGAGTTCTGCTAGGCAGACGGTATTAACCAAGGACAGGCCAGTGGACGCGGTTATCGTGGGTATTGTGGACACTGTAGAACTCTCAGGCGAAGCCAAATTCCAGAAAGTTCCCATCTGGCAGGCTCCGCCTGTTAGATTTTAAGAGGGAGGTGAAAAATGCCTGAAGATAAGAGTAGTCCACTGGAGTCTCTTGTTGAGAAGACACTGGACAGAATCACCTTTAAGTCTAACGTCAACAGCACCTCTCACGTAACCAGCGCAGGAGATTTTGCCTGGAAGAAAAGAAAGCTCCTGCCCTCCAATGATTCGCCTCTACTCATTGGTAGAAGAAAGGAGTCTGTGCAGCCAGCCAAAGGGACTGCTGCACCTACGGCTTCGCAGTACGGCCCAGTCCAGCTACTTTCCGCTCCTGACGGGGAGGAAGGCGGGATCTTTGCGACCATCGACGGCGCTGTGGCAGCGGCAAAAAAGGCCCACTCGGAATTCAAAGACGTTTCTTTGATTACGAGGAAGAAGATAATCGCTGCCATGAGGGAGACGCTTCTGAAGAACTGTGATGTCCTATCCATCATGGCAGTAAAAGAGACCAAGATGGGCAGACTGGACAGTAAGAGCATCAAAAACTGTTTGATAGCAGAAAAAACTCCCGGAGTTGAAGACGTATCTACGGTTGCTTATACCGGCGATTACGGACTCACCCTCGGTGAGCGTGCGCCTTGGGGTGTTATTGCGGCTGTAACGCCTGTGACGAATCCCTCTGCTACTGTAGCATGCAACGCAATCGGAATGGTGGCTGCGGGCAACAGTGTGGTCTTCAGTCCCCATCCAACGGCCCGGGAAGTTTCTCTTGCCACAATGAGGTTGCTGAATAAGGCCATTGTATCGGCTGGAGGGCCTTGCAACTTACTCACCTCTATCAGCGAAGCATCCATTGCGAATGCGCAGACGCTTATGGATCATCGCGACATAAGGCTCCTTGTGGTCACGGGTGGGATGCGGGTGGTACGGGAAGCGATGAAGCACGGCAAGAAGGTGATAGCGGCAGGCCCTGGAAATCCACCTGTGGTCGTTGACGAGACAGTAGATCTCAGAAAAACGGCACGGGACATCGTGGACGGTGCGAGCTTTGACAACAATATGCCGTGCATCACCGAAAAAGAACTTATTGTCGTCGATGCGGTTGCTGATGAACTCAAATTCCATATGAAAGAGCTTGGTGCATATGAACTCAGCCAGTGGCAGCTTAAGCGGTTGGAAAAAGTCCTTCTTAGTGAGAACCGAGGCCCGGGCAAAGCCGGAGTCCCGAACATACATTTCATAGGAAGGGATGCCAAGGTAATTTTGGCAGAAATTGGCGTTCAGGTTGGGGACGAAATAAAATTGGTGATAGCCGAAACCGACTATGAGCACCCCTTTGTCTGGAGCGAGTTGATGATGCCTGTGCTGCCGATAGTAAGGGCCAGGGACATAGATCAGGCCATAGGGATGGCAGTCAGGGCGGAGCATGGATTTAAGCATACGGCCATGATTCACTCTCTTAGCGTAGACACCCTGACTAAGATGGCGAAGGCAGTGGACTGCACGCTCCTTGTAAAAAACGGACCCTGCTATGACGGCCTCGGGATTGAAGGTGAAGGATTTGCATCCCTGACCATTGCGAGTTTTACAGGAGAGGGGATGACCTCAGCTCGCCATTTCACCAGGGAGAGGCGTTGTGTGCTCTCGGGGTATCTCCGGATATTTTAGATGAATGAAGGAGTCGTAATAAGGCTTTTGTGAAAGAACTCGTGAAAATGATTAGAGATGCGGGAGTAATAGGTGCGGGGGGCGCAGGGTTCCCCACTCACATTAAGTCCGGATCAAGAGCGCAGATTGTGATAGCTAATGGGACAGAGTGTGAGCCTCTGGCACAGGCTGATCAACAACTCATGGAGAAACACGCCGATAAGATCGTATCAGGACTGCGGCTCCTTATGGACGCCACAGGCGCTTCAAAAGGAATAGTGGCCCTGAAGAAGAAATATAAAACCTCTATCGAGAGTCTCTCGATGGCAATCTCAGGCAAGGAGAACATTGAGCTGTTTTTGCTCCAGGATTTCTATCCTGCTGGTGACGAGTTCGTATTGGTTTATGAGGTTACTGGAAGGGTGATCGCCGAAGGGAATCTCCCTCTTTCAGAGGAAGTGGTTGTGCAGAATGTAGGAACTCTTTTCAATATCTGCGAAGCTGAGAGGGGCATTCCGGTCACTCATCGGCATATCTCGATTCTTGGCGAGGTAAGATATCCGGCGACGTTCAGGGTTCCGATCGGGACAGCTTTTAGTGACATAATTGCAATGGCCGGCGGTGCGAAGGTAGATGAATATGCGATGATAGCCGGAGGCCCTATGATGGGCAGGGTAACGTTTGATGTTTCAAATACGGTCGATAAAACACTGGGGATGCTTCTCGTGTTGCCGAAGCACCATCCTCTAATTGCCCTAAAGACGAGACCATTAAATCGAAATATCCGCCTGATCAAATCTGTCTGTACCCAGTGCAGTTATTGCACTGAACTCTGCCCACGATATCTTCTGGGCCATAATCTTCAGCCTCATAAAATCATGAGGTCGCTCGATTATGGGAATGTCGCCCCCCCCGAGGTCATTACTTCAGCAGCACTGTGTTCCGGTTGCGGCCTTTGCGAAATCTATGCCTGCATACAGGGTCTTTCCCCCCGGCAGGTAAACATGGAAATCAGGACTGAACTTTCCAAAAAAGGGTATAGGCATGCACCATCTAAAGGCAAAGCTAAGGTAAGACGCGAGATGGGCCATCGCAAAGTTCCGGCAGAACGTCTGCTGAAACGGCTGGGCCTTGCAGACTACAAAGTGAATGCACTGCTTAAGGAAATGTCCCATGCCGTTAAAGAGGTCAAGATCAGTTTGAGACAGCACATCGGTGCCCCTTCTCTGCCTGTGGTTGAAGAGGGTGACATCATGCGGCAGGGCGATCTGATTGCTGATATACCTGACGGGAATATAGGAGCTAAATACCACGCGTCGGTCTCAGGCAGGGTGCGAAGGATTTACGGAGATGCAATTGTTATTGAAGCAGAATAATAGGAGGAGTGAAAGATAGAAATGCTACCGGCACTGGGCCTCATCGAACTTAGAAGTATCGCACGCGGAATTATGACCTGTGATTTTATGATGAAGAAGGCGCCGATAGAGTTACTGGAGGCAACGCCTACATGCCCCGGGAAATACAGTATTGTCATTGGAGGCTTGGTAGCACCGGTGGAATCCTCAATGGCGGTTGGTCTTGAGATCGGGGGAGATCAGGTGATAGATCATCTCCTTATACCACAGATACATGAAGGTGTTTTTCCCGCCATTCGCGGAATTGCCGAGGTAAAAAAACTTATTTCTCTCGGCGTCATTGAGACGTTTTCAATAGCTTCGTGCATTATCGCAGCAGATGCAGCGGCAAAGGCAGCAAATATAACGCTGATAGAGATCCGTCTTGCGAGAGGCCTGGGCGGGAAAGCATTTATTACTCTGACCGGTGAACTGTATTCGGTTGAAGTGGCACTTAGCGCAGCAACGGCTGCCATCGCAGAGTCTGGCATGTTGACCATGACAACCATAATACCTGCGCCACATGAAAGCCTGAGCAGCGTAATTATATAGGAGATCGGAAATAATGGAAAAAAATAAAGTGAGTGTATCTTCTCTTAGTGCCAAGAAGAAAAAGGGCGAGCAAATAAGCATGTTAACCGCGTACGATTATCCCTTTGCCAGGATTATCGACCAAGCCGGCATCGATATCATCTTCGTAAGCGATGCTTTGGGCATGACCGGTCTGGGATATAAGAATACCCTCCCGGTCACCATGGAGGAGATGCTTCATCATACGAAGGCTGTCGCCAATGCTGTTGAAAGGGCATTCATCCTGTCCTGCATTCCTTTCATGGATTATAACACCGAAAACGATGCCAGAAAAAATGCCCGGCGATTTGTCAAGGAAGGAGGAGCAGACGGTGTGGAGATCGAAGGGGGGCCCGAGGTAGTAAAGATTGCCAAAGCTATAGTGGAGTCCGGAATTCCCACAATGGTTCATATAGGTCTTACCCGCCAATTTGTGTCTAGGTATGGAAAGTTCTCAGTAATGGGAAAAATCGCTGAAGATGCGGCAGAACTTATTGATCTGGCTATGGAATGCGAGAATGCCGGTGCCTTTGCCATTTCCATAGAATGTTTGCCTCACAGTGTTGCTGGCATTATCACAGAAACGCTGAAGATTCCGGTAATAGGAATAGGTGCTGGTCTTCACTGCGACGGTCAGGCCCTTGTCACCCAGGATATGATTGGACTCTTTGAAAGCTTTGTTCCGAAATTTGTGAAAAAATATGTGAATCTTTGGGAGGAGACTACAAAAGCTGTAAAGGAATTCAAGAATGAAGTGGAAACTTTCAAATTCCCAGCGCCGGAACATACCTTCACGATCGCTGAGGACCAGTTGATGAGACTTAAGAACATACAAAGAAGCAAAAAGTGGGTTATCCCGGATAGATAAGAGGTAGAAGGATGACATACAAAGAAAAGCTTAGATCAGGTGAGTTCGTGGTAACAGCGGACATAATTCCGCCTAAAGGCACTGCTGTTTACAAAACTCTTAAGGGTATTGAAGTTTTGAAGGGAAAGGTTGATGCAATAAATGTGGGCGATATGCCGGGGGCGAATATGAGGATGGGCTCACTCGCGGTCTGCCTTAAGATCAAAGAGATGGGGATTGAGCCTATTATGCAGATCACCTGCCGCGACAGAAACAGGATAAGCCTGCAATCAGAGATGTTGAGTTCATACGCACTGGGAGTGAGGAACATACTTTGTCTGAGAGGTGACGAGGCGACGGATTCGGATAATCCTGATACGAAGCCTGTCTTTGACCTCGATACCATTCAGCTACTGGCGGCAGCGAGAAATCTTGAAAAGGGTTTTGATATGGGCGGAAAGCGCCTTGACGGTATGCCGAGCTTTTGTCTCGGGGCTGCTCTCGACCCAGGTGCGTTAACACCCCAGGAAGAGATCAAGAAGGCGCGCCTTAAGTCTGAGGCAGGAGCTGAATTTCTGCAGACTCAGCCTATCTTCGAAGTCGACAGTTATGCCAGGTTCCTGGAGAGGGTTGCCTTTCTTGAGATTCCGATTCTGGCAGGGGTCTTCGTCTTAAAATCCGCTGCCTCTGCACGCTTTATGAATAAGAACATTCCAGGCGTTTACGTTCCTGATGCCATCATACAAGAACTCGAAAAAGGAGACACCGAGAGAAGAAGCCTTGAAATAACCATAAAGCTTATAAGGGCACTCTCAAATATCAGTTCAGGAATCCATATCATGATGACCACGCCGTGGCACGACCGAATCCCCTTCATTCTGAACGAAGCGGAAATTGCCGGAAGGACAGTTCGGCCAGCGGGAGACAGAGGGTAGTATGGCGCTGAAGGATGTTTTGAAATCAGGAAGATTCGTCATTACGACAGATTTTCTCCCCCCGAAAGGGACGAATATCAGAGAAGAATTGAAAATACTTCACTCCCTGAAGGGAAGAGTACATGGTGTGAACGCTGCAGATAATCAGAGTGCGATAATGAGCCTCAGTTCTCTTGCCGCCTCTTATCTAATAAAAGAGGAGGGACTTGAACCGATACTCCAGATGGTATGCCGGGACAGGAATCGGCTGGCACTGCAATCTGATTTATTGGGCGCCTATGCACTTGGGATAGAAAACGTCCTTGTTCTTTCCGGAGACCATCAATCCCTCGGAGACCACCCTGGTGCAAAGGGAGTATTTGATATTGAATCGGTTCAACTTCTGGGAGTAGCAAGAGAGTTGGAGAGAGGCACGGATATGTCCGGCAATAAACTCAAAGGCTCTCCTTGTTTTTGCCTGGGAGCAGCCGTAAACCCGTCGTCTATTCCCCTTGAGCCTCAGATTATCAAGATGGAGAAGAAAGTTGCGGCAGGGGCTAATTTCTTCCAAACCCAACCTATTTTTGATATCGAAGCCTTTGCGGATTTTATGGAGCAAACGCGGCATTTATCCGTGCCGGTCCTTGCTGGCGTATTTTTGATTAAGTCTGCAAAAATGGCCCATTTCATGAACAAGAATATATCAGGAGTTACTATCCCCAAGTTTATCATCGATGAATTTGAAAAAAGCACCGACCCAGTGAATACAAGTATCGATATAGCAGCGCGTCTGATCAGGGCTTTACGAGACCTCTCTGAAGGGGTACATATTTACACTATTCATTGGGAGGACAAGGTTCCCTTAGTTCTGGACAGGGCGGGATTGTAATAATCAACATTAATAAGAGGAGATGAAATGGAAATTATCGCAGAGAGAATTAACACATCTATCAAGTATATCGAAAAGGCATATGTGGAAAAGAATGCCAAGGTGATCCAGGAGGAGGCCCTAAAGCAGGTTGAGGCAGGAGCGGACATTATAGATATCAATGCTGGACTGAAGCTTGATAACAATGTCCAGAGACTTGAATGGGCGGTCGATGTAGTTCAAGAGGTGACCGATTTTCCACTTTCTGTGGACAGTATACATCCGAAGGCAATCGAGGCGGGCCTGCGGCGGTGCAAGGATGTCAAGAAATGTATTGCCAACTCCATAACTCTTCAGGAAGCAAGGATTAGAGGGATACTGCCTTTTGTAAAAGAGATGGGTTGCAAAGTTGTTGGCGTAACGATCAATGAAAAGAATGAAATGCCCGATCACGCAGAGGGAAGGCTCGAAATAGCCAAGAGACTCGCTGAAGCAGTAGACAGCTACGGGATTGACCTCTCCCTGCTTTACGTTGATTTTATGTGTCTGCCGGTGAGTGTGCCGAACTGGCACACTCAGTCTCTGATCTCTCTCAATTCGCTCAAGCTGATAAAAAGGGAGCTTCCGCAGGTGAAAGCAATGGTAAATGTCAGTGCCAGCAGCTGGAAGTTGCCGAAGCGATCCCTTGCAACGAGGACCTTTCAGGCCATGCTGATGGCCTCGGATCTTGACGCTGTTCTTCTTGATCCGCTGGACAAAGAACTTATGGCCACGATCGTGGTAGCAGAAACTATGCTCGGAAAAGACAAGGACTGCGAGGCTTATTTAGCTGCATACAAAGAAGGAAAACTTTAGGAAAGCGAGACTCTAAGGGTCAGAACCCAGGCATCGCGATGTAGCTATATAAAGCATATATAGGAGGCGGTAATGACAGGAGAGAAATACAGTTCGAAAGAAAGAGTGATGAGGCTGTTTAGAAAGGAGAGGATAGATCGGGTGCCGGTCTTCAGTGGCATGGGAAATGTTACTGTCCATGGGCTGAAAGAGAGCAATACGCTATTTTCCTCAGTCCACACGGACCCGAAACTTATGGCAGCCACTTCGGCCTCTACGTACAAGCTCTTCGGTTTTGAGTGCGCAGTCGTGCCCTACGATATTGCCGTGGAGGCCGAAGTCCTGGGCTGTACAATGAACACCTATCCACACCGGGAGGGGATACTGTATCCCACTGTGAAGGACAAGATTATCAAAGGGCCTGAGGATATAAGAATACCTGAAAAACTCGCTGACAAGGGAAGACTTCCAGTTGTTTCTGAAGCGATAGAGATACTTAAGAAAGATATCGGCAGCGAGGTGGCTGTGGGGACCTATATCCTGGGGCCTTTTCTTCTGGCTGGCCAAGTGATGGACCTTGAACCGCTTCTAAAGCAGGCCTTCAAAAATCCGGATGCCGTGCATAAGGTCCTCAGCTTATTTGCTGACCTCCTTATCGCTGTAGCCGGAGTTTATAAAGACGCCGGTGCCGATTATATAACTATACGAGAGATGGGGGCCGGCGCCGATGTCCTTAGTCCCAAGATGTTTCGCTCTCTGGTAAAACCCCATCTGGACAAGGTCATGGCTGGAATACAGATGAACAAGGTTCTTCATATCTGTGGCAATACCAACCCGATTGTGGAAGACATGGCAAATACAATGGCCGATGCAATAAGTATTGAAAAGAAGACGGATGTTAGGAAAGCAAGACAGCTGCTCGGAAAGGACGCACTGATATTAGGAAATCTCGATACCTATCAAATCCTCGCCCTTGGAAGTCCTGAGGATGTCAGCAAAGAGGTCATGAGATGCCTTGACGATGGTGTGAGCGCGGTCTGGCCCGGATGTGATCTGTGGCCTGAAATTCCCGCAGAAAATTTGAGGGTTATGGTTGAGACAGTGAAAGTAAACGGGGGTATTAAGGACTCATGAAATCCGTTTTTTCCATATCTGCAAAGCTAGGGCTTCAAAAAAACGAAGTCGAGCCCTACGGGAAGTCCATGGCCAAGATTTCACCTGAGATATGTGAAAGACTCTCAAGGAGGCCGGGAGTCAAGTATATATTTGTCACAGCTATGACTCCCACTTTCAGAGGAGAAGGGAAGACTGTAACTGCTATAGCGCTTAGCATGGCCCTTAACCGGGGAGGTTGCAGCTCGATAGCTACTCTGAGACAGCCTTCGACAGGTCTCTACTTTGCCCAAAAGGGCGGAGGCTCAGGTGGAGGCAAGGCAAGTCTGTTTCCCCAGGAAGAGATCGATTTTCACTGTACCGGGGATACTCACGCCGTTACTCTGGCTCACAATCTCGTTACATCCCACATAGATAACCTCTTTCATTGGGGAAATCCTCTCGGTCTCGATAGAGAAACGGTCTCCTGGAACAGAGCTGTCGACGTCTGTGATAGATCCCTGAGGAGCGTTCTTCTAGAGACCGGCAGAGAGAAGACAAAGCGAAGAAGCGGCTTTATAATGACCCAGGCATCGGAACTTATGGCCATCCTTTCCCTTTCCAGAAATCATAAAGAGTTAATGGAGAGGATTTCAAAAGTAACAATCGGCCGTGACGAATCCGGCAAGTCGGTCCGGATGTCTGATATCAAAATTGAATCAGATCTGATGAAGATTCTCAGAAAGGCCCTGCTACCGAATCTTGTCCTTACTTCCGAGAACACCCCAGCCATACTCCACTGCGGTCCTTTTTCCAACATCAGCCATGGCAACTGTTCTGTCCTGGCAGACGAAGTTGCGATGAGGACGGCCGACTATGTTGTCACCGAAGGCGGCGGCGGTACGGATACCGGTTTTGAAAAATTCATAGCCATCAAGGCCCCTGTTCTTAATAGGCTGCCGGATGCCGTTGTCCTGGTAGTAACGGCCAGGGCCCTCAAGATGCACGGTCTCAGCACTCTGGGCAAAGGCCGTGTTTCTGAAGAAGGAGAGTGGGCAAGAAGGAATAGCACCGCCTTGATAGCGGGCCTGAAAAATCTTGAACGTCATATCCAAAACGTTAAGATCTTCGGTTTCCCCCTGGTCGTTGCTATCAATAGGTTTTCCTTTGATTACGATGAAGAGATAAAGATAATAGAAAAGGCTGCGCTTGACTTGGGTGCTGACTTTGCCGTTGCCCATGAGGGATGGCAAATCGGAAGCAAGGGGGCAGGCAAACTTGCTGAAATGGTTATGGATGCAGCCCAAAGACACTTTAACTTCTGCAGGCTTTATGATGACTCTTCCTCAGTAGAAGAAAAAATAATGAAGGTTGCCAACACGATTTACGCAGCGGAGAGGATTACAATATCTACTCAAGCATCTAAAACTCTATCAGAGTTTAATAGACAGGAAGTTCTCGACTCTAGGCTGCGGAATTCAGGACCTTGCATCGCCAAGACCCATCTTTCCCTCTCCCACGATTCGCGAATAAAAAATGTTCCCGAAACATACAGCCTACCGATTGTTGATTTTCTTCCCTTTACGGGCGCGGGCTATCTGTGTGCTTTGACGGGAAATACGAATCTTATGCCGGGCATGCCTCCAGGATTAATTGCAGCGAATACTAGTAAGAGGACATAGGGGGTTGATCATCTTTTTGCGGATCAGCCAAAAATGTTAACAAAACGTAAACAGGTTTTTTCTGGCTACTTTATTCTCTTATGCGAGGTAGCCGAAAGACCAGGAGGATCTAATGAACGAGATAGAGAACGGAAAAGAGATCGTATTATCATCTTTTGATTTTAAGGAAACCCCAAGACTTCCATCAACTATTTTTGGTGGAGGAGTATGGACTTACAATCATTACGGAGAGGAGCCCGAGAAACTGGTAAAAACCCCCGCCCGGATGGCCGAGATACAGATCGAAATGGCAGACATACTGGAATCAGATATCGTCTATGTCGGTTCCGGGCTGAATAACTGCTTGCCAGCTGCACTGGGAGCCCCTATTACATATAGAAAGGTAGGGGCTCCCGATGTGGAACCGATAGTGGCATCTGTTAGTGATCTGAAGAAACTTGACCTATCGAGAATTGATAATGACCCAGTGCTAAATAATATCAGAGAGGCAACAAGGATCGTTGCAAAAGAATTAGGAGAACGGTATGTCGTGACCACAACGACATGGGGCCCCTTTATTTTAGCGGGACAGCTCTGTGGAATAGAACAACTTATGAAAGCGACCTTTAAAAACAAGGATCTTGTAAAGGCAGTATGCGACTTTACCACAGAGATGGTCCTGCGCTTCTATAAACCATTAATTGATGATAATTCTATTCAGATGGTCTCAATTGCTGATTCCCTGAGTTCAGCAAGCCTTATTTCAAAAAAGCAGTTTGAAGAGATGGGTTTGCCTCCCCTAAAGGCTGTCTTCTCCGAGCTGAACTCTAAAGGGGTGAAGAGTTTGCTCCATATGTGTGGTGCGATGGATGACAGGGTTGACCTTGTAAGCCATGCCGGTGCCAGTAGCGTGAGCCTTGATGCGATGGTGGACATGAAAAAAGCCAAAGAGGCTTTTCAGGGGCGATGTGTCCTTGGAGGGAATGTTTCTGCGACAGCAATATTATGCGAAATAGACAGTACAATCGTGAGAGATGCCACTCTGAAATGCATTGCTAATGTCGCTCCAGGAGGCGGGTATATGTCAATGCCAGCATGCGATTTGCCACATCAGGTACCCCTCGAAAATATTAGGACGTTTCTTAAAACATCTAAAGAGTATAGAGCATAAGAAAGGAGAGAGGTGAATATGAAGGCGATGAAGAAGAAGGAATACAAGGAACTGAAAGACTTGGCCTTGAAAACCGGCGCAAGTAAGGTTGCAGTATTTCCGGCAAGCAAAGTCGCTATTGACGATCGAATTAAAATAAAGTGTGAAATTCCGCAATGTGAAAACCGGCGGAAAAACCTTATGTGTTACTATGCTCCTGATGTTGAAAGAATGACGAACCTCATCCAAAAGTATGAGGTTGCCATGCTTATTCAAACTATTCATCCTATGGAGACCCCCGTGAATAAGCAAGGGCATGAATCTGTGATTGATGCTTACGCTTCTTCGCTACCACTTCATCACATAATAAATAAAATCGAATCAGCTGCTCTCATGATGGGGTTTGGATATGCTGTTGGCTTTATCGGAGGTCCTTGTAAACTTTGTGAGACATGTATTGGACCTTTTTCAGGCGAGCAATGTAGACATCCTTTTATGTCGAGGCCATCAATGGAGTCAGTTGGTATGGATGTGGCCCTCATAGCAATGAGCGCCGGCCTTCCGTTCAAAATCCCAGCAGTGAAGGAGGTAGTTTGGAATGGGATTATCCTCTTAGAATGAAATACATTCAAAAGGTAGTGAAAATACAGATAATCATTTCTTAGGTAGTAAACAAGGAGGCCATGATGAGGCGTAGCAGAAGTAGCGGGTCGTCAATGAAGAAAGTTCAAGTGGATTTCAAGGTGCAACGTTATCCGTTGCCGATAACTCTTGTCGGGGCAACCGTTGAAGGGAAACCGAATTATCTAACGATTGGATACTTCGCCATCCTCAGTCATTTGCCACCTATAGTTTCAGTATCTCTATACAAAGAACACTTTACGATACGAGGAATCCAAGAAACCGGAACATACAGTGTAAATTTCCCGTCTACAAATATGGTGAAGATTACGGACTACTGTGGTATGGTTTCCGGGCGAAAAGTGGACAAGTCGAAACTATTCAAATCCTTTTATGGCCAACTAAACACTGCACCGATGATCGAGGAATGCCCCCTGAATTATGAGTGTAAGTTATTTCGAACTATCGAGGCTGGTAATAATCTGATATTTCTTGGAGAAGTAGTATCTGTGTATGCCAATGAAGAGATTCTGAATGAAGGTGTGCCTGATATGCTGGCAGTGGACCCCTTGGTGTTGTATGGTTCTGTCTATCACTCTTGGAAGTTCGGAGCTGAAGTGGCAGGAGCATACAGGATTGGAAAGGAAATGATTAGAAGTGACTCATTTTGAAGGATCGCGAGATTACGAAGAAATCAAATTAGGTTTGATTGCCTAATAACCAATCATCTGTAGTAGGTGGGAATTGCATAGTAGTTTTGAGTTTAATGTCAATTTATCATCAAGCGGAGGCTTCACATTCTTGAATTGGACGCAACCCTCTGAAATATCACATCTGCTTGAGTAAGCCGAGCAGCACGACTACGATATCAGGGCTAGTGTTCCAAATATGGATTGTTAGGAGTAGTGGAGAGGATGGAGAGATTGAGAATACCGCTGCTAAGTTATCAACGTGAACTTGAAATAGCGAGACCGCTACGAGATGAAATTACTTATCGGTCAGGCCAGAACCTTCTTGCCTGTTATCAGTGCCGCAGATGTGCGGCGGGCTGTCCGGTAGGCGAGGAAACAGGTGTAACGCCTGACCGCCTTATCAGAATGGTTCTCCTTGGGGAGAGGGAAGAGGCACTCAACAATCTTCTTGTCTGGCAATGTGTTGCCTGCTAC
>CAMTUV010000016.1:0-18783 GCA_947085015.1 uncultured Nitrospirota bacterium
AGGAAAGGTGCCAAGGTGATCCCCATGACTATGAACCCGAAATATCCCTGGGCATTTCAGGGAATTGATCGCTTGAAGAATGTTTGTGCAACAGGCTCTATGAAACGACAAAAAACTGAAAAAGTTCCCGAAGCTGTGCTCACGTTGAAAAAATCGGCAGTTTATAAACAGACTCTATTTATTTGCTGTCCTATTCATGGTCTTTGGCCTAATTGCGCGATTCTTCATATCAGGTATCAGAGAAGAAATGGGCAATAGCAAATTTGCATTAGAATCTCTTTTTGAATTGTTTGTTTTTTTGAGCATAAGTTATCTTGTGGGCCTCGATTACGCAGGCTCCATAAGATTATTTGTTGCAGGTTCCGCATTGCTCACGATATTTTGGCTGGGATATTATCGATATAGAAAAAGGAAGGCTTAAACCTTTCCAGCCGACCTGTGATAAAGCTGGTTTGGTTTCCATTGAGGTGATTGCACCGGCGGATCATGGAAATCGTTCGACATAAAAAAGGCCGTATCCCTTTTTTACGGGATACGGCCTTTTTGTTATTCGATGAAAGCTGTTACGTGCCTTCCTGCCAGCTTGTGAGGTACTTCTTCTGTGCAGGGGTGAGGACATCGATTGTGATGCCCATGGACTTCAGCTTTAAGCGGGAGATCTCCGAGTCGATCTTCTCCGGAACCTTCATAAGCGGGAAACACTCTTTATAAATGACGTCGTATTTCATGTAATCTCCTGGGAACCGAAAGACAGCGGGGATGGATATATTCCATCCCCGCCGCAAGGTTATACTGATAACTACCGGCTAATAGCGGTAGTGCTCGGTCTTGTACGGTCCGTTCAGCGGCACGTCGATATAGGCGGCCTGTGCATCGGTGAGCGTCGTCAGCTGAGCGTTAAGCTTCTTCAACTGCAAACGTGCCACCTTTTCGTCGAGGTGCTTGGGCAGCGTATGAACGCCGATCAGATACTTATTGGAGCCCTTCTGCGATTCTGTCCACAGCTCGATCTGCGCGATGGTCTGGTTGGCGAAGGAGGACGACATCACGTAGGATGGATGACCCGTGGCGCAGCCGAGGTTCACCAGGCGGCCTTTGGCCAGCAGTATAATGCGGTTGCCGCTCGGCAGAATGATGTGATCGACCTGCGGCTTAATCTCCTCCCACGGGTATTTCTCCAGGGAGGCTACGTTGATCTCGGAGTCGAAGTGGCCGATGTTGCAGACGATCGCCTGATTCTTCATCTTCACTATGTGCTGGTGGTCGATGACATGAAAGTTACCGGTTGCGGTGACGAAGATGTCAGCCTTGTCGCACGCGTAGTCCATGGTCACTACGCGATAGCCTTCCATCGCGGCCTGTAGCGCGCAGATCGGATCGATCTCTGTGACCCAGACCTGGGCCGAGAGCGCCCGCAGCGCCTGGGCCGAACCCTTGCCCACGTCGCCGTAGCCGCAGACCACGGCGACCTTGCCAGCCACCATCACGTCGGTGGCGCGCTTGATGCCATCCACGAGCGATTCGCGGCAGCCGTAGAGGTTGTCGAACTTGGACTTGGTGACCGAGTCGTTGACGTTGATCGCGGGGATCTTGAGCTCGCCCTTCTCGTGCATCTGGTAGAGGCGATGCACGCCCGTGGTGGTCTCTTCCGTGACACCCTTGATCTGCGCCAGCCGCGTCGAATACCACTTCGGATCCTGCTTGAGCTTCTCCTTGATGCTGGCGAACAGCACAGTGGCTTCCTCGCTGTCCGGTTTGTCGAGCACCTTGATGTCCTTCTCAGCCTTTGATCCCAAGTGCAGGAGCAGCGTAGCGTCGCCGCCATCATCGAGGATCATGTTCGAGTAACCGCCATCGGGCCATTCGAAGATGCGGTGCGTGTAATCCCAGTAATCCTTGAGCGATTCGCCCTTGACGGCAAACACGGCTAAGCCTTCCTTGGCGATGGCCGCGGCCGCGTGGTCCTGCGTCGAAAAAATGTTGCATGAGGCCCAGCGCACCTGCGCGCCGAGCGCGGTCAGCGTCTCGATCAGCACGGCGGTCTGGATCGTCATGTGCAGGCTGCCGGTGATGCGCGCGCCTTTCAGGGGCTGGCTCTTGGCGTATTCCTCACGGATGGCCATGAGACCGGGCATCTCGGTCTCGGCGATCTTGATCTCTTTGCGGCCCCAATCAGCCAGTTTGATGTCTGCGATAACGTAGTCTTTTGCTGCCATTGCCGTAGTCATGGTATTCCTCCCATTCGGTTTTTTGAATGGGCGCCGTTTCTGTTGAACCACTCCATCGAGCCTGACAGACGCACCTTCCGGTGACTGCTGCAGCGCCCCTCGACGGATTCACACAATATTGAGGGCAGCCCCGCAGGGCTGCCCTATAATTTCACACAGCAATGCATCGCGGATTTCGGCTTTCATTCCGCATACCGAAATCCGCATTCCGCATTACTTCAGTCCGGCCTCTTTCCTGAGCGCCTCGGCCTTGTCTGTCTTTTCCCAGGTGAAATCAGGATCGGTCTTGCCAAAGTGACCGTACGCTGCGGTCTTCTTATAGATCGGCCTCCTTAACTGAAGGTGATCAATGATCCCTTTGGGTGTAAGATTAAAGTTGTTCCTGATCAGTTTCGCAATCTTATCTTCTTCGATTCTTCCTGTTTCATGAGTATCAACAAGGATCGAGACCGGCTCAGGCACGCCAATAGCATAAGCAAGCTGCACCTCAACCCTGTCAGCGATGCCGGCAGCTACAATATTCTTTGCAATGTACCGGGCGATATATGCACCTGAACGGTCAACCTTGGTCGGATCTTTGCCTGAGAAAGCTCCGCCGCCATGGCTTCCCACGCCGCCATAGCTGTCAACAATGATCTTCCTGCCTGTAAGGCCGGTATCGCCCATAGGACCGCCCACAACAAAACGGCCTGTCGGGTTGATATAGTATTTCACGGTCTCTTCATCAAGCAGCTCATGAGGCACAACAGGCTTGATAACCTTTTCGATGATATCCTCACGCATATCGTTCATATGGATATCAGGACTGTGCTGTGATGAAACCACAATTGTGTCAATGCGGAATGGCTTGCCGTCCTTATACTGGATGGTCACCTGCGTTTTGCCATCAGGTCTGAGGTACTCAAGGATATCCTGTTTTCTCACTTCTGAGAGTCGCATCGCGATCTTGTGTGCAAGCATGATCGGCATGGGCATCAGTTCAGGCGTCTCGTTGCAGGCAAAACCGAACATAAGTCCCTGATCACCCGCGCCTCCAGTATCAACGCCCATCGCAATATCACCTGACTGCTGATCTATAGAGGTAATAACTGAGCAGGTTTCGTAGTCAAAGCCATATTTGGCCCTTGTGTATCCGATATTCTTAATGGTCTCCCTGACAATGTCAGGAATGTGGACATAGCAGGTGGTCGATATCTCGCCGGCAACAAACGCAAGACCTGTTGTTACCAGTGTCTCGCATGCCACCCTCGCCACAGGGTCCTGTGCAATGATAGCATCGAGGATCGAATCAGATATCTGGTCAGCTATCTTGTCAGGATGGCCTTCTGTTACAGATTCTGATGTAAAGAAATAGTCCTTTTTAGGCATAGAAACGCTCCTTTGTCAAACAGCAATTGCATATTTTAATCATTTTATAAGGAAATTAAAAGGAGAAAACAGAAGCAGAATCGAAAAGAGTTATGGCATGAACTCCTTCAGTGCATCGGCAAACTTCATCGGGATAAAACCAAACTGCCTGTTAAGACTATCGACAGCTGAGATGTTGTCCTGTTCAAGAAGGCGGAGTTGGTCAGAGGTGACTGGCGGGGATGGCAGAAAACGCTCGATAAGGGATGTGGTCAGTTTCATAAACCCCATGGGGATGCTGAAGGTAGGCTTTCTGTGGCCTGCTGCCCTCGAAAGTTCTTCAACAATCTGCCTGTAAGCAATATGCTCAGGTCCGCCGATATCAAAGGTCCCGGAAAACTTTGCAGGATCATCAATAACCCTGCCTATGCAGGTGAGCCAGTCCTTTATGTAGATAGGCTGGAACCTGGCCTTGCCTTCGCCCGGCAGCGGAATAACAGGAGAAAACTTGAGCATGTCCAGGATCTTCTTTGTAAATCCGTCCCACGGGCCGATGATAAGGGACGGCCGGAATATGGTGTTCGGTAAGCCGCTCTGCTTGACGATCTCTTCAGCCTCTGCCTTGGTCCTGAGATATCCTGACCATGAGTTCAGATCAGCCCCAAGTGCAGACTGATAGAAGAAATGGCGCACCCCGGCCTTCTTTGCCTCTGCCACAAGGTTCTTTGTGCCTTCAACATGGACAGACTGAAACGTGGCATCACTCTTTTCTTCTATAATGCCGACGAGGTGGATAACGATATCGTCAGAACGAAGAACTCCCTTTAATGTTTCAGACTGGGTGATATCGCCGGAAACGACTTCAGCTCCTTTTTCTGCAAGAGATGTAAGGGTCCTTTTTGAGCGGGCAAGGCACTTCACCTTATGGCCTTTGGAAAGAAGAAAATCTGCAAGATGACCACCGACAAACCCTGATGCGCCGGCAATGAAGATCATACGCCCCCCTTATACCAAGACCTAAGTTAGTAAAGCCTCATGCCTCATTTGTTTGTCATGCCGGCTTGCCTGTGCCCGATGTTTGGCGGCTCCGTCCGGCCTACTGTTAGGTATCCGGCATCTTTCCTGGCTTTTCAGAACGATTCCCGACAAGCGGGAATGACAAGAATTATTCAGCCTTTTACTTCCCTATGAGTTCCGAGAACCGTTTGAAAGATGCCTTTTCGATCTCTTTATGTAAGCTCTTGCCATGACTGTCCATGGTAACAATTGCAGGAAAATCTTTTATCTCAAGTATCCACATGGCCTCAGTTGTGCCGAACTCTTCAAGCTTCCATGAGTCAATAGCCTTTACAATCCTGTCTGCCAGATATGCAGCTGCGCCGCCAATGGTCTGGAGGTACACGCACCCTGCTTCCCGAAGCGCTTTGGCTGTTTTTTCTCCCATGCCGCCCTTGCCCATGACTCCGCGCAATCCATACTGCCTGATAACGTCTGACTCGTACATCTCAACCCGCATGCTTGTTGTCGGACCTGCGGCAACGACCTGATAACCGCTCTCTGTTTTTTTCATCACCGGTCCGCAGTGATAGAGCACAGCGCCTGCAAGATCAAAAGGCAGGTCTTCTTTTTTCGGTCTGTTTTCAACGAGATATTTATGCACCCGGTCCCTGCCGGTAACGATTGTTCCATTGAGCAGGACCATATCTCCTGCCCTGAGGTCTGCAACATCGCTTGCAGACAGAGGAAGGCTCAGTCTTTTCCCCTCTACCATATCAGTCGTCCCCTTCTCATTGCCCAGCAGCCTAAAGAGACATCAACAAAATAGGATGCAGGATGGCGATGGTTCACGCCGACCTTGACGCCAAGAGCTGTCTTTCTTCCTCCAAGTCCCATAGTGCCTATGCCAAGCTCGTTTATTTCTGTGAGAAGCTGGTTTTCAAACCTGGCAAGCTCCTCGCTCTTATTTACATCAGTCAGTTTCCTCATAAGCTGCTCTTTGGCAAGTCTTGCTACCTGGTCCTTGGCAGCTCCTATGCCGACACCTACTATATAGGGAGGGCAGCCCCTGCCCTGAGCCTTCTGGATAGCATCAAGCACGCACTTCCTGACCCCGTTGAGGCTGCGCTCTGCACCAAGCTCCTCAAGAGGCAGCTTGTATGTCTGGCCAGCATTCTCAGATCCACCGCCCTTGAGCATAAGGTCAATGACCAGTGAACCGCTCGGTATTTCTTCAAAATATATGACAGGAAAACCATCACCAGTATTGTCTCCTGAGTTCTTATCAGTGATGATATCAACGGCATTGGGCCGCAAGGGGACCTTCTGCGTTGCCTCGCGCGTCGCCTCTATGATCGTGTTTTTCAGTTCATTCTGGCTCAGCCCAAAAGGGACCTTCACGTAAAAAACAGGGACTCCCGTGTCCTGGCACATAGGCCGTGCAGTCTCCCGGGCCCGTTTTATGTTTTCGAGAATGACTGAGAGAGATGAACCTGCTGTAGAACCTTCTACTTCGAGGGGTAATGCAGATTTTAGAGCCTCTTCCACATCAGGAGGTAGTGATGTAGCAACTTTTCTGTACAGCTCAACAATGCCGTCACGCAGTTTAAGCAAGTCTGTCCCTCATCTTCTTCAGGTAATCTACGTGCTTCAGTTCCTGCTCCATCATCTCTTTAAATACTGCCTTCGAATTAGTGTCAGGGGCACCTTCAGAGAGCTTCCGATACAGGTTAAAGGCCTTGCCTTCTATCTCAAGGGCAAGGGTTATGGCTCCTCTGTCATCAGTGTATTCAGGCCTTTCGAGTTTTTTCTCCAGGTCCCTGGCTGGTATGCCTGCCTCGGTCACAGGAGAAGGCGTCTTTCTGCTGAAGTCCTCGAATCCCTGCATATCCCTGTCCTGTTCTAATGACTGGTACAGATACTGGATGAACTCCATATGTTTTTCTTCCCATGCGGAAAGGTCATTAAAGGTTTTTTTCGCCGAAGCATCTGCAGCTTTTTCAGCAGCGTGCGTATAAAATTCGTTCGTGCCCTTTTCCATAAGATAGGCCTCGATAAGCGCCTTAAGCAGATCTTCCTTTCCTGTTATCATAGAAAACTCCTTTGATGCTGCAGGTATATTCTCCTGGAGAATGTGAATATTATCATACCAGATTAATGTCAATATGTAAGCCCTCAGCATATGAACAGAGAACCCACTACGGGAATTCTGTTAATTACAGTGGATACCTTATAAAGAATTAAAATAGTTATTTACGGAAATAGTATTTTTATGCTATTTTTACACATGCTTGTAAAAGTTGATGAAAATCCGACGCGGCAAAATATCATAACGCTCCTGAAAAAAAATGGGGGCATGACCATTGAGGATCTGAGCAAGAAGATCAGCATCACTCCCATGGGTATCAGGCAGCATCTTCTTTCTCTCGAGAAAAAAGGGCTTGTCAGCTACACTGCAAAAAAACACGGTATTGGAAGGCCTGGCTTTGTCTATATGCTCAGTGAATCTGCTGATGACCTCTTCCCAAAAACGTACGACAGGTTTGCCCTCGACATCCTGAAGGAAGTCAAAAAAAATGACGGGCAGGAAAAAATAAACAAAATTTTAAGCTGGCAGCGGGACAAAGTTCTCAGACAGAAAAAGGAAGCTCTGTCCGGTCTCAGCGGGCTTGATGAAATCGTGCAGGGCTTGAAGAATCTTCTTGTGTCAGAGGGATCTCTTGCTGAACTCGATAAAGAGGGCGACAACTATATTCTCACGACCTTCAACTGCCCTATCAGAAAAGTGGCAGCTGAGTTTAATGAGGTCTGTCAGGAGGAACTTCAGCTCTTCAGGGAACTCTTGCACCGCAATGTGACTATGAAGCAGTGCATGGGCCAGGGAAGCCCGTCCTGTATCTTTTTGATCCCCAGCGCTTAATCTGCCGCCTAAATTATCTTCTTTTCGATTGCTTCAGAACTGAAACCAGTCTTTCGAGGTGCTCTTTCTCATGGGCAGCTGTCACAACGATCCTTATCCTCGGCTCTCTAACAGTAGGCGGCCGGATAGCAGGCGCATAGACTCCGTGGTCACAGAGGAACTGCGACATCCTGACAGCCTCTTCATTGGAAGAGGTCTTGATCGGAATAATAGGTGTCTCACTCACTATGTTGTCGTACCCGGACCCGTGCAGAGCTTTTATAAGGTATTCCCTGTTTGACCAGAGTTTTTGTACAAGTCCACTGTTCTTTTTAATCTTCTGAACTGCAGCACTGGCAGCGGCTATCACAGCAGGCGGCAACGCTGTTGAAAAAAGCAGGCTTCGTGCCCTGTTGGAGATCCATTGCATAACATCATCGCTCCCTGCAGCAAAGGCCCCAAAAGCACCCAGGGCCTTCGAAAAGGTGCCCATCTGTATAATCCATGGTTTTGGCTTTATACCAAAGTGCTCAAGCGCACCCTTGCCCTTGCCGAGCACCCCAGTGCCATGAGCGTCGTCAAGATAGAGAAGTAACGAGTGATGCTGTGACGTGTTAACAGATTCGCAGAGATCATAGAGATCTCTTAATGGAGCAATGTCGCCATCCATGCTAAACACCGTATCGCTTATGATAATCCTTCTCTTCCCCTTCTCTTTGTTCAGCAGATCTTTCAGATGGACAATATCCTTATGCCTGTAAACAACTGTCTTTGCCCTGCTCAGCCTGCAGCCGTCAATGATACTGGCGTGATTCAGCGAGTCGCTGAAGATCAGGTCACCCTCATCGGCAAGGGCCGGTATAATGCCCGTATTAGCAGCATGACCGGAATTAAATATGCGCGCAGTATCAGTTCCTTTCCATGCGGCAATGTCCTTTTCGAGCTTCTCATGTATGAGCGTTCCGCCGGCAAGAAGCCTGGAGGCTCCTGCACCAAATCCGTATTTTTGCATTGCCTCAACTGCAGCCTTGACAAGATCAGGGTGGTCGGCAAGACCGAGGTAGTCATTAGAGGAGAAATTTACATATTTTCTTCTGCCTATTGCTATCACCGGCCCCTGGCTGGATGCCCTTGCAAGCAGCTGCCTATAGAGCCCCTGTTCCTTCAATTTTCTGATATCTTCCTCAAACATTGCCTGATAGTATCACATGCGATTCAGGGGATTAAAGTTTTTTCTCTTTATGTCACGATCAAGAAGATAGAGAATTCCATCTAACCTGTTAAAAATAATACTTTTTAATAGCGAAGTATCCGTTCTTGCGATATAATGATTACAGATTTTTGTCAATCGTATTCTGTCGGTATTACAGGTAGGGGCCTGATGATCTCCTGAAAGGATAGCCATGCAACCTAAACGTATTGGTGAGCGTCTTATAGAAGCCGGTCTGATCACTCCAGAACAGCTAAGTATTGCACTTGAGGAGCAGAAGAAAACAGGAGAACTCATCGGTGCGATTCTGTTCAGCCTTGGGTTTATCAGCCAGACAGACCTCTTCACAGTCCTCTCGATGGTGCACAGCAGCGACCAGCAGAAGAAGGAGGTCAGCGAGGGTGCGAATATCCCCGATGATCTCGACGATATCGTCAAACAGAGCACCTCGGCGCTCAGAACTTCTGAACGGGAGTCAGCCCGGCCAGGCGATGTTTCTATAGCACCGGTTGTCAGACTGGTTGACAGGATAATAACTGCCGCTCTCCAGAAGGGGGCAACTGACATCCATATTGGGCCTGATGCCAAAGGCACGCGCGTCCGCTACCGGGTAGACGGCCTGCTCCAACACGGCATGTACCTGCCAAAGGAGATTCTTGCAGCCCTGGTCTCGAGGATCAAGATCATGGGCTCCATGAATATTGCGGAAAACAGGGTGCCCCAGGACGGAGCAACAGAGTTCTCATGGAAGTCAAAGGTGCTTGATCTCAGAATTTCAACCTTCCCAATCCTCGGCGGCGAAAATATCGTGCTCAGGATCCTGGATAAGTCCCGTCTTCTCCTTGGGCTTGAGAATCTCGGCTTCATGAAAGATGATATTGAATTGCTGAACAAGTCGCTTGTCATGCCTTATGGCCTGATTCTGGTAACCGGACCTACGGGCTCAGGAAAGACCACGACGCTCTATTCGCTTCTATCCATTATCAACAGCGTGTACAAAAATATCTTCACCATCGAGGACCCGATCGAATATCAGTTGCCGCTCGTAAGGCAGTCGCAGGTGAATATTAAGGCAGGACTGACTTTTGCCACTGGCCTGCGCTCCATACTCAGGCAGGACCCTGACATTATCCTGGTGGGCGAGATGCGTGATGTGGAGACTGCAGAACTTGCAATCCGTTCTTCGCTGACCGGCCACCTGGTCTTCAGCACACTTCATACAAATGATGCAGCGTCAAGCCTTCCAAGGATCATCGACATGGGCATTGAGCCCTTCCTGCTTGCGTCCACGGTTGACACTATCATTGCCCAGCGGCTTGTCCGGCTCCTCTGCAGCACATGCAAAGAAGCCTATACCCCTCCGCCTGAAATGGTTAAGCGGCTCGAGCCTGCGATCACCAAAGACACGGTGCTGTACAGGGCTAAAGGATGCCCTGAATGCAGCGACACCGGGTACCGCGGCAGAACCGTTATATATGAAATATTCAAGATGAACGAAGAGCTGAGGAAGCTTGTCCTCTCCAAGAAGGGCTCAGACGAGCTCTTTGAAACAGCCATTCGAACAGGTCTCAAGACCATGTATACCGTTGGCATCCAGAAAGCTGCCGAAGGCCTGACCACTCTGGAAGAAGTACACAGCGCGACGAGGATTGCACTCTGATGGCATTTTACCATTACCGGGCAATTGATGATGCGGCAAAAGTCGTAGCAGGAAAATTGGAGGCCTCAAATGAAGGAGAGCTTGAAAACCTGCTCAATGCAAAAGGCCTGACGCTTATAGAAGCCTCACGCGCCGGCTTTGGGTTCCAGGCGCCGTTCAGAATGAATGATAAGGAACTCATGGACTTTACGTATTTTCTCCAGCTTATTCTTTCTTCAGGCGTGCCGCTTATGAGTGGTCTGGGCGATCTTGCCAACCAGACTTCAAGCAGGAAAATATCAAGAACAGCGTCCATGATCTATACGAAACTGGAATCAGGAAAATCAATATCAGATGCTATGTTCGATTACCCTGACATCTTCCCCGGCTATTACGCGAGTATGGTGAGGGCAGGTGAGGCATCAGGTAGTCTCGAACAGATACTGAACGATCTGATGGTTTATCTGGAGTGGCAGATCAAACTGAAAAAAGATGTAAAGGCGGCCCTGGCATATCCTGCCATAGTCCTCACAGCAGTCATGGGCCTTATCATGATCCTCTTTGTCTTTGTTATGCCCAGGTTTGTGAAGATCCTGACTGACCTGAAGGTTGCACTCCCGCTTCCGACGCAGATCATGATCGGGACTGTAGATTTTATGAAGGTTTACTGGCCGCTTATCATTCTGCTCTTTTTCTCCCTTCCCTTCATGTACCGGCAACTCAGCAGGCACCTGATCTCAAAACGGATCATTGACCGCATTGTGCTTAAGCTCCCTCTCATCGGGGACCTCACAAAAAAACTCAATCATTCGCGGTATTTCAGGACCTTTGCTATTCTGTACCGTTCGGGCCTAAGTATGCATGAGACCCTGCGGGTTTCTGCGGATGTGATAAGAAATACGGTCATTGCCGAGTCCTTCAACAAAGTTGCAAATGCGGTGCTCAGCGGCGAGCAGATCAATAAGGCCCTCAGGATGACCGGTGATTTCGGTCCTCTGCTTCTGAATATGGTCGAGATTGGAGAAAAGACCGGCACACTGGACAATACGGTAATGAAGATCAGCACTATGTACGACAAAGAAATACCGGAAACACTGAAAAAGGTCTTCACGGTCATCGAGCCGCTTATCCTTCTCCTCCTCGGAGGGGTTGTCCTTCTGACCCTGGCGTCTTTCTTCCTGCCTCTTTACAAGATCGTCGGGGGGATACGGATGCGATGAAAGATTGCATGACCGACAGAAAAGGTTTTACGTTAGTAGAGGTCATTGTGGTGATGGCGATTATTTCTATACTGACCGGGATCATGATCCCCTTTATCTACCGGGTTTGGGAGAGCACTGAGATCGATACCACGAGGGAGCGAATGTCTGATCTCAAGAAGGCAATGGTAGGGGATCCAAGGCTGATCCAGAATGGTGTCAGGACACATTACGGGTATGTGGGTGATGTGGGGCAGCTTCCATCGTCCCTCGAAAACCTCATGACAAACGTAGACAGTGTTTCGAACTGGAACGGCCCGTATCTCCCGGCCGGGTTTGACAGCTCGAAGTATAATAAGGACGCATGGAACACTGCGATGCAATATACTCCGGTAATCGCAGCAGGAAGAAGGGTATCAGCCTCGCTGAAGAGTTACGGGCCAAACAGGGCTGATGACGGAGGCAGCGGAGATGACATAATGGACAGTATTTTCCAGATCATTCAGTCGGAGGTGACTCCGGTTAACCTGGTGCAGGGGAACGTGAATATAACATTCCAATTAGCGCCGCTCGTGAACAGGAATTACTATTTAGGAGTTTCTGCCCGCTACCGGAACGGCGCTGGTGCTTTTGTCACGGATACATGTTGCGACAGCGCTGTAAAGACGATAACCGGAACTGCTGGAAACACACAGGTGAACTACACCCAAAATTTTAGCTGTGTGCCGCCCAACAAGCTGTCCGTCGGGACAACGTATCTCAATCCAGGGGTTTATTCCGACAGCAGCTGCGCAACCAGTTTAGGCGGCACTCCACTCGAATTGGCCGTCAATGTGCATGGCAGCACGATTTTTTCCATTCTGCAGATCCAGGCAGTCCCGTGAGGAAGGATAAATTATGAACTCATTGAACATTGACTTCAGAGGAGAAAGCCTGAGGGTGCTGTCTGCCAAAGATGGGGCCTTAAAGCATGCTCTTATTACCAGAAACTTTTCGCTCACTGATCAGAAGGCTGCAAAACAGATGCTCATGAACGCAGTCAGGGAGGCCGGGGGGAAGAAAGGGAAGGTTCATATCATCCTTCCCAACAAGATCGTGAAGTTCAGTATGTTTCAGGTCCCGGCAATGGATATCAAGGATGCTCAGAAGGTTGTCAGAAGAGATGTCGCAAAAGAACTCGGCACTCAGGACTTTGCTTTGGGTATCAGAAAGATCAACAGAAATCGGCTTGGCAAGCAGGACATTCTTGCTGAATACGCGCTCAAATCAGACATACAAGCCTATCTCTCCCTCTTAAAAGAATGCGGTATTAAGCCCTCGGTCGTCACAACAAGCCTTGAAGGAATAATCAGCGCTTTTAACAGGCGCAGGCCTGAAACCGAGGGGAACGAGGCTGTTCTTGAGATAGGCCGGAGCTTTATAGAGATTGTCGTCTTTAATGACGGGAAACTCATCAATTATAAAAAGGTTCAAATTCCTGCAGTTGACAGCACGAAACTATCCGGCAAGGACACGGATCCAGCGCAGATATTTAAGATCAAGATGTATGCGATCGTCGATGCGCTCTATAGCTTCATCACGGAGATGGGGAGCGGCACATCTGATGAAAAGATCTCCCGTTTCTGGATCAGCGGCCTCGGTTCGATCGAAAAGGGCACAGCTGAGGTCTTAGCCGAAAGCCTTGGCGTCAACAGCACGCTGATAAATCCTTTTGACGTTGAAGTGGAACATGCGAGCATGTACACGGCAATGGCAGGTCTTTCAGTGCTCTCGCCATCGGACCAGATCGTCAATCTTATTCCTTCTGACGAGCGAGATAGGGGAAAGCAGATTGTCGGGAAGACTGTCCTTATCGGCGCTCTCGCCTTTTATCTAATCCTGGTCGGCGGCGGTTACACAGTCCTGAGCAGGACAGAAAAAGATCTGAAAAGCGTAAAGGAAAAAATTGACAAAGACATCACGGCATCTCAAAAATCAGGATTGCAGGATAAAAGTCAGCAGGATGCCCTGAGAAAGATCATGAGCAACAACAAGAGCCTCTATCCCCTATTCAGGGATATTGCCAACCTGACACCTCAGGATATCAGTCTGATCAGCATCGATGTCGAAAAAACCGCTGAGGCCACGTTTATCAGGCTGGGAGCAAGTCTGCAGGCCGGAGATGAGGGTCTCAGGAGCTCGGCAGTCTCAAAATTCCTGAATTCCCTTGAAACCACGGGCCGGTTCGCGCTGGCAGCTCCGCCTGAGATCACAACAGCCGCTGCCGTGCCGAACGCGAAGAAACAGGAGTTTACGGTCAAGGCAAAGTTCGAGGTGCTGCAATGAAAAACCAGAAAAAAGGCTTTTACATAATCCTTGCTGCGGTCATAGTGACAGGGCTGATCTTTTCCCTTTACACCTTTTCAAAGATCAGATCGATCCATCAACTTCGGGCAGCAATTGAAAAGACCGGGGCAGAACGCGCACGTGCAATCGAGAAAGAGTCCGGCAGCAGCACTGATGCCGGAAAAGCCTTGCCTCAACGGATGTGGACAACAGAATTCATTGAGACTGCTTATACTGCATCACGAAAATATGGGATCAGAGACCTGACGTTTGAGCAGAAACCTGTGGACAGTTCTCGCAGGCAAGCCCAGGGCAATGGCCGTATCTCACTTCAGGCCTATCCTGTCAGGATGACCTTTCATGCGGGATACCGGGAAATGGCGGACTACATCCAGGCATTGCAGGGACATGAGAACCTGGTAACCATCGACAGCCTAAAGGTAAAACGCGAAAAGAGCTATCTCGTGGTAGATATGACCGCAACCACATATTCCATGGAGGGGAAATAATGCTGGGGAATAAATATATCGCAGGCGCCGTAGGCATTATTCTGGCCCTGGTGCTAGCCTATAATATCCAGTTTTTCATGACCAAGAACCGGCCGCCAGCTCCAGTTGAACCGGCGCATCGTCAGATACGGCCGGAGCAGGAACCTGCTGCGCAGTCAGCAAAGGCTCTCGCAGCCAATATCGCCCGACCCATTGACAGGAGCGCTGATAAAACCCCGTGGAAACGGGACCCCTTTTCTCTTCCAGCAGGGAAAGACGGCAAGATAGCAGAGATGGCAGATGACATCAAGCTCATGGGCATCATAAAACGGGATGGCAAAAGCCATGCACTCATAAATGGCAAGGTCTACGGAGTCAATGACCGCATCGGCACAATAGTTATCAAGGAAATAAAGCAACACAGCATTGTGATTCTGGCAGAGGGCAAAAAACAGGAAATAGTGTTTGATGATTATAAAGTTGTCAAGGAGAAGAAGAAATGAAGAAATTCCATGTATTATTAACCCGGCAATATAATATCTCAAGCCGTCATCCTCGCTTGTCGGGGATCGGACGGCGTAACACATCGGAAACAAAGAAAGATTCCGGACAAGCCGGAATGACAAAATTAAGGCATTTAATTGCCGGGTTAATAGTAATTGTTCCCGCCTTTGGCATCATGGGATGCGCTACGCCCAGGATGACGCAAGTCCCAGAGACCATGGCACTTTCGCAGCCGCCGCAGCTGCCTGCGCCAATTATAAAGCCGGAACCTCCAAAGGCTGAAGAACTGCCGCCCGCAAAAGACAGAGGCAAGTTTTCTCTGAGTGTAAGGGATGCTGATCTAAGGGATGTGTTTCTCCTGCTTTCAAAAGACAGCGGGATCAATATCATAGCGGACAAGGAAGTGGCGGGAAAGATATCGATTGACTTCACAAATCTTGAACTGCAAAGTGCTCTCTATGCCATAACACGTCCGCTCGGCTATACCTTCAGGATGGACAAGGGATTCATCAGAGTGACAAAGCCGATCCTTGAGACAAAGACCTTCAGGGTCAATTACATCACCGGGAAACGGACCTCCACAAGTACAATGAATGCGGCCATATCAACCGGCAGCAGCTCAGGCGGATCTTCTGGAGGAACAAATATAAATATCTCCTCCGGAGCACCGACTTCGTCCGGCTCCTCTTCTTCATCGTCAGGCCAGGGCAGCGTCAATGTGACAACTTCCGGCACCGCGGATTTCTGGAAGGAAGTTCAAAGAGGGCTTGAAGTTTTGGTCTTTGGTGACACCAAGGGAGGCGGTGGCAGTGAAGGAGGCTTCAGCCGGGGAGATGATAAAACAGGGAAGAAAATTGTTATCAGTGAACTTGCCGGAATTGTTTTGATCACCGATCAGTCCGACAACTTGGAGAGAATAGAAGATTTTCTGAAAGATGTTGAACGGTCTGCGAGAAAACAGGTGATGATCCAGGCACACATAATAGAGATAACGCTAAACGATGACTTCAAGTTCGGCATAAACTGGGATGCGGTGCTGCAACTGCCCGGCAACATAGATCTTTCTCTCACTCAATCTCTCAACCCTTTCGCAGCGTCAACCGGTTCTGTATTTAATGCAACACTCAACCATCACAAGGTAAATGTAATCCTTGACGCCATGAAAGAGCAGGGACAGGTAAATGTACTTTCCAGCCCAAAAGTCTCGACCATGAACAACCAACGTGCAGTTATCAAGCTCACGACCAAGGAAGTATCGTGGGTAACCACTTCTTATACCAGTGGCACTACAGGGGATGTCGTTGTCTCCAACACAATACCTCAGATAGACGAGATTGGCCTTTTCCTCGACGTTACTCCTCAGGTGGATGATGAAGGCATTATAACCATGCAGATACATCCGAGTATTTCAGAAAAGCTAAAAGACGTTTTCTCGCCTCTTGACGGCAAAAGCTCAAAACCTTTGATAAATACGAGAGAAGCAGATACCATGATAAAGACGCGAAACGGACAGACCATTGTCATCGCAGGACTTATAACAGACAAGATTAATGACACTACCAGGAAAGTCCCTGTGCTGGGTGATATACCGTTTATTGGCGCAGCCTTTAAGCAAATAACACAGGAAAAGAAAAAATCAGAACTCGTAATCCTGCTTACACCCTATGTCTTGACTGACCAGTCCATTGAGGACATCAGGAAAGAGCATGAAGACAGGTTCAGAAGGGCTGGAAGGTCATTTGAAACAACGCCTGTTCTTCCTTTTAACGCAAAATAGTAACAGTTTGGTGCATTAACTGTAGCGACAAAAAGGGATGGCACATTGCCATCCCTTTTTGTCGTGCAGAGGCCAGAGTCTCCTATTTCTTCTTCTTTGCCGGTGCCTTCTTTGCCGGTGCCTTCTTTGCTGTGGCTTTCTTTGCTGTTCCACAGCAGCCGCCCTTCGATTTACAAGCCATGATTACCTCCTTCTTTAAGAGTATGTCTTCAAGCTATCACAGCAGATTATAACTGTCAATGATTGATTGATGCGGAGATGCCCTATCTGTATAATGAGACTGGTTTTCTTAAAACTGTGGAGGTAATTTATGAAGACATGCAGCCACTGCAAAAAGGACATAGAGATTGACAAGTTCTTCTCAAGGAAATCCGTCTGCCCAAAATGCAGCAGTGATCTCCACGTCTGCCTGAACTGCCGGTTCTATGCAGAATCTGCGCACAACAAATGCTCTGAGCCAAAAGCAGAGTTTCAGAAAAGTCGGGACAAGACCAATTTCTGCGATTATTTTGTATTCAGGGAGGGCACGGCTTCTTCTTCCCCTGACAGGGAAGATTCTCTAAAAAAACTGAACGATCTCTTTAAAAAATAAAATGCCGGAGGAAGAGTGCTCTTCCCCCGGCATTTTGCCAAAAGTCTACTGGATTGTAAAAGACGTCATCCAGGAATAATATACTTCTGTTGAGCCCTGCAGCCTGATCTCAAACACGATCAAATATTTCCCAGGTATCAGCTCATTCACTGGTGTCTCGGATACCACTTCCTGAATACTTGTAACTCCAGTCATCCAAACCTGTTTAGCCCCGACAAGAGGTTCAAACTGATCCTGTGCGTTTAGAGTATAGGCATGCACAGGTTCGCGGCCTTCAGCAGACGGTGAATAGAGCGTGAGATATGCGTCCACAGGGAAGGCAATATCCTCCAGAACCACCTGCAGGGTGAGCATATCGCCGCCTTCTGCAACTGATCCAACTGCCACTGGCTCTGCTACGGTCAGATCAGTGCTCACCAATGGAGAGACCGCAGGATCGTAAGCCGAGACCTGCTGGATCAGAATCTGCTCGATTGACGATTGACCCGTCAGGGAAAGGGTTATTTTCACCTTGGCTTTCCTGGCCTTTGATATATTGCCTGCAGCGTCACGCACATAGGCATAAAGAACTTTCTTGCCTGCACTGCTAAAGGTGTATGAGCTCTGAGGAGTTGAACTCCAGTTACCGCTGGGAGAACCACTGGACTCGCTCACCATGTAATCAGTAACACCAACATCGTCAGTTGCCACAAATGCCGTGATTGGCACTTCAAGGGAAGTTGCCTTCTTGCTCATCATGAAGGACATTATCTTCGGCGCTTTTTTATCAGAGCCTGCAGACGGAGGAGTGCCTCCAGACTGCGCCAGTGCTCCAGCAATCGCCTGGATTTCAGGTACTGTAAGTGTACTCAGGAAGCCCATTCCGCCCTTATTTTCACTTATTGCCTCCTGGATATCGCTTGTACTTTTGCCCAGCACTTCTGATGACGCGATGGCGTTGTGACAGCCCTGGCAGTTCGTCGAGTAGAGGGCTGCACCATTCATAGAAGCACCTGAAATATTGACCGTTACGCCGATTGCTGGTGTGGATGTCCTCACATTGTTTGCTGCATCATAGGCCCTGGCCGTAAGGCTGTGTGCTCCGTTATTGCCCGATCCAATAGCCCATGCAAATGAATACGGCGATGTGGTGTCTGTCCCAAGAAGCGTTGCTCCATCATAGAACTCTACCCTGGCCACGCCCACTGCATCTGCTGCTGTTGCATTGATCGCTACGGTCTGCGCTGTTGTATAGATTGCCCCATTTGCCGGCGCTGTCAATGATACGGTCGGTGCTGTTACATCTGCTGTTACGATATTGATCGTTACGCCGATTGCTGGTGTGGATGTCCTCACATTGTTTGCTGCATCATAGGCCCTGGCCGTAAGGCTGTGTGCTCCGTTATTGCCCGATCCAATAGCCCATGCAAATGAATACGGCGAGGTGGTGTCTGTCCCAAGAAGCGTTGCTCCATCATAGAACTCCACCCTGGTCACGCCCACTGCATCTGCTGCTGTTGCATTGATCGCTACGGTCTGTGCTGTTGTATAGGTCGCCCCATTTGCCGGCGCTGTCAATGATACGGTCGGTGCTGTTACA
>CAMTUV010000017.1:0-35224 GCA_947085015.1 uncultured Nitrospirota bacterium
AAACAACCCCAACGGAAAGGAGGAAGGCCTATTGAAAAACTAAACTATGGACACGATTGCCGGATGAGTTTTAAAATCAATCACTGAAAAAAGTGGGGAATAAACCTGGTCCTGACTGGGGAATAAAGCTGGACCTCGACAATTGTCTTGGAAGAGTATGGATTACCATTTCAAGTAACTATGCGGATAGAGGAAAGGGCAAGCCTTGGCGAGAGTGTCGATGAAATACTGGCAACCTTGAGAAAAGTCGATTTCACCGAAATAAACCTGACGGACTTTGAGCGTGAGATGATAGATGATACCGTCTCTAATCTCTGATAAGAATATGACTAATCTTATTGACAATAAAGTTACACTTGCCATAAAACTCGCCGAACGCAATCACGTCGAGAAACCTCTGCTCGACCAGCTTGCGAGCCTGGGCTGGGAAATCCTCGACCTTGACAGCAAGCAGCAAAGCTCAAAACTGTCGCTAAAGGAGGCGAATGAATTGTAATAAAAACATACTATTTTTTATTACAAAATGTGATACGATTAAAACATGCAAGGCCTTGATTTAAAAATACTTAATAGGGTGTATGGTAGAGGTAAGGGTTGCGTCGTTACCCCGGGTGATTTTTTAGACTTGGGGAGTCGCGCAGCGGTGGGTGTGGCACTTCATCGTCTGGTGAAAAAGGGCTCACTGCGCCGCCTGGCCCGTGGCCTCTATGATTTCCCGCGTGTAGATCCTGAACTCGGATCTCTTTCGCCTACGACCGAAGCTATTGTCAAAGCGCTGAAGGGGCGCGACAATATCCAACTGCAGCCCTCCGGGGGGTATGCCGCCAATCTTCTGGGCTTATCGGACCAGGTGCCGATGAAGATAGTCTTCCTGACGGATGGGCCAGCGCGCCGAGTCCAATTAGGCAAGCAGGTCATCATTCTTAAGCATACGACACCTCGTGCCATGGCCACTGCCGGCAAGATGAGCGGCTTGATGATTCAGGCCCTGCGGTATCTCGGCCAAAAACATGTGGACGATGCGACCGTGGCACAATTGCGGAAGCGGCTTTCTGCTGATGACAAGAAGCAATTGCTCAACGATGTCCGCTATGCACCTGCCTGGATTGCTGCAATTATGCGGCGTGTTGTGCATCCGGAGCAAAGCTGACGACATGAATGCTTTTCTTTCACTAACCGCTGAACGGCGGCGTCTCCTCTGCGAAGAGGGACAACAGCGTCTCGGGTTGGTACCTGCCAGTATCGAAAAAGATTT
Organism: uncultured Nitrospirota bacterium; assembly: GCA_947085015.1. Taxonomy (GTDB): domain Bacteria; phylum Nitrospirota; class Thermodesulfovibrionia; order Thermodesulfovibrionales; family UBA6898; genus UBA6898. The sequence continues at coordinate 1,256 of CAMTUV010000017.1, forward strand.
CTGGGTCTGCTGGACCCTGCGGGAATTGTTCAGTCTGCCGGTTTGGGGAGAGAATTTGACTTTCAAAGGCGGCACATCGCTTGCCAAGGGGTGGCAGCTGATCTCCCGATTTTCCGAAGATATCGATGTGGTCATTGACCGGGCGTTTCTCGGCTATACAGATGACACTCTCAGCCGCAAGCGCCGAGGGAAACTGCGGGAAGAATGCAGCCTGCGCATCCATGCTGAGTTGTTTCCTTCACTGAAACAACATATGAATGAAGTGATCCCGGCTGGTCTGGAGTGGTCTCTGAGTCCTGCTGCTGAAGAGGAAGATCCTGATCTGCAGACGTTGCTATTTGAGTATCCGTCTGTTTTTGTCGGCAGCATCGCCTACCTGAGGCCTGTGGTCAAGATCGAGCTGGGTGCCCGCTCGGATACAGAACCGGTTGAGTCACCCGTTATTCGTCCCTATTTGGCAGAGGCGTTTCCCGATGTGTTGGTGGACAGCGCTTTTTCTCTCCGGACGGTGGCAGCCCGGCGGACTTTTTGGGAAAAGGCGATGCTTCTGCATGAAGAGACCTTCCGGCCGCCTGACAAACCCCGCAAGGCCAGATTGGCCCGTCACTATTACGACCTATGGTGTCTGATTCAGAAAGGTGTTGCTGCTCAGGCTATGGCAGACAATGAGTTATTCAAGAATTGCGCAGAACACCGGCAGGTTTTCTTCAAACAAAGCTGGGTGGACTATGCTACCCTCCGCAAGGGGAGCCTGCGGCTGGTTCCGCTGCCTGACCAGTTAAGTGAATGGCAACGGGATTATGAGGCAATGCGCGAAGAGATGTTTTTTAACACACCGCCGAATTTCGCTGATGTGATCGAAGTGATTCATAAGTTTGAGGAGGAGTTCAATAGTTCGTAACAGACATTTACATGAAGGCGATATATGAATAAAAAGAACATTGCGGAATATATATGTATTGACGAGCGTAACCACGTCGAGAAACCTCTGATCGACCAGCTGGCGGGCCTGGGCTGGGAAATACGCGACCTCGACAGCAAGCAGCTTCCCTCAGCGAGCTTTCGCCAGAGCTTCACCGAAGTGGTCATGCTTCCGATCCTGCGCGAACAGCTCAAGAAGATCAATGACTGCCTGGAAGACGATCAGGTGGAAGAGGTAGTCAAGCAGCTCACTGCCAGCTTCCCGGCCAGTGGCCTGATCCAGAACAACAAGCACGTCTTTACCCTGCTGCTCGAAAATACCAGCGTCAGTGAAAATCGCAAGACCGGTGAGAAGAGCCCGACAGTCCGGTTTGTGGACTTCACCCATCGGGACAATAACCGCTTTATAGCTGTCTGCCAGTTCAAAGTCCGCATCCTCGGAACTGAATACCATATCATTCCGGACATTGTGCTGTTCCTGAACGGGTTGCCGGTTGTGGTAATCGAGTGCAAGTCGCCGAAGGTGAAAGACGCAATCCCCGAAGCCATTGACCAGTTGCTGAGATACAGTGAGCAGCGTGGTGCAAAAGGCGAAGGCAGTGCGCCGCTCTTTTTTTACAATCAGATAGTTATCGCCACCTGCTGTCAGCAGGCCAAATTCGGCACGATAACCACACATAGCGAGAAATACTTCTTTCGCTGGGCAGATCCGTATCCCCGAACCGTGGATGAACTGGAACATGGCACAAGCGGCCCTAATGATCAGCAGCGGCTGGTTGCAGGTATGCTCGACCGCGATAACCTTCTGGATCTCATCCGCACCTTTACCCTCTTTTCTACAAACGATAAGGGCGAAACGATCAAAGTTGTAGGCCGATACCAGCAGTTCAGGGCTGTGAAGCTGGCGGTCAAGCGCCTGCTCGAAGGAAAGAGCCCGCGGGAACGGTCAGGCATTATCTGGCACACGCAGGGCTCAGGCAAGTCGCTCACGATGATGTTTATGGTGCGCGAGATGTACCGCCATGCAAAGCTCTCGAATTGGAAGGTGGTTTTTGTTACTGACCGCACGCAGCTCGAAGGGCAGCTCTCAGAGACCAGTCAGAGCATCGGCTTTACCGTCAAAGTAGCGGACAGCATCAAAGCGCTGAAAGAACTCCTGCGCTCAGACTCATCTGATCTGGTCATGGCCATGATCCATAAATTCCGCGAGGCGGATCTGACTGAGGTCTTCCCTGAGCTCAATACCAGTCCTCATATTCTGGTGATGACGGACGAGGCACACCGTTCCCAATACGCACAACTCGGCGCCAACTTTGACAAAGGCCTGCCGAATGCTGCGCGAATTGGATATACCGGCACCCCCATAGGCAAGACCGAGCGGGTTTTCGGCCAGTACATAGACAAATACACCATGCGCCAGTCTATTGAAGACGGCGTGACCCTGGAGATCGTTTATGAAGGCCGCACACATAATGCCGAGGTTATAGATAAGAAGGGCATGGACACGGCATTTCAGGATGTATTCAGCGACTACAACCTGCAGCAGCGCATGGAGATCCTCGGGTACGGCTCCCGAGATGCCTATCTGGAATCTAAGACTACCATCGAGGCAAAGGCCAATGACATGGTGGCCCATTACCTTACGCACGTTTTCCCTAATGGGTATAAGGCCCAGATTGTTGCCACCTCACGTGAAGCGGCTGTGAGATACAAGACATACATTGATGCTGCATTGGTGGCAGCCATTGCTGAACTGGATCAAGCGAACCCTAAGAAGCTGGACCTTGAACAGCTCAAGAGGCTCAAAACAGACGTTATCATCTCCGGAGGGCACAATGACCTTCCTCATCTCAAGGAATATGCAGACAAGTCAAAGCACGAGGCCAGTATCAAGAGCTTTAAAATGGCCTTTGACAGTAAAGACGAGGGCGTGACCGGCGACATGGGCATTGTGATCGTAAACAATATGCTCCTGACAGGCTTCGACGCGCCGGTAGAACAGGTTATGTATCTGGACAAGGTGATCGTGGCCCACAGCCTGCTTCAGGCGATTGCCCGTGTGAACCGGGTGGCTGGCGAAGCCAAGGACAAGGGATTTGTGGTTGATTATGTCGGCGTCGGCCATCATCTGAAAAAAGCGCTCGACACGTACGACGAGCGGGAACAGAAAGAACTGCTCGATGCCCTCAGTTTTCCCGAGGAAGAATTGGCCGAACTGAAGGTGAGCCATGCGGCTATAATGGCTCTTCTCAAAAAGCATGGACTGACAGACCTGACAGATCATGATGCATTTTTTGATCTATTCTATGATGAAGACCTGCGATTCGACTTCATGCTGGCGTTTAAGAAGCTGACTACCTGTCTGAATCTGGTATTCCCAGCGCGGCAGGCCCTGGACTATATGCCTGACTACAATGCACTTAATGAGATCAATGTGCTGGCAGGCAAGCACTTCAGAGATGAGCGGCTGAGCATGAAGGGCATTCCGCCCAAATTGCGCGGCATTACCGATGCTTGGCTTGAATCAAAAGGCATTGAGGTGAAGATTGAGCCGATCTCGATCCTTGATCAGGACTTTGAGAAACAGGTTGGCAAGCTGAGCCGGACAAAAACCAAGGCTGCTGAGGTGGAGCATGCCATCCGTCATCACCTTGATGTTGACCTCGATGACGACCCTGATCTGCAGGCCTCTTTCGCAGATGCATTGGCAAAGATATTTGAGGAATTCCGCGACAACTGGAAGAAGATATATGAAGAACTGGAGAAACTGCGGCAGCGTATCATCAATGCTGAAAAGGAACCGACGTATGGGCTGCACCGGAAGAAGCAGATGCCGTTTTTCCGCATGTTTGACCGTGAGTTGTTTGGTGAAGGCACAGCAGCAAATACAGACGATGATCTGCTGAAGGCTGCTGCAGAGTTACCACCTTACGGAATGAGTCAGGAAGACAGGGTCAGCAAGCTGGTTGACCTGACGCAAAAGGCTTTTCTTGTGGTCGAGCGTGAATTGAGACTCACTGGCTTCTGGGAGAGTATACCAGCCAGAAATAAACTGAAGGCTGAGATCCAGCAAATACTGCTTTCCCCAGCATTTTCAAAGCTCCCAGGCATTGTGAAGAACCGCGCCCATATCATCAGCCGGATCATGGAAATCGCTGAGAAGAATAACGACACCATCCTTTACGCCGAGTGATCGCGATGAAACTTACCTATACGACTAAAAGATCAGAGAGAAGGCGCAAGCTGAGTATCACAGTTGAAAGGGATCGCAGTGTGGTAGTGCATGCACCGGAAGGTATATCTGATGACAAGATCAGACAGGCGGTAGAGTCAAAACGGCAGTGGATATACGAAAAGACCGGCCATGCGCAGAAATATCAGACATTGCCACATCCTCCTGGTAAGGAGCTGGTGAGCGGCGAATCTGCGCTCTATCTGGGCAGACAGTACCGCATTGAGGTGGTAAAGAATAGTTCTGAGGAGGTTCAGTTCAATCAGCGTTTCTTTATTCCGGCAAGGCAGGGGGGGGAAGAGGGCTGAGGCCTTGCGCGAATGGTATATCGGCAGGGCTAAAGAGAAAATTATCCCGCGAGTGAATCTGCATGCTCGCCGTCTTGGTGTAGACATTGCCAGGGGCAAGATCATTGATAGTCGTTATCGCTGGGGTTCCTGCACTCTGAAAAACAATGTCAATCTGAACTGGCGGCTGATCAAGGCGCCAATGTTTGTTATCGATTACGTCATTATCCATGAACTCGCTCATCTTATCGAGGGTAATCACACTCCAAGATTCTGGAACATAGTAAGCACGCAAACGCCGACCATGGAAAAGGCGAAGACATGGCTGAAAGAGCATGGCCAGCTATTGGAGCAGGAGATATGAGTGATATCAATTGAATTATTTAGATCGTTCTTTCGATCACCGGCTATCAGCCCATCTGATAACAGACCGTTAGCAGTTCACGCCTCTGACCTCTTCAGCTTTGCCTTCAGTTCCCGGTTCTCTTTCTCCATCTTTGACCATAGAAGGGCGCGTTCGATCGTGGTCAGGATCTGTTCCTTACGAAAGGGCTTGATGATAAAGTCGAAGCCGCCTTTATCGAGTGTCTCCGCAGCAGCCTCTTCGCTGGCAAAGGCAGTTATGATCACCACAGGGATATCCTGGTCAAATGCCTTGACTGCCTCTAACAGTTCGCTGCCGTCGAGACCCGGCATCTTCAGGTCTGCGATCAGCAGGTCTATTCCGCCCTGTTTTGCGATCTCAAGCGCCTCAAGCGGATTGTTTGTTGTAATGATCTTGTGCTGAGTTTTTTCCTTTATGATCATGCTGAGAAGTTTCAGCATATCTGGTTCGTCGTCAACTGCCAGAATATTTGCAGACATAAATGTATCCTCCTGTTTATGCGTTTTTTCCTTGCTGATCGTTTGAGTCCGCCATTGCCGGCAGTGTAATGATAAACGTTGTCCCATGCTCTTTTGACTCTTCTTCAGTCTTTGTCTGAAACGTTATCGTTCCGCGATGTCTTGTTATTATACCGTAAGAGACCGAGAGGCCAAGGCCTGTTCCATCTCCCACTTTCTTTGTGGTAAAGAGCGGGTCGAAGATATTTTTTCGATGCTCTTTCATGATACCGCTGCCTGTGTCGGAAACCCGAATCTCTATCCATTTTCCGTCGTCTAGAAGGCGTGTCGAGACAGAGATCGTCCCGCCGCCCTTCATGGCATAGACTGCATTGTTGATGAGGTTCAGGAAAACCTGCTGGAGTTCGTCCGGGTCGCCGTTGACAGGCGGGAGGTCCTGTCCCAGATCCAGGGTGTTGATCGCCACCTTGTGAACCAGGAGGTTGTTGCTTAGCACGGTCAGCACCTCCGCGATATTCTTATTGATGTCTACGCTTATTTCTGTATGTTCCTTGGTTCTGGCGAACGTGAGGAGGTTGTCCACCACCTTCTTGGCCTTATGGCCCTGGCCCTCTATTGTTTTTAGAATATCATGATATTCGGAGTCTGGAGGAGTCTTTTCAAGGAGCATATCCGTAAAACCGAGAATGATCGCAAGTGGGTTGTTTATCTCGTGGGCAACTCCTGCTGCAAGGGTACCCATGGAGGCGAGCTTTTCAGTGTAGTAGCCCTGTGCCTCCATCTTTTTTCTCTCTGTAATATTCCGGGAGATGCCTAATATGGCGTAGATATTGCCTGCGTCGTCAAGCAGTCTCCTGAAGTTTGTGTTGAGCCAGATCTCTTTTTCTCCGATGCGGATCAGGTGCGTAACCTGCTTGCCTCTCTTCATGTCATAGACTTCCCTGATGGTCTGAAGGAGCATCTCAGAGGTCGGCCAGGAAAAGATCCCGGTGATGTTGTGGCCGATGATCTGATCTTCTGAGCGGCCTAACAGCTTTGCGCCATACCTATTGATGGACGCGAAGTTGCCTTCCTTGTCTATAGTGAAGATAATGTCTTCCGCGTTTTCGATGAGGGAGCGATATCGCTGTTCAGACTTTTTAAGCTCCTTTGTCTGTCGGGAGACTTCCTGCTGGAGCGATGACGACCAGCGGACCATGAGAGAGATGACAGTCAGTGACCCGCCCAGGATGATGAAGATCAGGATTGCCTGCATCACGAACTGCTGTATCTGGATCCCGTGAATGGTACCTTCTACCTCGCTGACCGGAGCTACGACAGCCACGGACCAAATTCTGGTCTCTGCCAGGTCTGAAAGCACTATTGGGCTGTACGCTATCAGCTTCTTCATGGTGCCTTCCTGTCCCCTGTGCCAGCCTGATATATACCAGCTTGTGCCCTCTTTGCCGGTCAGCATCATTTTCTTCTGGATCTCGTTTATGCGGGCAAAGGAGATGGTCGACATCTTCTCCTTTCTGGCTTCAAAGGCGTTTCTGCCTATCAGGGTTTTTTCTATGTGATACAGAAAGGTTCCATTGCTGTCGATCACCCAGGCATAACCGGTCTTGCCGGATTTGATCCCCTCAGCCAGTTTCTGTATCAGTGACGTAACGTCTATGACGAGGACGATAGTACCGGAGAACTTGTTGGTGGCAACGGGATGCGAGTCGTCAACAGAGACTTGCCAGACCGGCACTGCGATCTTCATAACCAGTTTATGATCGTCTGCGCCATGTGGTAGGGGATAGACCTCGCTTGCATGAATGTCATCGCGCTTTGCATTATCTTTTGACCACTGATGTGACTTCATATCTTCCGGATCGGACCGCAGGCTGTCGAACTGTGACTCGCTGACTGCATAGGTCATCTGTCCTTTGGAGTCTATATAGCGGAGTTCAAGGGCTCCCTCTTCTTTCAGGCTCGAAAAGGCGATCTGCATTCGCTTAAGCAGGAAGCTTTTTTCATAGTATTGCATCGAGGGGGAGAGTGACAGAAGAATCAGTTCCTTACGCACCGTTTGGATATGCTGCTTGATCTGTTCTGCAGCGTGGTGTGCAAGAACGAGCTGCTGCTGATTGAAGTCGTCAGTTACAACCTCTTTGACCTTGGCCATGAACTGCCAGCCTGACAACAGCACAATCGCAAGAAGAACGATGGCGACAATAACGGTCTTTCGAATCGGATTTTTTGAAAAAAACTTGTGAAGTGGCTTAAAGGGAAAAAGCCAGCCCGAAGGTGCGGAGTTAGGTGAGCTCTTAAATATATTCATAGTATGGTAACTGGGCCAGGTACAGGAAGGGCGCTGCAGCGCCCTTCCTGTTGCCAAGCGGTATTATATCTTTACGACATAAACAGAACAAGGGCTATGCTTTACAACCTTCGAGGCAACACTGCCCATCTTGAAGCGCGAGGACGCACTGAGGCCCTTGGTGCCGATGATAATAAGGTCAACTTTTTCAGTCTCTGCAAACTCGATGATTGCGTCATGTACAGAATCAGAAGCCACAACCGACCTGCAGGTTGAGATGATATCCTGGGCAGTCAGGATGCCGCAGGCCTGCTGAACAATATAGTCGCCTCTTTTTGCCAGAGAGCTGTTTAGGCTCTCTCTTGCCGAGGCAGAGATTTCGAGATCGACGCCTGCTATGGAAGGCACAACATTGATAAGGCAGATGTTGGCTCCCTTGGTTTTTGCATAATCAGCAGCGATCTTAAGCGCTTCTTCAGAATATTGTGATCCGTCAACCGGAACGAGTATTTTCATGGTGTTCCTCCTTTTATTAATGTTTTGCCTTGCTCATTGAGAGGCCGATGCCGTCAAACAGGAAGTAGATTGCAAACCCCCACCACATGGTGTATATAACATAAAAGACGAGCAGTGCAGTCATGAGCACGGCCTTTTCCTTCACCTGGACAGCCTCTACCTTGTAGTAATTGTACGCAGTTTCAACGGCCTTTTTTGATACATCAGAGATAATCTTAGCCTGCTCGACCTTCTTGTCCTTTTTCAGGGCCTTGTCCATGACTGTGAAGACGTTATGCCACTGCCTGAAGATCTTTTTCTCGTCATCATTTCTGTAACGGGTCTTGATAGCCTCTCCCTGGTTTTTATACATGGCATCAGAATCGTCCAGTGCTGATGTGAGTATCGCTCCAAGATCACCCTCGATCTTCATGTCTGTTCCGGTTACCTCGACCTTGGCCCCGGCAGTTGTGAGGACCTTGGATATGTTTTCTATGCGTGCTTCTGTGTCGCCAGGCTTGTCCTCAGGCTTGGCCGCGCTGATCTTGACGGAAAGGGTCTGTCCATTGAATTTGTCCGCGTTTTTTCTGAGTTCAGGAATAAAATAGGATGAGCCTTTTGAGAGTGAGTTGAACATGTCATCAGCATAGGTCAGTCCGTTTTTGCCATCACCGAATACAGGGGAGAAGATCAGGAGGAGCACACCCAAGAATGATACGGCCAGCAGCGCACCTATTGCTATTGATGTTTTGTTTATCTTGACCATGACTATCCCTCCCCCCTAAGCGTCTTGATATTAACTATAAACTTGCTGATAACCCAGACGCCAAAGATAGTAACCACGATCCAGAAGATGATGTTGCCTGCATATTCGATGTTGTTCACAAGTGGCTTTGACATAGTAATATATTCGAGTTCTACCATCTTCTTCGGCAGGGTACTTGCCCTGTTGATAAAGCCCGCGATGATTGAGACAGCATAAAAACCGAGGATATGGGTGCCCTTGACAACCTTTGTTACGAGCGCGCCGACCTGGATGCCGATGAGGGAGCCGATCAGCATGCCCATGGCAAGCGTATAAAAGACATATCCGTAGATTGCATACTGGGCAATTGAGGCAAGGCCTGCAGTAAAGATGATCTGGAGGATGTCAGTGCCTACAGTTGTGCCTGCTGATACCCCAAAGACATACACGAACATCGGGAAGGTGATAAAGCCGCCTCCCACGCCCATGATTGCTGCAAGCATACCAACTATGAAGCCTCCCATGATAAGGAAGATGGCCGAGATCTTCTTTCCGCCAACAACAAGATGTTCATCAAAAGAGATGTAAGGCGGGATCTTGACGCTTTGAACTTTCAGTGCAAGCGCAGGCATTGAATCAGGCCCGCTGTGTGCTCCTCCGCCTCCACTCTTTTTGGTTGACCGTATGAAGTCTATGAACGCATAGAAGCCGAGAAATCCGAGCAGAACAGCATAAACCGTGCTGATAAATGCCTCGCTCAGGAGAGGGTCCTTATTATAGAGGGCTTTGTTGAGTGCGCCGCCGACAAAGGTTCCAACACCTGATCCGACCAGAAACCATGCTGCCAGCTTTACAGAAACGTTGCCGAGTTTCCTGTGTACTGTGGTCCCCATAATCGCCTTGGCGAATATGTGAAACACGTCCGTGCCGACTGCGAGTATGCCTTTGACTCCTGCAGCCATAAGAGCAGGGGTGATGATAAAGCCTCCTCCTGCGCCGATGCAGCCGGTAATGAGACCAGCGGCAAGGCCAACGGCGATAGATACAATAAAGATAAGATTGGAATAGTGAGCCGGAGCATATGCCGTCTTGCCGCCGATCATGTCTGCTGCGTTGAGGGATGAGACCACCAGGATCGGCAGAACCATTACCAGCAGCAACAGCAGCTTCTTGCGATTTCTAAGAATGTTCATGGAGACTTCATAGTCCCATTTGGCATAGGCAACGGAGCCTGCCATAAGAAACTCATACAACCTTCTCGGATAACTCATTGTAAAACCTCCTTTATTTTATCTAAGACGTTCAAATTCTGACTGGAATTTATATCTGTCGCTTCTACCCTGAAGCTTAGTGTATGCCACCGGAGTGCTGTCAGAGCTGATAAGCAATCTGTGTACAACAAGCACTGATACACCTTCATCCAGATCAAGGTGTCGTGCTGAATCCCCTGTTGCCTGAGACACTTCAACTGTCTGGATCACTTTAAAGATCTTTTTCAGCGCCTTTTCCTGAAGAAAGAAATAGAGCGATGCGCCTGCGATGTCAAGGCTGTCGATCTCAGGAGTGATGCCGTGGGGGATGAAGGATTCGTCAACGTATGCAGGGTGTCCATTAAGGAGTCTTCTGCTTAGGATATAGTAAATATCTCCGTCGGTCTTCAGATATGACCGAATATCATGGGCAGGTTCCTTAATTCCCCTGAATAAGAGCTCTTTTTCTGCTTTCACCTCCTTTCCAAACATCTCTTCGGTAAATATGGTCCTCATGGCAACGCCCACGACCGGCAGGACACTGGTGACAAAGGTACCCTTGCCCTGGATCTTCATGAGGTAACCGTCTGATGTGAGATTATTCACGGCCTGACGAACAGTGATCTTGCTGATGTTATAGGTTCTGCTGAGCTCATCTTCTGAGGGTATCCTGTCGTTGAGCTTCCAGTTGCCTGAGCTGATCTTTTCAAGGAGGATCCTTGTAAGCTGGATGTAGAGTTTTTCCTGATTAAAGCGGTCAACTGTTTTAGATTGAGACAGCGATGTTTCAGAATGGATCATAACAACATATTATTATAATGATATGATGATGTCAAGAAGATTTTTCGTCTATCTTAAAAAAGCGACTTCCGGTATGATAATAGCATGCATATTGTGATGGTAACATGCCTGAATAAAAGGACTTTTTTATAATATTAAGCGTAGGAGATCCCATGGTTCTTTATAAAAAGATATCATTCTGGCTCATAATAATAGTAATCATTATCCCTGCTTTCTTCCTTTACAAGGCCACATTAAGAGGAATGGAGGTCAACGGGTATCTGGTTAAGAAGAAGGATCTGGTAATCAGCGTTACCGGTACATCAACAGGAACTATCAAGGCTGACAAGGAAGTGAGGCTGTCTGCACAGAGGATGGGCAGGATCTCAAAGCTCTATGTGGAAGAGGGCTCACAGGTTGTTGCCGGTAACAGCATTGCAGATCTTGATTCTGATGAGGTTCAGCAGAGGCTTATGCTTGCGTCTGCATCGATGCAGAGAATGAACGCCCAGCTTGATGCACTAAAACTCGGACAGGCGTCGTTCAAGGCAGATGTTGAATCGAATATTAATAAGGCGAAGGCTGTGCTCGATGAGGCAGAAGCACGCTTAAAACGGTTTCAGGAACTTAAGGAAAAGGGATTTGTTTCTCAGAGCGATCTTGATGGTGTGAAAAGGGAGCATGATGTTGCAAAGGCTTCCTGGGTATCTGCCTTTGCTTCACGTCAACAGACAAGAGCACGGGAAGAAGAGATAAAGGCTCAGGCAGCTGCAGTCGAACAGTCGCAGAGAGAGTACAATCTGGCAAAGATCATGCTCGACTACTCATTTATTAAATCGCCTATTGCCGGCGTGGTCACAGCCAGGCCTGTAAAAATTGCAGAGACCGTGCCTGTCGGAGCTCTGGTAGCTTCTGTGGTTTCAACGGATTCGCTATATATCGAAGCCTTTATTGATGAGGCTGATGCGGCAAAGGTTGCGATAGGACAGCAGGTGAATGTCACCATGGATGCATATCCTGAGAAAGCCATGATAGGAGAGGTCTACATGATATCTCCTGTAGTATTAGGCAACAAGCAGGAGGCGCGTACATTCGAAGCAAGAGTAAGGCTCCTGGATAAGAGCATAAAAACAAAGCCGGGCATGTCAGCAGATGTCGAGGTGATTGTGAGCAAAAAGGAGCATGTGCTGATCATCCCGTCCCAGGCGATCATAGAAAGGAATGACGCTAAATATGCATATGTTGCCAATAACAACAAGGCAGTTCTCAGGCAGATAACAACAGGGCAGTTCAACTGGACTTACACTGAGGTGACTGAAGGTATACAGGAGGGAGAGACTGTTATCACCAATCCCGACATTGCCGGCCTGAAGGACAAAGCACGGATAAAAGTTCTTTTCACAGAGAAATGATCGCCCTGAAGGATATATACCGGTCCTACGCGCTTCCCAGGATTACGGTCGAGGTCCTGAAGGGGATCAACCTTGAGGCAGAGCAGGGGGATTTTATCGCGATCATGGGGCCTTCAGGGTCAGGCAAATCAACACTCCTCAATATTATAGGGTGCCTGGACAGACCAACCTCAGGCCGGTATCTTCTGGACAATGTCGATGTATCTACCAAAAACGATAATGAGCTCGCAGAGATCAGAAACAGATCCATAGGTTTTGTGTTTCAGAGCTTTAATCTCCTGCCCCGTTTCCCGGCATGGAAGAACGTGGAACTGCCCCTTCTTTATGGGGGCGTTGAACCTAAAATGCGGAAACAGAAGGCTGTGGAGATGCTTGGACGCATGGGGCTTGGAGACCGGTCAGACCACAAGCCCAGTGAGCTTTCAGGAGGTGAGCAGCAGCGTGTTGCTATAGCGCGGGCGCTTATTAACAGTCCGGTCATTATCCTTGCTGATGAACCTACTGGAAACCTCGACAGCAAGGTCGGCAGGGAGATCATGGAAATTTTTGCTGAACTGAACCGGGGTGGCGTTACCATTATCCTGGTTACCCATGAGATGGAGATCGCCGGGTTTGCAAAGAGGACTATAACGATGCGCGACGGAGTGTGCTACAGTGGATGCGCGTGAGGTCCTGAGTCTTTCGAAAGACGCACTGATGAGCAACAAGATGAGGTCTCTGCTCACCATGTTAGGTGTGATCATCGGTGTTGCATCGGTGATCATGCTGGTCGCCATAGGTGCAGGGGCGAAGACGTATATTCATCGTGAACTGGGAAATCTTGGCACAAACATCCTCATCGTTGTGCCGGGCAAGACATCCACCAAAGGAGGTATTCATCCTCCCTCGGCAAGCACTATCCGCAAGCTTGTGTACGACGATGCGATCCTTTTAAGAAAAAGGGCCCGCCATATTGCCGATGCAGTGCCTATTATCCTTGGCTCCTCAAAGGTCAAATATCTCAATCAGAGCAGGGACAATAACGTGGTCGGCTGTACAGAGACCTATTTCGACATGAGGAACCTCTCGGTTGAAGCAGGCAGATTTCTCAGCAACTCTGACGTTGAGTCAAAGAGAAAGGTCTGTATCCTCGGCAGGACTGTAAAGCGCGGACTGTTTGGCGACAAAAATGCGTTAGGCGCGGTTGTGAGCATAGGCGACGGCAAATACCGTGTGATAGGGGTCATGTCTAAGAAGGGAGTTACCCTTGGTATCGATTTTGACGATATCGTCTTTATCCCGACCACAACAGCACAGGAGCTTTTCGATACAGACAACCTTTTTAATATAACGGTCAAGGTGAAGTCAGCAGCCGAACTCGGGCCTGCCATGGAGGAGATTCGCCAGATCCTGATGAAGCGCCATGCAAATAAAGAGGACTTTACAGTCATGAGCCAGGATGAGATGTTAGGTGTTATGAATAAGGTATTAGGCGTTATGACAGCTGTGCTTGCAGGTATCGCAGCCATATCGCTGCTTGTGGGCGGCATCGGCATAATGAATATCATGCTGGTTTCTGTGCGTGAGCGGACACGTGAGATAGGTATCAGAAAAGCACTCGGTGCAAAAAACAAGGACATTCTCATCCAGTTCCTTGCAGAGTCTGTGACCCTGAGTCTTATCGGCGGGCTTGGTGGAGTGCTCTTTGGGGGAATGGTATCGTTAGGGGTTCAGTTATTTATACCCTATCTTCCGATGGAGATATCGTGGTGGTCAGTCCTGTTAGCCTTTTTCTTCTCTGCGTCCGTAGGTGTGTTCTTCGGAGTCTATCCTGCACGCAAGGCATCTCTTTACGACCCGATCGTAGCCCTCAGATATGAATGATCAGGCGCTTACAGAGATAGCCGCCTGGATGGATCAGGGCCTTTGGGGAAGGAAGCTTGCCGAACGATACACGTCTTTTGTGGATGAAAAGGTCGTTAGTATATTCAATTCCCTGGTGGATGACCCTGATCTGCTGCTCGTTGCCACCGGGGGCTATGGCAGGAGAGAGCTTGCACCTTTTTCGGACATTGATATCATGTTTATTGCCAATAGCAGCAAGAATGCTGCTGCTGCAGAAAAAGTTCTGTACAAACTCTGGGACGAAAGGCTCGATATCAGCCACGCCTTCAGAACCCTCAAGGACTGTATTGACGAGGCCTTCAGGGACATCCGAACCAGGACCACGCTGCTTGAAGCGCGTTATCTGGCAGGAAGCAGAAAGCTCTACGCGCAATTCAACAAAGAGGTCTATCCTGTTGTCGCCCACCGGAAGCAGAAGCAGTTTGTGGCTGAAAAGCTCAAGGAACGGCAAAAGCGGCATATCAGCACCGGTGATTCGATCTATCTTTTGGAACCTCATGTCAAGGAAGGTGACGGGGGCCTGAGGGATATTCATGCTGTTTTCTGGTTAGCGAAAGTAGTCTTTCGGATAGAAGATCTTCACGGTTTGTCTGCAATTATGACTGGCCATGATCACAAGCGCCTTCTTGATGCCTATGATTTTATGATTCAGGTACGGTATTGCCTCCACTGTCAAAGTAAACGGCAGAACGATATTCTCTCCTTCGAATATCAGCGCGTAGTCGCAGCATGCCTTGGGTTCCATGATTCAAAAAAATTCAGCGGGGCTGAGCGGATGATGCGCTACTATTATCTTAAGAGCCGGGTCATCCGCGACATATCGCATGCTGTTATCGTCAGGTGCAGCAGACCGTATACGCCGATCTTCAGGGATTTTACGAAGAAGAATATCACAGACTCCTTTTCTCTGTCAGCAGGGAAACTGATAGCCAGAAATAAAGCAATTTTTGCCGGACATTCCGAAAAGATCATGGAAGCTTTTTATCATCTATCTGGAACCGGCAAGAAGTTCAGCAATGGATTGTCTGAGCAGATACGGGAGAACCTTCCGCGGATAAACAGAGGCACGAGAAGCATTCCTGCTGCTGTCCATTATTTTTGTGAGATCATGAAGGGAAGCCGTGTGTCAGAAACACTCAGAGAAATGCATGATAGCGGCGTGCTCGGCAGGTTCATCCCGGAATTCGGCGCTTTGCGTTCACTCGTGGTACATGAGGCATATCATATGTACACGGTCGACGAGCATACGCTTCTGGCGATCAGAAATCTGGAGCGCCTCAGGACAACTACCGTGAAAAGTCTCGAAGCGCTGAAAGAGATTATTCTCAGTATCGAGCAGCTTGATATACTTTTTCTTTCGATTCTCTTCCATGATATCGGCAAGGCAGTCGGAAGACATCACGAGGAAGAGGGATATAAGAGGCTCAAGTCTATCATGGAGCGTCTGAATATGCCGTCAGACAAGAGACTCAGGATCGAGTTCCTTGTGAGAAATCATGTCCTGATGTCGCGGATAGCCATGACCAGGGAGATCGATGATCCTGAGGTGATCGCTCGCTTTGCCGATGCTGTTGGAGACAGGGAGAACCTCAAGGCGATTTATCTCATAACCTATGCCGATATGTCCGCTGTGAACCCTCAGTTCTGGAATGCGTGGAAGTCTTCATTATTAGGAGAACTGTATGAGAGGACCTCGCGGCATCTCTCAGGCCACAGAGGCAATACAAAAGGCCATGATGCTGTAGCCCTGTTCCCGGGAAAGACGGCCGTGCAGAAGGAACTTGCCCTGTTTCTTGACGCCATGCCTGAGCGGTATCTTCTTTCAACGACTGATGCAAGGCTGAGAGAGGATTTCCTGGTGCATCAAAAAGCCGCAGCCCAGGGCGCGGCAGTGCGCATTGATGTCTTGACGGACGGCATTGCCGAGATCGTTATATGCGCAGCGGATGCTCCCGGTCTCTTCTCGCGGATTGTCGGATTCCTGTCCATGAAGAAATTAAATGTTGTTCATGGAAGGATATATACTGGCAAGAATGGCATTGTTATTGATAAAATTGCAATCTCTAACTGGAAAGACATCTGGTGGGATGGGCTTGAGCTTGACATAGTCAGTGGCCTGGAAGATGCAGTGATAAAGAGAAAGGACATTCAGTTGGTCTGTCTGAACCAACATGAGGCACATGGGCTTTTCGATGCCTTTGTGGAGATCGACAATGAGTCTTCAGACCTGTACACATTCGTGGAGATCTTTTCACAGGATAGGATAGGATTGCTGTACGATATCTCAAAGATGTTTTATCAGAAAGGAGTGGACGTTATATCTGCCCGCATTAATACTGAGGCCGGCCTCGCACAGGACATTTTCTCTATTCGTTCCGGCGAAGGTAAGCTTGATTATGAGATGACGACTGAATTATTAAGAGATTTATGGAACATACTGGAAAACTGAGAAAATATTCACTGCTTATTGCGCTTCTTCTGGTCACGCTTGTTATCGGCATGGTGCTCAGGGGGCCCCATATATCCAATGCACTAAAAAAGATCATCCTTCCTGAACTGGAGCTTGCAACAGGGAAAAGGGTGATCGCTCAGAAGATTTATATTAATATTTATCCGCTGTTCATGGAGGCAAAGAACCTCAAGGTCTTTGACGACGAAGGAAACAAGATCCTTCTTGCAAAAAGAGTCAAGGCATATCTTGATATTTCAGGTATTTTCAGCAGATCTCTTACAATCCGCAGGATTGTGATAAGGGAGACGATCATAGAGGCAAGTCAGAATCAGGCTGAGGCTCTTTCAAGGAATATTCAGGACTATCTTGCGAAAACGCACAAGGATGGACTAAAAGTAAAGGTTGCAGCTCTGGAGGTGCGGCAGGGAAGTGCACTACTCAGTTCCATAAAGCTCAAGACTGCCCTGGATATCAAGGAGTTAAGCGGGGAAGCTATTTTGGGTGAAACTCAGCGGGTTCGCGTTGAAGCTAAAAGCGTTTCAGTGCGCAGGGAAGGTTTGCCTGAGCTGAATGCGACGATATCTGCCCAGGTGCAGCTCAGGGGTGATGCGGTTTCGATCCAGAAGATCGCCATGACTGCTTATGGCTCCCAGTTCACTGCAGAGGGAGATGTTGCCCATGGTGATGCTAACCTTCAGACCGCTGCATCTGTTGCTGTCTCGTCTGTCAAAGAACTCTTCGGACTGCACAAGAGCGGCGAAGGAAAGATCAAGGCGAGCGGCATGGTGCAGTTGGCAAAGGAGAATACAACGCTGGATATTTCTCTTGCCGGGAATTTCTATCTTGAGACCTTGATGGAACTCCTGAAGGTCCATGCAAAGCTGGAAGGTCTGGTAGAGTTCAAGGGCGAGGTAAAGGGGCCGCTCAGGGCGATCACTGCCAAAGGCACTGCTGTTATGACCAAAGGTAACCTCTACCATGTTGAGGTTGACAGGGTTGCCTGCAAGGTTATCTATGAAAAAGGGACCATGCGTTTTCTTGACGGAGACGGCATGCTTTATAACGGCAGGGCAACGGCCTCTGCGTCCATAGCCTTGCCTGTTGTCAATCATTTTACCCTTGATATCGATTTTGCCAATGCGGACAGCAAACCCCTCTTCAAACTCATCGGCTGGGATCCGGGTGTGCCTGCCGGAAAGGTGAAAGGCACGCTTTACCACGCAGGTCATAGTTTCAGTCCAAAGGGAATTTTCAACTATGCAAGCGTTGAGACCGGGAAAGACGCGCTTGGAAAGGTGAAGAGCCTGGCAGGAAGTTATGATCTTGAGGGTGATCTGCTGGCACTGCGGGACCTTAAGGTGCGGACCGAAAAGTCTGAGGCGCTTGCCGGCGGTATTGTTGATTTAAAATATCATACACTTAATCTGCCGATCGTCATGAAAACACCTGATCTGCATGAAGTCACCTCCCCTTACTATGAGGCGCTGCAGGGTGAAGGCGAGTTCAAGGGCAACGTGACAGGGACCTTCGACGATCCCATGATCTCTGGCAGGGCAACGATTATCAATGCTGCCATTGAAGGATATCCAGCTGAAGGTATTACTGCTGATCTGGTGTACCGCAAGAATCTGCTGCAGGTGAAGGATTTTACTGCAGGCGACAAGAGTGGGACTGCCCGTCTTTCCGGAACGATTGCCTTTAAGGACGCAAAGGCCCTCTTTGATGTTGCCCGCCCTACGTGGGCGCTGCAGGCGGTGCTGAAAAATATCGAGAGCGAAAGGTTTGTAAAGATCTTTTTTTCCCGTTATTCGGGCAGCGGGAAATTTTCTGCGACAGCAAGACTGGAGGGCTTCGGCAAACTGCCTGAAGTGACAGCAGAGGTATCGCTCGAGAAGGCAATAGTGTTCGATGTCCCTGTCAATTCCGGGTCCTTTGATTTCAGGTATGTTGCTTCTAAAATCGATTTCAGACGCATGACGGTCAGTCAGGGAGAGTCTGTTGTCCGTGGCGATCTTACTATCTACCCGGACGAAACATTTTCATATAAGGCATCGTCTGACAGGATCAAGCTGAGCGATGTCATTCAGCGGCCGCTCAAGGGAGAAGTGATCGCGAGTCTTACGTC
Organism: uncultured Nitrospirota bacterium; assembly: GCA_947085015.1. Taxonomy (GTDB): domain Bacteria; phylum Nitrospirota; class Thermodesulfovibrionia; order Thermodesulfovibrionales; family UBA6898; genus UBA6898. The sequence continues at coordinate 19,969 of CAMTUV010000017.1, forward strand.
TGAGGGCCGGGGAGCCTTTGATAACCCGACAATAACCATTGATGCCAGGATTACTGAGGGAACGCTCAAGGGAAAGCAGGTCGGCAGGGGAGTGCTCACAGCTTCTTTGAAGGATAAGGAGTTCACGGCAAAGGCAAAGCTCATTAATGATGGCATCACTATCTCAGCTAAGGGCAGAACTGACGGTATCATGCCCTGGGAGGCTTCTGCTGACTTTAAGACAGGAAGATATGATTTTCTGATAACTTCTGTGCTTAGGGATATTCCGGAGGATATTATCCTGAATCTCAACGGTTCTGTTTCTCTGCACGGTACGCGGAATCATGTTGCAGGATCTGCATCGATCAGGCATGTTGTACTTTCCATGTATGGATACAGTTTTTCCAGCGAGGAGGAGATCTCTCTTGACCTTAAGGACAGGGAACTGTCTTTGGGCAGGATTGCCATGAGGAGCGGCAGCGCGGTTCTCAGGGCCAGTGGCAGCATCAACTTCGGAAAGAGCTATAACGTGTCGCTTGAGGGCAGTTCAGCCCTTTCTCCTTTTAAGAGTTTTTCGACCAGGCTGGGCGTCCTGAAGGGCGATGCTGTTTTTGTTGTCGGGATAAGCGGCGACTGGGAATCTCCCAAGGTCAACGGCGGCATCAGTCTTGTGGACGGCGCCATCGGCCTGAAGGACTACCCTTCATACCGGATCACAGATATCAAGGGATATTTGTACATGGACAACGACCGGGTCGTGCTTCAGGATCTTAGAGGCAAACTGGGCGGTGGCGATATTGATCTTTCCGGTGTCTTATATTTGAAGAAGTTTGTTTTTTCGCGTTTTTATGTGGAAGCGAAGATGAAGAATATCACGAGTATCATATCACCCGAGTTTTCGGTAAATTTCGACGGGAGCCTTCTTTATAAGGGTACACGTGAGGCACAGATGGTCTCGGGCAATATTGACATTAACCGTGCACGATACAGGGAGCGCGTGGAATGGAAAAGCTGGCTGCTCCAGGCCAGGAAGACGGAGATATACCGCGCCGATATCGCAAGTTATGAGAAGGCGGGGCTGAATATCAAGATCAGCGGGAAGGACAATATCTCGATTGACAATAACGTTGCTAGGGCTGTGGTCAGTTCAGACATGCTGCTGCGCGGCACACTTGGCAGACCTGTGCTGCTTGGCAGATTGGAGACCAGTGACGGAACCGTGTACTTCAGGAACAATGAGTTTAAGATACTGCGTGCCAGTGCAGATTTCGCTGATCCGAACCGGATGAGTCCGATGATCACCATTGCCGCAGAGACAACGGTTAAGGGCTACAGGATCAAGATGAACCTCGATGGGCAGCTTGATCATTTCAATATGTCTCTTACATCAGATCCGCCGCTCAAGGAGATGGATGTTCTAGCCCTACTGACCGTTGGGCAGACAGGGGGAGGCATCAAGGGGTTAGAGGCCGGCATCGGCGCCAGTGAGGCCACCTCTTTTGTTACCGGCAAGATGCAGGATGTGATCGAGGAACGTATGCGTTCGATTACCGGTCTTGACCGATTTCAGATCGACCCCTATGTATCGAGGACTACCGGAACGGTGGAGCCGCGGGTCACGGTTTCAAAGCGCCTGCTCGGTGACAAGGTCTTTGTCACCTATACCAGTGCTGTGGGGAGCAAGGAAGAACAGATCGTTAAGCTGGAGTATTTTATGAACAAGAATATATCATTGGTCGGCATCCGCGATGAACGCGGTATTACGGGTGGCGATATCCGCTTCAGGTTTGAGTTCAAGTAGAATAAGACAGGTAAAGGAACAGGTAAAGGTTGAGAGAGAAAACTGATATGCTGAGAAGGTCATTAGTAAAGCCTCACAATTTGTCATTCCCGCAAGCGGAGCGCGTCGGGAATCGTTCTGAAAACAAAGAAAGATTCCGGTCAAGCCGGAATGACAGAATCGCGGGAAATGTCGCTTTATTTACGAATTCATTTGTAACGCCGCGCGGCCTGAGCAGACAAATCTTCCTGATTTCTATCTTTTCTGTTTACCTATGCCTCTGCCTTTGTCTGTTTTCCTCTGTTCATCCTGCAGCAGCAGCCACTGTTGGCAGGATTGATATCGTTGGTCTCAATTCAATAGACAGGGAAGAGATGCTCGATATGCTTGACTTCAGAGAGGGCGGTTCCGTTGATGCCGAAATCATCAAGACGGCTATTAAAAGAGCCTTCCGAAAGGGAATCTTTGATGATATTCTCATCGAGACTTCTGATAGTGTGCCCAGTGTGGTGACTGTGCAGGTGAAGGAGAAGGATATGATCAGGAAGGTTTCGGTCCAGGGAACCTATCCACTTTCTGCTGGTAAGGTGCGGGAGCTGCTGCTTATGAAAGAGGGTGAGGTTATGCGATATGACCTTATTGATCAAACCGCTTCGGAGCTGAAGAACTCCTTTGTTGATCTCGGCTATCCTGAAGCGAAGATCGATATCAGCGCATCGCGCGATGAAAAGCGCTACCACAGTAGTATTACCCTCACCGTCTCGATAGAGGCTGGTCCTGCACAGGTGATTAAAGGCGTAAAAATCATAGGCACTGACATTGTCGATGCGGGCGATATCAGGTTGTCTGCCAATGATATCTATGACCAGAGCAAGCTCAGAAAGGAGCTGAGAAGGATACGGGAACAGCTTAAGAAAGACGGCTATTTCAAACCGGTGATAGGTTCTCATTCCTTTGAGAATGGCATTCTTGCCATCCCGATCGATCCCGGCAAGAAACTGGTGACCGTGCTCGACGGCAATAGCGCAGTATCGGTTAAACGCCTCGAAAAGGAGTTGCCTTTTTTTGATGGAGAGGTTTTTAATGACGGGGCCGTAGATGAGGCTGTCAGCAGGATGCTCGCGCTCTATCATGCAGAAGGGTATTCCCTGGCCCAGATAGCACCTGTGGTGCGCTCAGATCAGCAGCAGATCCTGGTGACCTTCTTCGTGTATGAAGGCAGGCAGGTTAAGGTCAGGACCATCCAGTTCACAGGGGCTGCTCTTTCTCCGCGAATACTGCAGAGTGTGCTTGAACTGAAGGAGGGCGGACCTTACAACCCTGACCTGATCCAGCGCGACATCGATACGCTTGGCGAATACTATGCTGCACTCGGATATCTCGAAGCCAAGGTAGGAGAGTTCGAATCCAAAACTGACGAGGCTTCCGGCAACATGGATCTGATCATCCATATTGAAGAAGGCATGCTCACAAAGATAGATACCGTTGATATCAAAGGCGTTGAGCAGGAAAAAAGGAAAAAACTCTATGCCCTTATCGCGCTCCGGGAGGGGCAGCCCTATAATGAAGTCGAGATTTCAGATGCACGCTTTCGGATCATCGAGCACTATGCACGGAAAGGCTTTGCAGCAATCGATGTGGTTGTACAGCGCACAATCGAGAACCACCGTGCAAAGATTCTTTTCACCATTGCAGAGGGCAGAAGGATGACCATCGGCAAGGTAGTTATCTCAGGCAATGAGAGAACAAAGTATCGCGTGATCAAAAGAGAGATCGCGCATGATGAAGACTCACCGTACAGTTTTAATATCCTGGGACAGGAGCGCCAGAAGCTTTACAAGCTGGGGCTGTTTAACGATGTTGACATTGAGACATTAGATGCTGGAGGCAACAAGAAAGATCTCCTTGTCAGGGTCAAGGAGGGCAATGCCGGCTACTTTGAGGTTGGTTTTGGTTATGCCGAATATGAGCATTTCAGGAGTTTTTTCGAGGCCGGATACAGAAATCTTTTCGGCTTGAACAGGCAGGGACAGTTCAGGGCGGAATTGAGTTCATTAGAGAGGCGATTCATTCTTCAATATTTCGAACCCTGGTTCATGAGAACTACCCTGCCTCTGAGGGTCGTATTCCTTCAGGAACAGAGGAAAGAGCTTACGATCCCAGGACGTATTGTCAGATATGAACTGGAGCGGTACACTCTGAGTGCCGGTGTCGAAAAAAAGCTGACTGATAGGATCAAAGGGGAGTTCTATTATGAATTTTCGCTGGTCAGGACGACCAATGTCCAGCCCGACGTCATCCTTAGCCGGGAAGATGCAGGAACTCTCGCTATCAGCTCTGTGCGGTCGTCCCTTGTGTATGACAGCCGCGACAATCCTTTTGTACCCAAGAAAGGCATATTGGCGGGAATAACAGTTAAGATCGCTTCACCCGTTCTTCTTTCGCAATCACATTTTGCCAAGATGACGGCCTATGCCAGCATTTTTCAGCAGCTGCATAAGAGAGTGGTGCTCGGACTTTCTGCCCGGGGGGGTATTGCATACGGTTTTGGACAGACAACTGAACTCCCGATCGTAGAGCGTTATTTCCTTGGAGGCAGATCCTCTGTGCGCGGATACGAACAGGATGCGCTCGGTCCCAAAGGAAGCGACGGAAATCCGACAGGAGGAAATGCTTTTGCCATGGGAAGCGTAGAGTTGAGAACAGATGTGGGCCGGAGCATCAGCATAGTGCCATTTTTTGATTTCGGCAATGTCTGGATCAATGCAGGCGACTTTTCATCGTCTGACATAAGATATACGGCTGGTATAGGGCTGCGCTACGCTACGCCTGTTGGCCCCCTGAGGGTGGATTACGGATATAAATTGAACCGGGGCGAGATATGCGTTGACCGGAAACCTCCCATCCCTCCTCTTAAAGACCCTCAGCGGTGTACGCCTGAGAGCGCGGGGGCGATCCACTTCAGCATCGGACATGCGTTTTGAAGACCGTGAAGCGTGAGGAGTAAAGTGTGATGAGAAAATGCGACAAGAATGCTTCAGAGAGGGGCAGAATACTTATAATATTGCTGAAGAGTTTAATGGTCTTTTTTCTGCTCTTCACGTTTCACGTTTCACGTTTCACGAGCGATAGCCAGGCTGCCATCAGCGACCGTGTCATAGCATTTGTTGACGATTATGCCATTACCTTGAGCGAGCTTGAAGAGAGCTACAAGACTGCGCATGTCCTTTCCCCTAATATAACGCATGAAGAAGTTCTCAATACCATGATCAACAGGGTGATACTGGTCAAGGAGGCGAAGAAATACCGCATTGAGGCGCCGACGCTTGACGAGGTGCTGAAGGAGTATATTGATCTAAAGATACGCGCGTTCATCAGGGTCAATGACGCTGATATAGATAAATTCTATAACGAAAATGTGCAGAATTTACAGGGTAAGGATTATGAGGATGTACGTGATGAAATCGACCTGTATCTTACGGAGAAACTTCTCAATGAGCGTCTCAAAGAGACCCTGAGCGAAATCAGGAAAAAGGCATATATCAGGATATACCTTGATAAGGAATAGGGACTATTGAGCCTCAGTGGCAACGACCTGATGCTTCTGTTTTTCCCGCTTTATCATCTCTTTTGCGAACTGCCTGTACCGAAATCCTGATGATAAAACTAAATGAAGCTCTCTCGCCCGTCCAAGGAGATAGATAGCATAACTCGTGTGTATTTGCGTTTGTTTATAAAGAAGTTTATAATTTTCTTCTTAACGTTAGAAAATTGTGAGGGATTAATGAGAAATCGTAGGGCTATCGTATTTGATGACGAACCGATCATTCTGAATTTACTTGAAAATGTATTGAAGAGACGGGACTATGAAGTGTTTTTGTTCGAAAAACCCATAGCCTGCCCGGTCTTCAGGAATAATGACCGTCATTGTCACAGTGAAAAACCCTGTGCAGACGTTATGATCGCTGACTTCAATATGCCAGAAATGACAGGCGTCGAACTGTTCGAACTGCAGAGAGTGAAGGGCTGCAGGCTTGATATCAGGAATAAGGCAATAATCTCGGGCATGGCCAATGGTGATGACATCCGTGAGTTCATCACGGCCGGCGGCACATTCTTCAGCAAACCCTTTCGACTTTCAAATCTGACTGAGTGGATACAGGAGTGCGAGCAGAGAATGCCTCTAACGAAGCCTGTTGGTATTCCCCGAAAAGAAAGAAGACAACCGGTTTCTATAAATATCTCCTATTCCCCTTTGGCCATGAAGCGGGAAATGCGTGGCATTGTGACAGATATCAGCGACTCAGGTTTCTGTCTTCAGGTGGCCCATGATATCCCTGAGCGTGAGTTGATCATCGTCGATGCAGATCTTCCTGTTTCCTGCAGACGGGCGTCTGTCCGCTGGACGAGAAGGCTTACATCCAGTTCAGTGTTAGCAGGATTGAGCTGCTACTGAGCGTGCATATGGCGGCTGAATGTCGTGACCGGTTCACCGTAACGCCTGCGCTTGCCATTCATTCAATTTTCTGAAAGACTTCGGTATTTATGCATAACCGCAAACAGATCCTCAGTTGGTGTCTTTTCGATTTTGCGAATTCGAGCTATTCCGCAGTCATAGCTGCAGTCATATTTCCGGTATTCTATGTCTCTTCCATTGTCGGCAATGCATCAGGTCAGGGAGATGTCTGGTGGGGAAGGGCAATTTCGATCAGCATGGCAATCGTTGCTCTTTCTTCTCCGCTGCTTGGCGGTATTGCTGATTACAGCGGAAGGCGGAAGCGCTTGCTTTTCATCTACACAGCAGTGTGCGTCATTGCCATATCATTGTTTCCCCTTCTCAGAACCGGTATGGTGCTCGAAGGCTTTTTTCTTATCCTCATTGCCAATATCGGCATGGAAGGGGGGCTGGTTTTTTACAATTCCTTTCTTCCGGAAATAGCAGACAGGGAATACCAGGGGCGCGTATCTGCCTGGGGCTTTGGTGTCGGTTATGTTGGTTCGATCTTCTCGCTGCTTTTTGCCCTTCCCCTTGTAAAGGCAGGAAGGTTTGCTGAGACATGGGTCATGGTAGCGTTCTTTTTCGCTTTTTTCTCCCTCCCGGCGTTTATCCTTCTTCCCAAAGACAGGGGAATAGGACTGTCGGTCGTCGGTTCTGCCGCAAAAGGATGGACCTATTTAAAGTCGGTTATGCGTGAGATATTCAGCAGACGTGAACTCCGAAAATTCGTGCTTGCATATCTGGTTTATGAGGACGGCGTGAATACGGTCATCGTCTTTTCGAGTATCTTTGCTGCTACAACGCTCGGTTTTTCTCCTCAGGAATTGATAGGTCTCTATCTTATTGTCCAGGTCACTGCGCTCGTTGGAGCATTTGTCATGGCGAGTCCTATTGATATTTGGGGGCCGAAGAAGGTCGTGACCCTTTCTCTTATGCTCTGGTCCACGGTTACTGTGGCAGCCTATTTCATTGAAGCAAAAACAGAGTTCTTTGTTCTTGCCTCAGTTGCGGGCCTGGGGCTCGGCACGGTCCAGGCGGCAAGCAGGGCATTCTTCACGCAGTTCATACCTCCGGGCAGAGAAAGCGAATATTTCGGAATCTATTCCCTTGTCGGAAAATCATCTGCAGTGCTTGGCCCTCTGCTATTTGGGTATATCTCTTCTACCTTCGGCAACCAGCGGCCTGCAATCCTCGCTGTTTCGTTGTTTTTTATAGGGGGATTTATTCTTTTGAGAACAGTTAAGGGTGGCGGTCCGAATATCGTGAAACGAGAAGACTAAAAAAACGATTTAGGCAGATGGGCTGATCTGGCCGGTCAGTTCCTGCATCAGGTTCTGAACGCTGACGATCTTATCCACACGTGAAGCATTCGTCCCTACAGTATAGAGAGGCTCTTCCTTATCAGCGTTATAATTGGCTGAGCTCAGCAGACCATTACATATGCAGAAGTGGTGTTCATTGCTTACCTTTGCAGGGCAGATGCTGTATTTGCCTTCGCTGTCTTTCTGCAGCACATATCCCTTGTCGCATTTTGGCTTCCGCAGTTTTGAAAGCGCAGACACGTACATGGGAGATTGTTTGATGATCCTGAAGGGGAGGCCGCAGGGCGAACCAGGATCAAAGGCAACGATGATGTCCTCGTCCTGAGCGGCAACAACAGAGCTCTTGTAATGCGGAGATGCACTGCTTTCTTCTGTAGCGAGAAAGCGGGTGCCCATCTGGACGCCATCTGCTCCTGCTTTCATAAACCGTGCAATATCTTCATAGGTATAGATGCCGCCTGCAACGATAATGGGAATATCGCCATATTTTTTTGCCGCATCCTTGACCGGAGGCAACAAGTTTTCAAGCGTGTTCGATTCAAGATCGACCTGGCCCATTTTGAAGCCAAGATGGCCGCCTGCCAGAGGACCTTCGAGCACTATTGCATCAGGCCTGTAACCCAGTTTCTCCCACTTCTTGCAGATGATCTCCAGTGCCCGGGTTGATGAAACGATCGGTACCAGTGCTGTATCCTTCGGATTCTGTATTGCAGGAAGTGAAACAGGAAGGCCTGCGCCGGAAATGATCATATCTGCGCCGGCGTCAAGGGCGCCTTTTACCGAATCATTATAGTCACATGAAAGGGCACACATTATGTTGATGCCGGCAAACCCGCCATTCGCCTTTGCCAGGGAAACCTCTTCATAAGCAGCCTCATACGAATTGAGTTTCTTGCCTGTGCGCTCTGACACCAGACGGTCAAGGCAGGCGCTTGAAACAATGCCTACTCCGCCTTCTTTGGCAACAGCACGTGCAAGAGGGAAAAGGGAAACGCCGACTCCCATACCACCCTGAATGATGGGCACGGCAATAGTCTTTCCCTTTATTGTTAATGCCGAAAGTGTCTGTATCATAATGCCCTTTATAATCGCGTATTACAGAAATTTTATCAAGTGATATTTTTCAGATAATGAAGAAACGCGAAAAAACAGGCAAGGGCTTTTCATACCAGCTGTAAATGGTTTAGAATAGAAAACAAACTACTAAGCAGAAAGGACACATCATGCTATCTCCACGTGTACAGAAGATAAAACCATCTCCGACTCTCGCCATTGATTCGAAGGCAAAGGCCATGAAGGCTTCGGGCATTGACGTCATCAGCTTTGGTGTTGGCGAGCCTGACTTCGACACGCCTGACAACATTAAAGAAGCTGCCTGCAGGGCGATCAGGGACGGCTTCACAAAATATACTGCAGTGGGCGGCATCGACCCGCTGAAGGATGCTATCATAGAGAAGTTTCAGAAGGACAACGGCCTTGCCTATAAACGGGAAGAGATCATAGTGTCCTGCGGAGCAAAGCACAGTCTTTATAATATTGCCCAGGCGCTTTATGGCCCCGGAGATGAGGTGATCATTCCTTCACCCTACTGGGTCTCATATCCTGATCAGGTTCTCCTGAACGACGCAAAGCCTGTCTTTGCAAAAACGCTTGAGTCTGACTCTTTTATGGTCAGGCCTGAGGCTCTTGAAGCGTGTATCACGAAGAATACAAAGGCGCTGATCCTGAACTCACCGTCAAACCCCACAGGCATGCTCTATGACAAAAAGGCCCTTGAGATGATCGCTGCGCTTGCTGTCAAACATAATTTCTATGTTATATCTGATGAGATCTATGAAACGCTGGTGTATGACGATTTTGTTCATGTCAGCATAGCCTCTCTCAGCGAAGAGGTCAAGGCAAAGACCATTGTGGTAAACGGCCTTTCGAAATCCCATGCCATGACAGGATGGAGGCTTGGTTATGCTGCAGGGCCGGCTGATGTGATCAAGGCCATGACGAACATCCAGAGCCAGTCAACGTCCAATCCTAACTCCATGACGCAGAAGGCAGCAGTGGAAGCCCTGAAAGGTCCGCAGGAGTTTATCGCGACAATGCGGGCTGAGTTTGACAAACGGAGAAAATTCATCGTGGGCGAACTGAACACGATCCCCGGCATGAGCTGTATCATGCCAAACGGCGCATTTTACGCCTTTCCGAACACGGCAAAGATCTACGGCGCACGGTTTGGGGACAAGACGATCAATTCATCGACAGACCTTGCACTCTATTTCCTTGAAGAGGCAAAAGTTGCGCTGGTTCATGGCGAAGCCTTTGGTGACGATAATTATGTAAGGATCTCCTATGCAACATCTATGGACGATATCAAGAAAGGGCTTGAAAGGATAAGGCAGGCCCTGCAGAACCTTGAAAACAGGAAGTAGATGACCGATACGTTCAGATCAGGTTTCATTGCGCTTATCGGCAGGCCCAATGTCGGCAAGTCGACGCTACTGAATGCGATTCTCAATCAGAAGATCGCAATTGTGGCGAAACGGCAGCAGACTACGCGGAATAAACTCCTGGGCATAAAGACCTTTGAACATGCACAGATGATATTTGTCGACACTCCCGGTATACATAGTCCGCGTCATGCCCTTGGGGAGTCAATGGTCAGGACCGCACAAGAGGCTATGAAGGATATTGATGTTGTTGCGTTTGTGACCGATGCAGACAAACGTGATGAAGACCTTGCGATCATAGCTTTGTTCCGAAATCTGAAGACACCTGTTTTGTTTGTGTTGAACAAGGCCGAGACCAAAAGTCCTTCTGAGATCTCTGACATTATCCATGACTATGGCGATCTTTTTCCGTTCAGCTCGTTTCTCTCCCTATCTGCGCTCAAGGTAAAAGGTATCGAGTTTTTGCTCGAAAAGATAAAAGGTTACCTCGCTGAAGGCCCGAAGTACTATGACGACGACACGGTCACTGACCAGTATGAGAGGTTCATGGCATCTGAGATCATCAGGGAGAAGATCATCAAGAACACCTCGGAGGAAGTTCCCCATGCTGTTGCTGTTGAGATTCAGGAGTGGAAGGATAAGAAAAAAGGTCTTGTCAGTATCAGGGCCACTATTTTCGTTGAACGGGAAGGCCAGAAAGGCATTATCATCGGGAAGAAGGGTGAAATGCTGAAGACGATCGGCAGCCAGGCGCGCAGGGATATCGAGAGCCTGATCTCTTCCAAAGTGTTTCTTGAGCTTTGGGTAAAAGTGAAGAAAGGCTGGCGCGATGATAAAAAAATGCTACAGACGCTGGGGTATCGGTAATGTTCGTTGAGATGAAGGTTGAGGGTCTTCTCTTTGACCCCCGGAGCAATATGTATATACTTTTGCTCAAACAGGTTGATGGCACAGGCACCCTTCCTATCTGGATCGGCAAGCCTGAGGCTGATTCGATAGCGCTTGCTCTCGGCAAGGTTTCCACACCCAGGCCTCTTACCCATGATCTTGTCAAAAACGTGATTGACGGTCTAAACGCGAAGGCTACCAAGGTCGTTATTACTGAGATCATCGACAACACGTTTTATGCACTGATCCATATCGCCGATGGCCAGAGAGAGGCGCTGATCGATTCACGGCCGAGTGATGCGGTTGCGATCGCACTGCGTGTGAATGTGCCAATCCTTGTGGAAAAATCTATTCTAGGTACAAAAACCGCTGATGAACTTGACGAATGGCTGAAGAACCTTAAGCCGGAAGATTTCGGCAACATCATGTAATGCTTCAAAGGACCGAGGGCATCGTACTCCGGACTATACCGTATGGTGAAGCAGACCTCATTGTCACGTATCTCACCAAAGACCTTGGCATCGTCAAGGTCTTCGCCAAGAGCCCCAGGAAAACAAAAAGCAGGTTCGGCAGCAGTCTTGAGCCTCTGACCTTTTCGCGCATTGCATTTTGGGGAAAGGAGGACGCTGCATTACCCCGATTGACCCAGGCTGACATTGTCCATTCCTTCAGTTCGCTGAGGGAATCGCTGCAGTGTTTTATCCGGGTGTCGGAGCTTATTGAACAGACTCTTCATCTTGTTCCTGAAAGGGATACGAGCAGAAAGGTCTTTCCCCTTCTTATGAAAACACTTGCGGTCATGGAAACGGACTGTCTGAATCCCATCATTGCGCTGTTTTATAAGCTTAAGCTTCTTGAGATTGCCGGCTTTCTGCCGGGGCTTCATATGTGCGGCCGGTGCTGTGGCAGAAGCAATGCCTTTCATCTGTCGCACGGAACAGTGCTATGCGTGAAATGCTCGGAAGATGAAGATGTCAGCAGCCGGCTTTCCCCGGGGGTTACGGCGTTCTATTCGAGTCTGATCAGATGGGATATATCAAAACTGGAAAGGTTAAAGCCTGACGAGCGCATGCTGAAAGAGCTATCACTGCTTATCGACGAACACAGCCGATATGTTACGGAAAAGAACCTCAGATCACGGGAATTCAGGAGAGCGTAGTTTAGACTTCCCTGCGTTTTTCGTCCTCCTCCTGAAGCATCTTGCATTCAATGCACATGGTTGTTACCGGTCTGGCTACAAGCCTTTTTACATCGATCTCAAGCCCGCAATCATCGCAAATGCCAAAGGAGTTCTTGTCGATACGTTCGAGGGCTGCATCGATCTTTTTCAGGAGGCGCTGTTCCCTGCCGCGCAGTCGAAGCATGAAGTTCGTGTCTGTTTCGGCCGTTGCCTGGTCTCCCATATCAGGGAAGGTGGCCTGTCCGGGAAGCTCGTTAAGTGCTACTTCAGCCTCAGTAAGCAGAGCGGCCTTCTGCTGCAGGAGAATGCCCTTTATTTTCTGAAACTTTGAAGTGCGCGGACCTTTCGCTGGAGCTTTTATTGCCGTTGCCTTAGTCGCTGGTATTGCTTTCGACACTGACTTGGCAGGCTGTGGAGCTTTTATTGCCGGCTTTCTTACTGTCTTTGCTGCTTTTACCGGGCTGGTTTTCTTTGCGCTATGTGATGACTGCGTCGTCTTTTTGGATGCAGTCTTTTTGCTGTTTTTTTTCATTGGCATAATTACTCCCGTAATAAATTTAATTAGGCTAACAGAACATTTTCTTCTCCGTCAAGACAGTTAAGGAATGAAGAAAAAGTAATGTTGTTGGAGAAGGTGCCGGCTATTCGCAGTCTTCCCTGGACTTGATAAATAAGATAAGCGCTTCCCTGCTCTGGTCATCAATATCAATGAATTTGACTCCGACACCACAGTCTTCTTCACGCTCTGCATTTAGTTCAACATGAACGATCTCTCCCTTGATCCTGACAGGATCAGGCAGCTCAGGGACGTGAAGCAGGAGTTCAGTAATTTCGTTAAGCGTATGATGTCTTTTGGTTCTGATGAACATTCCACGCTTGCTAACGTTCTTGGTGTATTCATCAATAAACTCATTGAATGTTCTGTAGGAAACCCTTAAGGCAACAGGACAGCGCTTTTCGGTCCTCTTATCCTCGGACGAACGTTTAACGTTGCGAGGCGGCCTTATCGTTATCAAAGATCCGCAGGAAGAACAGGGAACTTCTGGAAAGGGATTCTGCTCAAGATAGGCCTCGCTCAGGATTTCCTTGCAGAGGGAGCATGCGAATACCTTTCTGCTTAGAGGTTTTTCTCCGCTGCCCTTGCCGACCTGTTGCGCAAATGTCTCAAAATCATCAGCCATGAACTATTATAGGTCAATGCTAAAATAATATTCAATAATATTCATTTTTTCTTCAAAATGCAGTAGTATGATAATTATCAATAAGGCACGTAATGTGTGCACTTCAAGGAGGAAGAAATGAAAAGATTTATTGTTGCTTTGTTGATGGTAGCTTTGATGGGAGGCCTTGCTGCTGCAAAGGACTATGAGGTTATTAAGAAGGCCGGATCATTTGATGTTGAGGTAAGGATTGACAGGAATCCTCCTGTTGTCGGTGATAATAACGTCTCTGTCGAGGTGAAGGAGGCAGGCAATACTGTAACGGATGCTAAGGTTGTGATTGATTATTCCATGCCTGCTATGCCGGGTATGCCTGCCATGAATTATAAGACGGATGCTGAGGTCAAAGGCAATGTTTACAAAGCAGTCATGAACCTCTCAATGTCCGGTGCCTGGAATGTTGCGGTCAAGATTACGAAGGCAGGCAAGACATCAACTGCAAAATTTACTGTGGATGCGAAATAGGTATGCCTGAGAGTCGATAAATGCCCGATAAGCCGAATAGCGCAGAGAGGTTGCGCTTATTCGGTTTATCGGTTGTTTTCCAAGCTATCGCAGGGTTCCACGGGCATGCCCGTGGGTATCTACTGAGGATGTGAGGGTAATCTTCTGAAAAAGCGCAGCCGTTACGCGATCTTTGCCATTGCAGGGGCAGTGGCCGGTTACTTTGTTTTTCATCCCTATACCATGGTCGCGCATATCTTTGCTGATTTTGGTCATAACGAGCTGCATCTCGAAGATTTTTACGTAATCATTAAGAGAAGTTTCACCCTCGAAATGCCTTCCATGGCCTTTGCCTTTGCCGTATCAGGAGCAATTGTAGGTCTGTTGACTTGCGCACTTTCCGAACGGAAGAGGAGACTCTTTGAAACTGAAATGGAGAATGAGAAGCGGAAGACCGCTGTCGAGACGCTCAGGAGACTCATGATTACCCTGTCGCATCATCTCCTCAATGCGAATACCGTCATCGGGGGGACTGCGAATCGCTGCAGAAGGCATGCGACTGATGCCGCATTAATCGAATCCCTTGATCTGATTCGGCAGGAGGCTGCAAAAATCGATGCTGTGATAGGGGCTCTGAAAAAGATCACAGAGATTAAGACCGCTGATTATACATCTGAGGGAAAAGGATTGTTAATTGATATCTCGAAAGAGATTGAAGAGAGCTTGGCAGCACATGACCCGGTGCTGAAATCGTGAGTTACCTACAAAAAGGAGGATTAACGTGAAACGAGTAACCCTTACAGTTCTCTGTAGTTTGTTTTTGGTTTTGTTTGTTTCAAGCAGTTTTGCAATGATGGGGATGATGGGAGAGCAGAAAGGAAAGATGCAGATGGGGATGATGGAATCGAGTGATCCTCAACCTCGACTTATATGTGCCGAGCAGTGGCTCAAAAAAGCAATCGATCTTCATGAAATACACATTAAAGACCCCAGGACAGCAACCGAGGCATCCCAGATGGAGATGATGGCTCAGATGAAAAAGGCATATGGTTGTGTCGCAGAAAAGAGTTCTGATTCAGAAAGCACACCTCAAAAAGACTCCGCAGGAGACAAGAAGAAAGACGCTCATAAACATTAGTTCATTATGAGCAAGGGATCAACTCTGAGGTTAGTTGTAACCTTTTCAACTGCCTTTCGTCTTAAGTTGCAAAGAACAGAAAATCTTTAAGCTGACTCTCAGCAGGATTGGAGGTGAATATATTGAGAAAGATGTTAACTATAGCATTAGCAACAGTCTTTGCTCTGACCCTTATCGGCGGCACAACCTTCGCCGGTATGGGTAAGGGAGCCGGGAAAGTCAAGACTCGTGGAACGGGCATGACACCAGGAACGGGCATGACACCAGGAACGGGCATGACACCAGGAACGGGCATGACACCAGGAACGGGCATGACACCAGGAACGGGCATGACACCAGGAACGGGCATGACACCAGGAACGGGCA
>CAMTUV010000018.1:0-18541 GCA_947085015.1 uncultured Nitrospirota bacterium
GACAGCAATACACTCTGAATACTACCCTCATCCTCAGATAGCAATACCGTAACAATATAATCGAATTGCCATAAACGTGCGCAGCGGCATAGTCCTTCACGCGTCATTCAGCAACTTCGCAGCAGAATGACGCTTATACGAATCAGGTGATCATCCCTTAAGCAGCAATTTTCTAGCATCGCCGACCCGAAGGGTTACCTTGGCCGCATCAAGGTGCTCGAGAAAGGGAAGTGCGAATTTGCGTGAGGTATTGAGGAGATCACGGAATTCCGCAACCGTAAGCTCAGGCTTTTTGGCGTAGAAAGACTTTAGCGTGTTTATCATCTTGTCGTATGCAGTGGCTGACAAATAGATCGATTCGTTAACCCTGACAACAGAACGCTCCTTGGCAAGGATATTCAGGATATCGGTTATCTGTTTCTGGTCCATCTTCAGGGCTTCTGCCATCTCTGTCTTTGTGGGCGGCTGAAATTCACCCTTTGTGAGCAGATCGAGGATTTTATCCTTATGGGCCTCGGCAGCGCCCGAGAGCGCTACTTTGAATTCCTTCAGTCTGAGCAGGTCCTTGTCAACGGTTACCTCTTTGAGAGAGGTCAGAAGAAAATTAAAGAGACGCGGATCACTATTCAGGAGCATCCTTACCTCTTCCTTTGGCATGCCCGGCTTGAGAGGATGTTCTTTGTGGAATGCCTTGAGCAGATTATGCACCCTGGTGTTCAGGAGGTCAAGGGCATGTTTATGAATAAGGATCTCCTCGTGTTTTATGATAAGGCCAGACTGCTTAAGGCTATTGATGGCATTTTGTATGGCTGTTAGGTCAGCATTGATCCACCCGCGGATCGCATGCGCTGAGATTCCAGCCATCCCGGCCTTCTCAATCTTTAGTGCGAGTTTCTCTTCAAGCTTACCCGTATGCAGAATTGAAAGATCCTGAATGCCGTCTTTTCTTTTTCTCCTGGCGGGCGAAGGATCAAGCACCATGCCGCCGCCGAGCGTTTCAAGCGGAGAAAATCTTCTTATGATGTACCGGTCTCCTGATATGGCGATAACAGGGTCCTGCAGCCTGAACTGGCAGAAACAGCTTTCACCTGCCTTGAGTTCTTCCTTCTCATAGAGGATGACGCGTGCAACAGTCTCAGCGGTTCCGGCATAGAAATGCACAAGGCTTCTATTTTTCAGCAATGGCACATCTTTGAGCAGCTCAAGAAAAAGATCCAGGGTCCGTGTTGGTACAAAACTCAAGGGAACTACGGCAACATCTCCACGCTGGAGGTCATCCTTTTCCACGCCCTGGAGATTGATCGCGATCCTCTGTCCGGCATATGCCTTGGCAATGGCCTTGCCATGGCTGTGAAGACCTCTTATTTTCGTCGTTATTCCGGCCGGAAGGATCTCTATCGGCGCATCAACAGCTATCATGCCGGATACTGCTGTGCCAGTGATAACAGTGCCAAACCCCTTTAGCGTCAAGACCCTGTCTATCGGCAGTCTGAATATCCCATCGGATGTTTTTGGCAGAATGGTGAGTGCAAGGTCCTTTATTGAGTTCTTGAGGGAATCAAGATTTTCACCTGTCTTTGAAGAAACAGCAATAATGGCTGCCTGTTCAAGGAAGGTACCTTTTACGAAGTCTTTTATCTCGTCTGCAACAAGGCTGAGCCAATCTTTTTCGACAAGGTCTGCCTTGGTTATAACAATCAGGCCTGCCTTGATCTTCAGAAGATTACAGATGGCAAGGTGTTCGCGGCTCTGAGGCATGATGCCTTCGTCTGCAGCAATGACCATAAGCACAATGTCAATGCCGCCCGCGCCTGCAAGCATGTTACTGATCAGTTTCTCATGACCAGGCACATCGACGATCCCGACTGTGAGCCCATCCTCAGGATACGCGAGATCAGCGAACCCGATATCAATGGTGATGCCACGGTCTTTTTCCTCTTTCAGCCTGTCAGGGTCAATGCCTGTGAGGGCCTTTACGAGCGAGCTTTTCCCATGGTCTATATGTCCGGCTGTGCCCAGGATGACGTGGCGCATAATTTATCCTTTTCCAAGCATACTGTTCATTATAATGTTTTTAAATTAATTCTGTTATTTGTTATAGTAAGTCCATAGCAAGGGAAAAAGCGGCTACAAAATACTATAACAGAATTAGGGAGATTGTAATGAAGAAGCGTAATTGCTGGGAAGTCAAACAGTGTGGTCGTGAGCCGGGCGGGTTGCATGAAAAAGACCTGGGTATCTGTCCTGTTACCCTGGAAGCCAGGCTCAATGAGACGCACGGCGGCAAGAATGCAGGACGGTGCTGCTGGGTTGTGGCCGGGACACTCTGCAAAGGTGAAACGCAGGGGACCTTTGCCCAGAAATACAAGAACTGCGAGATTTGTGATTTCTATAAACAGGTAAAACAGGAAGAAGCTCACCAGTTTGTATTGTCCGCAGTAATTCTCAGCAAGATGAGAGGAAGGTAGCGTTTATCAGGGAGCTATTCTTGCGGTCTTAGCGCAGAAGAGACGATCATGGCGAGTTCCCTGATATCCTGATCCTGTATGGTTCTGGCATCAAGCAGGAGAACGTTGTCTTTTATCCGTGCGATGATTGGCCTCGAACCTGTCCTCAGGCGTGTTTCCAGCTCATTGACAGTGATATGCCTTGGGTCTACTGAAACCGCATAGGTCTCAAACTCAGCCTCAGGCAGAGAACCGCCGCCAGCCTTTGAGGAGTCCCTTACCAGTGCTATGCTCATGGCTATGTCCGCCGCAACGGTCTGCTTGCGGATTTGCGCGGCGATTTTTCTTGCACGTGATTTGATTGTTTCCAGTGGCTGGAAGAGCATCTGAAGCACAGGAATGCTCTGTAGAGCCTTCTCAGTGTCAAGATAGTCCATGAGCGTTGCCTCAAAGGCTGCAATTGTCATCTTGTCGACCCTGACTGCGCGTGCAAGGGAATTTTTCCGAATCTTTTCTACAAGATCCTGTCTGCCTATAATAATACCACCCTGCGGTCCTCCAAGAAGCTTGTCACCGCTGAAGGTCACAAGATCGGCGCCGGACTTCATGATCTCCTGCACAGAAGGCTCGCCATGAATGCCATAGGGTTTCAGGTCGATCAGGCAGCCGCTGCCGAGATCATACATCACAGGGATGCTGTGCTCTTTACCCAATGCAGCCAGTTGTTCTATGGAAACATCTTCTGTGAAGCCGGTGATCTTATAGTTTGACTGATGGACCTTGAGGATAAGTCCTGTCTTTTCATTGATCGCCTTGCTGTAATCAGGGAGATGTGTCTTATTCGTTGTCCCGATCTCACGAAGGACTGCTCCGCTTGCAGTCATCACATCAGGCACCCTGAAAGAACCGCCGATCTCCACAAGCTCGCCTCTTGATACGATCACTTCCCTGTCCTTTGCAATCGCGGCAAGGCAGAGGAATACTGCTGCTGCGTTGTTGTTTACGATCAGGGCATCCTCAGCGCCGGTAAGCTGCCTCAGGATCCTTGTTGTATGGGAATGACGTTTCCCTCTCTTTCCTTCAGCAAGATCATATTCGAGGTTGGAATATCCCCTGCTTGTTGCAATGACATTGCTCACTGCTCGCTCGGAAAGCACTGCCCTCCCAAGATTCGTATGCAGCACTATGCCTGTTGCATTTATCACCGGAAGCAGGCTGAAAGAAGAAAGCTTCTGAATTCTTGCGCTGATGCATAAGGAGATAGCAGCAGAGGAGATGTCCGGATCTTCTCCTGCAAGTATTTTGTTCCTTTGCCCGGCAACAATATCCCTGATCGCCTGCACCACGATGGCTCTGGGGAATGAGGCAAGCCATTGACAGCCGTCAGAACCTTTTAAAATTTCATCAACAGATGGAAGTGCTGAAAGGAGAGAAGTCTTCACGCTCTTTTTGGTTTTCACGTAAGCTCCATGATTGTTAGTGTGTATGTAATCATATAGTTATAGTCATTATACCCTGTGGTCTCTGCCGCAGTTCCAAATTTCTGTCATTCCGGCTTGTCCGGAATCTTTCCGGAAGGACTCCACTCCACAAGGGAGTGCAAGCCGACGCGCTTTGCTTGCCAACAGTAGGTGCCTTATGCACGGGAATGACACCAATATAAAAATTCAAAAAATGAACGCCCTGCGGTCTCTGCTGCAGGGTTCTTCACTAACCGGAACTATTATGTCCGATTAGCGCTGCGATATCAAAGGGTCTTTTATGCCGGCTTCCCTGAACCCTTTTTTGCGCAGCCTGCAGCTGTCACATTTGCCACAGGGCCGAAGGCCGTTACGCGTGATGCGTCGTGATGCGTGATCTGTAAATTCCTCCTTAACCTTTTGCCTTTTGCCCTTTGCCCTTTGCTTTTTTACCGGCTGAGGATCATAGCAGCTCCATGTGAGTCCATAATCTATTCCCAGTTCTATGCCTTTTTTTATGATCTCAGCCTTGGTCATGGAGATAAGCGGTGCCTTGATATGAAACTGAAGACTCCCCTCCACTGATGCCCTGGTACCAAGATTGGCCATTTTTTCAAATGCCTTGAGATATTCCGGCCGGCAGTCAGGATACCCGCTGTAGTCTACGGCATTGGCTCCGATATAAATGATCTCGGCATCAAGCACCTCTGCCCAGGCAAGGGCAAAGGACAGGAAGATCGTATTGCGTGCAGGAACGTAGGTTATGGGAATGAGTGATGAGTGATGAGTGATGAGTGATGAGGAGCTTTCTTTTGAGAAGGGTATTTTTGACTTATTACTCATTACTGATAACGCATTACGGTCTTTTGGGACCTTCAGATCAGATGTAAGCGCAGAGCCGCCGATATCACGGAGGCTGAAGTCAATGATAAGGTGTTTTTTTACTGCTAACGCTGATGCAATGGAGCGAGCTGATTCAAGTTCCCGTGCATGTCTCTGCTGATAGTCAAAGGTGAGTGCATATAATTCATGACCTTCTTTATTGGCAATTGCCAGGGCTGTTGCAGAGTCCAGGCCCCCGCTCAGAAGAACGACTGCCTTTCCGGGATGTTTGCTCGGCCTCATGCTATTCCAGGCTGCATTCAAAATGATAACAAGGCGGCAAGAAGGAAGCGACGCAGGCATACTGTTTGGTATGTTGAGGAGCTGACAACAAAGCCAACGCAGTTTGCGTTTGAATGCGACTTGGAATCAGTAAATATCATCGCTTGTTCCATCAGTCCTGTCCTGTCCGGAGCTCTTTACGAAAAAACCATTCTCTGAGACCGAATAGATATAGGGCCGACCCCAGGGGTCTGGTTTATCGGTTATTGCTGAAATGGAAGGAGGATAGGTGGCATTCTTCAATCTTGCCGCCTCTATACTGAACCTCAGTTCCCTGATTTTTTTTGATGCATCAAAAACCTTCAGCGTGTCATCCTTCTGCATAAAGACGACAACAAAGGACAGGATAAGAGATGCCGCAACAGCAAGATACGGCATATATTTCAGTGCAGCGCCTGTTTTTCTCTCTCCTGCGCTGCCTTCAGGCGGAATGACAGGTGCAGCTTCCTGGGCATCGACCATTCCTTTTTCCATAAGGGAAAGGAAGGTTTTTGAGACAAGGTAGCTGTCCATGCCGGTAAGGTCAATAATGGTGCTGACATCGTTGTTGCCGTCGACGCAGGCAAAAACCTCTTTTTCTTCTTCGGTCAGTTCTGAGGTATCATTGCCCTTTCGCACAAAAAGCGTGTCAAGAGTGATCCTGTCTTTGATGATCGAGAGCTCATCAAGGATTCTGAGCCCTTCCATGAGAAGGTGCTGGGTGTCGAGAGAGAAGGGAAGTTCCTTGTCCTGCGGTACGCCCTGAGCTGCAAACTCATAGGTTCCCTGTTGCCAGCCGAAGAGCTGGACAACAGTCTCTGTGATCTGGCTGTTCAGGATCTCCTTTATCTTTTCCTTGTCTATCAGTTCTCTTTGGATCAGTGCTGTGCCGAGCTTGAGGCCGGTCCTGCGCTGTTCCTCAAGCACTGCCCTGAGATCCTCGTCTTTTATCAGACCTCTTTTTACCAGGATCTTGCCAAGGCGGTTATCCTCGTTTCTCTTCTTGGAGTCGGCGCCGACAATGTTGCCATCCACAAACAGGAGTTTGACCTTGTCTGCCCTGCTATCAAGCGCAAGAACTCCGGTTTTCCTCTGGAAGTAGATGAGCTGAAGGATATCAGCAAGCCCAAAGTCTTTTAATGAACCTTCTAAAGCCATCCCTTGGTTATCCTCTGCCGCGTAAAGATGTTGGAAATAATGAGCACTATTGCGGCTATCAGCAGTGATGCGATGTTCAGAACCCAGTGAGTTCCCCGGGCATCAGGAGACATAAAAGACGATGTAAGTGGAAAGAGCAGGAAGAACAGGAAAGGCCACATGAAGAAAAAGCCGTACAGGATCTTTCCTGCATAGACCTGAGATGAGCCGGGAATGATGAATGAAAGCAGTTTCATGATATCCCTTCGCTGCTTCTGGTGTTCATAGATAGACAACAGTTGAGCTACACGCTCCTTCACTTCAATCTCGTCGAGCTTTACGAGAGACCGGAAGCATTGTGGGCACATCTGTCCCCACATAATATGTTTTTCACAGCGCGGGCAGAAGATCTCATTGCACCTCCTGCAGCGGTATGCCTTGTTTCCGGCGTGCCTGTTCAGCATATAAAAGGCGAACATCAGGAGCAGGGCTGCAAGCGAAATAGTCCATCCTGGAAGCACGGAAAGGTTGAATGTGGCTGACTTTCCGGGAGTTTTCCATGCAAGCTTCCATAGAGATGACGGGGAAATAGTCTCATCAGCAACGATCCGGTTTGGGTTCCTTCCGGAGATTGCCCGGTATGTTGAAACAGCATCCCGATCAATCGCAAGAGCCTTGCTGAAGTATTCGTTCCCCTTTTCAAAGTCAAGGCCTTCTCTGGAGACCTGGGACAGATTGTAATACGCTGAAGCAAGAGGCCGAATTGTTATAGCAGCAAGGTAGCTCTTGGCAGCTTCGTCCATATTGTTTTGCGCAACAAAAATATTGCCGAGGTTCACATGAACAGGTCCGGCAGTCTCTGTATTATTGAGATTGCTGTATGCTGCGCTGGCCTCATCATAGAGCCCTGCGCGCTTCAATGCCAGGCCATAGGAAAACAGCGCAGCAGGTTCATTTGACGATTTAAGAGCAGAGAGGGCATATGCATTGCCCTTTGATTCATTGACCTCGACAATTGCCTTCATGGTTCCTGAGGATGAGACCTGCAGAAACTGCGCGGTTGCGTTGAAGAAGAAAGGAGAAGCGAGGAGAAAAACCAGGAATAAATATACGAGAACTTTGTCTATCCTGGTCATATACAGGCCAAGAAGGACAAGGATGCCGGCAAGAAACAGGAGTGGACTGATCAGGGAACATGCAAAGAGAACCAGCAGCAAGGCAATATTTTGCCGGGATTCTTCAATCTCATGGGAGAGCAGCGGCAGATCGCTGAATATACGAACGATCACGATAATAAATATGACAACGATGAACGAGAGTATAAGCCCAAGAAAAGCGCTTCCAACCAGGCTGAAAGACCACCAGAAACTCCTCGAATACCCATCGATGCCTGAGACCACATGATCAACGCTGTTGAGAAGGCCTGTGTAGTTAAAAGAAAATTTAGCCTTGGCAAGCTCAAACTGCACTGCCGGAAGATCAGGTGAGTATTCAGATGCCCTGCTTAGCAGGGTGGCTGCCTGAGCCTTGTTTGCCTGAGCCTCCTGAAGCAGAAGATAAGAGGATACATCTGAGTTTCTGATCCCGCTGTTAAGCTGGGATTCAATAAACTCATCGGCCAGAGTAACTGCCGGTGATAATAATACGCAAAAAAACAGAAAAACAGTCAGCTTTCTCATGCCTTCCTGCCAATCCTGGATTCTGTGCCTGCCATGAGGCGTTTGATATTGTCCTTGTGACACACTAACAATATTATACTCATAATAATCGCAATGGGAAGTTTTTCCTTTGTATCAAGAAGAAAGATGCTCAGGGGCAGACTGCTGAAGGAGACAACTGCGCCGAGCGAAGAGTATCGGGTTAATGCTACGGTAATAAGCCAGAGGATAACGGTGACCAGCGCTGCAGACGGGGCATAGATGCTGAGAACCCCGATGCTGGTCGCGACTCCCTTTCCTCCCTTAAATTTCAGAAATATGGAGAAGTTATGCCCGAGCACAACAATGATCCCCAGGGCACCCTGATACAATATCCCAACATCAAAAAAGCCCGCGAGCAGAATAACAGCCATTCCCTTGGCATAATCTCCGATCAGGGTGAAGAGGGCCGGTAGTTTCCCGGTAGTGCGGAGGACGTTTGTAGCGCCGATATTTCCGCTGCCGGCTTTCTGCAGGTCGATGCCGCGGCTTTTCGCTATAATCTGACCGATTGGTATGGACCCGACCAGAAAGGCGGCAAGCGACAGAAAAGCGAGTTTCACACTTTTCGCCAGAACGAGATTGTGTATTGCACGCCTGATATTACAGCGAGAACTACAGCAATTCCAATAAAACCACGGCCAATATCATAAAGATCAAGAGGTAGCTGGTCAATAAAGGTGCCGGTAAGTATCAGGCAGAGCACCCCTGTAATCTGCGCTGTTGTTTTCAGTTTCCCCCCCATTTCTGCCGCAATCACAATATTCTTTGTCAGAGCTACGACTCTAAGCGCTGTAACAAGGAACTCTCTTACAATCAGTATTATTGCCACTTCAACAGGCAGCCGTGCCATATCAACAAGTACGATCAGCGCCGATATGACGAGAAACTTATCAGCAATAGGATCCATAATGATCCCGAATGTTGTTATCTGCCCGGAACGCCGTGCAAGGTACCCGTCAAGAAAATCCGTGATCGAGGCGATGCTGAATACCACGGCGCCGATCACAGGGTGGTTATAAACTGACAGCACGAAGAAGGGAATGAGAACGATCCTGCTTAGCGTCAGGATCGTGGGTAGATTAAGTTTTAAAGTAGTCATCGAACATACTCTTCCAGAGACCTTTGGCCTTGAGAATCAAGTCTGTAATTTCCCGAACTGCGCCCTTCCCACCCCTGTTCCTTGTGACCATGAGCGCAAACTTTTTTGCCTCGGCCTCAGCATCAGCAACGGCAATCGGCAGGCCGACCAGCGCCATGATCGGAGCATCAATGATATCGTCCCCGATATAGGCCACTTCATGGTCTTTCAGTGAATGCTGCTTTAAAAGCCGGGCATATGCTGTCTTCTTTTTTAGACATTTCTGAAAGACGTCAGTGATGCCGAGCTCATGAGCCCGCCGCTCTACGACCTTCGAATATCTGCCTGTGATGATAGCGACCTTGATACCTGCGTGGATGAGCATCCTGATGCCATGGCCGTCGCGTACATGGAATGCCTTGTATTCATTATTTTCATTGTCCAGGATAATACAGCCGTCAGTGAGTACGCCGTCAACATCCAGGATCAGAAGCTTTATACCTTTGGCAATTGCCCTGGCAGCAGCGTTTCCATTGCCTTTAGCTTTTGACCCCTTGACCCCTTGGACCCCTGACCCCACTCGTTTCATCTACGCTATTCCCTTTTTCAAAATGTCATGGAGGTGGATCACACCGACTATCCGGTTATCATCGCCAGTAACAACAAGAGCAGATATGGCAAGCTTTTCCATCACGCCCAGGGCCTTGGCTGCAAGTTCATCTTCTGAAATGATCCGGGGATTCCTTGTCATAACTTCGCTGGCTTTCATCTCAAAGAAGTCCTTGCCCCATTTCTCAATGCCTCTTCTGACGTCGCCATCGGTGATAATGCCGAGCATGACTCTGTCGCCATCCGCGACAATGGTTATGCCGAGCCGCTTCGAGGATATTTCGATGACCGCGCCTGTAAGTGACGCCTCCGGAGGTGTGATCGGCAGAGAGTCTCCGGCGTGCATAAGATCCTTTACTCTGATAAAAAGTTTTTTCCCAAGGCTTCCGCTGGGATGGAAAAAAGCAAAATCATCCTGCTGAAACCCTCGCTTGGTAAGAAGGGCAACGGCAATTGCATCTCCCATGGCAAGCGCTGCTGTCGTAGATGATGTGGGCACGATGCCGAGCGGGCAGGCCTCTTCCTGCACGGCTATATCGAGATTTACCTCTGCGGCCCTTGCAAGCGTGGATCTGTTATTCCCTGTAAGGGAAATAAGCCCCACATTAAATCGCTTCAGGAAGGGTATGATGCAGATGATTTCATCAGTTTCGCCGCTGTTAGAGATGGCGATAATGACATCAGATTCAGTGACCATGCCGAGATCGCCGTGGCTTGCTTCAGCCGGGTGCATGAAGAAGGAGGGCGTGCCTGTTGATGCAAGCGTGGCAGCGATCTTTTTGCCCACCAATCCTGATTTACCCATGCCTGTGACAACGACTTTCCCCTTGCTGCTCAGGATGATATCGACAGCCTTCTCAAATGTATGGTCAAGCCTATCGATAAGGCTGCGTACAGCATCTGCCTCTGTCTGCAGGACTTTTTTTGCAATATCAATGCTGCTTAGTTGATCCATCTGTTTCTAATCGAACTGGCATCTGAGCCAGCCCGGCCGTATTCCCTTTCTGTGGGCTT
Organism: uncultured Nitrospirota bacterium; assembly: GCA_947085015.1. Lineage (GTDB taxonomy): Bacteria > Nitrospirota > Thermodesulfovibrionia > Thermodesulfovibrionales > UBA6898 > UBA6898. Next base: position 10,589 of record CAMTUV010000018.1, read on the forward strand.
CGTTTTCGATATCACTGAGGTCAGCTTCAGCCGAAGATAACTGGTCTTTTGCTTTCTTAAGTTTGCCCTGCAGAGTGCTCATCTTCCTGCTGGTACGAATATCTTTTGACTGCTCCCGCGAGATGTCTTCTTGTCGTTCCCTGACATCCCGGCCAGCATGTTCAATCTTTCTCTTTGCCGCAGTTGCCCGTTTGCACCAGTATTCCTGCTCCTGTTTTTCCCGGGCTTTCTTGTTCCCGTCCTTTTTTGCCGATAGGGTAGTTCTTCTCTGCTCTTGCGGCCTGTTGTCTGAAGGACGGCGGTATTTGTCGATATCATCATTGGTATATGAGACCGGTTTTTCTTCGCAGAACGAATTGTCGGCAACGGATACAACGAAAAGTGCGATTATTATGCTGACAAGTAAATATCTTAAAATTGTCATTCCCGCAAACGGAGTGCAAGCCTTCAGAAAGGCAAAGAGAGATTCCTGATACCCAACAGTAGGTCGGACGGAGCCGCCAAACATCGGGCACAGGCAAGCCGGAATGACAGAGCTATGAAGGGACAATATATTTTTCTTCATTTAGTTATCTCTTCCATTCCGGGGCGCAGATCTGTCCTGAAACAAGGTCATGCACAGCCTTGACCCGTGCCAGGAAGCCCTGTAACTCATCAAGCCTGATCATGTTCGGGCCGTCACACAAAGCCTTTTCTGGGTCAGGATGGACCTCCATGAAGAGGCCGTCAATGCCGGCAGCAGCAGCGGCTTTTGCCATTGGCTCAGCGAACTCCCTCTGCCCTCCTGAACTTGTGCCCTGTCCACCCGGCAGCTGCAGGCTGTGTGTTACATCAAAGATTACAGGATATCCAAGGGTACGCATGATCGGGAATGCCCTGAAATCGACAACAAGATTATTGTATCCGAAAGATACGCCGCGCTCCGTGATAAAAAGATTTTGATTCCCGCTCGAGACGAACTTATCAATGATATTCTTAACATCCCAGGGAGCAAGGAATTGCCCCTTTTTAATATTCACCGGCTTACCGGTCTTTGCTGCTGCAAGGACGAGGTCTGTCTGCCTGCAGAGGAATGCCGGTATCTGGAGTGCATCAAGTACCTCGGCAGCAGGACCAATTTCTTCCATGGCATGAATGTCAGCAATGATAGGGACCTGAAGCTTTGACCTGATATCAGCAAGGATTCTGAGGCCTCTGTCAATGCCAGGGCCCCGGAATGAAGAGACTGATGTTCTGTTTGCCTTGTCAAAGGAGCATTTAAAGATAAAAGAGATATGAAGCTCAGAACATATCGTTTTCAGCCTCTCTGCTGTTTCGAATGTTACGGTTTCGTCTTCGATGACGCAGGGGCCTGCTATGAGAAAAAGGTCCCCTGGATGCAAGGCTGCGGAGCCTACGTGCATAGTCCTTTTCAACCCTGGTTCAGTTCCCTGACATCTGATTTCGCATCATCGAAAAGCGAGCGCTTTCCCCTGAGCGCTGCTTCAATGAAGGCCCTGAAGAGCGGATGAGGCTCAGTCGGCCTGGACTTGAACTCAGGGTGGAACTGGCAACCCAGGAACCAGGGATGGTCCTCTATCTCTACAATCTCGACCAGTTCTCCGTCAGGGCTTGTTCCGCTGATTTTCATGCCCATCCTGGTGAGGACTCCCTTGTATGCGTTGTTGAACTCATACCGGTGCCTGTGGCGCTCAGAGATCTCTTTCTGTCTGTAAGCAACAGAGGCATTGGTGTTCTGCCCAATGACGCAGGGGTATGCGCCGAGCCTCATGGTGCCGCCCTTGTGCGAACTCTCCGTGCGCTCTTCGACCTTCCCCTTTCTGAAATCGAACCATTTTTCCATGAGATAGATGACAGGTGCCGGCGTGTTCAGATCGAATTCGGAGCTATTTGCCTTGAGGTCGCAGACATTTCTTGCGAACTCGATGACAGCGCACTGCATGCCAAGACAAATGCCAAAAAACGGGATCTTCTTTTCTCTTGCATAGCGAATTGCCTGGATCTTTCCCTCAATACCCCGGTACCCGAATCCGCCAGGCACTAGTATGCCGTCAACATCTGAAAGATACTTTTCCGGACCATGCACCTCGATCTCTTCAGAGTCGACCCACTGGAGGCCTACTTTGCAGTCATTGGCAATACCCCCATGGAGCAGGGACTCGGTAAGGCTCTTGTACGAATCCTTGAGTCCAACGTATTTGCCGACGATAGCAATGGTTACCTCATGCTTCGGCTCTTTCACCTTCCGTACGATGTCTTTCCACTGCGCAAGATCCATCTCTTTTTGAGGCAGATTGAGCTTTCTGACGATAAGCTGCTCGATGCCTTCGGCATTAAGCGCAAGGGGCACCTCATAAATGGTGTCAACATCGATTGCATTGATGACCGCATCTGTCTCAAGGTTGCAGTGGATAGCGATCTTCTTCTTTGACTCAGGAGGGATGAGCCTGTCTGTTCTGCAGAGCAGGATGTCCGGCTGAATACCGATTGCCCTGAGTTCCTTCACGCTGTGCTGGGTCGGTTTTGTCTTGAGCTCCCCCGAGGTCTTAATAAAGGGGACAAGGGTCAGGTGCACATAGAGGCAGTTTTCCTTGCCAACGTCATAGCGCATCTGCCTGATCGCCTCGAGGAACGGCAGGCTCTCGATATCGCCGACCGTGCCGCCGATCTCGACGATGACCACGTCGTTGCCGTCTCCCACAGACTTGATCGCCTGCTTGATCTCATCTGTAATATGAGGCACGACCTGGACCGTGTCACCGAGATAGTCCCCGCGCCGCTCCTTGGAGATGACATTGTAGTAGATCTTGCCGGTTGTGAAGTTGTTCTTCTGCGAAGTCCTGATATGAGTGAACCTCTCGTAATGGCCGAGGTCAAGATCAGCTTCTGCTCCGTCATCGGACACAAAGACCTCTCCGTGCTGGAACGGGCTGAGGGTTCCGGGGTCAACATTGATATAGGGGTCAAGCTTCTGGATCGTTACCGTGTGTCCACCTGCTTCGAGGAGCGCACCTATGGACGCTGCTGCGATCCCCTTCCCTAATGATGACAAAACCCCGCCGGTTACAAAGATGAATTTAGGCATTGTTCTACCCTTTCTAAGTCTTGAGGTGTATCCACCCCGATGGTTTCAAATAACGTCTCCCTGACCTTTATGCGAAAACCGTTTTCTATCGCCCTGAGTTGCTCGAGCTTCTCGATCAGCTCCAGCCTCGACGGCGGAAGAGATGAGAGTTTCAACAGCACATCACGGCGGTAACTGTAAATCCCAATATGCTTATAACAGGAATAGGTATGGAGCCCAGAGCCTGGAGCATGGAGTTCATACAATTCTTCCAGCCCTTTGTCCTTTGTCCTTTGTCCTTTGCCTTCCATTATCCATTCGTCCCTGTGATAGGGGATAGGTGCGCGCGAAAAATACCATGCAAACCCTTCAGCATCAAATACAACCTTTACTACATTGGGGTCGAAGATTTCTCTACTGTCTCGAATCGGTATTGCCAGCGTGCCGAGAGATGCCCTGTTATCGTCAAGGACCGAGATGACTGCATCGATCATCTCAGGCCTGATGAGGGGTTCATCGCCCTGGACATTGACCATTATATCACAATTCATCGTTGCTGCAACCTCAGCGATCCTGTCTGTGCCTGATTGATGATCAGGCGAGGTTAGGACCGCTTTTCCGCCAAAGGACATTACCGTTTCAAAGATAGTCTCGCTGTCGGTTGCGACGATCACCTCTGTAGCTAACCGGGCATTGAGAGAATTTTGATATACATGCTGGATAAGCGGCATGCCTTTAAGGAGTGCAAGAGGCTTACCCGGGAAACGGGTCGATGCGTAACGGGCCGGTATAACAACAATAGCAGACATAGATATATTGGCTGTAATTATATACTAATTGACGCAAATCTCGCGAAAACTAAGCAACAAATACAACGCGGTCCAAGTCCCTGAAATGAGCGTCACTGGTAATGACTTTGCATCCGGACTCCAGCGCGGTCGCATACACGATTGCATCAGCCATGGGGAGGGAGTGCTTGATGCTCACCTCTGCCGCGAAGAGCGCGGTGCTTTCGGTGAGATCGACAACCTTTGTCCTGTTCATAATAGAAGCAGCAGACAAGGCCTCTTCCTCGGATCTATCACGCCTGATTTTCTTGAATACCTCGTACAGAACGATGGTTGGTGTAATAACGCGGCTTGGATCTTTCAGGTGCCGCGCATAGGCGCCTGCCATTGGGCCGTCAATGAAGAATTCGATCCAGCCAGAAGAGTCTACGAGCACCATTACCGGTCTTCATCCTCTCTGATATTTCCGGCATCCATGCCCTTCAGAAAGCCCCGAAAGGCTTCAACCGGTTTTTCGGGAATGAAGTAGATGACGCCTCCCTTGGTGACGACTGTCATCTTCTGGCCGGATTTCAGATCGAGCTTCTTTCTGACATCCTTCGGTATTACCACCTGAAACTTCGGAGAAATAGTTGTTGTGCTCATATGTCCTCCAAAAAACGTATCGATGATAATATCGTAAAACAATATGTCTGAACTGTCAAATATATGAATTAAGGGATTATGACACCTCTGCGCTATACTATATTCATGGAGATTCCCATACGGAGGCTTGGAAAGACCGGTATTGATGTCACGATCCTCGGCCTTGGAGGCGAAGGCGTGCTTCGGACCTTTGGCCAGGAAAAAGAGGCGTACCAGCTCATCAACCGCGCAGTCGACCTGGGCATCACCTATTGCGAGTCTGCCAGGGCCTACTCAGGCAGCGAATCTTATTACGGCCTTGCCCTGAAGGAGCGGAGGAAGGAAATATTCCTTACGAGCAAGTCTCATGCACGGGACAAAAAGGGCGCACTTGACCACCTCCATGAGACCCTCCGGAATATGAAGACCGACCACCTCGATCTCTGGCAGGTGCATGATGTAAGGACCGACGAGGAGATCGAGGAGATTTTCGGCAAAGGAGGGGCGATTGAGGCTTTTGTTGAGGCGAAGGAGAAGGGACTTGTGCGGTTCATTGGACTAACCGGCCACCATGATCCGCTGATCTTAAGAACCTGCATCGAGCGGTTCCCTTTCGATACCGTCCTTATGCCGGTGAACCCTGCCGAGCCGCATTACAACAGCTTTATCGGGCAGGTTATGCCGCTGGCTGTTGAGCGCGGCATGGGGATCGTTGCGATGAAAGTCTATTTCAGGGGAGCAGCAGCGCAGATCGCACCGGGCAACCTCGATCTCTTCTACCGCTATGCCCTGTCCCAGCAGGTCACCACAGCAGTCATCGGCTGCGATACCATTGCACAGCTCGAAGAGAATGTCCGCTTCGCCTCAGCCTTCAGCCCGCTGACGATAGATGAGCAGGAGATGCTCAGCAAACAACTCTCCCCCATCGCCCGGAAGCTGATGTATTACAAGCCGTAAAAGGGGGGAACACGCATATTCTGCTCCAGTCAATATCAACATGCAGAGGCATATGGCGTAGTAGCAGGGCACGAAAAAAACATAACCCCTCATCACCTCCCCTTATCTTAAGTGGAGGGATATGATCACCGTTCTAGCTTAAGAGCCAACAGTAGGTGCTTTAAGCAAAGGTTGGGGGCGTTATCTTCCCCTGTCCTCTGCAGCCTCACAGAGGGATAGACTACCGCTTCCAGAATTGACTGCCATTCCCTTCTGCGAGTATCATACAGTCCATGCTTTCACCCGAAAAACAGCTCGAAATAATACAACGCGGCACTGTCGAGATCATCAGCGAGGGAGATCTCCTGAAGAAGCTCGAAAGGTCATTTAAAGAGAACAGACCTCTCCAGGTCAAGGCCGGTTTTGACCCCACAGCCCCTGACATCCATATCGGCCATACTGTGCTTCTTGAGAAGATGCGCCAGTTCCAGGACCTTGGCCATGATGTTACATTCCTGATCGGCGACTTCACCGGCATGATCGGCGATCCCACAGGCAAGAACGAGACGCGCAAGATTCTGACAAAGGATAGTGTCCTGAAGAATGCCGAGACGTACAAGACACAGGTTTTCAAGGTGCTTGATCCCAGTAAGACGAGGGTGCGTTTCAACAGCGAATGGCTCGAAAAGATGAGCGCAATAGAGGTTGCCCAGCTCGGAGCTTTCGAAACAGTCGCTCGCATGCTTGAGCGGGAAGACTTTAAAAAAAGGTTTAAGAACCAGCAGCCGATCAGTATCCTTGAATTCTACTATCCCCTGTTTCAGGCTTATGATTCGGTTGCACTCAAATCGGACATAGAGCTTGGCGGAACCGACCAGAAGTTCAACCTACTGATGGGCAGAGCCATGCAGAAAGCGACGGGTATGGATGAGCAGGTGGTCCTTATGATGCCGCTTCTTGAGGGTCTTGACGGCGCGAACAAGATGTCCAAAAGTCTTGGCAATTATATAGGCATCAACGAGCCTGCCTTTGAATACGTCAGTGGTGAGCTTGCGGGCATGTTCAAGAAGATAATGAGCGTTCCCGATACCCTGATAGAAAGATACTTTGAGCTCCTGAGCAGGATTTCTGTCGATGAGTTTAATGCTCTGAAAGAGGGGTTGAAAGATGGCTCTAAAGACCCGCGACAGGTGAAGAAGGAACTTGCCATGGAGTTGGTGGCAAGATACTGCGGTCAGGAAGAGGCTGAAAAGGCAAGAGACAAATACCACGCGGTTTTTGAAGAAAAAAATCTCAGCGATATCGAGGCTACCTTTCCTGTGCTGGAGGTATCAGCAGGCAGCGCAGAAAACGCCACATGGCTCCCTCAGGTTATGAAGGAAGCAGGGCTTGTGCAAGGCTCAAGCGAGGCAGTCCGGCTCATAAAACAGGGCGGTGTAAGAGTGAACGATGCAGTAGTCTCTGATATAAATTTAAGGCTTCAGACCGGCGAACATATCGTGAAAATCGGCAAGAAGAAGTTTTACAAGATCATTGTGAAGGCCTGACTAATGGCACCTGATGAAATTATCCTGAAACTGCTTCTCGGGACGCTCCTGGGCGGCATCATAGGCTTCGAGCGACAGACCCATGGCAGGCCGGCCGGTTTCAGAACACAGCTCCTTGTCTGCGTCTCCTGCGTACTCCTCATGATCATTTCACAGGGCTACTATATAGACAGTGCCGGTTCCGGGCTGATGAGGATCGATCCTACCAGGATAGCTGCAGGAGCAATGACCGGAGTTGGATTTCTTGGCGCAGGCGTCATACTCAAGACAGGTGCCTCAGTGCAGGGGCTGACCACTGCTGCCTGCGTCTGGATCGTCTCTGCCATTGGGCTCGCCATCGGTGCGGGTCAGTATGTTGCCGGCATTGCCGGCTTTGTGATCACCTTTGTATCCCTCTGGCTTCTGCGGTTTCTGGAGATGAGAATGCCGAGAATGGTCTATAAGTTTGTGACCTTGATCACGGACAGCGCAGGAGACGAAGACACGATACGTGAGGTCTTTGAGGGAAAGGGATTTGCTGTCACCAAGATGGACTATGAGATTCAGTTTCCTGATAGAGAACGAAAATTCATCTTTACTGTTGCAGGAAAGCACAGCTCACCTATCAGGCAGGTGATCGAAACCCTCTCCGGGCTGAGTTTTGTCAGGAGGCTTGAGATAAAAAGCTAAGAAGCGGCTTTCCCTTGAGGAAAGGCATGGAATAGTCAATAATAATCCCATGCAGAAAAAAGACTTTAAGGGGCTGCAGGGGAAAAAGAAATCAAAGAGTTCAGCCAAGTCCTCAGGGATGTCAGAAAAGGTAATAAGACTCCTCAAGATTTACACACTCATTGCACAGAACCGTTATCCATCAGTTTCAGAGGCTGTTGCACAAACCCCAAGTGCATAGTGACATGATAAAATAGGTGCGACAAAAAAGACAAAGGGGAAGAGATGGCCTATAACATCAAGACAATCAATCGGGAGCAGATATACCTGATGCCGCCGAGCCTGC
>CAMTUV010000019.1:0-40388 GCA_947085015.1 uncultured Nitrospirota bacterium
AGAGATGGTTATGCCTGGGGACAACGTCAGCATGACAGTAGAGCTGATCTCGCCGATAGCGATGGAAAAGGAACTGAGGTTTGCAATCAGGGAAGGTGGCCGCACGGTTGGTGCCGGTGTTGTCACCGAGGTCATGGTATAAACGTGAATCAGAAGATAAGAATAAAATTACGGGCATACGACCATAAGGTCCTTGACCAGTCTCTGAAAGAGATTGTGGACACAGCGCAGCGGACAGGTGCACGGGTTGCCGGGCCGATTCCGCTTCCCACGCATATCAGCAAAATAACAGTGTTGCGGTCTGTCCATGTTGACAAAAAATCAAGGGAGCAGTTTGAGATCAGGACACATAAAAGACTGATTGATATACATGATGCAACGCCGCAAACCGTTGACGCGCTCATGAAGCTCGAGCTGGCGGCTGGCGTTGATGTGGAGATAAAACTATGACAGGAATTCTTGGCAGAAAGCTTGGGATGACCCAGGTTTTTGATGAAAGTGGCAGGATATATCCTGTGACTGTTGTTGAGGCAGGACCGTGCTGTGTTCTGCAGATAAAGACGAAAGAAACCGATGGGTACGAGGCGATCAAGGTCGGCTTTGGCGAAATCAAGAAAGAAAAGAATGTGAACAAGGCCATGAAGGGCCTGTTTAAAAAGGCTGGAACTGGATATTACAGGCTCCTTAAGGAGTTTCCTATGGCTGACCTCAAGGTCGGCGAGATGATTACGGCCGAAAAGTTCCAGAAGGGCGATCTTATCTCGGTAGCCGGAGTGTCAAAAGGCAAGGGGTTTCAGGGCGTAATGAAGAGGCATAATTATAAAGGTGGCCCGGCTTCCCATGGATCAACGTCCTACAGGGAGCCTGGTTCGATAGGCGCAAGCTCTTTCCCCTCAAGGGTCTGGAAGAATAAGGGCATGCCAGGGCATATGGGTTCTGAGCTTATTACCGTTAAGAACCTGAAAATCGTTGATGTTAAAGTCGAGCAGAACCTTATTCTTATTTTGGGTGCAGTCCCTGGATCAAAAGGGACATATCTCGAAATCAGAAAGGAAGGCTAAGATGGCAGAGATCGATATAAAAGATAAAAACAATTCATCTGTTGGCAAGATAACTCTTCCTGAGGCTGTGTTCAGCGTATCAGCAAAGCAGGGAGCTGTACACGACTCAATTGTCAATTATCTTGCAAACCAGCGTCAGGGGACAGCTGCGACTAAGACCAAGGGTTTTGTCAGTGGCGGCGGAAGGAAACCATTTAAGCAGAAGGGCACAGGGCGTGCAAGGGCAGGCAGTATTCGCTCTCCGCTCTGGAAGGGCGGCGGCACCATATTTGGGCCTCAGCCAAGAGATTATTCTTACAGCCTGCCGAGGAAGGCCAAGAAGGTTGCGCTGCATAGTGTACTTTCAGCCAAGCTTGCTGATGGCGAGATAATGGTTATCGACGGTATATCCCTGGATAAACCATGCACAAAGGATATTCTTGCGCTTCTCAAAAACCTTGGACTTGACGGGAAGACAACGCTTATTGTTATGCCGGAGAAGAATGACAATGTTGTCCTGTCGGCAAGGAACATTCCGGGAGTTAAGGTGGCCAGAGTGACAGACCTCAATACCTATGAAGTGGCAGTGCATAACATGGTGTTGATCACAAAGCAGGCTGTTGAGATGCTTGCGGAGGCGGGAAAGAAATGAAAAATGTTTTTGACGTGATCAGGCGGCCTCTTTTTACTGAAAAAGGAAGCAGTCTTAAAGAGTCCGAAAATAAAGTTCTGCTTGAAGTGGCAAGAGAAGCAAACAAGATAGAGATTAAAAAGGCAGTCGAAGAACTTTTTAAAGTGAAGGTCGAGAAAGTTGCAACCATAAAGGCCCACGGAAAGATGAAGAAATACGGTAAATTTGCCGGCAAGACGTCTGACCGGAAGAAGGCCTTGATTACCCTCAAAGAGGGAGAAAAACTCGACTTTATCGAGGGTGCATAATGGGAATTAAAATATTAAAACCGACATCTCCAGGCAGACGACATCGCACCGTTATGGATTATGCTGAGCTGACGACCGACAAGCCGCTCAAGTCTCTGGTCACGAACCTGAAGAAAACGGGCGGAAGAAACAATCTCGGACGTGTGACAGCATGGCATAGGGGCGGCGGCAACAGAACAAAATACAGGGTCATTGACTTCAAGAGGGATAAGGTTGGCGTGCCTGCTACGGTAGCCACGATTGAGTATGATCCCAACAGGTCTGCCCGCATTGCGCTATTGACCTATAGAGATGGAGCAAAGCGCTATATCATTTCGCCGGTTGGGCTGGGTGTTGGCGACGAACTCATTTCAGGCAAGGGTGCTGAGATAAAGATTGGCAATGCCCTGCCTCTTAGTGACATGCCGCTTGGAACGTTCATACACAATATCGAGCTGAAATCCGGTCAGGGCGCAAAGATGGTAAGGAGCGCAGGGACTTCTGCGCAGCTCATCGCCAAGGATGAAGACTATGTCCAGATCAAGATGCCGTCTGGTGAGGTAAGGAAGGTTCTTTCCCGCTGTATGGCAACTGTTGGTCAGGTGAGTAACCCTGAGCATGAGAACATCTCCTTTGGTAAGGCAGGCAAATCGCGCTGGATCGGCAGGAGGCCTCATGTGAGAGGTGTTGTTATGAACCCTGTGGATCATCCGCTTGGTGGTGGCGAGGGTAAAAGCTCGGGCGGAAGACCTCCTTGTACTCCTTGGGGCGTGCCTGAGGGAATCAAGACGAGGCGCAATAAACGGACGAATACGTTCATAGTCAAGAGGAGGAAGTAAATTGCCACGGTCATTAAAAAAGGGTCCATTCGTGGATGAAAAACTGCTGAAGCGGCAGCAGGACATGGTCGCTTCCGGAGACAAAAAGCTTATTAAGACTTGGTCTAGGCGCTCTGTAATATTGCCTGAATTCATCGGGTATACCTTTGCAGTGCATAATGGCAGGAAATTTATCCCAGTCTATGTAACAGAAAATATGGTCGGGCATAAGCTTGGTGAGTTCTCTCCAACAAGAACATTTAAGGGCCATACAGGCTCAGGCAAGACTACTACGGTAAAGGGCTGATTCCATGGAAGCAATAGCAATTCAGAAGTACGCAAGACTTACTCCGCGCAAGGCGAAGCGGGTTATGGATCTTATTAAAGGCAAGAGGGCAGGGGATGCGCTGATTTCGCTGAGGTTCATGCCATACAGAGGCGCGCGATTTATCGAGAAAGTTCTGAAATCCGCGATGTCGAATGCGGAGCAGAAAAGTGCAAACACGGACTCGGAGACATGGGTGATCAGCAGGGCAGTTGCTGATGCAGGATCTACCATGAAGAGGATTGAGCAGAGATCAATGGGCAGGTCGAATGTGATCAAGAAGCGGTCCTGCCACATAACATTGGTATTAACCGAAGAATAATCAGGAGGAGATTTTGGGCCAGAAGACACATCCGATAGGAAACAGGCTGGGCATTACCAAGACATGGGATTCGAGATGGTATCTCAAGAAAGGATATGCAGAGCAGTTGCTCCAGGACATTGCGATCCGCAAGGAGATAAAAAAGAGGTTGTTCCATGCAGGTGTGTCGAAGATCGAGATCGAGCGCGCAGGCCAGAAGATCAGACTTATCATTCATACTGCCAGGCCCGGTATTATTATCGGGAAAAAGGGCTCTGAGGTGGAGAAGCTTCGTAAGGATGTTGAGGCAATGAGCGGCAAGCAGGCTTCGGTTGACATCAAGGAGATCAGAAAGCCCGAGATAGATGCTCAGCTTGTTGCTGAGAATATAGCCCTGCAGCTCGAAAAAAGAGTTGCCTTCAGACGGGCAATGAAGAAGTCTGTATCATCAGCAATGCGGTTTGGCGCTCTTGGTATCAAGATAACCAGCTCGGGCAGGTTGGCTGGCGCTGAAATAGCAAGGACAGAATGGTATCGCGAGGGAAGGGTGCCTCTGCATACGTTCAGGGCGGATATCAACTTTGGTTTCGCTGAGGCTCGGACAACTTTTGGCCTTATCGGTGTCAAGGTATGGGTGTATCTGGGAGATGTGCTGCCTGAAGTGCCCAAGACTGAAGTCCAGGCAGCGGCAATATAAGGGGTATACGTTATGTTAATGCCGAAGAAAGTTAAATTTAGAAAAATGCAGAAGGGAAACATGAACGGCAAGGCCTATCGCGGGTCTGATGTTTCCTTCGGGGAGTTCGGGCTCAAGGCGATGGAGCCGGGCTGGATAAGCTCAAGACAGATCGAGGCGGCAAGAATTGCAATTAATCGCCACGTAAAGAGGGGTTGTAAGGTCTGGATCAGAATTTTCCCTGACAAACCGATAACCAAGAAGCCTGCAGAGACAAGAATGGGAAAGGGTAAGGGCGCTCTGGAGTACTGGGTGGCGGTGGTCAAGCCGGGAAGAATCATTTATGAGATGTCAGGTGTAACCGAAGAAGTTGCAAAAGAGGCCCTGAGGCTTGCGTCTCACAAGCTTCCCCTGTCGATGAGGTTTGTTAAGAGGGAGGAGAGCGTACAATGAAGGCCGCAGAGTTACGCGAAACAACAGTAGAAGAACTCAGGAAGAAAGAGCAGGATCTGAGAAAAGAACTCTTCAATCTCAGGTTCCAGCAGGCAACGGGAGAGATCGAAAACCCGATGCGTATCCGTGCAATCAGGAAGAACATTGCAAAGATACTGACGGTAATAACAGAAAAGAACAGACAAAAGGCTTCATAAAAAGGATCTGGAAGGTAACCATGATTAACAAGGTCTATACAGGAAAAGTAGTAAGCAATAAAATGCAGAAAACCGTTGTCGTAGCCGTAACCAGAATGTTTCAGCATCCTGTTTACAAGAAGACGGTGAAGAAGGTCTCTAAGTTCAAGGCTCATGATGAGGTCAACCAGTGCAAGGTTGGCGATGACGTCAAGATCACAGAGATTCGTCCCATGAGCAAGGACAAAAGATGGCTTGTCCTTGAAATTCTTGATAAATCGGCGAGGAGTGCCAAAAAATGATTCAGATGAGCAGCGTCCTTGAGGTAGCAGACAATTCAGGTGCTAAAAGGGTTCAGTGCATAAAGGTGCTCGGTGGATCAAAGAGGAGATATGCCGGGCTTGGAGACGTTATCGTCGTCAGTGTCAAGGAGGCAATCCCTGAAGGAAACGTCAAAAAGGGTGCTGTTGTGAAGGGCGTGATCGTAAGGACAAAGAGGGACTCAAGAAGGCCTGACGGCTCGTACATTCGCTTTGATCAGAACGCCGTTGTGCTGATCGATGCCAAGGGCGAGCCCATTGGAACAAGAATTTTCGGACCAGTCGCAAGAGAGCTAAGATGGAAAGAGTATATGAAGATAATTTCCCTTGCTCCTGAAGTGCTGTAGGAGGAGAGATGAGTTTAGGAATAAAGAAAGAAGATGCCGTGGTTATTATCGCCGGCAAGGAGAAGGGTAAAAAAGGCCGCGTGCTTTCTGTCAACAGGGATAAGCATCAGGTCCTTGTCGAGAAGATCAACATCATTAAAAAACATATGAAGCCGAACAAGAAGTATTCCCAGGGCGGCATCATCGAGAAAGAGGCGCCAGTCCATATATCCAATGTCCTTCTTTTCTGTCCCAAGTGTAGCAAGGCCACGAAGGTTGCCGTGACTGTCCTTGAGAGCGGTGAAAAGCACCGGACATGCAAAAAATGCAAGGAGGTCATTGATTGATAATGACTCCACGACTGAAAGAAAAATATACCAAAGAGATTATACCTGCCATGATGAAGGAGTTTTCATATGGCAACATTATGGAAGTCCCCAAGGTCCAGAAAATTGTGCTTAACGTAGGGCTTGGCGAGGCTATCTCGAATATCAAGCTTCTTGAGGCAGCGCAGAAGGAACTTGCAACGATTACCGGCCAGAGGCCAGTTGTATGTAAGGCGAAGAAGTCCATCGCAACCTTCAAGCTCAGAAAGGACATGCCGATAGGCTGCAAGGTTACGCTGAGAGGCAGTTCCATGTATGAGTTTCTGGACAGATTTATCAGCATAGCTTTGCCGAGAATCAGGGACTTTAGGGGTGTTTCCGGAAAGTCATTTGACGGCAGGGGTAACTATGCCATAGGCCTTAAGGAGCAATTCATATTCCCTGAGATCGATTATGACAGGGTGGAGATGGTTCACGGACTTGATGTGATCATATGCACATCGGCCAAAACAGACAAGGAGAGCAAGGCGCTCCTTCGTTACTTCGGCATTCCTTTTAGAAACTAGAGAGGTATTGAAACATGGCAAAAACATGCATGATAGAAAAGTCAAAGAGGCCGCCGAAATTTGCGGTGCAGGCCCACAACAGATGCAAGATATGCGGAAGGCCGCGGGGCTATCTCAGAAAGTTTGGGATGTGCAGGATCTGTTTTAGACATCAGGCGCTTCGGGGACAGATTCCCGGAGTTACAAAATCAAGCTGGTAGAGGTGACGGATGCAAACTGACCCAATTGCAGATATGCTGACAAGGATAAGGAATTCGGTCATGATACGGGCTGAAAAGGTTGATATCCCTGCCTCGAAGATGAAGCTTGAGATCGCAAAGATCATGAAAGAAGAAGGCTTCATCAGGGCATACAAGATTCTGAAGGACAAGAAGCAGGGTATCCTGAGGGTAACGCTCAAGTATGCACCTGACAATGAACCCGTGATAAGCGGAATAAAGAAGATAAGCAAGCCGGGAAGAAGGGTCTATGTTGGTCATGACACGGTTCCCATGGTGATGGGCGGGGTGGGTATATCTGTCCTAACCACATCCAAGGGTCTCATGAGCGACAGGTCATGCCGCCGCGAAAATGTCGGCGGCGAAGTGCTCTGCTACATCTGGTAAAAGGAGAAGCGGGATGTCAAGAATCGGAAAGAAGCCAGTAGATATTCCATCAGGAGTGAATGTCACATTGCTGGATAACACTATAAAAGTTAAGGGTCCAAAGGGAGAGTTGCAGTGGGCGCACCCTTTTGGTACAAAAGTATCAGTCGCTGCCAACACTATTGTTGTGGAACGTATAGATGATACCAAAAAGAATAAGGCACTGCATGGCCTCACGAGAAACCTGATCTCCAACATGGTGACAGGTGTGACTACCGGATATCAGAGAGTCCTTGATATTTTAGGTGTCGGATACAGAGCCCAGGTTCTGGGGACGAAGATTGTCATGACCCTTGGTTATTCCCACCCCGTGGAATTTCCTCTGCCCGATGGGATTACCGCTGCGGTCGATCAGAAGCAGACGCAGATAACCTTAAGCGGAATCGACAAACAGAAGATCGGGCAGGCTGCAGCTAACATCAGGGAATTAAGAAAACCTGATGCATACAAGGGCAAAGGTGTAAGGTATTCCGGCGAGCGCATAAAACTTAAAGTAGGCAAGACCGGCAAGAAGTAGTCAGTAGTACTTAGCCCATGGACGGAAATCATGGGCTTTAATCAGGAGGATATTTTGGTAAAGAGCAAAGAGATAGGCAGGAAGAGGCGCCATGTGCGCATTAGAAGGAGAGTTGTCGGCACGACTGAGCGGCCGAGACTTTCTGTATATAGAAGTTTGAACCAGATCTATGCCCAGATCATCGACGATACCAAGGGTGTAACTTTTGTAGCTGCATCGAGTCTTGACGCATCGTTTAAGAGCGTGCAGGGAAAAGGAAACATTGCGATGGCAAAAGAAGTTGGTGGCCTGATCGCAAAGAGGGCCGTTGAAAAAGGGATCAAGCAGATAGTTTTTGACAGAAGCGGGTACCTGTATCACGGAAGGATTAAGGCTCTTGCGGATGGCGCGCGAGAGGCAGGACTGGAATTTTAATTATGATTCATATTGGTGCAAGGAGGCAAGGTGGGAAGGATTGACCCGGAAGGACTGAATCTAAAGGACAAGGTGGTTTTTATCAATAGAGTCGCCAAAGTCGTCAAGGGTGGAAGAAGGTTCTCGTTCAGCGCCCTCGTTGTAGTAGGTGACGGTGCTGGTACGGTTGGTATAGGGAAGGGTAAGGCAACCGAGGTTCCCGAGGCGATACGCAAGGCAGTTGAGCAGGCAAAGAAGTGTCTTCTGAAGTTTCCGCTCAAGGAGGGAACAATCCCTCATCGGATCATCGGAAGATTCGGAGCAGGAAGCGTTGTAATGAACCCAGCCCAGAAAGGAACTGGCCTGATCGCAGGTGGTGCTGTCAGGGCACTCCTCGAGGTTTCCGGTATACAGGATATTGTCGCAAAGTCATTAGGCAGCAATAATCCATACAACACGGTTAAGGCAACCGTTGATGGGTTGGTACATCTCAAGGACCCCGATGTTGTTTCAAGACTCAGGGGTAAAAGTGAAGAGGAAGCACAGGAGGCTGTAAGCTGATGCTGAAGATAACATTAAAGAGAAGTTATATAGGAATTCCTGAGAAGCAGCGTAAGGTTCTTGCATCGCTTGGCCTGAAAAAGATCGGTCGCAGCGTTACGCAGGCAGATAATGAGGCAATCAAGGGAATGGTTCACAAAGTCTCTCATCTCGTGGCAGTTGAACGAGTAGATAAATAATCAGGAGGTTGGCGTCCTATGAGAATAGAAGATATACAGCCTGCTGAGGGAAGCAGGAAAAGAAGAAAGAGAGTTGGCAGAGGAGTAGGTTCCGGCCACGGGAAAACCTCCTGTAAGGGTCACAAAGGCCAAAAAGCGCGCTCTGGCGGACCGAAAGGCGCTGGTTTTGAAGGCGGGCAGATGCCGCTTCAGAGAAGGGTGCCTAAAAGGGGTTTTACGAACAATTTCAGGGTTGACTATGCAATTGTGAATCTTGATGTTATTGAAAAACTGAGAACAGAAGGCACAATCACTCCTGAGCTGCTGTACAGCAAAGGGGTCATTAAGAACATGAAGAGTGGGCTTAAGGTTCTTGGTAACGGGAATGTTCAGGGGCCTGTAACGGTCAAAGCCATGATCTTTAGCGCTTCTGCTGCTGCAAAGATCGAGGCAGCGGGCGGAAAGGCTGAGGTGCTATAGCTTGACCTTCTTTTCAAGAATACTGAACATATTCAAGATTGAGGAGCTCAAAAACCGCATCTTCTTCACTCTTGCCCTTCTCATCGTGTATAGAATAGGCTGTCACATACCAACTCCGGGAATTAATGGAGAGGAACTGAGCAAGTTTCTTACCCAGAACGCCGGAGCTGTTATGGGATTTATGGATATGTTCTCCGGAGGTGCACTCTCAAGGGTCACTATCTTCGCGCTTGGTATTATGCCCTACATCAGCGCGTCGATTATCATGCAGCTCCTTACTGTGGTCATTCCATCCATTGGCAAACTTGCAAAGGAAGGCGAGGCCGGCAGGAAAAAGATCGTCAAATATACGCGGTACGGCACAGTCTTTATTGCGGCCATTCAGTCATTTGGAATAGCCGCAGGGCTTGAGAAGATGCAGGGCGGCTTATTTGTGCAGAATCCAGGCATTGCCTTCAAGCTGGTCACAATGATCACTCTCACGTCAGGCACTGCTTTTATCATGTGGCTTGGCGAACAGATTACGGAGCGCGGTGTCGGAAACGGTATCTCTCTTATTATCTTCGCCGGTATTGTTGCCAGGTTTCCTAATGCAATTGTCAGCACTATCCGTCTCGTCCAGGCAGGCGAGTTGAATCTCTTCCTTGTTATATTCCTTGTTGTGATGATGGTGGGTGTTGTTGCCGCAATTATCATGCTTGAACGAGGCCAGAGAAAAATACCTGTTCAATACGCAAAACGTGTTGTGGGCAAAAAGGTCTATGGCGGACAATCGACTCATCTTCCTCTTAAAATTAATACCGCTGGCGTTATTCCTCCAATATTCGCATCTTCCATCATTATGTTCCCGGCCACAGTTGCCGGTTTTATCGAAATTCCCTGGGTACAGGCTTTTGCAAGGCAGCTTTCACCGGGAACAATTGTCTATACCATGATCTATGTCAGCATGATATTCTTTTTTGCTTATTTCTATACTGCTATTGTATTTAATCCTGTTGACATTGCCGACAATCTCAAGAAATATGGCGGCTATGTACCGGGTATCAGACCTGGCCAGAAAACATCAGAATATCTCTACAAAGTACTTTCGAGATTAACCTTTGTAGGGGCCATCTATTTGGCTACCGTATGCGTCATACCGGAAATCCTGATCAGCAAATTCAATGTGCCATTTTATTTTGGCGGCACGTCTCTCTTGATAGCAGTCGGTGTTGCCCTTGATACGGTATCTCAGGTTGAGTCACACCTCGTTACCCGCTCATATGAAGGATTTCTGAAGAAGGGCAGGATCCGGGGAAGAAAAAGTTAGACCTGAAGCGCAGGTCGACAGGGATAAGGCTGCGCATGACGATACAAACAGAATTGCGTTATTTGAGTAATTAGGTGATTGTACTTAAGTCTCCTCAAGAGATAGAGATTATGGCCCAGGCCGGCCATATCGTTGCTGAGGTGATGAGATCTCTGAAAGAAGTGATTACGGTCGGCGCAACGACTAAAGAGATAGAGCAGTTTGCTGACAACAGAATCCGGTCTCTCGGCGGTAAATCGGCGTTCAGGGGATATAGGGGTTACCCAGCGAGCATCTGCGCTTCGATTAACGAAGAAGTTGTGCATGGAATCCCTTCCGCCAGGAAATTGAAAGAAGGGGACATCATCAGCATAGACGTGGGTGTCCTGTGCAACGGTTTTTTTGGTGATGCTGCGTACACATTCCACGTGGGTAAGATTGACGAGGAAACGGCACTGCTTATGAAGGTAACAGAAGAGGCTTTATACTGCGGCATAGAAAAGGCCGTTGTCGGAAACCGGGTGAATGATATTTCCCATGCTATACAGCAGCACGCTGAGCAGCATGGATTCTCCGTTGTGAAGTCTTTTGTGGGGCATGGAATCGGTCGTCAGCTTCATGAGGAACCACAGGTTCCTAACTTCGGAGCTTCAGGGCAGGGGCTCAGATTGAGGCAGGGCATGACACTTGCTATTGAGCCAATGGTAAATGCCGGCACCTTTGAGGTCAAAATCCTGGAGGATGGCTGGACAGCGGTTACAGCGGACGGCAAGCGGTCAGCGCATTTTGAGCATACGGTAGTGGTAATGCCCGATAGGGCAAGAATATTGACTAAATTCGATTAAAGTGGGTATAATTCTCGTTCTATGGCAAAAGAAGATAATATTGAAGTTCAGGGAACTATTGTTGAAACCCTGCCAAATGCAATGTTCAGGGTCGAACTGGAAAATGGTCAAGTCATATTGGCCTATGTTTCCGGCAAGATGAGGATGAATTTCATAAAGATCTTGCCGGGCGACAAGGTTACACTTGAGCTTTCCCCCTATGACTTAACCAGGGGTAGAATTACTTACAGGTTCAAATAGGAGCTGAAGGAGATAGCGTATGAAGGTTCGTTCATCAGTAAAGCCAATCTGTTCAAAATGCTCGGTTATAAAGAGAAAAGGTGTAGTCAGAATTATTTGCGAAAACCCGAAGCACAAACAGCGCCAGGGTTAAGTTAAGGAGGTTTCAATTGGCAAGAATCGCTGGAGTTGATTTGCCCAAGAACGAGCGTATCGAGATAGGCCTCACAAGGATTTTCGGAATCGGCCGCCCGCACTCGAAAAAGATACTAAGTGAGGCAGGAGTGAACCCTGACACCAGGGTGAAGAATCTTACTGATGAGGATACGGTCAAGATTAGGGCTGTGCTTGAGAGGGATTACCGGGTCGAGGGCGACCTGCGCCGTGACATTTCACTGAGCGTGAAGCGACTCACGGACATCGGCTGTTATCGCGGCACCAGACATAGAGCAGGGTTGCCGTGCAGAGGTCAGCGCACCAAGACAAACGCCCGCACAAGAAAAGGTCCGAGAAAAGCGGTAGTCGGCAAGAAGAAGGAGGCATAGGGAATGACCCAGAAGAAAAAAGGCATCAAGAGGGATCGAAAGAGCATCAGCTCTGGTGCTGCTTACATACAGGCAACGTTTAATAACACCATTGTAACTATAACTGATCAGACCGGCGGTGTGATTACTTGGGCAAGCGCCGGCCACATGGGGTTCAAAGGATCAAGGAAGGGTACGCCTTATGCAGCGCAAATGGCTGCCGAGTCAGCGGCAAAGAAGGCTGTTGACGCGGGCATGAAGCAGGTTGACGTGTATGTGAAAGGCCCTGGATCGGGCAGAGAGTCAGCCATCAGGGCTCTCCAGGCTGCAGGACTCGATATCAATCTTATAAAGGATGTTACCCCCGTGCCTCACAATGGATGCAGGCCGCCGAAGAGGAGGAGAGTGTAAATTGGCTAGATATTCAGGAGCATTATGCAGGATCTGCCGCAGGGAAGCAGAAAAGCTTTTCCTCAAAGGGGATAGATGCTATACAGAGAAGTGCGCTATTGAGAGGAGACAGTATCCTCCCGGACAGCATGGCCAGCGCAGGAGCAAACTTTCTGACTATGGTGTTCAACTCAGGGAAAAACAGAAAGTAAGAAAAATTTATGGTCTTCTGGAAAAACCGTTCAGAACCGCCTTTGGCAGGGCTGAGCGGAAGAAAGGTGTGACCGGTGAAGTGTTGCTTCAGCTTCTTGAGTCGCGGCTGGACAATGTAATTTACAGAATGGGGTTTGCGCCGAACAGGAACAGTGCCCGGCAGCTTGTTACCCATGGCCATTTCCTCGTCAACAGCAGAAAGGTGGACATCGCTTCATTTGCGGTCCGCGTAGGGGATGTTGTGGAACTCAAGGAAGTGAGCAGGAATATCGTGCTGATCAATGACAATATTTCCAAGATGGAGCACCGCGGCGTTCCCGTCTGGCTTGAAATGGATTTCCAGAACTTTAAGGGGAAGGTCACGCAGGTGCCTACACGGGAAGATATTCAGCTGACGGCGAATGAACAGCTTATCGTCGAGCTCTACTCAAAGTAATACCAGCGGCGGAGTTCGTCTTCAATAACGAACATTTAAGTATTAATGAATTATAAATTTAACATACGGGAGGCCTGATGAACCTGAAGAAAAAAGGCTTTCAGCTACCTGAAAAGATCAGGTTTGATGAAGAGACATTAACAGATACATACGGCAAGATTGTTGTCGAGCCGCTTGAACGCGGCTTTGGAGTTACGCTAGGAAACGCCCTGAGGAGGGTGCTCCTTTCTTCACTTGAGGGAACAGCTATAACGTCAGTCAAGGTCGCTGGCGCACTTCATGAATTCTCGTCCATAAACGGTGTTAAGGAAGATACGATCGATATCATTCTCAACATGAAGAAACTGAGGTTCAGATCTCATGGCGATACCAGTAAAACAGCTCTCTTTAATGTTAAGGGCCCGGCGCTGGTGACTGGGGCAGATCTGCAGTGCGATTCCACCATAGAGATCCTGAATCCTGATCAGGCTATTGCGACGCTCGACAAAAATGCGGATTTCAATGCTGAAGTGTACATTAAAAAAGGCAAAGGCTATCTTTCATCTGAATACAACAAAAAGGAAGACCTTCCTGTTGGCATGATTGCTGTTGATGCCGCATTTTCGCCAATAAGAAAAGTGAAGTTTGACGTAGAAAAGACAAGGGTCAAAGAGGCTACTGACTATGACAGGCTCATCCTTGAGATCTGGACAGACGGAAGTGTAACCCCGCAGAGGGCTCTTTCCGATGCAGCTTCTATTATGATTGATCATATGGATATTTTTGTGGCTGACGAGGAATTTGAGACTGTTCAAATAGAAACAGCAGAAGCCGGTGACGGGCCAAGCATCTCAGGCTCTAATCCGAATCTCAACAAGACCGTTGATGAGCTTGAGCTTTCAGTCCGTTCGTACAACTGCCTGAAAAATGCTGATATCAAGACCATTTCCGAGCTTGTGCAGAAGTCCGAGCCGGAGATGCTCAAGACCAAGAATTTTGGAAGAAAGTCGCTTAATGAGATCAAGGAGATCCTGAGCAGAATGGGACTCCACCTCGGCATGAAGATAGATGCTGATACAAATGACTAATAAGAGTCACACAGACCGGAGGAAATAGATACCATGCGTCACAAGGTAGACGGAAGACTATTCGGGCGGCCTTCGAACCAGAGGAAGGCTTTGCTTCGTTGTATTGTTACAGCACTTTTTGAGAACCAGAGGATTGAAACAACTGTTGCAAAGGCAAAAGAGGCAAAAAGGATCGCTGAGAAGATGATCACGTTTGGGATCAAGGGAGATCTTCACTCAAAGCGGCAGGTGCTCTCCTATGTTACGGCGAGGGATGTTGCGTCCAAGCTTTTCAATGAGATAGCTCCCCGCTTTGTTGGAAGGCCCGGTGGGTATCTGAGGCTTGTCCAGACCAGGCAGCGGCTTAAGGACTCAGCGCCAATGGCAATTCTCGAGCTCATCGATTATGAGGCTATCAAGAAGCCAAAGGGCAAGGCTGCAAAAGCAGCGAAGGTCGTCAAGACAGAGAAGGCCGCAAAGACAGAGAAGAAAGATTAGTGAACGATCTGCTTATAGGAATCGGCATCGTCGCGGTCTGGATTGTCCTGCAAGTTTTTGTCTTTCCCAGGCTTGGTGTCCCGACCTGAGCAGTGCCTAACCCGAAGGTTTCGGGCAAAGGGAATAAAAGCTGTAAATAATAAAGGGCTCGCAAGAGCCCTTTGACGTTTCTGTCTTATAAGTTAGGCTTCTACCCGGATTTTGTCTCTCGTCCTCAAATTCTATGAGTTTTCTGACAAAAGATTTTCGCTTAATCGCGATTAGTTGACTTTCGGCAGCGCTGAGCAGAATCTTCATCATAACATCCAGCTACATCAGAACATTCTCGCTTCTTTGGCGCCGTACAGTCCCCTCGCATTGCCATTTCCCGGATTTTTATTCCGTCGCTGAGACCATACCTGTGAAATATGATGTATATCATAGAAAATTGCCGTTCCACACCGTATTATCTACACAATTCCAGGATATTTATATACTTAGTTGTATCCAAATATTATTGAGTTGACTGTATATTACAGTTTGATAGACTGGAGATATGGCAGATAAACTTCTGTCGCAATATTCTTTCAATGATACCATAATGAAAGAACTCATATCTGACGGGGAGGTTGAAAATACAGAGAGAAAAACTCGTATCAATAACCGCGAAAAAAGGAGGGTTCGATGAAAAGGAAAATGTATGCAATAGTAATGATGGTGGCGGTGGCAATGATGGCCGGCCTGTATTACACCAGTGCAGACGCAGAGAAGTACAAACCCGAAAAGGCGACTGAAACGAAGTCGGCAGAAAAAGACGTAAAGGTTGATGCCTGCTTTGGCTGCCATGCAACAGTCAAAGACCTGCACAAGATGGGGAAACATGCAAAGCTTAACTGCTCAAAATGTCATAGTGGGCTGGCAAAACACCTGAGCGCTCCCGGACCGGATACACGGCCTGCAACCAACCTTTCTTGGGAGGCATGCGGCCAGTGCCACAAAGAGCAGTTCGAAAGCTTCATGCAAGAGGCATATCATCGCCCTGCGCGTGACGAAAAATCTCAGCTTACCGGCAGGTCCCCGAACCCTTACTGGGATAAGCTCATGGCAGGTCATGGCTTTACCAAGGAGCATAACACTACAAGAAGTCACATCAATATGCTTGTCGATCAGTTTGCAGTAGATCGTGCCTTTGGCGGCCGGTTTCAGGGCAAGAACGGATGGAACTATATCTTTGACAAAGGCAGGGTATGGGACGTGCTTGTTGACAAGTATCCCGATAACAAGGAGCATAAGACCTTTATCCCGCAGACAGCTGCTGCAGCAAACCCTGTCTGCATGCAGTGCAAGACCCAGGACCAGATACTGAAATGGTCCTATATGGGTGACAAAGTTGAGGGAAAAACAACCTGGGACCGGACATCCAATGTTGTAGAGTTCGTAAAGGATCTCCAGCACGGGTTGAACTGTATTACCTGCCATGATCCTCACGCCGCAAAGCCGAGAATCGTGCGTGACGGCCTAATACAGGCACTCACGAGGAAAGAGGCTGACACGCTTTGGCATAAAGACCCGAAGCATACAAACTTCAAAGTGATAGATATGGGGCTCAGGGGATTCACCAGAAAGATCGCGATCCTCGACAAGTATGACACAAGACTCCAGTGCGGCCAGTGTCATGTAGAGTACAACTGTAACCCCGGCACTGACACCAAGACCGGAGAACCGGTAAAGATGTCCGATCAGAGAACGAACCACTTCCCATACAAGGATGTTTTTGGCCTATACGAGCACTACGTGAACCAGATCAACTTCCTTGACTTCAAGCATGGTTTGACCGGAGGACTTCTCTGGAAGGCTCAGCATCCGGAGTCAGAGTCATATTACAATTCCAAGCATGCAAAGGCAGGAGTCGGCTGTGATGATTGTCATACGCCGAAGATGAAGGCAAAAAATGGCAAGATGTTCACTTCTCATTTTGCGGTAACGCCAAAGGCAATGTTGAAGGAGACCTGCCTCAAGTGCCATCCCAAATGGACAGAGGAAATGGCCAGGTACTCGATTGATTCGGTAAAGGCCTATGGAAGGGGAAAGATGAGAAAGGCTGAGTTCCATCTGTCAGTTCTGATCGACAAGATCGTCGAGGGAAAGAAAGCTGGTCTTGGAGATGACGTTATTAAGCAGGCCCAGGACCAGCACCTCAGGGCGCATATCCTCTGGGAATACTGGACAGCGGAAAACTCTGACGGATTCCATAACCCTGAGATGGCACGCGAATCGCTTACCAAATCAGTGGATGAATCACAGAAGGGCATTAAGATCATTAATGACGCACTTGCGGCTAAGGCTGTGGCAAAGTAGGCATGGTTTATAGGCGGGGCAGAGGCCCCGCCTATTGATTTTTAAGAGGGGCTGTCAATGCATAGCGGTGCGCCATCATAACAAACTCATGGCGTTGACTTATAATATCAACTTATGTTTATATGATACATGCTCCATGAATTTTCTTCTCTTGTCACCTACCACTGGTTGTCCCTTGCCGCAGGTTCACGACTCGCTGCAGCAGTAGAATTCTTTATTTACGACACGATAAAGATATTTCTGTTGCTCTCGGTCATCATTTTTGTGGTATCAATCATCCGCTCCTATTTCTCTCCCGAGCAAACCAGGAAGATCCTGTCAAATAAAAAAGAGTTTATAGGAAGCAGTCTTGCCGCGCTGCTCGGCACAGTCACGCCTTTTTGCTCCTGCTCTGCTGTGCCGCTATTTATAGGGTTTATAGAGGCTGGAGTGCCGCTTGGCGTAACCTTCTCTTTTCTGATCTCTTCACCAATGGTTAATGAGGTGGCGGTTGTGTTGCTCTGGGGACTTTTTGGCTGGAAGATCGCTGCGATTTATCTGGGTACAGGCCTGTTGGTTGCCTTTATTGGCGGGGTCATTATTGGCAGGCTGAAACTCGAAAAGTGGGTAGAGGAATATGTTTATAAAATCCAGATTAATGTTGGGCAGGAAATTGTTAAACAGGACTTCAAAGACCGTCTGCAGTATGCAAAATGGAATACCACTGGTATAGTGAAAAGGGTCTGGCCGTATATTATTTTCGCCATAGCCATCGGCGGGTTCATCCACGGATATGTTCCCCAGGATTTTCTGGTTAAATACGCAGGCCCACAAAACCCTTTTGCTGTTCCGATTGCGGTGGCGCTTGGTGTTCCCTTATATTCAAATGCCGCGGGAGTGATACCCATTGTCTATGCCCTGATGAAGAAGGGCTTGAGTATGGGGACGGTCCTGGCATTTATGATGGCAGTAACTGCCCTTTCTTTGCCGGAGATGATTATTTTGAGAAAGGTATTAAAGCTCCCATTGCTGGCCGTGTTTGTGGGAATCATGGCCGTTACTATTACGGCTGTAGGTTATTTGTTTAATGCGATGTTATAGGAGGTTGCACAATGCAGATCAAGATATTAGGTCCGGGATGCGCAAACTGCCACAAGATGGAGGAGTTGGCGCGGACAGCGGTCAAAGAGCTCGGTATCGAGGCTGACATCGAACATGGTTCAGATATAATGGAGATTATGAAATATACCATTTCAACTCACGGGCTTGTCGTAAACAATAAGCTGAAGCATTCGGGCAAGCCGCTGCCGAGCCTCGAGAAAATAAAGGAACTGATCAGGGGGAGGGTTAAGAGTCCATGAAAGAACTGCTTGTTGTATTCAAGGCCCTCTCAGAGGAGATAAGGCTTCGTATCATCAAACTGCTGGAGGGAGGGGAACTCTGCGTCTGTGATCTCGTGGCTGCCCTGGATATGAGCCAGCCGAAGGTTTCCTTTCACCTGAATGCGCTTAAAGAGGCCGGTCTGATCAAGGACCGGAAACAGGGGAAATGGACCCACTACAGGCTTGATCCTGACGATATGTTCAGGAGAATGCTCATACTGTCGGTCACTGAGAAGATCGATAAGGAGCTGATGGCCGGGGCTAAGGGCCGGCTTAAGAATTTTATTCACGGCAAGCCAAAAAAAGGGGAGGATGATCCTCTTAAAGAAAAGAAAAGGTGCTGCGGATAATGGCCGTGCCCGAAAAAACAGACAGGAGACTCTCTTTTCTTGACCGGTTCCTTACTCTGTGGATATTTGGTGCAATGGCCTTCGGTGTTGGCCTCGGATATTTCATCCCCGGCACCGAGGGGTTCATCAACCAGTTTCAGGTCGGAACTACCAATATGCCGATCGCCATCGGCCTTATCCTTATGATGTATCCTCCATTGGCAAAAGTTAAATACGAGGAATTAGGGGAAGTCTTCAGAAACAGGAAGATTCTTCTGCTCTCGCTTATACAAAACTGGGTTATAGGCCCGATACTGATGTTTCTGCTCGCGATCGCTTTCCTTTCCGGATACCCGGAATATATGGTCGGCCTGATCATGATCGGCCTTGCCAGGTGTATTGCCATGGTCATCGTCTGGAACGATCTTGCCTGTGGTGATACTGAGTATGCAGCAGGGCTTGTCGCCTTTAACTCGATATTTCAGGTGCTCTTCTTTTCTGTTTATGCGTATGTTTTCATAACCGTCTTTCCTGCATGGTTCGGGCTGAAGGGCGTTGTGGTCAATGTGACCATAGGCCAGATTGCAGAAAGTGTTTTTATTTATCTCGGCATTCCGTTTTTAGCAGGCATGCTTACCCGATTCGTCCTGCTCAAGACAAAGAGCCGGGAGTGGTATGAGAAGAGCTTTATCCCAAAGATAAGCCCTATCACACTCATATCACTTCTCTTCACAATTGTCGTGATGTTTTCTCTCAAAGGTAATTACATAGTCAAGCTCCCTCTGGACGTTCTGCGAATTGCCGTTCCTCTGTTGATCTATTTTGTCGTGATGTTCCTCGTCTCTTTTTACATGGGAAAAAAGATCGGTGCGGACTATTCAAAGACTGCCACGCTTTCCTTCACGGCAGCAAGCAATAACTTTGAACTCGCCATTGCGGTTGCAGTCGCAGTATTTGGCATCAACTCAGGCGCTGCCTTTGCTGCGGTCATTGGCTCGCTTGTGGAGGTGCCGGTTTTGATAGGATTGGTTAACGTGGCGCTCTATTTCCAGAAGAAATATTTCAGTGTTGAATACTGTCGTGTAAAAGGAACGAGTTTGCCATGAGAATAAGAATAGCAACATTCGCTCTCGTATTCAGTTTGCTGTCCATCTTGTCGTCTGGCGTGTGCAGTCACGCTGCTAACATTGATGACGTATTGAATAAGGCTAAAAAGGAAGGCAAGGCGGTCATGCTCGAATTGGGTTCAGTAGGTTGCACCCCCTGCGAACAGATGAAGCCGGTCATGGAAAAGCTGAAAACCACTTACAAGGGCAGGCTTGAGGTCATATTTATCGATGTGCGCAAGGATAGGGACAATGGGAGGCGGTTTGGCGTTGCCATGATCCCGACACAGGTCTTCCTGGATAAAAGCGGCAAAGAGTTTCACCGGCACATCGGCTTTTATGCTTATGAAGAAATCGAGCCGATGCTGATAAAATCAGGCATATAAAAGGTATTCAATGGAAAAGAAACTTATCTGTTACTGCTTTGGATACTCTGAAAAAGACATTATCAGGGATGTCAGGGAAAATAACGGCACCTCATTAATCATGGAGCGAATACTGAGCGAGAAAAAGAAAGGTGCATGCAACTGCAAAAACAATCACCCCGAAGGCAGGTGATGCCTTGGCGATGTCCGCCGTGTTGCGGATGAGGCAAAAGGACAGTTGATGAATCTTTCCAGTAAAAATAAGGAATAAGTGCATTCATGCAGACTTTGTTAGAGAATATCCAGATGATTGTGCAGAACCAGCATGGACTCGCATTTGTCGCTGTCTTTATCGACGGCCTGATTTCTGCAGCAAGTCCATGTGTACTCGCAGCCATCCCCCTGATCATTGGCTATGTCGGCGGCTATTCAGAAGGAAGCAAGAACAAGGCAGCCCTTTTCTCCCTGGTGTTCGTTATTGGGCTTTCAATAACCTTTACCCTGCTTGGTGCTGCTGCTTCAGTCATGGGACAGTTTCTCGGTTTTATGGGAAGGTGGCTTTATCTCGGGCTTGCAGTGATAGCCATTTTTATGGGCCTTCAGCTCATGGGGATTATTTCGATCCCATTGCCTTTTCAGAAGACAAGGGCAGTTAAAACAAAAGGACTCCTCGGTGCTTTCCTGCTTGGCATGTTGACCAGCACTGTCTCCTCTCCCTGCGCAACACCGGTGCTGGCGGTAATCCTGGCCTATGTCTCAACGCAGGGAGATTTGGTATACGGAGGCTCACTTCTCTTTGTCTATGCCCTTGGACATTGTGCATTAATATTCATCGCAGGGCTTTCCGTAGGATTAACTGAAAACATTATCAGTTCAACAGGAGCAAAAAACTTCTCTCTCTATGCAAAAAAGCTGAGCGGTGCAATACTTTTTTTGGTCGGTGTATATTTTGGGATGACGAATTCCTAAAAGAATGATAAAGGCACCTTTCACATTATATACATAATTATAATATAGCCTAAAGCTACTACTTTAGGCTAAGAGGAGGTGAGAAGCAGATGAAAAACTTTAGACTATTAGCAGCAGCACTTGTGACCGGAAGTTTGATCTTTACTTTTTCTCTGTCTGATGCTCAGGCACAGGGCAAAGGGGGCAAGGGTGCCGGTCAGGGACAGATGCTGAGAGATGGTTCCGGCGCTGGGTCACAAAAAGGCTTCCAGGCAACACCAGGCACGGGACAAGCGAAAGGCTATGGAGACGGAACAGGTATTCGCCCGATAGATGGAACAGGTTCAGGTCCTGGTGATGGCACACAGCCTAAGCCAATGGATGGCACTGGTTTTGGAAAAGGAGCAAGAAGATAAAACCAGTTGATTTTATTTGACAAGAAATCGCAGTCGCGCCCCCTGGTTTTTTGACAGGGGGCGGGTTATTCGGGCGTTAATGAACAAAAAAAGGAAGGTGCAAAATGAGCTTTAAAAAAAGTATAGCCGGAATTGTTTTGGGAGTATCATTGATAGCTTCAGCGGCCTTTGCCGTTGATTACAGCAAAATGTCCACAGTTGAACTGTCAGAAATGCGGGGCACCATGCAGAATGTGACGGTTGAGGGAAGGAATGCATTCCGGCAGGAGTGGCAGAACAGGATTCAGGCCATGACCCAGGAAGAAAAGCAGAAATATCTCGGCAAACCGGAAAATGCAGGACAGGGCATGATGAAACAGGACCGGGATTCCATGCAGAACGGCGGCGGCATGGGTGGAGGCGGCAGAAGATAGATAGAAATTCAAGCAGCCCTGCTTTGAGCCGGAGCAGGGTTTTTCTTTAATATGAAGGAGAAATAATGTCATTAATAGTGGCAGCGAATATTCAAAAGGATTACCAAACAGGCGAAGTTACGGTTAAGGCATTAAAGGGTTTGAGCTTTGAAATAGCTTCAGCCTCTTTTGTCTCTTTTGTGGGCCCGTCCGGGAGCGGAAAGACCACTCTTTTGAACCTCATAGGCTGTCTCGACAAGCCCACAGAGGGAAAATTGACTGTTGCCGGTACCGACGTCCTGCATCTTGACAGAAAACAGAGCGCGTCGTTCAGGGGGAGCAACATCGGTTTTATTTTTCAGGATTTCAATCTTCTCCCGGTTCTTACGGTTTATGAAAATATCGAATATCCTCTCCTCATGGTGCAGAACACACCCGCTTCAGAAAGGAAGAAAAGGGTTGCCGCCCTTCTTGATGCGGTCGGGATGATTGATCAGAAAGACAAATACCCCGACCAAATCTCCGGAGGTCAAAAGCAGAGAGTAGCTATTGCGAGGGCATTGGTCACAAATCCAAAGCTCGTGCTTGCGGATGAACCTACTGCCAACCTGGACCACAAGACAGCCTATATGGTCATCGACCTTATGAAGAAGATGAGGGATGAATTCAGGACGACCTTTATATTTTCTACCCATGACCAGAAGATTGTGGGCGAGGCAGAGGTCATATTCACACTGGAGGATGGAAGTCTCTTAGGCCGACATGTTGAAGGAGATAAGCGAAATGGGTAATCTCTTTAAAATAGCAATAAGAAATCTGTTGAGATATAAACGGAGGACATTGCTTACAGCCTCGTTAATAACAGTAGGCGTTGTCTTTGTCCTCGTGTTTATCGCCGTTTCAGGCTCGTTCAAAAACATGATGATAGGACAGATAACAGACTCTATGATGGGGCACCTGCAGGTGCACCGGAAAGGATATGTGGCATCCATAGAAAACCTTCCCCTGAACCTGAATCTGAAATCAGAAGCTATGACACGACTTGAAGATATCCTCAAGAAACAGCCGGAAATCATGGCATATTCTCCGAGGATAAAATTCGGGGGGATGTTCAGTAATTTTGTGGAGACTTCAAACATACGGCTGAACGGTATATATCCTGACAAAGAATTGAGTACTGTTCCGCTCCTCGCCTCAAGGGTGACAGAGGGGAAAAAACTCCTCGATAGGGGAGGAATCTGGATACCCGAACTTCTGGCTAAAGGCATGAAGGTAAGGGTCGGCGATACGATAGTGGTTGTTGCTACCAATAAAGACGGCTCTGTCAATGGAAAGCAGTTCATTGTGGCCGGCGTGCTTGAAAGCACAACCGGTCCGGGAGGCAGGGACGGCTATATTCACATAGAAGATGCCATGGAAGTCCTCAGGATGGAAGGAAGGGAAATAAGCGAGGTTGCCATCCGGTTGAATGACTTCGGAAAGCTCCATGCCTTCAGCAATAAGATTGAAGGCCTTCTTTCAAAGGAACTCAACAAGGAGGACAAGCCGATATTTGAAGTGCATACATGGGAAAAACTCTCTCCCTTCTTTACAATCGCAAAGATGATTGACGTGATGACGTTCTTCATCAAACTCATGCTTATAGCAATAGTCTTAATCAGCATCATGAATGTTATGATTATGGCGGTCTATGAAAGGATAAGGGAGATAGGGACGATCGCTGCCATAGGGACGCTGCCGGGGAAGATTTTGAGCATGTTTGTGCTCGAGGGTTTTTGTCTCGGAATTGTCGGGGCAATTATCGGTAACATTGTCGGTATTGTCGTAGTCCTTGTAGTCAATATGCTGAAAATAACCTTCGACTTTGGACAGCAGAAAGGGTTACTGTTGCAGGCAAATATTAATCCGTATGACATCATGGTCATATCGGCAACCGTAATAATCGTCTCGGTCTTAGCCAGTCTTCAGCCCGCTTTCAAGGCCTCGAGGATGGAGCCTATCAAGGCGCTGAGACATGTATAAAAATAGAGGAGGCCTTACGATGTTAAAGGTTTTAATCATTTTCATATCGCTCATATTTTCGATCCCTGCATACGCAATAGACGGAACACAGCTCTTAAAAGAGATTGACAGGAACCTGAACCCTGAAGCATACGAATCCTACCGTAAGCTCATAAACATAGAGCCTGACGGCAGGAAAAAGGAATTTACACTCTTCACCGTGAAAAAAGGAGCGGATAAGGTGGTGTCCCTGTTCCTTGCGCCTGCAAGTGAAAAAGGCAGAAGCACTCTGCGTCTTGGAGATAATATGTGGCTCTATATTCCCAATGTGGGCAAGCCGGTCAGGATAACAAGTCTTCAATCCGTGGTCGGCGGGGTATTTAATAACGCGGATATACTCCAGCTCGATTACTCGGCGGAATACAATGTGGAAAAGGTCGAGGAAAAAGGAAGCGAATATCTCCTTTATCTCAAGGCAAAGACAAAAACCGTGGCTTATGACAGGCTGAAGATCTGGGCAGACAAAGGCAAAAATCTCCCGGTAAAGATTGAGTGCCTCACAGAGGCGAATATGCTGATAAAGACCCTCTACTTCAAAGAGGTGAAGGACTTTGGAGGCGGGATTGTGCGGCCTTCTGTGATAGAGACCGACAGTCCGTTATATAAAGGCTACAAGTCGGTCATGATCTTCGCAAAGCTTAAGGAACGTCAGTTCAAGGATGAAGTCTTTACTCTAACGTTTATGCCGAACATTGAGTCGCTGAGATAAATGCAAGAAACAAAAGTCAGAATTCAGGAGTCAGAATTCAGAACGCAAACACATTTTATCTTTTCCCTATTTTTTCTACTATTCATTATTCTGGCTTCCGGCTTCTTTCGCCTTGCTTCTGCCTTCGCTGAAGAATACGCCTTTGACGTCTATGAGACTGAAAAAAAGCCGTATCATATCGGAGGCACTCTCGAATTAAGACCAGTGCTTTTCGGGCTGGACAAAAACGCATCCCTTTACAAGCTCAAATTCTACAACCGCGACGAGGGGGCCACCATTGAAGAATATGATGCAAAGCTGCAACTGGAAGCCAGTCTCGAAAAAGGCATTGCGCGGTTTTTTATCAGGACAAACACCGACTACAAAAAATCCTACCTCGGTCAAGACCAGAAGACGACTATCTATGAGGGCTTTCTCTCCATAAAGCCTTCATCATCCCTGACGATTGATTTTGGGAAAAAGTCGTTGAAATGGGGCAAAGGCTATGCGTGGAACCCTGTGGCCTTTGTGGACAGGCCCAAGGACCCGGACGATCCGGAACTGGGTCTTGAGGGCTATATTGTTGCATCGGCAGACTATATAAAAAGCTTTGAAGGGCCGTTGAAGACCATTTCCTTTACCCCTGTCCTGATCCCTGTGTACTCACATGTGAATGACACCTTTGGAGTGATTAATAAGCTTAATTTTGCAGGGAAACTCTATCTCCTGCTCTATGACACGGACATTGATTTCATCATCCTCACAGGCGGAAGCAAGACGACGAGATATGGAGTGGACTTTTCGAGGAATATTACCACGAATCTTGAGATACACGGGGAGTTTGCAGTCATCAATAATTTTAAAAAGATATTTATCGACAGCAATGGGAAACTTCTTCATAAGGATTACGATGCCAAGAGTTATCTGATAGGAATGCGCTATCTGACCGAAAAAGACACAACGTATATCCTTGAATTTTACAGGAACGGTACGGGATTCACCTCGGGTGAGATGAGAGATTATTTCTCGTTCATAAATAAAGGGTACGATGATTATGTTTCAACAGGCAGCGACGTCCTTTTGAATAAAGCCTTAATCATCACTCAGGGGAATTACGGCAGGATAAATCCCCTGGGGGACTATCTTTATCTGAGGGTGAGCCAAAAGGAGCCCTTTGATATCCTCTATTTCACGCTCTCAATTACCGGCATATTCAATCTCAATGACAAAAGCTTCTCGCTCGCTCCTGAACTCCTGTATGCCGGCATAACAAATCTTGAACTCAGACTGAAGGGCTCGATCATTTCAGGGGAACGCTTCAGCGAATACGGAGAAAAACAGAATGATTACAGGGTGGAATTCAGGGCAAGGTATTATTTTTAACATCATGCCTGAACACTGCCGATTGTATTCAAATACAGGTTAACAGTCATAATAATGAAACCATATTTCCGAAATGACAACAATGGATAATAGTTCAATAAGACGACTTGGCTGGAGCCTTGCAGTTACCCTGATCATTTTCGTCGCTGAAGTGATCGGCGGACTGCTGAGCCACAGCCTTGCGCTCCTGAGCGATGCCGGGCACGTTCTGACAGATGCCTTTGCGCTCGGGCTGAGCCTCATAGCCCTACTGATCATGAGGCGGCCTTCTGACTATAAGGCAACGTACGGCTATCAACGCATAGGCCTGCTTGCTGCCCTTATTAACGGGATAAGCCTCGTTGTTATAGCCATTTTCATCTTTGTAGAGGCGTACAAACGGTTTTATGCGCCGCCTGATATCGATTCATCCGTCATGCTTTTAATAGCAACAGCAGGGCTTCTGGGCAATCTCGTTATGGTATGGATATTAGGGCACAAGCATCATGATCTGAACATGAAAAGCGCCTGGCTTCATGTGCTTGGCGATACGGTGTCTTCAGCAGGGGTCATCATAGCGGGACTGATCATTAAATTTACCGGCTGGATGCTTGCAGACACCATAGCAAGTGGTATTGTCGGATGCATGATAATTATAGGCGGGACCCGTGTAATTAAAGAAGCGCTTTGGATACTCCTGGACCTGAGCCCGATAGGTTTTCATGCTGAGGAGTTGGCAAATGTGATAGCCGAAATACCGGGGGTTCGGAATGTCCATGATGTCCATATACGGTCCATTGGCCACGGGATACCGGCTTTTTCGGCACATGTTCAGGTTCACGACCAGAAAATAAGCGAGGCAGATGTCATCAGAAAGCAGATCGAACACCTACTTTCAGATCAGGGAATAAAACATGTAGTGTTACAGATGGAGTGCACAGACTGCTGCAGCAATGAGATCTATTGCAGTATGAATACAGATAGCAGCCATACGGGGCATCATCATTAAAATAGGGCAGCGTATCTCAACTCCTCTGAGGCTGATTTCATCGCTAAGGCAATTTTGTCATTCATGAAGGGATGATGTGAAAAGTGATCTATATATGAGAGGCTCGCCGCAACGCGTTCAAAGTCTCTATTTCGGTGATTTCTCGCTGTAACTCCTCTCTATCATGGCGAATACTGGGGTCACATCAATAATCGGAAAGCTTGTTCGATGCACCGCTTTCCTGACGAGGGTGCCGTACTGGTGGCAGCCCTCGTCAGGGTGGCTTGATTAATAGCCTGCAGACTTTTTCTTCTTAGGTGCAGTAGCAGCCTTCTTCTCAGGTGCCGGTTTTGAAACCTCTTCGGTTTTCACAGGAACTGGGGCAGGCGCAGGTGCCTCTGTTACAGCCGGTTTTGGTGCCTCTTCTTTCTTCTGGCATCCCATAGCAGCAAGGGAAAGCGTGATCATCAAACTGAGCATCAGAACAGACAACTTCTTCATAGTGAATCTCCTCTTTATATTTCTTTACGACCTCAGCAGTTTACGTATTTGATTAATCTCTTACAACCCACCTTTAGAGTCATTCTCGTATTTTCTTTCTCAAGAATGATCTTGCCTGGTCTTCTTCTCGTATCGCTCCATGAAATAAAACATCAAACCCGCAGCGATGAAGAGCGCTGTCAGGACGACCCAATGGCTTACACCCAGCACGCCGGGAATTGTCGCCTCTCCCATGGCCGAAGACTGATAAAAACCTTCAATAACGGGATAGAAAACAGCAAATATCAGGGAGCCGATGCCGATGCCGATCATGGCCACCAGCGCATCGAGCCTTCCTGAGGCGAGACCGGCAACAGCAGTGCCAGGACAATATCCGCTCACAACATAACCGATACCGAATAAGGCGCCACCCACGAGTTGGGGCCAGAAGAAGGTCGGAACGATCCAGACCTTGCCCAGGTCCATAAGTTTCAGGTCAGAAAGGAGATAAAGACCTGTGGCGGCAACCAGGATTGCTGTAAACATGACTTTCGGAACGGCAAAGTCAGTAAGATAAAAAACACCAGTTAATTTGCGCGGATTCCCGAGGCCTCCGCGTTCCAGAAAAAGCCCGAAAAAGAAGCCGAGGATGACTGCCAGAAAAAGACTCATATCCTGACTCACGTCCAAGGGCCCGGTCATGACCACAACCTCTTAAGGAAAGCCGCAGCAATAAAGCCGAACACGAACATGGCGATCACGAAGATCCATCCTGCAATCGCCAGTTGAGCTCCTCCTGACAGACCAACGCCACTGGTGCAGCCCCGCGCGAGCCTGCCCGCAAACCCGATCATGATGCCACCTGTTACGGCAGTAAAGAGTCTCATTCCAACGCCGGTTGCCGAACCCCGGTCAAAACGAAATTTGAAGTTTCGGCCGAGCAATGCTCCTGACAGCGCGCCAATAAAAACCCCGACAACTTCGAACAGCATCCAGTTTTTTAGCGGTGCTTCGGTATTCAGGTTTTGGGAAAAATAGGCAAGTCCCCGGGTAAAGTCAGGAAGCACCTGATTCATGCCGACGCTTGTAAGTAGCGAAAAAGTGCTCGATGCGCCCAGTCCCCATCCGGCAATATAGAACGTTGCCAAAAGTGTCAGACCAAGCCCTGTTCCTGCGATATAAGGCGACCAGAAATTATTCTTTACCATACTGCACCTCTTTAGGGTTATGTTTGATCTCATTATAGCAGGTATATGCCCTATGTCAATTTTGCCCATGTCGTCCGGTTCAGGCATGCAAAGAGGCGTGGTGCGGCCTGCTTTCTTGTTTTTGGCAAGCCATCCTGATGCGTTGAATCACTTAACCTAAAGCTCCCTCCAGATAGATAGTTGCAGAGGCTCGACAGACTAGTCGGCAGTGAAGGAGCTGAACTTGCGATCAGTCTCCATCCCTGCTCAGCCGAAAGGAGACTTCTACTATCTGCAACTGGATATGATTCCGATCATGGAAGATTGCCCTGGTTTCCTATAAACTGAAGATAGAGTATATTCCGGAATAACGAAGCAGAAACAGGTGGCGAATTGAAAACGTGCCCCCGATGTGGGAAAAAGTTTAACTTCTTGCAGCGTGCAGTGGGTGAGGACAAGGAACATCTGCTCAATTGCACAAGCGAGGAAAAGAAGAAGGATCTTTCCGGCCTTGCAGCCCATTGCAGAGGATGCCCTGCCGGTTGTTTTGAGAATATCGAACGCCCTGAGAAAGAATAGACCAGTTTTCGTGTCTGCATGGATTATTCTTCATATAAACTTCTTTTATGATTTGTAGGCGTTAAGTATTTCATTTCTTCGAAAGCAGTCGATCGAATGATCGTTCACCATGCCTGTGGCCTGCATATGTGCATAGCATATCGTAGTCCCCACAAACTTAAACCCTCGTTTCTTCAGAGCGCGGCTTAGTGAATCAGACTCCTTGCTTGTTGCCGCATAATCAGACAACGTTGTTATGGTATTAACCTTTGGCTTATTGCCCACAAAGCCCCATATATAGTTCGAAAAGCTGCCGTATTCCTTCTGAACTTCAATAAACCTGCATGCATTGTTTACCGAGGCCTCGATCTTAAGGCGATTCCTGATTATTCCCGGATTTTGGATCAAGCGCTCAATGTCTGTTGCAGTGAACCTTGCCACCTTTTCCGGTGCAAAATCCTTATATGCCTGACGATAATGTCCCCTCTTGCGTAAAACAGTGTACCAGCTCAAACCAGCCTGGGCCGCTTCCAATATCAGAAATTAAAAGATGGTCCTGTCATCAAACACCGGAACACCCCATTCTTTGTCGTGGTATTCAACATAATCAGGTTTGGACAGATCAACCCACGGACAACGGTGAATTTCTTTATGCGGTTTTTTATTCATAGAACAAAGGCAGGGCAGATCTGCCCATAGTTATTCCGATATCATTAGAAGCCATCTCAAAAATGCCCGTGCTACACAAAAAGACGTTATTCATAGCAGGATTGTCATTCCGGCTTGTCCGGAATCTTTCAGGAAATGAAGGATTCCACTCCACAAGGGAGTGCAAGCCGACGCGTTTCACTTGCGGGAATGACAGAGTACCTGTGTTGTCGGATGTATTTTTGAGATGGCTTCTAAAAAGATTCACGTCTGGCCCCAATTTTCCCTGTCCATCCTCCTGAAGTGTCTTTCGAATATCTTCCTGAAATGGAAACCGTAAATTGAAAAGGTGATGGCCATCGGCAGGAGCTTCGGTTTTCTGAAGAGGGACCAGAAGATGAGTCTCCAATAGTAGCAACGCTCCTTTCCGAACAATCCCAATATGAAGACAGACTTCAGTCCAGCCTTCCAGTAGCTGTACCGCATCTGCACCATCTTTTGCTGCATGGGCTGGAAATCCTTCATGAACTGTTTCACCCTCGCATAATAGTGTTTTGGTGAATAGATCGTTTCTATGATATGCCTGTATCCGTCAATAAGATTTTCATAACTCATCTTCGGGATGAAGTTCATCGATAGATCCGTATTGTCTCCGGTGGATGTCTTTAACAGCCTGTTTTCCGTGACCAGCCGTTCATACAGCCTTGTTCCGCGCGGTGCGTTCAGCAGCCCGACCATGGCTGTTACTATCCCACTCTCCTGTATGAACATTATCATCTTCTCGAAGATCGAAGCGGGGTCCTGGTCGAACCCCACAATGAACCCGGCCTGGACCTCCAGCCCGAAGTCCTGTATCTTTTTCACACTGGCGATAAGGTCCCGGTTTCTGTTCTGTGCTTTGTCGCATCCGAGCAGGCTTTCCTCGTGCGGCGTCTCTATGCCGACAAAGACCGTGATGAATTCGGCCTGCGCCATCATCCTCATCAGTTCATCGTCGTCCGCCAGATTGATGGATGCCTCTGTCGAAAAGTAGAACGGCCGCTTTCGCTCCTCCATCCATTGGATAAGAGGCGGGAGAATCTTTTCCTTAAGCTTTTTTTTGTTGCCGATAAAGTTGTCGTCCACAAAGAAGACCCCCTCCCTCCATCCGAGGGAGTATATTTTTTCAAGTTCAGCGATAAGCTGGCTGCTGTCCTTTGTCCTGGGGACCCGGCCGAAGAGCGATGTGATATTGCAGAAGTCGCAGTCAAAGGGGCATCCCCTGGAATACTGGATATTCATGGAGGAATAGTGGCGCATATCTATCAGTTCCCACAGAGGGATTGGCGTTTTCGTCATGTCAGCCTTTTCATCGGATGCATAGAGACGTTTCTGTTTTCCCTCCCTCACGTCATTGAGAAAAGGTTGCAGTGTTATTTCTGCCTCATTAATTACCAGATGGTCCACTTCTTTAAACTCTTCGTGGTCATTGCTGAACAGGGGCCCGCCTGCCACAACCTTCACGCCAAGTTCCCTGCATCTGGCCAGCACGGCCCTAACAGATTCCTTCTGGATAGACATGGCACTGAGAAAGACATAATCTGCCCAGAGGATGTCATTGTCCTTAAGCTTATGGACATTCATGTCCATAAGTCTTTTGTTCCATTCAGGCGGGAGCATGGCTGCCACAGTCAGCAGACCAAGAGGTGGGTACGCAGCCTTCTTTGAGATGAACTTAAGTGCATAAGAAAAACTCCAGAACGTATCAGGATATTCAGGATAGATCAGCAGGATATTCATGAAAAGACTCCTTGTGCAGCGACGAAACGGTTAATACAAGGACAACCAGCGATTGGACTGCATGTTGCGGTGATGATCAATGTAAGCTGCAATTGCTTGACTCCTATTTCCCAGTATATCACGAATAAGCCATTTCCTCCCCGTGGTTTTTCCAGCACGACTTTCGAGCGGCTTTAAACTGTCATTTTCTTGCTGTGCCGGTCAGCCTGCCCTAAATATCTACGGTCCGCTAACATTATTTTGTGGTAAATTGGAAGCATATGATTATGCCGGTGGATCAGCAGTATTGCCTGGGGGCAATGTTCCTTGTGGCGCACCTTAAGGATAGTGATAAGTCATCAGTAATGAGTAACGAGTTAAAGAAGGGAGAAGTTTTATCACCTATCACCCATCACAGATTACCATTTTAGGTATTCCTGCCTGTGGCATGTATCATAAAACTACCGTATTTGACCTTGTAATTCCAAGAATTCTTGCAGGAGAAAAGATAGGGAGAAAAGAGCTTGCAGAGCTTGGCCACGGGGGGCTCTGCATGAATTGTGAGGTCTGCCGGTACCCTGTCTGTCCCTTTGGGAAGGCATAGCTCCTCTATCTCAGTAATGCGGACTTTATTCAGCTATCAAGCCGACTTCTCTTGATAAGGTGATATACTCATAGTTAAGGAGGTTTTTACATGAAAAAACCGATTGTTGATTATGACACATGCGTAGGGTGCGGGTCCTGCGTAGATCTCTGTCCTGAGGTATTTGAGTTGAGAGATGAAAAGGCATGGGTAATAGGAGAGGACAAATGCGGAACATGCAACTGTCAGGAGGCAATAGACATCTGCCCTGTACAGGCAATAAGCTGGAGCGAATAGAACAATTAACCCTTCACTGCTCCTGACAGAGCGATGAACACGAAATTAGGAGGAAATATGGGATATACGAATGTGGGACTCAAAGACAAGATCATGGAGATGTATCCGGAGATTGCGAAATACGGAATATCAACGAGTCTCGATTTCAGCAGCGAGAAAAATGCCTATATACTGAAGTTCAAGAAGGGGCAGCATGAGTTGACCACGCATCTTGAGAAAAAGGATGCTGACGAATGCATGGACGGCATCAAATGCGTGTATCTCGGTGTCCAGGTCGGCCAGTTCATTCAGAATTTTGGAGAAAAAGTATAGGCAGAGCGAGTCACGCTGCTCCCTGCTTTAGGATCAGGACTTGCCTGGTCGATGTGATCAGGTTTCATACATGTCTGGACTGTGGCTTAATAAAGGTGGAGGTGCAATGAACGGAAAGACCGTAAAAGAGACAAGCGTTACCATGGCGCAGGTTATGCTGCCGCAGGACGCAAATCCTGCCGGCAATGTGCATGGAGGCGTGATCATGAAGCTCATAGACACGGCAGCAGCGGTCGTGGCGAGCAGGCATGCCAGGAGCAATACGGTTACTGCCTCCCTTGACAGGCTTGATTTCCACCACCCTGTGTACGTGGGAGATCTGCTTTTTCTGAAGGCGAGCATCAACATGGCAGGCAGGACATCCATGGAGATCGGCGTACGGGTGGAGGCTGAGAATTATGTTACAGGCGAGGTCAGACATACCTCGTCAGCTTATCTGACTTTTGTGGCTCTCGACGAAAACGGTAAACCCAAGGCAGTGTCTCAACTGGTCTTTGAAAGCGACGATGAGAAGCGGAGAAACCAGGAGGCGCTCATGCGGAAGAAGATGCGGCTTGATCAGAAGACAAAAGAGGACAGATGTCAGAAAGACGGTATCTGCGAACTGTGAAATAGGCAGCTTATTTGTAATCAGTGACCGTACATAAATACGGCATTTTTGTCGTTTGCGCATAAAGCGCCTACTTTTGGTTTGTCATTCCGGCTTGTCCGGAAGCTTACCGATGGCTTCACAGAAGGATTCCACTCCACAAGGGAGTGCAAGCCGACGCGCTTTGCTTGCCAACAGTAGGTGCTTTAAGCACGGGAATGACAGCCTTTTTTGTAATTCAAGTAGTTTATACACAGACACTAATCAGTAATGGTCTACTTGGAAGATGTCAGGTGATTTTGATAAAATAATTTATGAGCAAGATCATTGCGTATCAGAATACTGACCGGCATTGTTTTAGCCAGATCCGGTTTGACAGCAGAGAACGGATCCTCATCTCAGTTGCAAACACACCAGTGCACAGCATTAAGGTGATAAAACTCCTGGCTGGTATTATCCCCTATAAGACCATATGGGAATTCAGCCTGCCAGAGGGAGAAACTGATGGCCGTGGCAAACTGATCTCTTTGTTTGCGCATCAATCAGCTAAAAAGGCCGATCATCCACTTGATGCGATTACCGCAAAACTCCTCACCTGCAGATCCTGCAATGAAGCTGTCTGGGTTCTGCAACAGGCAGGGAGAAGCTGATTTCTCTGGCTGCTTTCATGTGTGACCACGAAACCGGGCTGATCGATTAAAGCCAAAACTCCGGATATCGCCTACTCTTCGGGATATTATTTACCAGCAGGGCTATGACGAGCATGATCAGAACGCCTCCGCCGACCGGGAACAGGGCATACATATATCCAAGATTGTGGATCTTTTCTCCGCCTATGACTGCAATGAGCGCGGTGGCACCGCCCGGAGGATGCAGTGTTTTTGTGGCATGCATCACCGCAATTGCCGTTGCAACTGCTGCTGCCGAGGCGAACCATATATGAGCATGAAACATCT
This sequence comes from uncultured Nitrospirota bacterium, assembly GCA_947085015.1. GTDB lineage: Bacteria > Nitrospirota > Thermodesulfovibrionia > Thermodesulfovibrionales > UBA6898 > UBA6898. The sequence goes on from CAMTUV010000019.1 coordinate 34,179, forward strand.
GATATGAGGCAACGCCGACGATTGCGGACATTACATGTCCGCCGATCAGATTGCGGGGCTGGGCAAGGGGACTTTTGATTGCCCCGTAGATCAGCACGGCAGAGGCTCCAAAGGAGCCTACGATCATCAGCAGGTCTATTTTTTCAAAAATATGGTAATTGGCAAATGAGATGAATCCAATGCCGAGGAACGCTCCGAGCCATGACCAGGCGATCTCCGACAGACTGACACGCGGAGGGCTCGTGGTCGTGCCCTTCATCTTTGCAAAATAAGCCTTCAACACGCTATCTCTGCTTGACCAGTTGGGCGCGGAGGATATCGGCGCGCGACACAATGCCAGCAAGCTTGTCTGAACGGTCAACAACCGGCACCCGGTTGATATTTTTTTTGTTGAAGAGGTCTATGATCTCAAAGGCTGAGGTATCTTCATGCACTGTAATGGCAGGCGATGCCATGATGTCTGACGCCATGGTGCTGCGGATCGGCATTGCCAGGCATCCTTTCCCTCCCAGACTTGCAGCGATGATACCCATGACATGCGCTTTGTCTGACGCGCCCATGCGGGACAGGAAGTCTTTTTCAGAAATGACCCCTGCCACCCTGCCTGTATCATCGAGGACCGGTAATCCGGAGATTCCATTTTCTGCCATCAGTTCTGCCACATCTCTCAGGGGCGTATCCATTCTGACCGTATGGACAACTGTTGTCATGATCTCTTTTGCCTTCACAGAAGAGGCTATGCGATCCATGGCATGACGGAATGCATGGCGGTACACCTCTTTCAAATCTGAAGCAGTGATATCCAGGTATCCCTGGATATCCTTCATTGCCTCATAGATATCGGCATCAGAGATGTCCGGAGACAGGTTGCCGCTGTTTTCAGGCTTTTCCATAATAATCCCTTCCTTGATCTAATGTTATCTCTTCTACTGACCATATTATATGATTTTGCTCATATTTCCACTCTACATCATCCGATCCCACAGCATTAATGGTATGATAAAGATGATATTTCCCTCTGTGGCGGAACGGTTACCCTGAAATCAGGGCAGGTTGAGCATGAGAATAATCAAGACAGCATCGGGGGACCTTGTGGCAAGGATATAATCCGGTGACTTTTGTTATCTCAACAGACAAGGAAGCACAAAAGAGGCAGGCTGATCACCACGCCGCGCGCCTCTTCCATTCTGTTGCACACTATGTCCGCCCTGTCTTCTTCTTCTTTTTAGGCTGGATGTTCTGTTTTTCCTATCTTATCTATGACTACACGATCTACAACGGCTACCTCATGGAGCATATCTTCTCGCCTCCGTATCTATACGAGATGTTCTTCCATATTATGATGATCATCTTCTGCCCTGTTCTCTTCATGTTCATAGGCTACCAGGACTACCGCAAAACCCGGTACATGACAGAGCTGGAGGAGATGAGCGAGAAATGGAAAAAAACCTATGATTCGATACCTGACTTCGTCTTTGTCCTCGACAGCGAACATAGGGTGCTTATCGTAAACAGGAGGGTCGAGGAGCGTTGGGGGCAGTCTTTTATCGGCAGGAAGTTCTGCTATTCGCTGATCTGCGATCAGTATCCTTTTGCCTGCAATGAGGAACCGGGCAACTGCTCTGCCAATTGCCCGCACCGCCGGTGCATTGAGATGAACCAGACTGTTCGGGGTGAGATCGGCGATCTTTCGTTATGCGAGGCCATGTATGAGATAACAAGCTCCCCCATATTTGGCAGGGGCGGGCGCGTGGTCGGGACCGTCCATGTGGTAAAGGATATTACGGAGCGTAAGCGTGCTGAGGAATATCAGAAGAACCTCGAAGCGCAGCTCATACAGGCACAGAAGATGGAGGTTGTTGGACAGTTTGCCGGCGGGATTGCCCACGACTTTAATAATTTTCTGACTATTATTGCCGGCAACGCTGAAATGCTCGATGAAGTGATGGAAGAAGGGTCTTCCATGAAGGGGCAGACGGAACAGATCAGACAGGCCTCTGAAAAGGCCGCGAAACTGATCGCCTCCATCCTTGCATTCAGCAGGAAGACAGTAGAAAACCCGAGGCAGCTGAACATGGCTGCACTCATTAACGAGTTTGAGGGGCTGATCCGGCGTATCATCGGCAGAGATATCAGGCTCGAACTGCAGCTCCAGGAAGACAGCTTCATCATCGAAGGCAATCAAAATCAGCTTGAACAGGTGCTAATGAACCTTGCCGCAAATGCCCGGGACGCAATGCCGACTGGCGGAACGCTCTCGATAAAGGTCGGGCTTGCAGAGCCTGAAACTTTACTGTCAGATGGTATGCCCCTGGATGCCTGCGCCAAATATCTTCTTATTCGTGTCAGCGACACAGGTGCAGGGATGGATGAAAAGACACGGCTTCGGATATTCGAGCCTTTTTTTACGACTAAAGGAGCAAAGGGGACAGGCCTCGGCCTTGCAACAGTCTATACCATTGTCAGACAGCACCACGGACATATCGTGGCCGACAGCCAGGCAGGGAAGGGAACGACCTTCCGGATCTATCTGCCATTGATTTCAGCTTCTCAGTAGTGTCTGTTTATAAACACAGGGGAGGGTTATAAATAAGCCGATGCTGAACAAAATCATTCATAGACTCCTGAGGATTAAATCCTGCCATCTTTTATGGATGTCTGTTCTTGCCTCGGAAATATTTACCGCAATAATCGTCTCTCTAATGAGCATCGCATTCCATGGAAGGGTTATGAATGATTACATGATCACCGGCGCTATTACGGCGTTTCTGGTTTCTTTTATGGTTGTAATGTGCCTATTGTCCCTTTTTACAAAGCTCAATGAAAGCGAAGATAAGCTGCGTGTTGTTACTGATACTGCGCAAGACGCTGTTATTATTGTGGATAACGGCGGGATTATTTCATCATGGAACAAGACTGCTGAAAAGATATTCGGTTATTCGGCTCAGGAGGCGCTCGGCAAGTATATACACTCATTGCTCGCCCCTGAGGAAGTCCGCGAGGCGTGCATGAAGGGTTTTGACAGTTTCAGGAAAACGGGGCAGGGGCCGTTGATCGGGAAAACGCTTGAGCTGTCGGCTGCAAGGAAAGACGGGACAGAATTTCCTGTAGAGCTTTCTCTTTCAGCAGTAAAATTGAAAGGCACATGGTGTGCGACAGGCATTGTGAGAGACATAACCGCGCGCAGGCAAATGTTGAAGGCCTTGCAGGAATCAGAGAACAAATTCAGAGACCTGGCAGAGAAATCACTGGTCGGTATTTACCTGATACAGGATGAGATATTTAAGTATGCAAATCCGATGCTGGCTGAGATATTCGGTTATACGGTTGATGAGTTAATAGACAAAAAGGGGCCGGTTGATCTGGTTCTGCCGGAAGATTGGCCGGTCGTCAGGGAAAATATAAGAAAGAGGCTGTCAGGAGAGACAAAATCCATTCGCCATGAATTCAGGGGGATAAAAAAGAACGGAGAAATTATCTATGTAGATGTTTATGGCTCCGAAACAGTATATCATGGGCGGTCTGCAGTCATAGGAACTTTATTGGACATCACTGAACGAAAGCGGGCTGAGAAGACAATTCGCCAACAGAGGGAATTCCTGCAAAAAACAATAGAATCCCTTGGCCATCCTTTTTATGTTATAGATGTCAATGATTATTTCGTTATCATGGCGAATTCCGCTTCAGGGTTTGACCTTTTGTCGGGGGAAAAGACCTGTTATGCATTAACCCACAGACAGGATAAACCGTGCAGCAGCACCGGGTGCCTTTGTCCGCTTGAAATGGTGAAAGAAGCAAAAAAGCCTGTAACAGTGGAACACACCCATTATGATAAAGACGGCAATCTTATGTTCATGGAAATTCACGGCTATCCCATAGTGGATGACACCGGGAAAGTTATTCAGATGATCGAGTATGTGCTGGATATCACCGAACGCAAGAAATTTGAGGAGGAGAGGGGAAAACTTATTGTTGAGCTTCAAGACGCCCTCGCCAAAGTCAAACTCTTGAGCGGGATGCTGCCTATCTGCTCTTACTGCAAGAAAATAAGGGACGACAAAGGCTACTGGAAGCAGATAGAAGCTTACATAACCGAACATTCGGATGCTTTGTTCAGTCATGGACTATGCCCTGAGTGCGCAAAGAAACACTATCCGGAATACTTCAAAGAGGATAAATAGAAGGGCATGTTCAAAATTGTCACGATAGGCCTTGGTGTGGCTGCGACAAGCGGCAATGTGACAGATACCTATGAGCAAGCGCTGCAACAGTCGGACAAGGCTTTATGTGCCGCAAAGGAAAAAGGCAGAAATCGTGTGGAGGCGGCTAATGTTTAGATTCCGTTCACTCACAGCTAAATTCATCTTCATGGACATTATCATAACTTGTGTTTATCACTGTAAATATCGCTGCAACCTATATCTTTACTCATCACATGGAAGGTGAGGCAAAAAGGATTAATCTTGCGGGCCGGGATTTTATGATAAAATAAGGTTAATTAAATCAAAGAAAAGACTTCAGAAAGGAGAGATAAATTATGGGAATCACTCTGACAATAAAAAAGGATTTGTCTGAGAGACTGGATAATGTGGCAAAGGTCACTAAACAGTCAAAGTCCTCTTTGGCAGATCAGGCAATTGATGAGTTCCTGACAGTTCAGGAATGGCACATTGAGGCGATAAATGAAGGCATCAGAGCAGCAGAAGCAGGTGATGTTGTCAGCCATGAGAAAGCCCTTATTGAACTGAAACGATGGGGACAGCATGCATCTTGAGTGGACAGGTCCTTGCCTTCAAGACCTTAAAGATGCAGGTGATTTTATTGCTTCTAAAAATCCACAGGCAGCAAGGCGAATGTCTGAAAGGGTCCAGGAGGCGGCAGAATATCTGCTGGAACATCCAAACATTGGCAGATCAGGTCGTGTGCCGAGAGCAAGTGAACTTGTGGTGTCAGGTGCGCCATTTATAGTTGTATACCGCATAAGGCTACCGGATGCCAGAAAGTGGCCTTAGACATGGGAGCAGCTAATGTTTAGATTCCGTTCCCTTACAGCAAAATTCATCTTCATCGGCAGTATATTACTTGCCTTTATTGCCGCTTATATTACTGCAGGTTATATCTTTACACACCATATGCAGGGTGAAGCAGAGAGGATCAATCTGGCAGGCAGAGAGAGGATGTTGACCCTCGCCATATCATATCAGGTCAAGTCTTATCTTGCCTCCCCTCAGTCTCCTGAGAAAGAGATGTTCATAAAAAATGCTCAGAATAGAATATCTGAATACGAAGAGGCTCTTTATGGCATAAGAGATGGAAGCGAAAGACTTGGATTGAAACCTATACCAGAGCATAGTAAGGAATCAATCGCTCAACTGAATACATTGATAGAGTTATGGGAGAATACACAGAAACCCGCCCTTATAAATATAAAGCGGCTTCCTCCTGAGAGAAAAAATGAGGCATGCGGCATGTGCCATTCAGCCCTCCGTAATAATCTGCCAAAGATTGAAGCCTTTGTAAAATCCCTTGAAAACTATCATGAGAAGAAGATAAAGGATTTTGACATTTTCAGGTATTATGCCTTTGGATTTTTATTTGTTGGAGCGGTTTTTATTGTGTTTTATATAAGGCAGAGCATTGTCAGGCCTTTATGGAGGCTCAAAGATGCTGCGCAGGAAATTGAAAGAGGAAATTTTGATGTCAGGGTTGATGTAAAAAGCAGGGATGAGATAGGAATCCTCTCCCGGCACTGCAATCAGATGGCGCAGACCCTGGGAATAGTTTTTGATGAAAAAACAAGATTGCTCAGAAATCTTTATGAGGCCCAGCGAATCGCTCATCTCGGCAGCTGGGATTGGGATATTGTTAAAAACACGCTATGGTGGTCTGATGAGATTTATCGGATATTTGGCCTCGAACCACAGGAGTTCGGTGCAACAAACGAGGCATTTTTGAATGCTGTTCATCCTGCTGACAGGGAATTTGTTCAAAAATCAGTCAATGAGGCGCTGTATGAAGGGAAGCCTTACAGCATTGACCACCGCATTGTTCTGCCTGACGGCACTGAAAGAATTGTCCACGAACAGGCAGAAGTGACTTTTGATGAATCAGGCAAACCAGTCAGGATGTCAGGCACTGTTCAGGATATAACTGAAATAAAAAAGTCTGAAAATGAAATCAGAAGGAATTACCAGATTCAGAATGTATTGA
>CAMTUV010000020.1:0-8107 GCA_947085015.1 uncultured Nitrospirota bacterium
AAAGAAGAGCGGCAGGCAGAACCGACATTTTTGCCTGCGACATTCATTTCCAGGCGGGGAATAATATTATTTCTATCGCTGTTGATGAAAATTGGAGGCCTGGTTCTTGTACTGGCAGGCATTATGCTGATGTTTTCATAAGTTTCTTTATTATGGCTGAAAACTCAGGGCAGACCATCTGTTCATATTTATAAGTCAGGAAAGAAGAAAGCACGATTTTATTTTGGGAAGATTTAGCGACCCATCAAAATCAAATTGAGAATTAAGGCAAACTTTATCCAAAAAGGAGAGCGTATGATTAAGGCAATTTCTACCTGCATCATGGTTTCATTCCTGAGTTTTATCACTGCAGGACTTGTTTCTGCTAATCAGAATGATCAACTGCCTGTGCTGAGCGGGGATAAGGATAAATGCACAGTCATACCAAAGGAGGATAACTGCAAGGGATTATTCCACGTCTTCTATTTCGACGCTGCGGCAGGAAAATGCAAAGAAGCTTGGGGCTGTTATGGTTCTGTTTTCAACAATATGGAAGAATGTCAGCAACTCTGTGAAAAAGCCGAAGATGTAAAACCAACAGAAGCCTCTCCTTCTGAGGCCCTTCTCCTCTATATTAACCAGGGCAATGGCGATCCTAAAATCGTGAAAGGCTTTATCGAGTACGGTGCTGATGTAAATTACAGCGACGAAGAATATCATCTAACCCCATTGCATAATGCCTCCCATTACGGGCATATTGATGCGGTCACGCTGCTGTTAGAACATGGCTCAGACGTGAATGCAAAGAATATAGAGGGAAATATTCCTCTGTATGCTGCAGTTCACCAACATCATCTTGCGATCACAAGGATCCTTATAGAAAGAGGCTCTGATGTAAACGCAAAGAACAAATTCGGGTACACTCCGCTTAGAGCTGCCTCAAGGAAAGGGAATGTAGAAATTCTCAAAATGCTCATTGAAAAAGGCGCTGATGTGAATGTTAAAGACAGCCAAGGGAATAGCCCCCTTCATGTGGCATTGGATGAGGGCAACACGGAAATTATAAATGTGCTCGTTAATAATGGTGCGGACATCAATACGATCAATTCGCATGGAGGCAGTCCTCTCCATGTTGCTGTTGCATTCGGATTTGTTGATATCGTAAAAATGCTTATTGAAAAAGGCGCTGATCTGAATGCAAGAGACAGAAGAGGGAACACGCCTCTTGATTTGGCAGAGCAGAGGGGTTATGCAGATATAATCGAGATATTGATTACATACAAGAGTGGGAAAATATGAAAGAAATAAGAAAGAAAGCACTTCTATTTTTTTAGTGTTTGCATTTCAGGTCTTCTATTCGCAGGTCCGGCACAGGCCGGAGCTTACGATCAACTGCGGGGGATTTCGGGTGGCGGTTCGGGGTATATCCCACCGGTAGGAGATCCGCAGTGCGTAAGCGGATGCGACAATACCGGTTCAGGAGGCAGCGGAAACAGCAGCAGTGGCGGCGGCCTCTTTAATCTGATAAACAGCTGGCAGGAAAGAGCAGAGGCTAAGGCTGCAGAGCGGCGTGCTGAGGGTTACAAGCAGAACCAGCAGGGCGTGAACGAATACAACCGAGGTAACTATGCTGAAGCCCTGCGCCTGTTCCGACTGGCCCATGACAACAACCCCGATGACAAGGTCATCAGCCAGAACGTCAAGAACGCCGAAGCAGAGGTGGCAAAGATAGAGCAGGAGCGAAACGCGCAAAAACGTAGAGAGGAAGAGCAACGGAAGCAGGCGGAGTTTCGGAAACAAAACCAGAAGATGATTTCTCTCATGATGTCGCTCGCGCCTCAACAGACCTCCAAGCCGGGCGAGGGGATAAAGCAGGTGATTCCGCCACCAAAGAAGCCTGCGGGGCTGTCCGAGGCTGAATGGCGTGAACTGCGCAGATGTGAGGAAAAGGTAACCCGCCTTTATGAAAAGCGGAACACGAAGGGCGGCCTCAACGACGCCGAAGCGCAGACCTTCTACGCGGCCCTGCAACAGCGTAATGCCCTCTGGTCAAAAGCGGTCAGCGAGCCGCTTACGGTGGTGGAGCGGGACAGGTTGCGCTTGGAACTTCCGGTGGCCTCACAACGGGTCGTATCTGCAGACGAAGCACTAAGATCCGACCGGTCGGAGGAGGGTCGCGCAGGCCCCAAGACATTATCGGAACGGGACACCATTATCACGAACATGCTCGCCGAGCATAGTGCGGACAAAACCGAGGAAATCATAGATACCAAAACCGGGAAGCTGATCAAGAAGACCATGGGGCGTGAAGCTGCCGAGAGATTCGAGAACCTGGTGGGCTATTTACGGGTGGCGGTAAGGGCACGAGAAGGCGCTCCCGAGGCAGGTGCGGAGACAGTGGACCTTATCATCTCAAAACTTCCCAAGCCCATGTCTTCCCGCGCAGAGATGGCTAAGGAAGGAGGAAAGGTGTATTCGAATGTGGTGTATCGGGCGTTCAACAACTTCATGGACACCGTGAACAAAGGTTTTGGATTGAACATCGATAAGGAAAAGATATTGAAAGATGTCGACGAAAATATGACGGGGCAGCAGAAGGCGGTGAAGGTATGGACAAGTTTCGGCGAACAATAGCATTGGCTCTGGTCGCGGCAGTTCTGACGGTAATTGCAACCGCGAAATGCTTTGCCGCCCCGAACCCGGAAGATGGAGACCTTGACTATCTTCCTGACACGTCCTTCGCGTTCCCCCTGGGTGCCGATGTCAATGTCAGGTGGGTGATTCCCCCCGTGTCCAAGGTCAAACCGAATGCCCGTTTCGACATCAACAACAGGGGAACGCCGCTGATCGGGTATGGCGAGGCAGAAAAGTATCTCATGTATCCCGACAAGGAATACATCGTCAAGGTTGACGCGGGTTTTTCAGATTTTGCCTACCTTGACAACGGCGTACTCCTCTTCGCAAACGGCAATGACATCAACGTGCTCGCCAAGCCAAAGGGAGCGCTGCAGACCGAAAAGGGTATCCCGATCGTGGGACTCCAGCCTGTTACCTCTGTGCCGGTTCGTGGGTGCGATGCTTTCGGCAACTTCGATAATACAGTCTATTGCGCCGGACTGAATGAGAAGTCCGGGGAATATGAGTTGTATGTGATTCAGCCCGAAAAGGGCGCAGGTCTCAAGGAACTCGAGAAACTGTTCTCCTCTCGTGAAGCGATCGGTGCAGTCGCGGGAGATGACAAATACCTTTTCGTGGCCTTCGGGCGACGGGTCGTAAGGATAGAGAACGCCACCAAGGCTATTTCTCCTGTCTACATACATCCGTCAACGGGTGTAAAAGGACTCGCTTACAATCCAGGGGCGGGGCTTTTCATCAGCACCGGCATGGATCTAATCTTCTCCGGTCCCCATGGCGTCATTGAGATCATGCGGTCTCCGAACCACCAGATCACCATGCGAAAGGGCATTCTCTACGTTTTCCTGCCTAAATCATTCGCGCTTTTTGCTCTGGAACGTCTCGAAGACCTCAGACGCTTCAACCTTAATGTGCAGCCTGCTTCCTCGAAGAAGAAAAGTCCCGTAACCATCACCGCTGTCCGTTTCTTTGAATCCGGCCCTCCTCCCTATACGAACAAGCAATATACCGATATTTTCGACCGCACGGCAATGCGCTCCATGGTCAGCCAGATTGATTATCACACGTTATCTGCCTCAACGGAAAAGCAGCAACACGCAGCGGTTGTTTCATGGTATGAGCCCACAGGAGGTCTGCTCGCGATCAAGACCTATACGTTTGCGTCTCAATCAGGCTCTATTTTCGCCGATATCGGTGGAGAAGCAGGCCGGGGCGGCTACAGAAAGGGAAAGTGGAGATTCGGATCCGATGCCCTGGGCCTCAGGTATCCGGGCAAGTATCGCGTAACCGTACAAATCGATGGAATACCTGCAGGCGAGTATTTCTTTGCGCTCAATGGCACGGCCACTCCCTTCGAGGCCCTTGCCTATGACGACCCAGAGACAATGAAACGTCTCCTCGCGCAGGGGTACAATCCTAATAAGAAAGATGACGAAGGTGTTCCCCTCCTGCACCAGGCCGTCCAGTACGGCACAGCCCGCCTCGTTGAACTGCTGCTGAAGGCAGGGGCAAACCCCAATGCCGTGGATAAAGAGAATTCCCCCGCCCTTGCCATAGCCATACACAGGGCATCGGACTGGCTCAAGAAAGCTGACCTCCTCATCAGCAATGGGGCAAAGGTGGACGCCACATTCGGCGAAAGGCATCTGCCGCTTACACATAGCATGGCCATTACAGAGCCTCAACTGTACTATCTCATCGAGCAGGGAGCTTCGGTACATGCCGTGGATCCCACGACAAAGACTCCCGTTCTTGCACGGGCCGCGTATCGGGATGTTTTTTGTACTGACCGGTTGTTTTCCTTGCTTATGAAGCGTGGTGCGAAGGTGGATACCCTTGACGATTCACGCACAACTCCCCTGGGGTATGCCGTCAAATATGCCCATCCGGAATGTGTCAGACAACTTCTCGACAGGGGGGCGTCGACTGTCGGCGTGAGTGAAGACCGCAATGGAAAGAGGAGTGCGCTATTTTTGGCCCTCCTGGGTTATGTCGAAGATGAGAAAGAAAATAGAGGCGCCGACATTATGAGACGGATTCGCATCATTGATATGTTGCGGGAGAAAGGGGTAGTATTGGGTGCGCAAGAGGGGTGGGTTGTGGCGGAGGGTTCTGTTTCGTCATTTTTCGGCAGCGATGAGATATACAGGAACATCAGCGACAACGACTACGCCCTTGAAAAGGCCGCCAAGAGTGAGAACGCGGAGTTAAGGCGCCTGGCCGCCCGGCGCTATCTGGAAAAGGCCCGGGAAGTTGCGACCCTGGCCGGCGACCGGGATGAATTAGGAGAGGCGCTGAAGGACTGTAACACAGCGCGCCGTTTATCCGAAGCAGGGGAACAAAAAAACTTGCTGCCGGAGGTCTATCTGTACTGTGGTCTTTTGGAACATAAACTGGGCGGAATGAAACAGAACGCACAGGCCGATCTTCGTAGATATCTGGAACTTGTTCCTGCCGCCCCAAACGCTGGTGAGTTGAAGGCCCTATCAAATCCTTGAAACGCTCCTCGTGACAGAGCACCGGGTATTTACTATTTGTTTGTTGCTACAAACAAACACTCTACGGGTAAACTGATGTAAGGGAAGACGGAAAAAGTGGACACCAAAGTTCAGCAAAGTATAAAGACGGAGGTGTCAAAATGAAAAGATTCCGCAAGGAAAGCACACGAAAGAATTTAGAGAGGAAACAGTAAAAATGGTTACAGAGGCAGAAAGCAGAAGATCAAACAAGTGAATACATAACGAGGAGCACAGACACAAGCGCAGGAGATAATGAGCAGAAAAGGTGATAATATTTTCTTAGGAGGCGAAAGTGAAAGATAAGGTAAAAGCATTCAGCATTGCGCTGATCATATTCGCAGCGCTGATCGTTCAGCCTGTGCGGCTCCAGAGTGCCGGAGCTGACATGGGCAGGATATATGCAACTGATGCAAAGGTGAGCGAAGATAGTCAGAAGGATGAGGTTATCAAAGATATGAAAGCAAGATGCAGCCTGAAGCCTGAGAGTGGCCCATGCAAGGCCTTATATCGGAAATACTATTTTGATTCAGAAAGCAAGAAATGCAAGAACTTTGGCTGGGGAGGCTGTGATGGTGTTGTGCCGTTTGATAGTGGGGAAGATTGCAAGGAGCTATGCGAAGAAGCAGTGGGCAAAGATAAATAAATGCAAGCAGAAGCGCGTTTGATAAATCTCATATTTTTGGTCAGCCTTTTTTTGCCGGCTGGTAATTGCATGGCCTTATCAATGGAATCTCCGAAGATCACTCCTTTGACCGCAAAGCCTGTTATGAATACAACTAAGGATTACGAAGGCATGGAGTGGGAAGGCTATTTGTCAGATCAAAAAGAAAAGTTCGTTAAAGTAGTCGTGAAGAAAGTAGAATGGGACGAACTCTGGAAGCGTGCCTTTGATAAACCTGCGCCTGAGGTGGATTTTGAAAATTATGCGGTTGCTTGCGTCTTCCTTGGCCATTCCGCGGACTGGCTTTATAACATTGGGTTTGATAAACCGTACGAGCGTGATAATATGCTGATTATCCCATTTGGTCTTGCTGAGATCATTCTAAGATTGTCCGGACCTTTTAAGGCCTCCGGGCAATATCATATGAAGGTCTTCAAAAAACAGAAGGGAGTCGAAATGGTTCTTGAAGATACTTCGAGATATCTAAGGAGAATATGAGATATATGCGTGAGTTAGCCTATACCACTTTTGGGAAAAATGCTCTTGTTATCAGCCATGTTGCAGCCCTGTTTGTTGCCACGATGCCGGCGTTAGCCGCTAAAAAAATAACGACGTTTTTTATGAATGTCAGCAGGTGGCCAAGATGTCAGGCTTAGGGATTGCTGAACTCGGTATCGTTATCTACCTTATCTTATGGATCGTGGCGCTGGTTGATATCATGAGAAGCAAATTCATAAAGCATCGGTACGTTTTGATGTGGCTTCTTGTTATTTTTCTTATTCCCTTTGGTGTGATTGTCTATTTTATATTCGGACCAAAACAAAAGATCTGCACGCAAAAAGCTTGAATAACGTAAGTTGAAAGGATAAAAAGATGAATAAAATGAAAGTTAAACCAAGCAAGCCTCTCTCAGCAGGGGCAGTTGTTATGCTGATATTCATGCTTCTTTTCGGCATAGGCTTCACCATTCTTGTCGTAAACGTGCTTTCAGAAAATGATGCCCCGCTTGTTATGAAGATAATATTCCCTCTTTTCATGGTCGGATGGGTAGGAACTGTGCTGTTTATGCTGGTCTATCACTTCCTGAATCTTAAACGTGCAAAAGGGCTGTCCATGTTTGATATAGAAACAGAAGCAGAAGGCGAGAAAAAGACAGCAGATGCTGACTTTGATACCAGACTGCGAAAGGTCGAAAGCCTGAAAAAAGACGGGCTGATCAGCAAAGAGGAATACGACCGGAAACGGGATGGGATAATGAAGGAGAATTGGTAATTTAAGTGACTATCACGAAAGGGCAGCAGAGGATACAAACAGTTTGTCTGTACATTATGATATCGATTATTACTTTTTTGACTGCCGGGCTTGCCGGTGCCGGAGAAAATTCTGCCGTCTCTATACAGCCTGAACCTTCGGACAGATGCTCAATCGTACCACAACAAGGTACCTGCAAGGCGAATTTCCACGTCTTCTATTTCGACGCTGCGACAGGAAAATGCAAAGAAGCTTGGGGCTGTTATGGCTCTGTTTTCAACAATATGGAAGAATGTCAGAAACTCTGCGAAAAAGCCGAAGATGTGAAACCAACAGAAGCCTCTCCGTCTGAGGCCCTTCTCTTGTATCTCAACCAGGGCAAAGGCGATCCTAAAATCGTGAAAGGCTTTATCGAGTACGGTGCTGATGTAAATTACAGCGACGAAGAATATCATCTAACCCCATTGCATAATGTCTCCCATTACGGGCATATTGATGCGGTCACGCTGCTGAAACCACGATAGGGGCATTGAATTTCGTTCACGACAATTACCAGTCAATTGTTAAATTGCTCCCGGAAGACGGCGCGGCACCTGAGGATATTTGCAGAACACATGAACTTGTTTCCGACATCTTCAAGGACATCATCAACAAAAAAGAAAAAGCGATAGATGACATTATCCGCGGAATTGATGTCGACATTTTAGTCGCCTATTTTTTTCGGAAAAGCACAGTTCGTCTTTACTAAAAAGTTATCCTAAAAACAGCGATTGAAAGGGCAAATTTGGTATAACATCCTGAAAGCATAGGAGAAAAGGACAAGGGAGGTTATCACCAAATGGGTGAGGCAAAAAGACGGTCAAAGGCGATTCAAGCAGAGGTATCAAAGGCGATAGGCGTACAGACAGCGGGGTCCATCTCTCATCTCTGAGGCCTTGCTGTAAAGCACATCGTATCCCATTCTGCAGGCCACATGCCCCAGGGCCTGGGCTATATGGCTTTTGCCTACTCCCACAGGACCAAGCAGAAAGATGTTCTGCCTGTTTTCGATATAGGAGCAGTT
>CAMTUV010000021.1:0-37701 GCA_947085015.1 uncultured Nitrospirota bacterium
CTGTAGATGAAGTGCCTTCACAATCCGAAATATGGCATTTAGCCAGCGGAGGCTCCTTGTCGCAGCCTGAGGGAGGAGTGAAATCACTAAGGGCTTCTTTCCAGGTGCTGCTAATACCGCCTAAGGCATCCTGCGCCTGCTCCTGACCGATATTCTGGAAGAAAAAAGAATTAGGTAATGACCACATAAAATCAGTGATCAATCCTTCATAGCCCGTTTTATTGCTGAAAGGCGTTATTGAGCTATATGCCGTCATTTTCGATCTGGACTTCTGGGCAACTTCAACAGGCGATTTTACATTGCATCCAAGAGTATTAAAATTGACGGCATTACCCATGGCAACTTCAAGTATTCCATGCATTGCACGCCCGCCAGGCAAATCCCATAGGCCCCTATACCAATCGAAATCTGAATTCATATCTCCTTCATGGTAATCTCCAGCAACACCGACACTATAGGCATGCAATGGGCTTGCTAAATCCGCAGGGTAGTGAGAGAGTCGGCCCATCTTTCGCCAAACATTTTCGTAGTCTTTATTCGTAGAGTCGCAGGTTAAACCATGAAGAAGCACTTTGGCTCCAGTTTTTTCATTATATATTTCATCGGGAATCGCAATGTAGATCGCGTCTCCTGGACCGATATTTGCAGTTGCCGATAAACTCAATTTCCCTCTTATTTCAGTATCCCAACTACTGGTATACTGTGGATTAAATGAATGTTTCGGACTGCTAAGGCCGTCAGTTCTATCCGGCTCAGCCGAGCCTAATTTCAATGCTTTGTATAAATCAGTATCAACAGGCTTTTCGCATTTCTTTTGAGGTGGTTTAGGAAGGGGCCTACACTGCTCTGCTCTTACAGCGAGTTCACCATGATGGTTTAAAATTCCTTTCCAACCCGCACTCCATGCGCCGACAGTAACAGGCATTACTAACATGAAAATAGCGACTAACCAGCCAATCTCTCTTGTTCTCATTATTATCCCCCCTATTTTGTGAATTTCTGAATTACAGTATGGTACTTCCTCTCATTCGTTCCCTCTTTCAGCGTTCTTCCTATAAATACATTATTGCCCTGGAATGCAATATCCAGCTCAACATCAGCAGTCTCTAACTTCTCCAAATCCGTTAATTTATCAAACCATGCTGAATAACTTTTTTTATCTTGTTTCCAGTATCCAAGCTTTTTGCCGGTTCTATTGATTATCATTGCATCAATTACACCGAATGGCTTATTGCCGATAAATGAAACAAGAATCTCGTTGTCAGGACTTAGATGTATCTTGTTCCCATAATATAACCCCGGACCATTTTCGATCCATGAAACCTTGTCGCTACTAAAGCCGCGAAAACTTACGCCTGTCCCCTTGAGGATTATGTCCTCATAATTTATCGTTCTTTGTCTATCGGGATCATAAACCGGCTTCGGCTTCTCAAATCCCTCTTCCAACACTGTCTTGAAATAGCCTTTTTCATTCCACTGGTTATCAAGCTTCAAAATTGTTGTGTCCCCTGCAAAGAGATAAAGATTGCCCTCTTTATCGGCCGCCATATCCCGAACATTTCCCTCTGACTTGAGCAGCGGTATCTTTTTGCCAGTTATTGGCATTTGAGCAGGAACTTTCGGCGGTTTGACTGTCTTTTCTCTGATTAATTTGCCATTCAGATCGTATTCGGCGACATTGGGCACAGACCCTGTAACATCTCCCTCGGATACCAAATATATCTTATCATTAGAAATTGATATTCCTTTATGCGTGGAGAGAAACTCATGAGTCAAGGCATTTGCTCGTTCTATTTGCCAGAGATTTAATACGTTCCCTCCTGAATCAAATTTCACTGCTTTATTGCCTGCGTAATCGGACAGATAAATATTCCCCAACTCATCTGATACAATCAATAGAGGTTTTTCAAGGTAATTGTTTAGGTCTGTTTTTTTTATGATGCCATCGGAATAATTCAATTTATTGCCTTCAGGCCATTGTTTAATAAACCTTCCTTCGAACCCATAATGCTGGATACAATAGTAATTATTTGTTATGGTGCGTGCTACTTTTCTTGATTTTCTCTCCTCATCGGTCAATATCCTTCCAAAAAGGAATTTTTCTTGTCTAATATCCTCCTCTGTCATTTCGTTTAGCTTTTTGGGTGCCGATTCCTTCCGTTCCTCAGCCTTCACCAGCACAAACACCCCATTCTTATTCGCAGTCATGGAGATGATGTGATGAGGCAGACCGGGCTTGATCTCCTTAATCTCCCACTCCTTCACAAACTTCGGCGGAGTCCATTTGTTCTTTTCGGATGCCTGGCAGGAAGTGAACGAAAAACATATTAATAACAAAGCAATGCCTTTTGCGAAGATGATTATCTTATTCATAATTCCCCCTTGAATCCGAAGCTGTTTGAATTTTTGAGAAGAATTGTCAGCGTGACAACGAGACGAACGAAAAGGATATGTGCGGCAGGCGCATGCGAAAGGAACCTGTCTCCGGCTTGTTGTTGAATCTGGATTATACTCTTTCATCCCCCGGGCCCCTCCCAGTGTACGCTATGAAATAGTATGATTCCGCGACTGAATTGTCAATGAAAAATTGTGGTTTTTAAGTAGCTTTTTATTGAGTGGCGGTGGGGGGGGCGGCCTGTTGACAAGGGACCTGCCCCGGTCATATCAGATGTATCTTCATCCCCTGATGAAATAATCCATCAGTTTATATCCTTCTTCAAAAACCATAATATCATCCCTCTCCGTGATCGTCTCATCGTATGCAGACACCGCATTAGACTTCGGCGCCCGGCTGTCATAGAGCATGAACGGAACAGGCTCTGCTGAATGAGTCCTGAGCTCTACAGGAGTTGCGTGGTCTGGAAGCACAATAATCCGGTATTCAGAAAAGGCCTTCATTCCTTCCAGGACACCGCCTACGATAAATTTATCAAAGTCCTCGATGGCCTGAATCTTATCCTTGCAGCTGCCTGAGTGGCCAGCCTCGTCAGGAGCCTCGACATGGAGATACATAAAGTCTACTTTTTTCAAGGCCTCAAGCGTGGCATCGGCCTTTCCTTTATAGTTTGTATCAATCCATCCGGTAATCCCCGGAACTTTCAGAATCTCGAATCCAGCGTAAATACCGAGCCCTTTTGTCAGATCAACAGCAGAGACAAGGGCTCCGCTGATACCGTATTTTTCATGAAAGGTCGGCATCTGCGGCCGCCTGCCCTGCCCCCAGAGCCAGACACTGTTTCCGGGGTTCTTGCCGTCCCTAATCCTGTTCCTGTTGACAGGATGGCTCTCAAGAATATCAACTGAATCCATCATGATCTTCCTGATCACCTCTTCGCCCTTGCCGACAGGAAGATAATCGATGACCTCTTTGCCGAGTATGTCATGCGGCGGAACACATTCGATATCAGTCGATCCCTCAGCCCATACCATCAGATGCCGGTAACTGACTCCGGGATAAAAAGAGATGGTTTCAGTGCCGAGCTGCCTGCCGACCTCGCTGATCAATTCTGTTGCTTCATTAGAGGATATATGGCCGCTGCTGTAATCTTCCATCGCTGCCCTGGTCCTGTCCCTGTTGAATTTGAGTGTAACAAGATTGCACCTGAAGGCAACGTCGTTTTTCCCCAGTTCAACACCGATGCTTGCAGCTTCAAGCGGGGCTCTGCCGGAAAAATATATGGCAGGGTCGTATCCAAGGATGCTCAGATTGGCGACATCAGAGCCCGGGTGCATACCTTCCGGCACAGTTCTAACCTTTCCCAAAATGCTTATTGCGGCAAGCTTGTCCATATTGGGTGTATAGGCCTTCTGGAGCGGCGTTCTGCCGTTGAGTTCCTCCACAGGCCTGTCAGCCATGCCATCTCCAACAATCACAACGTATTTCATGAATTATTCGATGACGTCGCCTTCTATCATCTCGACTTCAATGCCCTTGTCCTTCAGAAATGCTATGCCCTTATCGAGATCATCATCTTTTCCTTCAAGTTCAAGCACCATCTCTCCGACTGTCTCCGTGATCCTGGCTCTCCTTATGTTCGGCATCACGTTGAACTGCTTTGCCATAGAGAAGATCACCGGTTCCTTGATGAGATTCTGGGGAAAGGTCAGCTTCACGCGTGTTTTCATCATATACTCCTAACAGGCCCCGCCTGCGATAGCAGGGACAATGGATACCTCATCCCCGTCCTTGACCAGCGTTTCCTCAGCATTCAGAAAACGTATGTCCTCGTCGTTGACATAGATATTGACGAACCTGCGGATCTTGTTGTTCTCTGAAACTCTCTCGGCCAGACCCGGGTAATTCTTGTCAAGTTCGTTCACCAGCGCTATGACTGTTCCTGCGTTTCCATCGACCTCTTCCTTTCCCTGTGTCAGTTTCTGAAGCGGTGTAGGTATTCTGACTTTCACTGCCATATATCGTTCCTCCTTGTGTTTAAGCGTTCTTTATTTTCTCGAGCACTTCCTCGAAAGAGGCGAGGCTCGGCTTTATGAAATGCGGCAAGGTGGTCTGTCCCTGCAATGCCTCCTGAGTCTTGAGCCCATTGCCGGTAATGCAGATGACTGTCATCTCGTCGCGCTTTATCTTTCCGCTTGCGACCAGTTTCCGGGTCGAAGCCAGGGTCACGCCTCCTGCTGTCTCAGCAAAGATACCTTCTGTTTTTGCGAGAAGCTTAATGGCATCGATGATCTCCTGGTCAGAAACATCCTCAGCATAACCGCCTGTTTCCCTGATCACCTGTGATGCGTAAAAACCGTCCGCAGGATTTCCAATAGCAAGGGATTTTGCTATCGTGTTCGGCTTTACAGGCCGGATAATATCAGTACCAGCCTTGACCGCAGCAGAAATAGGGCTGCAGCCTGTTGCCTGAGAACCGAAGATCTTTGTATTTACTTCCTTCAAAATACCAATTTCCTTGAACTCCTTGAGCGCTTTCCATACTTTGGTCAGAAGCGAGCCGCTTGCGCAGGGCACAACAATGTTGTCAGGCGACTTCCATCCAAGCTGCTCTGCTATCTCAAAACCGATCGTCTTTGATCCCTCTGCATAGAAGGGCCTGATGTTGATGTTCACAAAGGCCCACCGATATTTGTTGGCAACCTCGCTGCAGAGCCTGTTCACCTCATCGTAATTACCGTCAACCGCAATGAGATTCGGTTCATAGACCAGTGATGCCACGATCTTGCTCGCCTCAAGAGTTGCAGGAATAAAAATAAAACGGTTGAACCCTGCCCGCGCCCCATGGGCAGACACAGAATGAGCAAGATTACCCGTAGATGCACAAGCAACCGTATCGAACTTAAACTCTTTTGCCTTGGTCAGCGCAACGGCAACAACACGGTCTTTGAACGAAAGCGTAGGATGGACAACGGTATCGTCCTTGATATAGAGCTCATCAATGCCGAGCGCCTTCGCAAGACGGTCTGCCTTAATGAGCGGTGTGTATCCGGAATTAAGGCCCACCTGGGGTTCGCCATCAATCGGCAGAAGTTCACGGTAGCGCCAGAGATTTTCAGGACGCTGCTCTATCTTTTTTCGCGTTATCGCTTTTGCAATGGCCTTATAGTCATAGGCTACTTCAAGCGGCCCAAAACAGAACTCACAGACATAAATGGGATCAACAGGATATTCCCTGCCGCATTCCCTGCATTTAAGTCCTTTTACATGTCCCATCGTATGTACCTCTCCTGCGTAAAGTTCCTTATTTTACTGCAAATAACGAATAATTGAAATAGCTTCAAACTGTCATGGAGTATCCCTTCAGTTACGGGTAGTATTTATCATAAAATCTCCCCTCGCCCCTCTTTGCCAAAGAGGGGAATTGTTCCTCCCTTTGGCAAAGGGAGGTTAGGAGGGATTTTTCCAACACTGATTGCACCCCGCAGTTGAAGCGTTATATCAGGGCCGCAGGCGATGCTTGGCCTCGTCCCAGAGCTCATCCATCTCCGCAAGGCTCATATCAGAGAGTTTCTGACCCTTTTCTGCTGCAGCCATCTCGATATATCTGAAGCGGGATATGAACTTGCTGATCGTTTTTCGCAAAGCATCCTCAGGATTGACACCGATAAAGCGGGAGATATTCACGATCATGAAGAGGATATCTCCAAGCTCGTCCTCGATTGGTGCTTCCTTCCTGCTTTTGACTGCCTCTTTAAATTCAGCCACTTCTTCGTCAAGTTTGGACAACACATCATCAATCTTATCCCAGTCAAAGCCGACCTTCGCAGCACGGTCCTGGAGCTTTTTGGCCCGGAGGAGCGCAGGCAGGGTTCTTGGTATACCTTCCAGTATTGACTCTTTCTGTTTGCCTTCCCTTTTTTTGTGCTCGTCCCACTTGACCAGAACCTCTTCAGACGTTCTGATGTCAGAACCACCAAACACATGGGGATGCCGGGAGATCATCTTCTTTGCTATGCCATCAATAACATCCTTGAGTCCGAACTCGCCTTTTTCCTCTGCTATTTGGCACTGAAACACGATCTGAAACAGGAGATCGCCCAGTTCCTCTTTCACTTCATCAGGGCTGCTCTCATCAATGGCATCAAGCACCTCATATGCCTCTTCGATGATAAAGGGCTTGAGCGACTCGCGAGTCTGCTCCTTATCCCAGGGACAGCCCTTCTCCCCACGGAGCGCAACCATGATCTGTACAAGTTCATCGATATTCATAGGTTATCATGATATCACAACAGTACAGATTTACCCCCAATCGCATACAATATCCCATGGTTCAATATCTATACATTCATATCCCTTTCTGCGTGAAAAAGTGCGTGTACTGCGATTTCCTGTCCATCCCTTATGACGAAGACCTTGCCTGCCGGTACACAGATGCGCTCTGCAAAGAACTGCAGATGAAAAAAGGATTGGCTGGCAGATTGAAAACAGTCTTTGTGGGCGGCGGCACACCCTCGATACTTACGGACGAGTGTCTTGACCAACTACTTGCATCTGTCGCTGAGAACTACAACCTTGCCGGAAATGTCGAAATAACCGTGGAGGCAAACCCCGGAACCCTGACAGAAGCAAAGGTCAGGACACTGCTGTCACGCGGCGTCAACCGCCTGAGTCTCGGCATTCAGTCCTTTGACAACAGTGAACTCCGCACCCTTGGAAGGATCCACAATGCAGAGGCGGCCATTAAATCCGCTGAGATGGTCCGCTCAGAGGGCATGGAGAATTTCTCCCTTGATCTTATATACGGCATTCCCGGACAGACCATGAAGACCTGGAAAGATACGTTACAACAGGCTGTTGCCCTTTTCCCAAAACATATTTCAGCGTATGAGCTTACGCCCGAGAAAGAGACAGGCCTCCATAAATCCCTGAAATCAGGATCACTCATAATGCCCGATGAAGATCTAATCCTCGACATGTCTGACCTCGCCATCGATCGTCTGGCAGCGTCAGGATATGAACAGTATGAGATATCGAACTACTCGTTGCCGGGATATCGCTCTGCACATAATATGAATTACTGGGACCGTGGTGACTATCTTGCTGTTGGCGCCGGCGCCCATGGATTCATCCGTGGATTCCGGACAAGAAATACGTCCAGCATCGCTGAATACCTCGAAAGACTGGGCAATAATAGTGACCCTGAGGTCGAGAAGACCGGGATAACCTCTGAAGATGCGCTGAAGGAATTTGTCTTTCTCAGTCTTCGCAAGGTCGAAGGGATACGACTCATGGATGCCCGGGAGTTCGGTCCGGACCTCGTTGCCGCGAGCGATGAATTGCTGCGGTCGGAGCTGGTCGAATTGACCGCAAGCCATATCCGACTTACCAGAAAAGGGCGGCATATCGCCAATACAATAATTGTGCGATTACTTCAGAACCTCGGTCTCTGATTCAGAAAGGCTTCTTTTGTTTGCTCTGTCAGACAATGCGGCACGAAATATTAACTGTCACGAAATAGAATTCATATTGAAAAAATCTCCCCTCACCCCTCTTTGCCAAAGAGGGGTCACTAATGCCTCACTTTAAAAAAGGGAGGTTAGGAGGGATTTTCTAATAGATGAAGTTTCAGTTTTGAGACCATTGATAAACAGGGTTTGCCCATGCAAACAGTACCGTGAGATATATTCACCTCAAATAATTTAGGCGTGGATCTTTTTCAGAAGCCAGGCCATATTCTCGCCAAGATGCCTGAAGGTCGTAACGCCCTCTTCATCCTTCATGACCTCGCCGGGGTTCTTACCCTGGCCGATGCTCCAGTAGCTCGAACCGGGAATGATCATGTGGCTGATGCCGAAAAAGTAGTTGATGCTTGAATAGACATCTGTTCCTCCGGCACGCCTGAACGATACAACGGCCGTCCCAACCTTGCGCTTGAAGAGATGGTCATTTGCCCTGGCAACAAGGCCTGCACGATCAATGAGTGCTTTCACCTCCGTCGAGACATTCGCAAAATAGGTCGGAGAACCGATGATGATCCCGTCAGCGCTGATCATCCTTTCGACAAAACCGTTCAGATCATCCTTTTGAATACAGCGGTTGTTCTTCAGTTCAAAGCATTTATAACAGGCTTTGCATCCCCTGATATCTGAGCCGCCTAACTGAAGATACTCTGTCTCAATTCCTTCCTTCTTCAGCTCCTCAAGAACGATGCTGATCGCATCACGTGTGTTTCCTTCTTTTCTCGGACTACCGTTCAAGGCAACTACTTTCATGGCTTCACTCCTTTATTAAGAAGATTTATTAATAAGCACAGAAGTAAGAGGACATACATTTTATAAAATCTCCCCTCACCCCTCTTTGTCAAAGAGGGGGCAAATCCTCCCTTTGGCAAAGGGAGGGCAGGAGGGATTTAATATTCAATGTCTTCATACTGATGAACTCGTTAAATATTACGCGTTTCCTGATCGTTCGGAATAGCGGTGAAAATCAACGCCGATAAGCCTTGCGGCATATCTCCATCGCTCAGCAGGCTTTACATTGAAGAGGATATCTGAATCAGCCGGTGTAACGAGCCAACCGTCAGTCATAAGTTCTCCCTCAAGCTGGTTGGCATTCCATCCGGAATAACCGAGAGCAAAAAGATAATACTCAGGCCCCTTTCCCAAAACAATGTCCTGAAGCAGTTCCCTGGAGGATGATACGCCTATAGTTCGCCTGATCTTCAGATTGCCGTATTTTTTTCTGAAAGGACTATAGACAATATATCCCTGCTCGGGCCTGACTGGACCACCGTAATACACAGGCAGATCAACAAGTCCAGCTTCAATATTAAAATTCAACAGAAGTGACTGAAAACTCTCCATGATCAATTTATTTACAACGAGTCCGAAAGCTCCATCCTCAGTATGGTCGCAGACCAGCACAACGGTCTGTCCGAAATTCATGTCATCCAGACCGGGCGAGGCAACAAGAAAATTACCTGAAAGACTCTCCATTTTCATTGCGTTAATATGCTCCGGCCTTACTATACCACAAATTGTTTCTTCTGTAATTCTTGAAAAGATACCTGATGTTGCAGTAATATTCAATCCATGCAGAAACTCGTAGGAAGCCTGATTCAAAAGAACAGTTCAAAAATCATACTGGTGGTTCTTGACGGCCTTGGCGGCCTTCCTGTCAATGGAAAAACCGAGCTTGAGACCGCGTCAACACCGCACATGGACAGTCTCGCCCGGACATCAGCCTGCGGCCTGCATACTCCTGTTGCACCGGGCATAACACCCGGCAGCGGCCCTGGCCATCTTTCTCTTTTTGGGTACGATCCGCTTGAGTTTCAGATCGGCAGAGGAATCCTCGAAGCGCTCGGCCTCGGTCTTGAGATCAGAAAAACGGATGTGGCGGTAAGGTGTAACTATTCCACCATCAAGGATGGGATTATCATTGACCGGAGAGCCGGAAGAATACCGACGGACCAGAACAGAAAACTAACTGAGCGTCTGCAGAAAGAGATCACAAGGATCGACGATGCCGAGATAACGTTCGCTCCCGGCCTTGAGCACCGCTTCGCTGTAATCATGAGGTTTCCTGAAGAGCTTACAACAGACGCCGCACATATCCCTGACACAGACCCGCAGCATGAAGGCATGGCACCGCTCAACCCCCAACCGCTTTCTAAAAACGCTGGGAAAGTCGCCGCTGTTGCCAAAAAGATGATAGGGCAAGTTCATGAGATCCTGAAAAACGAAGAAAGGGCAAATTTCGCGCTTATGAGGGGATTTTCCGGCATGCCTGACATTCCAATATTTGAACAGGCATATGGCTTGAACGCCCTTGCTATTGCGACCTATCCCATGTACCGAGGTCTTGCAACCCTGGTCGGCATGCATGCTCCGAAGCTGGAAGGTTCAGTTGAAGATGAGATTGCATTTCTGAAGGATCAGTATGACAACTACGATTTCTTCTTTCTCCACGTCAAGAAGGTCGATTCGTATGGTGAGGATGGCAATTTTACCGAAAAGACAAAGAGGATCGAAGAATTCGATGCGCTTCTTCCAAAGATCATGGAATTGAATCCTGATGTGCTCGCCATTACCGGCGATCATTCAACACCTGCCCTGATGAAAGGTCACAGCTGGCATCCTGTGCCGATGCTTTTAAAATCGCCCTATGTGCTTGGAGGGCTCTGCTCGGCCTTTTCAGAGCGTGAATGCTTCAGAGGCGAATTTGGCATTTTTCCAACCATTCAGCTTATGCCGTTCATGCTTGCCAATGCACTGCGCCTTAAAAAGTTCGGCGCGTAAAGACCGTAATGCGTAATGAGTGATCAGTGAATAGTAACGACAAAGATATTGTTTTGACCGACCAATCTCTATTGCAAAAATGTTCTATTTTTGTCATTCCGGCTTGTCCGGAATCTTTCTTAGGAAGGACTCCCGACAAGCGGGAGTGACAGATAACAGGGCGAGAGAATAGGTCAATAGTTATGCAAGAATCCCCATTCCCCATGCCCGACCCCCCGTCTTTCATCGACACCCACTGTCATCTTGAGATGAAGGAATTCGATCCTGACCGGCAAGCGGTCATCCAACGAGCCAGGGAAGCAGGCATTGAGGCCATGATCACAATAGGTTCTGACCTTGAGGGAACTCTGCAGGGTGTCAAACTTTCCGAACTGCATGACTTTATCTACTCCGCAGTCGGCATACATCCCCATGAGGCAAAAGACTTTACCGATCAGACGTATTCCCTTCTCAAGGAACTTGCGCAAAAACAGAAGGTGATCGCTATCGGCGAGACAGGCCTTGATTATCATTACGACCATTCTCCGAGGGATCTGCAGAAAATTGTCTTCAGGAAACAACTTGAACTGGCGAAGGAGACAGGTCTGCCGGTTATCATTCACAGCCGGCAAGCAGATGAAGACACACTGAATATCGTCAGGGAATCAGGCGTCAGCCGTGGTGTCTTTCACTGCTTCTCGGGAGACGCTGACATGGCTGAACAGGTCATGGCCTTAGGCTTCTATATCTCGATCGCAGGGCCGGTGACCTTCAAGAAGGCAGTGGGTCTGCAGGAGATAGCCAGAAAGATACCTGACGATTATCTCCTGATCGAGACAGATGCTCCTTACCTTACGCCTGAACCCTTCCGGGGTAAGCGTAATGAGCCTGCCTATATGCTTAACACCGCGAAAAAGATCGCGCAACTGAGAGGTATCAATCCGCAGGATCTGTCGCGTATCACGACCCTTAACGCTAAAAGACTGTTCAATATCGGGACGCTCCCTGAAAAAGGAGAGATAACATATCAAATACGGGACAGCCTTTACCTTAATATAACCAACCGCTGCACGAACAAATGTTCTTTTTGCGTAAAGTTCAATTCAGATTTTGTGAAAGGCCATAGGCTCAGGCTGTCACATGAACCATCTGCAGAGGAACTGAAAAAGGATATTGGAGATCCTTCACGTTTTCGGGAGATCGTGTTCTGCGGTTATGGTGAACCCCTTCAGCGGCTCGATATAGTAAAAGAGATCGCCCGATGGGTAAAAAATCAGGGCGGACATGTCAGGATCAATACGAACGGGCATGCAAATCTGATACACAAGCGAAACATCATTCCCGAGCTCAAAGGCCTTGTTGACAGTATCTCAATAAGCCTTGATGCGCAGGATGCAGAGACCTATAACAGGATATGCAAACCCTATTTCCCTCAGGCCTATGAAGAGGTTCTCATGTTTACGCAAGGAGTAAAAGATGTCGTGCCTGATGTTCAGATTACGGTCGTAAACCTGCCTGACGTTGATCTGATAAAATGCGAAGAGATCGCAAAAGAGATAGGCGTAAGATTCAGGGTCAGGGAGCTTGATGTTGTTGGGTAGACAGATGAGGCCAACCGAGAAATGCCTTTACGATCTCAGGATCAAACTGAGAACCGGAACATCTCTGTATCTCCTTAGCAGCTTCCTGTTTTGACCTCTTCGGCCGGTAAGGCCTGTCAGACGTAAGTGCATCAAAGGTGTCTGCAACAGACAGGATTCTCGCCAGCAGAGGAATCTCTTCTTCCTTCAGACCAAAGACACTCCTTCTGCCGTCCCAGTGCTCATGATGGTATTTAATGCCGAGGATAACATCCTTGAACTGTTTCATTTCTCCTAATATTTCTGCGCCCACACCAGGATGCTTTTTCATCTCAACCCATTCGCTTTCGCTCAGCCCTTCGCTCTTGTTCAATATCTCTTTTGGTGTAGCAATCTTGCCGATATCATGGAGGAGTGAACAAATCTTCAGTTTTTCGAGCGTGTCGTTGTCAAGCTCGAGCAATTTCCCGATAGAAATGGCGTATTCTGTAACCCGCTCTGTATGTCCTGCAGTCCAGTATGAGGTTGCTTCAAGGGCCTTGACCAGAGATTTGATCGCACCGACAAGCAATACCTCCAATTCCGTATAAAGAAAAGCATTCTCTATGGCAAGGCCTGCCTGTGAGGTTATAGCCATCAGGAGCTTGGTGTCATGGGAAAAGAACTCCTGGTCACCTACCTTATCAGCAACAACAATGGCACCGACAATCCTGGCCTTGCCCAAAATAGGGCAGACCATTATTGATTTGATGCCAGGGATATAATCGCAGTATTCCGTCTCCGCGACCCTGCAGAAGGCCGAAGGTTTCTTCGATTCGATCGACTTCCAAATGACCGCATGGTCTCTCGGGAATGTCCTGTCAGTATCCCATGTTCCCTTACAGGTCTTGGTAAAAAGGAGATCGTTCTTTTCATCGTGAAAGAGAATTGCAGCAGTACTCACACCGATGGTATCAATCGCCTCATCGATCATGCGATTGCAGATATCCTCTATACTGAGAGACGAAAAGATCCCCGACACCCTATACAGAAGCGAGAGCTCCTCATAAGTAATGCTGAGTTCCTGTATGGTAGCGGTCAGATCCTGCTGATAATCAGGCTTTTCCAATGATCTCCTGAACCATCTCAAGAAGGGACCTGGGGCTGAAGGGTTTGGTAATGTACCGGCTCACGCCGCACTGGAAACCCTGCTGTTCATCAGAGTCCTGGCCCTTTGCTGTCAGCATAAAGATAGGGATGTCCTTTAACTCAGGATCCGCCTTGATCATCCTGCAGAGATCTATGCCGCTCAGTTCCGGCATCATCCAGTCGAGGATGATAAGCTCAGGCTTATCCTTTTTGATCACTTCAAGGGCATTTCTGCTTTCGCGCAATGTCGTAACACTGATTTTCGCCTTTTTGAGCTTATCCTCTATCATCATCAGAATAAAGGGCTCATCATCGATCACAATAACCTTGCTCACAGAACCTCCCTGTATGGAATACTCATTGTTATTTTTGTTCCCTCGCCGAGTCTACTCGAAATATTCATGCTACCCTCATGCATCCTCAGTATCTCATGACAAAGTGCAAGACCAAGTCCGGTACCCTTAACCACATCTCCGTGTCTTCCACGATAAAACCGCTCGGCAAGATGGGGGATATCCTCCTCGGGAATACCCCACCCGTTATCGAGTATGCTGATCTCAAGCATGGCTCCATTCCGCCTGGCTGCCACTTCTATAATACACCCTTCGTCAGAGAATGTTAACGAGTTATCAATGAAGTTGATCAGGAGTTGTTTCATCTTCTCTTCGTCAGCCACAATGGTCGCGACATCGCCAGGATCAAATCTGAGAACGGCATTCTTTTTTTCCAGAAGCGGCACAAAAGTCTCTGCAACCCCTTTCAGCAAGGCTCTCAGGTCGATAGCAACGGGTTTCAGCGTCTCCTTGCCGCTCTCTATGCGCGCCAGGCTCAACAGCTCGGTAACCATCCTGGCAAGTCGCATACCCTCGTTGCGGATGATATTAAGATATTGGTTAACCTTGGTATCCTCTACATCCCCGTGAAGCAGCATCTCTGTCATACCCACAATCGCTGAAAGAGGTGTCCTGAATTCATGGGAAACAGACCGTATAAGTTCAGTCTTCATCTTGTCCAGTTCTTTCTCCCTGCTCACATCACGGATCAGGTTCACAATCCCTGTGACTGTACCGTTGCTGTCCAGTATAGGCGAGCTCGTGATAGTAACCGGCACTCTGTTGCCGTAGCGTGTCGTGACCGTGGAGGCTCTAATGGTCGATATTCCCTGTTTCGCCTCTTCCACGCTCTCACCAAGCTGCAGGCGGAAGGAGATATTATCATCGCTGAACCTGAATACTTCGCAGATCGGTCTACTGATAGCCATGTCAGGCCGAATACCGGTCATCCCTTCAAAGGCCTGGTTTACGGAAATGATACGGCCTCCGATGTCAACGGTAATGATGCCCTCGTGTACGCTCTGCAGAATTGTGTCGGCGAGTTCCTTTTCTTTGCCCGCACGGGAATAAAACTCTGACCGCTCAATGGCAACTGAAATCATATTGGCAATGATTACCATAAAGCGGAGATCCTCATCCCTGAATTCCCTCTGCATGGAGTAGTAAAAGGAGCAGATCCCCACAGGCTTCTCTCCCACGAACATCGGCACAGCCACTGCTGACTGATATAACGAGACATCCTGAGAGATATAGAACTTCTCCTCTGAACGGATATCGCTCACAACAGCAGGATGCCGTTTACTGAGTGCGTATTTCTCAAAAGAGCTTGCCTCAGAGGGGTATATTACCGTCCCTTCTTTTCCTGTTGTTTCGGTAGCAAATCTCAAGAGGAGGTTATGAGCCTGGTCATTCGACAGCATCCAGACAAAATCAGCCCTGAAGACCTGTTTCATGAGGCCAAGCACCTGCATCATGCTATCCCCGATATCAACCGCAGCTCCGAGCCTGGTTGATATCTGCAGAAGCTGCTGGTGCTCCTCAGTCCATCTGTTTTTCTGCTGCTCAAACAGGGAACGCATCCTCGCGTAGAGTTTGATGTTCTCAAGCGCCATGCCGGTCATTTCACCTACTGCTGAAAGAATGCTCTCTTCTTCAGCTGTAAACATATGAGTAGTGAAACTAAAAAGAGAGAAAACACCGATAATCCTCTCCTTGCCCTTGATCGGAATACAGCAGTATCCTCTCATGCCGGAATGCTTCATGACTGAACGTTCTATTCTCTCGTCCTTTGAAATGTCCGGTGTGGTCATAATCTGGCCCGTGACAGCAACCTTTCCGGGGATATCATCTCCAAGCCGTACTCTGCCAAGCATCTTCACATAATCCTCTGATATGCCTTTATGATATTGGCAGATCATTTCCTTTGCCGACTCATCAAGGAAAAAGATGCCGCCGCCATCCATACCGAGCAGCTCGATCATCTTGTCAAGGACCTTGGTAAATATCTCATCCGGCTTGAGCGACCGGTTGAGAATGCCGGAAATACTGTTAAGCGTAGTCAATTCCTTGTTCTTCTGAACGATCTGTTCTTCGCTCTTCATCCTGTCAGTCACATCGCGAAGGAGTTCGATAACATGGAGGACCTTGCCGGAGGCATCAACTACCGGGCTCGCAAGGATCTCATGGTACCGCAGACCGCCCCTGGCGTCAACGTGCCGATGTACGGTCCGGTTATTTTTGCCTGTAGCAAAAACAGCCTGCGTAGGGCATTCATGGCCTTCTGTCCAGCAGGGAACCGAAGAAGCGTGCAACATCTGGTGGCAGAGTTGTCCTATAAGGTTCTGACCGGCATTCATCGTGGCTACTTTATTCGCCATGTTAATGCGGTAGCCCCTGTCTATCACCACGATCTGGTCAGGAATACTGTTCATGATCGTCTCGATATAATCCAGGGACTGTTGAAGGTCACTGCGCAGACTGCTCTGCTCCCTGAAATCCTTGATAACGCCTATTTTAGCAACGATCCTGTCGCCCGAGTAGACAGGAGAACCGCTTATGAGCACAGGTATCTGGACACTATTTTTGGAAAGGATACTGAGCTCGTAAATGGATGATTCTCCATTGTCACGCCGCTCTTCGATCTGCTTTCTGAGGATCGACGTGTTCCTGTCATCGACAAAATCATATATCAGTGAACCGAGCATATCCTCTCGTGAGTATCCAAAGAGTCGCGTAAAGGCCTGGTTGATGTCCGTGATCCTGTCCTCTTCATCAACAACCCAGAGGGGGTCGAGCATGGCGTTGATATACATGTCCTTCTTGCCCAACTCCTGCGTTTTTGCTCTGAGTGCATCTGCCATATCGTTAAAGGAACGTGTCACTTCGCCAAGCTCGTCATCAGAGAGGACTGCAAGTCTGAAATCGAAATTGCCATCCTTAATCGCCTGCGATCCTTCCCTGAGGTTCCTGATTGACATAAGCATCTTCCTGATAAAGAAGAAAGAGAGCATAAAGGCCAGGACAATGATATAAAAGATAAAGGGCAGCATCTGCTCGACCAGGTTACCCGTGAATTCCTTGTGCATGAGGCTGTATTCTTCGGACTTAACCTGTTCGATCTTTTCCTCCTCTTCGATCATCTTTTGGACCTGTTTGACCATTGACAGAGAGAAGGGAATAACGATCATCAGCGCAAAAACCAGGAGCACAGAGATGAAACGGTATATGATCCGTGATCTGAACATCAGACAATATTCCGGAAAAGGTAGATAACAATAAGGACAACGCTCCATACGGCAGCTATCACACCGAGAGGTGTCATACCTTCCTCGATTATGACATCGAAATCCACAGAGAACCCTATGGCAGCAAGCCCGGCAGAAAAACAGAAGGTGCCGATGGTCCTGGCAGTCTCCTGAAATTGGCGTATGGCAGGAACCGTATTGACCAGAACGGAAAGGGACATGAAAATAATTATGAACCAGGGTATGTTGATCTGTTTATCTATCCTATACTGTCTTATGACAAGAACAGGAACAAGGAACAGGAGAAAAGCAACGCGAATAAGCTTGATCTGAAGAGCGCTTTCCAGTGATTCGGGGCCAACATTAGCAGCAGCGATCCTCACCTGACCTACCATAGGCAGCGTTGTGCCGGCAAAGAAATTAAAATCATCTTTTGTGAACGGAACAAAATCATAGATCAGGGGATAAAATATCATGCCAACGAGGCCGAGCATCATGACCGACAGGATAGATATGGAAGTGTCTTCGCGCCGTGCCTTGATCACAGGAGAGATTACTGCAATAGCAGAGGCGCCGCAGATCGAAAGTCCTGAGGCAAGAAGAAGAGAGATGCTGCTGTTGAGACGAAATACCCTGGCAAGAAGAAGAGTGAAAATGAACAGTAAACAAAAGACCAAAAATATGCTGAAAACAAGACCAGGCCGGAGACCGCTGACAGAAAGCTGCATACCATATAGAGCAATGCCAAC
Source organism: uncultured Nitrospirota bacterium (assembly GCA_947085015.1). Classification (GTDB taxonomy): domain Bacteria; phylum Nitrospirota; class Thermodesulfovibrionia; order Thermodesulfovibrionales; family UBA6898; genus UBA6898. Next base: position 17,712 of record CAMTUV010000021.1, read on the forward strand.
AGGAAGCAGCATCTTTACGCCAATATCCAGACCGCTGCTGAAATAGTCACGATTGCCGACAAGATTACCAAGCAGCATACCGATAATAATAGAAATAACGAGCGAGTCAAACGACGCGTGCAGCGTCGAAAGATACAGGGAAAATAGCGCTATGAAAGCAATGACAATAAAACCCGGCATGTAATTTTTAAAGCTCATAATCGTCTCTATTGTACCATAAAAAAGGAAACTGCAGGATAATGACGCAGACGCTGTTTTCCGCGATCAGGACTGTCCGGCAAGAAACAATTTCATATCTGAAATCCTCAACTCTCCCTGGCCTGCCTCAGCAAGGTTCTTCCACTTCAGCATGCCAGAATGCAGTTCATCGTCTCCCATGATAAAGACATAGTGCACGGCCATTTTATCAGCTCTTCGCATCTGGCTTTTCAGCGAGCTTGCTGCGTCGCCAACTTCAACCCAGAAACCCTGACTTCTCAGCTGCTCTGCAAGTACAAGGCATGCACAGCCTGCTGCATCGCCAAGGACGGCAAAATAAACAGAAGGAGAAGGAGGTGACTGGAGTTCAGTCTTCTTCAGGAGTTCAACCACCCTCTCCATGCCAAGGGCAAAGCCGATGGCCGGCGTTTCAGGTCCGCCGAACTCCTTTACCAGTTTGTCATACCTGCCGCCTGCTGCAACAGCATTCTGCGCTCCCAGACTCTGGCTCGTCACCTCAAAGATGGTCCTTGTGTAGTAATCAAGTCCCCGCACCATATCAGGATTAAGAGAGTAAGATACATGAAGGAGTGTCAGCAGCGCCTGGAGTTTTTCGAAATGGGTTTTGCAGGCTTCGCAGAGATGGTCGGTTATCTTCGGCGCTCCCTGACGCTGCTCCTGACAGGTGCTCGCCTTGCAATCAAGGATCCTCAGGGGATTTTTGTCATATCTTCGTCTGCAGTCAGCGCAGAGATGCTCCTTTTTTTCAGAAAAGAAACCGAGAAGGGCATCGCGATACTCCGGTCTGCACTGATCGCATCCTATGGAATTGATCTGAAAGGCAACACCCTTGAGACCGATGCCCGAGAGCAGATGCTCCAGCATCGCAATGACCTCAGCATCCATCCTTGGGCTGGAATCTGCAAAGGCTTCAACACCAATCTGATAGAACTGCCTGAATCGCCCGGACTGGGGCCGCTCGTACCGAAACATGGGGCCCGCGTAATAGAACTTCTGCGGCGCCGGAAGTTTATCGAGATGATTTTCTACATAACTGCGCACGACTGAGGCTGTGCCTTCAGGACGCAGAGAAACGCTTCGGTCCCCCTTATCCGTGAAAGTGTACATCTCCTTTTCGACAATATCCGTGCTCTCGCCGATGGACCGGGAAAAAAGAGTCGTGGATTCCATGATCGGCGTTCTGATCTCCTGAAATCCATACACAGAAAATATCTGTCTGGCAGTCTGCTCCACCTTCTGCCAGAGAAAGATGTCAGGCGGCAGGATATCCTGCATACCCTTCAGGGTCTTGTACTGCTGGCTGCTCACTCGGGAATTACTTCCCTGTCGCCGGCCTCCCAGCGTTCATCGGTTTCGAGCATCCTGAGATGACCTTCGACAAGCCTCTTCAGCTCTTCCCGGAAATGGCGGCGTATGCCTTTCATATCAGTTATGTCTTCATGGATCTTGATGACCTTCTCATGGGCATCCTTGATCATGGAATCAACCTTGAACTCTGCCTCCTTGACCAGGAGCTCTGACTCTTTCCGCGCATTAGTCTTGTAATCCTCGACCATCTGCTGAGCAGTCATAAGCGTCTCCCTGAGCGTTGTCTCCATGTCGCGGTATTCCTTGATCTGGCTCTCAGATCTCTGGATATTTTCCTTGAGGTTGGAATTCTCCCTGAGCAGGTCTTCCATCTCTTCGCGGACAATCTCAAGGAAGCCGAAAACCTCTTCGACATCGAATCCCCTGAACTTCATTTTGAACTGTTTCTGCTGGATTTCCAACGGCGAGATTCTCATATGACGGCTCCCCCTTTGATTTTATAGGCGATTTCGATAAGCGATCGGATAAGAAACTTCTGGATGAATATGATGGCAAAGATTACAACGAGTGGTGAAATATCAACCGGTCCGAGCCGATGACCGATCAACCTTCGTATCGGCCTCAAGACAGGCTCAGTAACTGTCCGGAGGAACCTGACAACAGGATTATACGGATCAGGATTCACCCAGGTGATCAGGGCAGCAATGATCACCACCCAATAATACACATTCAGCAGTGCGTTCACAATTTCCGCTACAGCTAACAGAAGGTTCCCAAAAAGAATCATGCCATCCTCATCATCATATTTTCCAAATATTCTACAATGTGTTACTCACTTTTATCTATCAGGCCAATGCAGCCTATCTGCCTGTTACTCCTTCCTTCCCAATTCCTCTGCCCGGTTCTTTGCAGCAAGCAGTGCCTCGAAGACAACAGGTTTGAGCCCTTTTTCCTCAAAGACCTTCAGACCTGCTGCAGTCGTGCCGCCCGGAGAAGTTACCATCTGCCGAAGGTTCTCCGCGGACATGCCGGTATCAAGCAGCTTTGCTGTACCAAGCGCTGTCTGGACAGCCAGTTCTGTCGCATCATTTCTGCTCAGTCCAAGTTTTTCACCTGCATCGATCATCGCCTCGATGAACAGGGCAATAAAGGCAGGCCCGCTGCCTGAGACCGCAGTAACTGCGTCCATCAGCCGTTCAGGAAGCGCAATCACCCTGCCAACGGACATGAGGATGCTTTTGACAATATTGACCTCACTGCCGGTAAAGCATTCGCAGAGCGAGTACACGGACATGCCTTCCTGAATAAGGGCAGGCGTGTTCGGCATGACCCTGATGATCTTATCCGTCTTTAGCCTGGCTTGAAGATAAGAAAGCGTAATACCTGCAGCGATCGATACAACGGTCTTGGAGTTGTCTATAAGATCCGCAATCTCCTTAAGCACCGGCTCCATGTTCTGAGGCTTCACCGCAAGGATGATTATGCTGCACGTCAGAGCAACATCCCGGTTCGATGAAGATGTTTTGACCGCATACGTTTTCTGTAAATACTCTCTTCTCGCTTCAGAGGGTTCTGACACATAGATCTCATGCTGAACCTTGAACATCGAACTTTGAACCATGCCTTTAATTAAGGCCTCTGCCATATTTCCGCCGCCGATAAATCCGATCATATCAACACCTCTCTCCAAATATTGCTGTTCCTATCCTTACCATAGTAGCTCCCTCCTCTATGGCTGCCTCATAATCATGTGACATTCCCATCGAAAGCTCCGGGAGCGTAAACCCGTCCTTCTCTGCCTGATCCCGTAGTTCCCTTAACCGCCTGAAATAGGGAGCGACATCTTTCACATTCTCCATGTAGGGGGGAATGGTCATCAACCCCTCAAGCCGCAGATGCTTCAGCTGAGCTATCTTTCTGAGGAGTTCAGGAAGTCCCTTTTCGGTCACACCACTTTTTGTATCTTCTTCCGAGAGCTTTACCTGGACCAGGATCCGCTGGGTCTTGCCGATCTTCTCAGCCTGCCTGTCGAGTTCCGCCGCAAGGTCGATCGAATCAACTGAATGGATCAGGTCAAATAACTGCACAGCATCCTTTACCTTGTTCTTCTGGAGGTGGCCGATCAGATGCCACTCCAGTTTCTCGGGCATTGCCTGAATTTCATCGCTCAGGATCTTCCTTTTGGCCTCCTGAACCCGATTCTCTCCAAAGAGCCTCATGCCGCTGTCAACAGCTTTCTGAATCGCCTTCACGCCCACCGTTTTGGTCACAACGACCAGCCGCACTTCGTCAGGGCTGCGGTCAGCCTTCATTGCACCGCGGGAGATGATGCGGTAAACTTCCTTTATGTTCTCAAAAACAGAACTGTTTCCCATGTCATTGATTATAGGTCAGCACCATGATGAAAATACAATGCAGATATTGTCATGCTGCGGCGATGAACCAGGCACCGAAAAAGATGAGGAAAACAGCGCAGATAGCTAAAACAGCCTTATATGCCTTCTCCCCCATGATCTTAGTCCCTCTGGCAACAACATAGGATATGGCGCTGTACCAAAGCAGGTCAGCAGAGATATGACCAAGGAAGAAAACTATAACGCCAGCAATGCCGTATTTCATGGAACTCACCAGATACCCGAGACCGATCGTAACCCACCATATGACCCAGTAAGGATTCACAAGGCTTCCGACAATGCCGGTCAAAACAAGGTTCATCCGTCTTCCCTCACCCTCTGCCGACAGATCAAGCATGATCCTGCGCAGGTCCTTCAGGATCATGATCCCCATAAGCACCAGCATGCCTCCTCCCATAAGACTGATGACATACCTGGTTGTTTCATGCTTCAAAAAAGGTGAGAGGCCTGCAAGGATCAGAATAATGATCAGGATCTCAAGAATGGCATGGCCGAGGATCAGGAGAGGACCTGTTGATGCCCCCCGCCGTGCTGACTCACTTACGGTGATTGCAAGGAGCGGCCCGGGCACCAATGCTCCTGACAATGCGATCATGAACGAAGAAACTGCTATGACAGCGAGGTTCATCCGTTCAGAGCCTGTTGGTATTCATTCCAGAGGTGCTCTTTGGTAACTCCAACATCGATAAAGTCCCAGGGAAGGTGCTCTGAGACATCTTTCTGCCGGTAAATGTAGGAGGCGATATCAACGTCTTCAGCACCTTTCTTAATGATATCAATATCGTCAAAGGCAATGAGCTCGATTACCCTGCCGATACGCCTGTCACCCAGTGCAAAAAGCCCCTGCAGGTGCGCCTGTTTGGGCATATCATGGAGTACCTTGATGCCTTTTTCACGTGCAAGGCCCTTCTTTATCCACTGCAGTTTTTCCTTGATACTCTTTAGCGGCTCCATAGGATGCCACTGAAAGGGGGTAAAGGGTTTTGGCACAAAGGTGCTGATGCTCAGACGGATGTAACCCTTGCGTGTATTGCTGCGAATCGTCTTGACCAGCTCTATCAGGCCGTCGATATCTTCCCTGGTCTCTGTCGGCAGGCCGATCATAAAATAGAGTCTCAGCGTCTCGATACCGCACTCCAAAATACGTTTCGCTGTCTCAAGGATGTCCTCCTCAGTGATCTTTTTGTTGACCACTTCCCTCAGACGCTGCGTTCCGGCCTCAGGCGCAATGGATATGCTCCTATGACCCTTCATAAGCTGCACAAGCCTGACACTTTTCGGACTTGCCCGCAATGACGTGATAGAGAAGTCAACGCCCTCCATCTTAAGCACTTCTTCTGCGTGGGGATAATCAGAAAGAGATGGACCGATCAGGCCGACCTTCTGAGTCCTCTGAACAGCATCCTTCACCTCTGCAGAAAGTTCTGCAAAGTCTTTCTTTCTTGGCGGGTTATAAATATGACCAGCAACGCAAAAGCGGCACGACCAGGGACAACCCCGCATTGCCTCAAGGAGGTACATGTTTGAAAACTCTGCATTGGGAGTAAGGATCGTTGACCTGAGAAAAGAACGAGAAATGTCCTTTATTGACCGTTTGCATACTGTTTCAGGAGCAGCATGACTGACATCTCTTCCCAAAATCTTTCCTGCCTCATCATAGCGAACAAAATAGAACCGCGGCAGATATATACCCTTGACCGCAGCAAGTTTCTCCAGAAGGTTTTCCCTTATTGCTGTTTCCCGATATTCAGAAAGAAATTCTTCAAGCATCTCCTCTGCCTCGCCGACAAATATGACATCCATAAAGTCAGCAAGCGGTTCAGGATTATAAAAAGCGCATACGCCTCCCATGATCACCAGAGGATACTGTGACGACCGTTCTGAGCTCCGCAGCGGGATCCTTGCCATCTTCAGCATCCTAAGCAGGTTCGGGTAATCATTCTCAAAGGATACGGAAAACGCTATAATATCAAACGCAGAAAGGGGTCTCTTTGATTCAAGGGAAAAGGGTTCAGCACCTGACTTCTCATATTCCTCCATATCCTCTTTGTCAGGGGAAAAAAATCTCTCGCAGACAACATCACCCAAATTGTTTAAAAAGCCATAGATACCCTGAAATCCGAGACTCGACATACCAACGGAATATGTGTTTGGAAAACAGAGAGCAATATTGATCCTTCCACCAGGATCCTTGAACACCACTCCTTTTTCCTGTGATATCAAAGAGTTTGCTTTATCTTTCAGTTTTTTATTCATAATTTATTGCGCTTTCCTGCTGGATCATTATACTTGATATGTATGCCTGAAATTGAATATATGATGGCACATTAATTGCTCAGTAATTTAAATATGCAACTTATCATTACGAATAAAGAGTTCGATGCGCTCAAATCGCTGATGGAAGAAGAATTCGGTCTTTCTCTTAAGGCCCAAACCCGCGAAACCTTTCTGCGGAAGATCCAGCCTCGGCTGCAAGCACTCAGGATGAGCTCAATAAAAGAGTATCTCCACTATCTCGCCAATGACCCTCTTGCAAAAATCGAACTGCATGATCTGCCAAGCTTTGTCATGAATACAGAGAGCTATTTTCTGAGGGAATTTGAACAGTTCGAGCTTTTTCTCGATCTTTACAAGCAGACGAGGAAGCGCAAGGTTCTGCATTCGGAAAAATCGCTCACCATACTTTCTGCGGGCTGCTCAGAGGGTCAGGAACCTTACAGCATTGCCATGCTGCTCAGAAACCAGTCCGAACCCCTGCATGGATGGGATGTCAGTATCATCGGACTCGATATCAACACTATGGCCCTTGCTAAGGCGAGAAGCGGAGTGTACAGCGCGTACTCGTTCCGCGGTCCAAACACCTCACTGATTGAGAACTATTTCAGAAAGACCTCCACGGAAACATGTGAAACACCAAAGAAATGTTTCAGGCTGAAGCCGGAGATCATCAGCAGCATTGAATATGTACACGGTAATATCCTTCATCCCCTGGTGTTCAAAGGTATCAGCAATCTTGATTTTATCTTCTGCAGAAATGTGCTCATGTACATGTCAAAGAAGGCAACAGATCAGATAGCGCTCAGTTTATGGGAAGCGCTGGCCGATGATGGGTATCTCTTCATCGGCCAGTCAGAGACACTAAGAAAGCGCAATGATCTCTTTGAGCCTGTGAGTTTCCCAAGAGTTACCGTATATAAAAAGAACAAACAGACCTCTGCTGTCTGACTAACAGAAATATTCAATTCTGGCGGCTATAAAAAAATCAGCACTGACATCATGGCTACGGACCAGAGCAGATCGATCGGCAGATGGTTTGAGGCAGTCGAATCAAACAGAAGGTCTGCCCTTGCGTCCCATTCCTCGTCTGCAAGCCAGAGAATAACCGTGACCGGAACCTTCGGAAATGGAGAAAGTTCTATCGCAGCATCGCCATATTCAACCACCCTGCCCCCATGCAACAAACCTCTTTCCCTGAAGGATCTCCTGTTATGGGCATACTTCTTTGCAATACTCTCCAGGGGAAGCACGTGGGAGCCGCGAAAAAAGATATCGCCGCCAGACATGCCTGCTGGCTTCACCAGTTTATTGCAAGGCATCACATCCGACGCCTTGATCACATACCAGAGCAGTGAAAGCACAAAAAATAACGGAGACGTATCAGAAAAATCTCCCCCTCAGGTTCAAGGCTCATGATCACTTTTTTCTGCGGATCTATTGAAAACAACGTGCCAAAGGCAGAAAGGGTGTATATTTTGCTGCGCTCGTTATACAGAGCGCCCGTTCTTCTGCAGATATCCTCAGGCAAAAGCCCTGCTATAATATTCCAGGCCTTATCCTCTCCTGATATGATCTCAGCCATGCTCTATTATACGCCAAAATGGACTACTGGAACAGCCATCCGTTGGCTTAAGGCACCAGGTGCTTTAGGCAAAGGTAAAGTCCTGCGTGGTATGATTCATCTATGAAGATCGTTGCTCAAAACAGAAAGGCTTTTCATGATTACTTCATAGAAGAGACGCTCGAAGCTGGTATGGTTCTGACCGGAACAGAGGTTAAGTCTCTCAGGGACGGAAAGGCCAACCTGATGGACAGTTATGTGCTGATAAAAGATAACGAAGTGTTTCTCTTCAATTGCCACATCAGCCCGTACACACACGGCAACATCGCAAACCATGATCCGGTCAGAACGCGCAAACTCCTGCTCCACAAAAAAGAATTAATAAAACTACAGGCAAAGGCAGCCCAAAAGGGATATTCCGTCATACCGCTCAAGCTCTACTTTAAGGATGGCCGCGCTAAAGCGGAGATCGGACTGGCTAAAGGCAAGAGACAGTATGAGAAGCGGGAGACGATCAAAAAGAAAGAGGCTGACCGAGAGATCCATCGGGCCATGCGGTCGAGGAACAAGGGCTGAAGTCACGGTGTAGGCTGAGGTCAAAGGTCAGAGTAAGTATAAAGCGGACTCCCACTAATCCTGAGAAGCAAACCGAACGAGCCAATAACAAGCGTTTGTCCAGTCCGCTGTGTTATAATAACTTCAAGCAAGAGTTCAGTAACTCGACCTTGGCCTCAACCTGATTTATTTGGGGGCGAATGGTCTCGACGGGGGTTATGAGACTCATGTTGCATGTCGTGGCCCATCCCCACGTAAAAAGATGGAACAAACACAAACGCCAACAACGAACTGGCACTCGCTGCTTAATTAAGCAGCACGCTCCTTTGGGGATGTCTGCGACCCTTAGATAGCGTCAATCAGCGGGCTGGCTTTCAGGTGCGCTCCCTGCCTGAAGGCGAGACTAAGGGAGATAGGGATTCAGGAAGCCTGTCAGCCGGCGCACTGACTCCCGAAGCTTAAAAAGACTGACTACACATGTAGAAGCATGAGAGTAGTACTTTCGGACGCGGGTTCGATTCCCGCCGCCTCCACCAACTAACCGGTCATCAAACATTCTGAGATGACCGTGTCTTCTGATATTTTCGTTGCTCATCAAAACCAGTTTTCTCGTTCCCTTGTCTGCTCTGCTTTCAGCGTCTGTTCAGTTTTTCTGCATAAAGGGAAATCCGAAGAGGCCTGACATGGCGCAAGACATGCTTATTGCAAAACCGCATATTTATGTGGAAAATGTATAGTATTATGAAAAAGGGCATATATATCGCGCTGATCCTGTTCTTCGCATCAACATCTGTTTCTGCTGAGCAGGCCGCTGAAGTGTTCCTGCGGTTCAGCAGACAGGACAATATCATGAGGATCGTGCTTGAGTCAGATGAAAACGTCATCCGTAAAGCAAACACGACAATTTCCGCGTCAGGCGCCAGAATCGATTTTCTTTCTCCCTTTGACCTGAAGAAACCACAGGATTTCGTATTCAAGACTCTGAGGGATGCACAGACACTGACGATCATGTTCAGCGACGTAACTGATGTCAGAACATATAAGCTTTCCACACCTGCGAGGATCGTCCTGGATATGAAGGTCAAGCCCCTGGATACTGCCCAAAGGCGGCAGGTTCAGAACGACGCACAGAAGCAGCAGAAAAATACAGGGCTGATATCTCAGGAGCCTCAGGCCGCGGCCCAGCAGCAATCCCCGCAAAAAGTGGTTGATACCGGCAAACCACAGGATAAGCCTCTAAAGTTCAGCACGATCGTCATTGATCCTGGTCATGGAGGCTATGATTACGGAATATATAAACAGGAGATCAAGGAAAAAGAGGTCAGCCTGAGTATCGCCAGGGACCTTGCCAATATCCTTCAAAAAAAGGGGCTCAAGGTATTCTTGACGCGCAAGGTGGACCAATCCCTTCCTCTTGGAGAGCGGATCGTTTTCAGCAACAGCAAAACACCTGACTTTTTCATTACTATCCATGCAACACCATCTGACCATTTCGTCATTACAACGGCAACTGCTGATGAGAGCACAGCTGATGCAACGATTAAGTTATATAAGCTCTCTGCCCGACAAAACCGTCATCTTGACAAGAGCAAGGCCTCAGCAAAGAACCTTGCTGAGGCCTTAAAAGCCGAATTCAAGTCTGAGATCATCACAAGGGAGCTTCCTGTGCCAATCCTCACGTCTATTGATGCTGCTGCAGTTCTCATAGAATACCCTCTCAACGTGCAGAAAACATACGACCAGAAGGAGCGGGACAGGCTGATCAATGCGATATTGAAGGGGTTAGCAGGGCATGAATAACAAAACTGTCTGGATTACCCTGATCGTCGTCTTCTTCATTGTCGGCGCTGCGGGCAGTTACGTTTTGATGAGATACTTTACCTCTCCGCAAAACCAATCTTTGCATAACGAGCCCCATATCCAGTCAGTTGAAGGACAGGATCTTATGGTCATCAGACTCTATCTGCCCAAAAATGAAAAACTTGAGATGATTGAAAAGAAACTTCCGAGAAGGACGAAGAACATCGCCATTGCAGAGGCAGTGATCGAGGAGTTTTTCAAGACGCCGGCAAACGGCTCACAGATCCCTCAAGGCGTGAAAATACTGGGCATATACCGTGACGCAAGTCTGAAGCTTTACCTTGATCTTTCTGATGAACTGCGGAGAAACTTCCAGGGTGATGCACTCTCAGAATACCTTCTCCTGAAAGGCATGCATGACAGTATGGTTGCCAATCTGCAGGACTTTCAGGACCTGAAGATCCTTGTTGAAGGAAAAGAGATTGAGTCCCTTGGCGGCCATTTTTATCTGAAGTATCCTTTGAAAAGCACTCTCCTCGGTGAACCAAGAACAGAAGGCAAACCTGCTCATGACTGACCGCCAGAGACCGATCGGTATTTTTGATTCAGGAATAGGCGGCCTCACTGTGCTGAAGGAGATCTTCGACAAACTCCCCGGCGAAAATACCATCTATCTTGGAGACACGGCTCGCGTTCCCTATGGAAGCCGCTCTCCTGAGACGGTTACGCGCTATTCGTTCGAGAACACCAGATTCCTTTCATCAAAGAATGTGAAGATTTTGGTCATTGCCTGCAACACTGCCTCATCAGTCAGCCTAAGCGCAGTGCGTAAGAGTTTTCCGGTTCCTGTTGTCGGTGTTATCGAGCCTGGAGCCAGGGCTGCCGCGGCTGCAACAAAAAAGAAAAGGATCGGCGTCATCGGGACGGAAGCTACTGTCAGAAGCAGTTCCTACACCATGGCAATCCAGGCAATCGACCCTTCTATTGAAGTGTTCGGCATCCCCTGCCCTCTTTTTGTTCCTCTTGTTGAAGAAGGCTGGACAGACGGTCAGATAACTGAAATGGTTGCTGACCGTTATCTTGCTGATATGAGAAAAAAAGATATAGATACTCTGGTTCTGGGGTGCACACATTATCCACTCCTGAAACATGTGTTTTCAAAGATCATGGGAAACAATGTAACGCTGATCGACTCGGCAATCGAAACCGCCCGCGAGATCAGCAGGATTCTTGAAGTTCAGGGACTGATGAACATATCGGGTCAATTGGTCAGGCATGAGTTTTATGTAACAGACTCTCCTCAGAAGTTTCTCTCTGTCGGGCAACGCTTTCTTGGCAGAACTATAGAGAGCATTGAGAAGATACAACTTGAAATGGAGGTTTAGATATGAGGCCTGACAACAGACAAAACGACCAGTTGAGAAACATAAAGATCACGAGAAATTTCATTGATACTGCCGAAGGTTCGGTATTAATAGAGCTGGGAAAGACAAGGGTCATCTGCACAGCATCGATCGAAGAGAGGGTCCCGCAGTTTCTGAAAGACAAGGGCACCGGATGGGTAACCGCAGAATATGCCATGCTTCCCAGGGCAACATCAACAAGAACGACAAGGGAATCATCGACCGGCCGCGTTGGCGGCAGAACGCACGAGATACAGCGTCTCATAGGCAGGGCGCTCCGTTCTGTTGTCAATCTCAGCGCAGTCGGCCAGAGATCGTTCTGGATAGACTGCGATGTTATCAGGGCTGATGGAGGCACCCGCACTGCCGCCATTACCGGTGCTTATGTCTGCCTTCATGACGCATTCACCTATGCAGTGAAAAAGGGCCTGATCGATAAACATCCTATCAAGGACGCCCTCGCTGCAATAAGCGTTGGAGTGGTCAAAGGGCAGCCTGTTCTCGATCTCTGTTATGAGGAGGACTCTGCAGCAGACGTGGATATGAACATTGTCATGACAGGAAACGGCAATCTTGTCGAAGTCCAGGGCACGGCTGAAGGCTCACCCTTCTCTTTCCAGACCATGGACCAGTTGCTCGGTCTGGCAAAGCAGGGCATCGGGACCCTCATCTCGCTCCAGAATGACCTCCTTCAGTCGGAAGCTTTATCAGTATCTCGATAGCCTATCGAATCCCCAATATACCTTATCATTGATTTTCATGCCTGTTGCAGAGGCTGAAAATTAGTCGTTCCCTGTGGTAAAATAGTCGAACTTTACGGAGGTGACTTTGAACGCTTACAGAAGTCTTTTTATATGGCTCTTGATCGGCATCATGATCATACTGCTTTTTAACCTGCTTAATACTCCAAAGAAAATGCAGGAAGAACTTATCTTTTCAGATTTTATAACCAAACTTGAAGCCGGGCAGATCGATGAAGTGACGATTAAGGAAAGCGAAAATATGATCACGGGCCATGTCAAGGACGGAATCAAGTTCAAGACCTATATCCCTAATGATCCCGAGATCTATAAAAGCCTGAAGTCTCTTAAGATCAAGACGACTGTCAAGCCGCCAGACCAGACGCCCTGGTATGTGAACATATTCTTCACCTGGGGCCCCATAATCTTCATTGCGGTCGTCTGGATATTCTTCATGCGGCAGATGCAGAGCGGCGGCAACAAGGCAATGTCTTTTGGCAAATCCAAGGCAAGGCTTGTTTCAGAAAAATCGGTAAAGATCACCTTCGCTGATGTTGCAGGCGTTGACGAATCAAAGACAGAGGTCCAGGAGATCATCGAGTTTCTGAAAGACCCAAGCAAGTTCACCAAATTGGGCGGCAAAATTCCCAGGGGCGTGCTGCTTGTCGGTTCGCCTGGAACAGGAAAGACGCTGCTGGCGAGGGCAATCGCCGGTGAAGCAGGTGTGCCGTTCTTCAGTATCAGCGGTTCTGATTTTGTAGAAATGTTCGTGGGTGTGGGCGCATCCCGCGTGCGCGACCTTTTCGAACAGGCAAAGAAAAGTGCACCCTGCATCATCTTCATTGACGAGATCGATGCGGTCGGCAGGCATAGGGGCGCAGGCCTCGGCGGCGGTCACGATGAGCGCGAGCAGACGCTCAACCAACTCCTTGTCGAGATGGACGGATTTGAAGGAAATGAAGGAGTTATTATCATTGCGGCAACGAACAGACCGGATGTGCTTGACCCTGCCCTGCTGAGGCCGGGCAGATTCGACAGGCAGGTCGTGGTGCCTCACCCCGATGTTAAAGGCAGGCTTGAGATACTGAAAGTACATACCAGGAAGACACCTCTTAACGAAAATGTTGACCTTGCTAAAATTGCCCGGGGCACACCCGGTTTTTCAGGCGCTGATCTTGCAAATCTCGTAAATGAGGCTGCGTTGCTTGCTGCCCGGATGTCAAAGACCACCCTTGAAAATGTCGATTTTGAGGCAGCGAAAGACAAGGTGCTGATGGGCGTTGAGAGAAAGAGCATGATCATCAGCGACGAGGAAAAGAAGAATACCGCGTACCACGAAGCCGGCCATGCACTTGTGGCCAAACTCACGCCTGGTACTGATCCGGTGCACAAGGTCAGCATTATTCCCCGTGGACGTGCCCTGGGCATTACCCAGCAGTTGCCAATGGATGACAAATACACCTATTCAAAAGATTATCTCATAAAGAGGCTTCATGTGCTTATGGGCGGGAGGGCTGCTGAGGAGATCATGCTGAACCAGATGACGACCGGCGCAGGCAACGACATCGAACGGGCTACTGATCTGGCACGCAAGATGGTCACATCATGGGGCATGAGTGAAAAACTTGGCCCTCTCACCTTTGGCAAAAAGGAAGAGCATATCTTCCTTGGCAGGGAGATGGCCCAGCATAAAGATTATAGCGAAAAGACGGCAGTTGATATCGATGATGAGGTGAGACGTTTGGTGTCAGAGGCATATGTGGCTGCAAAAAGTCTCCTTGAAAAGAATGTCGATATCCTTGAAGCGTTTGCCAGGAAGCTTCTTGAAATAGAGACCATGGACGACCCTGATATTGATGCCATGATAGCGCTGGTTCACAAGCCGAAAGAGTCTCAGGCGGCTGAATGCGGAGATACGAGCTGCACCGGTCTGGCCTGACAGTATTTCACAGCAGTTGCAATTAGTGAGAGATGCAAAGGTGCAGTCCTGTTTTGTCATTCCGGCTTGTCCGGAATCTTTCTTCGGATGGACTCCCGACAAGTCGGATCGACCCTGAGTCGAAGAGACCCGACTCGGGCGGGAGTGACAGATAATGCGGACGCGCGAAGAGGTTATTAATTATGCGGGAATTAAGGGCGGCGGGAACATTTCCCGCCTTTTCGTATTTTAAGGGAGAATTATGAGACTTGCCTGGTCGCGCTTCAACCTCGATTTCGATCAAAAAACCCATGTCATGGGAATTCTCAATATCACGCCTGATTCGTTTTCAGACGGTGGTCTGCACTTTGATACATCTGCTGCCATAGAACAGGGCGTCAGAATGGTGAGTGAGGGCGCTGACATACTGGATATTGGCGGAGAATCAACGCGGCCAGGCGCTGAGCCGGTTTCTCTGGAAGAAGAACTCAGGCGCACAATACCGGTCATCGAAGCTCTCGCAAAAAAGATTGCTGTGCCTATTTCGATCGATACGTATAAAGCTGAAGTTGCGAGGCAGGCCCTGGCCGCAGGAGCCTCGATGGTAAATGACATCAGCGGCCTGAGGTTCGATCCTGAAATGCCGAAGGTCATAGCTCAGCACAGGGTTCCTGTGGTGATCATGCATATCAAGGGGCGCCCCAGGCAGATGCAGCAGAACCCTCAATATGAAGCGCTGATCCCGGAGATCATGGACTACTTCAGGATCAGTACACGGCTCGCAAAGAAATTCGGGATTCCTGATGAACTTATGATCCTCGATCCGGGAATCGGCTTTGGCAAGACCTTTGACCATAACCTCGAAATCCTGAACAATCTTGAACAGTTCATTCTTCTTGAAAAACCGCTCCTTGTCGGCCCTTCCCGCAAGGCCTTCCTCGGCAAGATCCTCGGTGATGTATCTGCCCCAGACAGGCTTGAGGGCACAGCAGCAGCAGTTGCTGTCTCGATCATGAAGGGTGCTCATATCATCCGCGTCCATGATGTGAAGGAAATGGCAAGGGTGGCAAAGGTCGTTGATGCAATCAAGAGGGAAAAAGTTGCGTGAAGCATTCATCCGAAGAAATTGAGCGCTGTATTTCCCTGCTCAAAGACCTTGTCAGTGATACGCAACAGCTTGCCAATCTTCCGGAAGAACAAAGAATAGCCCTCATGAGAGCCACCGGGGAAATATCCCGGCCTGATAGAGCGGAATCGAAAAAAAGGAACAAGGCTGCGAATAAAATGCAGAGCTTGACTGCACTCGAAAAGGACCGCCACACCCGCAATAAGACCGGGATTCGAGCTGCACGAATTAACGAAGTATTTACTGCACCTGCTCAAATCGACTTCAGTCCGGACGCATCCGATCTCAAGGGCAGAAAACTGCATTCACCGCGCAATTGCTATGTCTGTAAAGAAGAATACACGCAGCTGCATTTTTTTTATGATACCATGTGCAAAAAATGCGGTGATCTGAATTACAGGAAACGCTTTCAGACAGCACCGCTTCACAAGCAGGTCGCCTTAATAACAGGTTCGCGCCTGAAAATCGGCTATCAGGCAACGCTCCTGATGCTGCGTGCCGGTGCTACTGTGATTGCCACGACCAGATTTCCGGTGGATGCAGCACTCAGGTATTCCCGGGAAGAAGGATATGCTGAGTGGGGAGACAGGCTGCAAATTCATGGTCTTGACCTGCGGCATATTCCGAGTGTGGAACTATTTGCAGGCTATGTAGAACAGCGATATGGCTGTCTTGACCTCTTGATCAATAACGCGGCACAGACCGTGAGGCGGCCCCCAGGTTTTTATGCTCACCTGATGGAAAATGAAAAAAGTCATTTCAGTGCGCTGTCCAAAGAAGCACAAAAACTGCTCTCTGACCATGAGGATTGCAAGAAACAGGTCCAAGCCCTTTATCAGAACCGCAATGCACAAAACGCTGAGCTTCCTGTTGCGTGGCATGATCAGAGACCGGGAATCGGCTTACGTGAATCTGCCCAACTCTCCCAGATACCTTATACTCATGACAATTCTCTTGTTGCTGAAGAACTGTTTCCAACAGGAAAGCTGGACGCTGATCTTCAGCAGGTGGATCTGCGCAAGACAAACAGTTGGCGGTTGCGTCTGGGCGAAATACCGACCTCGGAAATGCTTGAAGTGCAGTTAGTGAATTCTGTAGCGCCCTTTGTATTGTGCAACAAACTGGCACCTCTTATGCAGCGCGATTATACCGGCAAAAAACATATTGTGAATGTGACGGCCATGGAAGGTAAGTTCTTTAGATTCAGGAAAGATGCGCGCCATCCTCATACGAATATGGCCAAGGCAGCTCTGAATATGCTGACTCATACGTCAGCTGAGGATCTTGCCAAAGATGGTATATACATGAATGCCGTTGACACAGGCTGGGTGACCGATGAAGATCCCCTGGAACTCTCACAATTGAAACAGAAGGTCCATGATTTTCAGCCGCCTTTGGATATTGTAGATGGCGCTGCCAGAGTCTGCGATCCCTTTTTTGACGGGATCTTGACCGGCAAACACTGGTCTGGAAAATTTCTTAAAGATTATTTCCCTATTGACTGGTAACGATCCCACAGGTTTGTGAATAAAAGTATTGCAGAGACCACAAAAAACAATATAGAAGCCTGTTGCGAAGGTAACTCAAGATTTGCAAAATGAAGTTTAGCGAAGAATGTGCGGTGTTGACTCTTGTTATGCAGCACTGTTCCCTCCCGAAGATTCATTTTCTGCCCCGTCTATACACTGTTCTGCACGTTTATGAAAAAAAGGATATCAGAGATGAATCAAAAAAACAATAAAAAATCAGACTCAGAAACTGAAACGATTCTCCTCTATCTCCTCGGGTGAACTTTGCGGTATTCCGAAGGAAGCTGCTTCAAACCGCCCTTACCCCTGATACCGCGTTTATTCTCACGTGCTATCACCTGGGCGGCTTTTTGGAAATGGCCTCTTGACAACGAATGCTTACGTTGAGATAAACTATCCATATTAAGGACGGATGAAAAGGATATCCAGATGACTCATAAAGACAAACTCTTTTCAGATAACGCGAAATATGCCGGCAAGTTTGTGGCCACACCCTCGTTCTCGGATCATTCAATAATAAGCTCAGCATCGACGATAGTTGAGACGATCGAGCGGGCCAATAAAAAAGGATATGAGAATCCTGTTGTTGTAAAAATACCAAAAAAAGGAACCAAGTTTCTCTTTTAATGCCCGTTAGAAACTTCCCATTCCTTCCACTCGATGGAATATTACGCCCTCTTCTTCCGATAGTAATTATAAACCCGCACACAGGGAAATCGTTTAAAACATACGGCTTCATCGACACCGGTGCTGATTCATGCACTTTACCCGCTGACCTGGCAGGCATTCTCGGACATGATCTTAAGAAGGGCAAACGATCCTCCGCAGAAACTGTCGGCGGTGAAGCTATCACTTGGCTGCATACAACTACGATTCAGATGCTTAACAATAAAGGTGAGCTGTTTCACGCAATTTACAACGCTCATGTTGAGTATGTAGAAAACTTTGACTATGTAATTCTCGGCGTTAATGATTTTCTGTCGAATTTCCGCCTCGAAATTGACTATCCTAATAAATGCTTCTCCCTCAGATATTCAAAGAAGAAGACTAGAATATCCGCCCCATAGAAAAGTGGCCATAGGATAGGCCTTGAGACATTCCTGTGCATTATAGCCGATGAGAGATACATGCACTGTGACGTTATCCATCACTTTCTTGGGTGTTCTTTGCGGTAATCCGAAGGAAGCTGTTTAAGACCGCCCTTGCCCCAGATGCCGCGTTTATTCTCCCGTGCAATCACCTGGGCAGACCTAAGGCGGTCAACATGCCTAACGTTCGGAGGAAAGGTAAAAAGCACTGCATACCCATTGCTGAGTATCTCTTCATTAATCAGCTTATTGTCGCGGCTCCAGAGATAGGCAAGTATCCGATCGTATTTATCCCGCTTCTCAACATCATATTCTATGCGCAGCTGCCAGCCCGACGCTGAGATCATATCTTCCAGAAATTTCCTTGAACGTTTTCCCCAGGGTTTCTGGGAGAGTTCAGGCGCATCAATGCCGATGAATCTTATCTGCTCTTTCTTGCCCCGAATATTTGCCTCAACCGAATCCCCGTCAACGATCCTTTCGATGTACACGGAGTCGGTCCCATCTGATTTTTTTCCTTCGGGAGCAGTCCTTGCCATCCAGCCATAGACAAGGGAGACTACTGTCAGAACGGCTATCGAGATGATCCTTATCTGTTTTTTTGTCATACTGATAGTATAAGCATTATAGAGGGGATGCGCTGAAATGCAATCAGGGGATGTTCGTGTCCTGTATCACTGCCCTGAGCAATGCAAGCACGGCCTCACTCGGGGCCTCAGCAGTCAGGGCCAACATATAACCATTGCCTGTATGGATGTAAACTTCTGAATGTGCGCCGAGTGCAAGCCCTTTCAGAAGCACGAAAAGGTTACCCTTTAGCCTGGTAATGGCACAACGTGTCCCTGCGGAAATATTCGCAAGCTGACACAGCCACCCCTGTAACCTTTGATAGTCCATCTCGTCGTTAGAGTATTGATAGTTGCTGCCAGGTGATATTGCCACTCCCAGTCTGCCTCTGGAGACAGCTGCGTCGTTTGGATCCCTGAAGCTGACTCCGTCCTCCCTTACCTCTCCTACAAAGCCCGCTGGCAGACAGAACCGCACCTCCTGCACCTTTGGTAGGCCGGCTCGCATCTTATGATCTTCAGAAACACTGCCCCAGGGGTTATCACATGCCTGCGCTGCAGTCATCACGCTGCCAAAAAACAGAACTGCTGCAGCAAATATAATCTGCAGGCCCATAATCAGTCTCTTTGCCATGAAGATATTATAAAATTTTTTAAAACATAAAATGCAAACGTATTTGCAATTTCCCGGCATAAAACATCGTTTTGACTATAATGTGCCATAACAACAGGGCGGACATGCACACCGCCCTGTTGTTATGGATGTGATCAGCTAATGCTTATTGTCCGCATCTGTTCATTTTTCCGCAGCCCGTATTTGCCTGTTGTTTAGCGCACGGTCCATTACCATCGCAATTCTTTGCCTGAGCCTTGCCACAGCCTTGACCCACGTTGCAGTCTTCACGCTGATTGCCGCAAGCACCAGGACCGCCTGTGATGCCAAGTTCCTTTGCCTTCGCCTGTATCTTTGTGCGGAGCGCTTCAACCTCGCTCTCAAGAGCATTGATCTTTGCCTGGTCAGCTCCCGTTCTGGAGAGTTCCATCAGCTCGAACTTTTTTTCATGCATCTCTTTTCTCAGATCCCTGGTTGCATCAAAAAACTGCTTCTGCTCAACTGATACATTTCCTGAATTCGGGCCCATGCCCCCTGGACGCGCAAAAGCAACTGCAGCCAAAAGCAAAAGACTTAATCCCATAATTCCTAATAATGTCTTCTTCATTGTCTTCACCTCCTTTCATTAGATTTATTAATTCTGGCTTTAGCTTAGCTATTAATTATGAAAGCATTATGAAGTTCCGCTGAAATCTTTGAAAAAGGCATACAGGGCTACCGTCATAAAAAAAGGCCCCTAAGGAGATCAAATCCTCAGGGGCCAGGGGAGGTAATTGAAGGGTGTTTAGTTGTGGGCCTTTGCCTCTGCAGTATCCTGCACGGTAACCTTTGACAGTCCGCCTACTGCATCAACTACATAGCCCATAACTGTTC
>CAMTUV010000022.1:0-28248 GCA_947085015.1 uncultured Nitrospirota bacterium
GGCAAAAACAAAGAAAAAGGGAGCATGAATGGAGATGCACGTCAAAAAGCCAGGGAAATTGATACTGTGGGCTGTGATAGAGATTATTTGACGCTATGAAACGACAAAAAACTGAAAAAGTTCACGAAGCTGTGCTCACGTCGAAAAATCGGCAGTTTATAAACAGACTCTAACTAACTTCTCCCATCATATAGCCCCCAGATTTTCCATTGACACCTCCATCTTTCCTCCCATAAAATTATCTACACAACATTCCATATCTTTCACAGGGGGAGAACACAAATGACAAAGGCAGATCTTATCGAGAAAATGGCAGATGCAGCAGATTGTACAAAGGCGGCAGCAGGCAAAGCACTTGACGGGGCTATCGAAGCTATAGTTAAGGCAGTCAAGAAGGGTGACAAGGTTATGCTGATCGGTTTCGGCACATTCTCATTTTCCAAGAGAAAGGCAAGGACAGGCAGAAATCCCAAGACCGGAGCCACCATAAAGATCGCGGCAAGAAAATCACCAAAGTTCTCAGCCGGCAAGGCGTTCAAGGATGCAGTGAATAAGTAGAATATTTAGATTTGTAAACAATTTGACGCTGGCTGACTTCGCCAGACAGCAGTTTCAGGAGGCTGCGTGAAGCCGGAAATTTCCACTTCTGGCCGACACAGTTTTCGAGGTAAGGTAACCACTTTAAATACTTTGCTAACGGTTGTGCTAATGATGGGGTGAGGTCAAGAGTATCCTTATAATACTGGGAGCTTAACGAGTGTAAATAATCAATCCCGGATCAGGAAATACCCAGTTTTCGGGTTTTTCGGTTGCATTGGAACCATAAGGAACTGATATATATAGGATAAAAAGTTTTGTGGAGCGTTTTGCGTGGGGAGGGGGTCAGAAAAATGCAGCTATTTTTTGATCAATATATGTCAGGGACTTTTTGACGCTTCCAGCTTTACGGCCTTTACACGCTTCACGGTCTCTTTACGTCTAACGCTTAACGGATTTAAAGAGCATCACCTACCTCTGGCCGGAGGGAGAGGGATGGGAGAGGGGGCACTTCTGATGATTCTTGCTGGTGTCAAATGCGAGTTATAGTTTCTTATATAACTGACTGAAACCTTTTTGTTTAAGGCCTTTGACGAGTTGTTCGTCCCCAGTCCATAGGAGGCCGTTTAGTTCAATCGTTAAAGCAACAAAAACGGTATCCTTTACGTCAATATCTTTGCACAACGCATATGCTTTCTGTAGACTTGCATCGGATATGGCATCTTCATTGTAAAATTCAATCTTTGTCATGAGGTAATAGAATAACTCCAGCAGTTCATCCTCTTTGAGGCCGGAACACTTCAACAGCTTATCCTTGTGCTTGAATAATTCTACTATAGCAAACTTGCACGAATAGGGCTTAAGGTCAGGGACAGAGAAGAGCGTTTCACGAATCGCAACACTCTTGCCAAGCAAGCTGGAAAACAGAATGTTCGTATCAATAACTAAGGGTATCAATTTTTGTGCTTGACGATAAATCTCTGCTTGTTATTCTTCCACCAGTCAGTCTTTATCTTTTCCGAGAGATCTGTTACATCTCCTTCTTCCAGCTTACTTTTTCTGAGGATTGTTTCGATATTCAAACGATCGATGAATTCTCTCACATATTCCTTCGAGATAAGCGTTTTTGGGAACGTAAGCACGGCGTCTTTGGCCTTATATTTAATCGTCACCATTCCACCAACCTCCTTCTCCGATTTATATATATTTTAAGTATAACATCTCAGAAGCAACTTAGTTAAGACTCCATTCGCTCGTAAGCTGTCCCAATCCATTTCCCTCCACCTCCGGGGTGGAGGGATTTCGAGTTATTGTCTTGTTTTTCTGAGTATCATAAGGAAAGGATTGAAAAGATAATAGGGGAGAATTTTCAGCGAACCATGAGGGAGGTTGTACCTGAGGCGGATCTCAGCTGAAGTCGGGAAGATTCTTCGAAGGAGCACTCTGAAGATATCGACAGGAGAGTCAAGAAGAATTAAAAACATGACCATTCTGAGATGGGTGTTTATCCTGGGTTCGGAAAGTCCCGTCATGACTTTGTTGTTAAGAACGTCATAGCCAACGCTCCTGCTGCGCCGGGCAGCCTCAGGGATCTCTGCAGGGAAAATATCACGCAGGAGATTTGCGGTAAAGTTCGCAAGCCTTTGCATCTTTAATTCCCTGCATAGGTCATGAACTTGTCCCAGTCAAAGGCGACATCCTGTCCGGAGATTAGTCCGAGGGGAAGCATGAAATATCTGAGCGGCAGAAAGCCTTTCGAAAATAACCGGAAGGACAGATAAAGGAGAAGCTTCTCATGTGACAGCTGAAGGATCCTTTGGCCCCGATATTCAATCTCCTCCGCATCTCCCCACCAGTAACCCGGATCAGCGCTGAAATAGCGCATCACCAGGTTCCAGTGCAGTTCTATATGAAAAGCCCCCTTTGAGACCGTGATGTGATAGGAGCCTGTCATTTCATCCTTCAGGTCGATCGAAGATGTTTTTTTGAACCCCAGCGCAGCAAGTACTACAAGCGCTTTTTCTATATTCTTAGGTCTTACCAGCAGATCGATGTCAGAGGAACGGTACAGCGCCGGATCGCCAAAGAGGAGTTCAGCAGCAATCGGGCCTTTCAGGGGGATTGTCCTGATCTCTTCATTGCCCAGCCCTGCGACAACAGCAAGCGTCTCCCTGATCTGCACCTCGGCAATCGATAGCCCGGCAAGATAAATATGTTTGTATCTCTCCAGCATTTCTCTGCAGCTCCAGGCTGTTTCTCTGACATTCCGATAAAAAAGCGGAGCTGTCTGATATAAGTGCAACAGCCTGTCGATCTCTGCCAGATAAATTCTTCCATCTGTTTCTGTGAAGAGATCGGATGCGGCATGCAGAGTCTTTTCCGAAGGGAAGGGTTGGGAAAGAAGCAGAACTAAACGCTCTTCAGAAGATAAGCTCATGGAGATATTGTAACAGGAAGATGAATGGTAATCCTTGCACCTCCGGGGTGGAAGGATTTGGGAAGCAGGGGTGGGACGTCCGGATCAGTGCGTAGCCTAAACCTCAGCCTTTCTTCTTCTGCCAATCACGCCTCACGATTTACACTTCAACCTTCACGGTCTTTAAACGCTTTCAGCTCACAGCTTGGGGAAAATGATCTCCATATTCCCGGCGACATATTAAGATTAAGCATTGCTATAGACTACGCTTCCAGGCTTTCAAGCCAACTGCCGGCTTTCTTAACATGAATGCCGTCGAGCATAAGATCCCTTTTCAGATTTTTGACAAGGAGAAGGGGGCTCGTTTCTTTTGGAAAAAAACTGCAGAAGTGTTTAAGAACCGCAGTCTCTGTATCCGTTACTTTTGCCTCGATGAGCCATTCTGTTTTTCCGTCACGCACGGTCAGAAAATCCACTTCCCGTTTTTCCTTGTCCCTCACGTAATAAAGCGCGCATTTTTCTCCTGTTGTATCTTCGAGAAAATGAAGTCGTTTCAGAAGAGCGCAGGCAACCGCATTTTCGAATCTTGCCCCTTCATCGTCCTTCACAAGACCGGTATCATAAAAATAAATTTTTGGCTGCTTGATCAGGCTCCTGGCAATATTGCGGTGATACGGCGTTACCACAAAGACAATATAAAGGGATTCCAGTATGCCAATCCAGAGTTTCACCGTATGGGGAGAAATCTGCAGGTCACGTGACAGGGATTCATAGGAAATAGTGCTGCCAACGGCATTGCGAAGCAATTCCACCAGGGTTTCCATGCTTCTGAGGTTCCTGATTGCTGCTATGTCCGGCAGGTCTTCACGCAGGATGCGGTCAATATGTGAGCGCCGCCAGCGTTTTGCGTCCCCGTCGCTCCCCTTCAGAAACGGTTCAGGAAAACCTCCGAACCGCATAACCTGTTCAAGAGCCGTATCAGCCTTATACTGACCTTTGATCTCAGCCACTGAAAAGGGATGTAAGCGGTACGAATGAAACCGGCCTGCCAAAGAATCCCCACCCTTCCGGTAGATATCAAGGCGGGATGATCCAGTCACAAGAAGGCGGGGTCTCACCCCTTCGGTATCATAAATGCCTTTGATCCAGTTCTTCCATTTTCTTATCTTGTGAAGTTCATCAAATATCACCAGATCACAATCACGTCGCCAGGCCTGTTTCTGAATAAGCAGGCGATGCTCTACATTGTCCATGTTGAAATATTCAGCGGTATCCGGATAAAGTGCTTTGGATAATGTCGTCTTTCCGACCTGGCGGGGGCCGCTCAAGAGGACCAGCTTCTTATCGAGGTCACTTTTAATGGTATCTTCAATGCTGCGCTTCATGATGACTATTCTGCACTAAACCGCATAAATGTCAAGACTAAACTGCAGTAAGCTGCAATAAAGTCAAGATCCGAAGGTGCGAGGATTTGGATGTTAGGGTCGGAAACTCTCGACTTTTCGCTCTCGTCACGCTTCCACGCTTCACGGGTTTATATACGCTTCACGGATCGAAACAGCATGATCAAAGGATTGAAGAGATAATAGGGGAGAATCTTCTGGGAGTCGTGGGGGAGGTTGTAGCGGAGGCGCAAAGATTATGAGGAGGGATTGACTATAGCCTACAAAAGCCATTCTTTTATGCGCCAGCCAAAAAACCTGAGATAATAGAGAGGCAGCATCAAGTTTCGTTGGTCAGAATAAAACGCCTTTATCGATTTAGGTAGTGGGAATAGAGTCTTGATAAATGCATAACAGGTTGTAGAACACCTATCAAGGGCAAATCGCTGCATGAACCCGTCAGGCAGTGAAATCTTATGCGACGGCTCTTTCAGCTCCATTCTGAAATATGACAGAAGAGCGCTGGTGACAGGAGAGTGCTTTTTTTGCAGGATTCCCGTAAGTGTAGTATATGCCGGCAGAGAGGCACATTTATCAGGCCATAGGTCGCGAAGTTGATCCAGGGCGATTGTGGTTGCACGAACAAGTCCGAGGTGTTTCAGTCTCACCGCAAGGCGAGGCCAATCTATAACTTCATTGTAAGAGCCGAGAATCCACAAAACATCAACAAGGATCTTCAGATCCCTGAAGGCATGCATGAAATGATGGATTATGGTCTGGATGAGAAGCATCTCGTTTGACAGCTTCAACAGGCCGTTCTGATCAGGTGTTATTTCTTTCCATATATCGCTTGAACTCAGATTGAAAAAGGATGGGACGCCGAAATTCCAGTGGATCTCGACATACTCTCCTGAATTGGTATGTTGATACAAAGCATGATGAGTTCTCGTGAGCAGGAATCCAAGGGGCAATGATTCACAGGTTCGGAAACCGCTGACTGAGAGGAGATTATCCACGCGATGAATATCTTGCTCTTTCACAAGAATATCTATATCAGCTGATGCTCTGGCGCCAATATTGCCAAAGATCTCCTGTGCGATAGCACTGCCTTTCAAGGGACATGCTGATAGTTCTTCTTTTGCAAGCAGATTTAGAAGATCGTCCCTTACTGTTTTCTGCCTGATCACCCTGGCAACATTGCCAAGATAGAGAGGCTTTAGCCGATTGAGGAAATCTATACAATTCTTGCCTGCATCAGGACCTATGGATGCCAGTCGGTCGTAAATCAAAGGAAGGAGATTATACTGACGGGCTTGTACCTCAATAACGTGCAGATCCTCAATCGTCAATTGACGACTTACATTGATGCTGGCGGGCTTGAGTAATTCTAACATAACGCTTTTCAAGATATTCTGTCGTTTTCGGCGAGAGTCAGATTTTCAGCTTGTGGCGTATGACACGGAGGAGAAAGGAAGGGTTTGATACAAAATTACGATACCAGAGGCGGCGCGGCTCCTGAAGGAGGCGAGGAAGCCATTCGAGCCCCAGCTTCTGAAAGAAAGGCTGGGAACGTTTCACATTGCCGGTATAAAAATCGAAAACAGCGCCGATCGCGCCGATGAATTTTACGTTAAGCCTGTGTTTATTCTGATGAATCCACTTTTCCTGTTTCGGCGCAGTCATGCCGACCCAGAGCACATCCGTCTTCGCCTGATTGATAGTGTTTACCATGCGATCGTTTTCGTCTTCGGTGAAATCGGTTTTGAAGGGCGGAGAGTACAGCCCTGCAACAACAATGTTCGGGAAATCCAGCTTCATCTTCTCTTTGATCTTTACGAGATTCTGTTCAGTAGAGCCGAGGAAGAAATAGCGCCGCCGCTCTTCTTTGTTCAGGGCTTCACTAAAGCCCAGGAAAATGTCCGTGCCGGTGACACGCACCCTTATTCTGCCGCCGAGGATCTTGGAAGCCATGATCATCCCGATGCCGTCAGGCACGACCAGGTCAGCCTTTTGTATGGCAAGGTCAAAGTCAGGATCTTTCCGTGCTGTTTCGAGAGAATGCGGATTGGCGCAGACGAAGTATTTGCAATCCTGTCCGGTTTTTACCCAATCGACTATTGTGGCAACGCACTCATTCGCTGCATTCGTTGTAATAGAGTATCCCATGATGGATTCGACGGATACATTGGCAAATGGCAAATGGCTAAAGGTCCCTGTCAGTATTTTCTCATATATATCCATGAGTATTTCATGGTTACGAGCGGCGGTGTATTTGGCATCGAACTCTGCACGCGCATTCTCTCCCATTTCGCTGCAGGCATCAGGGTTATCGATCATCCACTGTATTTTGTCAGCAAGATCCTTGCTGTCTCCGGCGTTGAACAGCAGCCCTGTTTTCTCATGCTCAACAATTGCGGCCATGGCGCCGAGCCTCGATGCGATCACCGGCTTTCCGCAGGCAAAGGCCTCGACTATCGTCATCGGAAAGTTTTCGTAGCAGACAGAAGGAAGAACAAGAAACCGAGCCCCCCTTAACAGTTCCATACATTCGTCATGATTCTTCCTGCCAACGAATTCTATCTCAATGCCTTTAGCCTCACGCCCTCTGCCCTTCGCCTTCTCTAGTAGCGGCCCGTCTCCCACGATCTTGAAGTTGAGAGGATTGGAAGATGAGAAGGTATGAGGATGAGAGGATGTGAGGATCTGAATCGCGTCGAACAGGACATCAATCCCTTTTTCCTCAGAAAGTCTTCCGATGAAGACGGCGTAATCCTGGGATGAAGTTGGTAGGTTAGGAAGTTCTGGCAAGAAATTGGGTTTTACGTATATCTTTTCTGCCGGCAGTCCGCATTCGACGAACTTCTGCCTGCCGAAATCAGTAAGTGCAATATAAGCATCGATCTGGTCTGCCCATGTTCCCTTCATCTGATGGATCATCCCTGAAAAAACAACCGGAGTCGAATAAAGCCGCGAGCTGCGAAAGCAGCCATAGGCCGCACCACGCCAGGGAATTTTGCCAATGCATTCCTCGCAGACCCTGCCGTTTCTCAGCAGCAGACCGCTGGCACAGAACATGCGGAAATTATGCAGGGTTTGAACAACAGGAACGCCTGCGTCTTTACATGCATAGTATGCGGAGGGTGAGATCAGGTACCAGATATTATGGAAGTGGGCAATGTCAGGCCGTTCTTTTCTGATGAGCGCTGAAATTTCATGGTACGTCTTTCGCGACCAGACAGCGCCAAAGGCAGCATGCAGCGGAGTCTTGATCTCATCGTTATGTCTTTCATACCGAATTATCTCAACTCCTCCTTTTCTTAACATCCCAGCTTCCTGGTTGTATACTGCATCTTCGCCTGAGGGAGACGAAGACTGGTAGAAGTTATGAGCAAGTAGAACTTTCATAGTAGGGGGTCAGGCTCCCTGCGCCTCCGGAGTGGAAGGATTCAGGGGGAAAGTATGGGTAGAAGCTGTATGCCTGAATAGCCGCAAAGCTACAACCTCGGATCAACTACTTATACACATCTCCGCGTGGCCCGATTGCCTCGATGTAAATAACCTTACTGTCATCATCAACAACATAAACAATTCTCAGGCTACCGACATTATAGCGGAACTTGCCGGCCAATCTGCCTTTTAGCTTCTTGATATGATTTCCCTCGGACGGGTTCTCAATAATATCTTCGATCGCGGTGCTGACCCTGCCCTGTATCTTAAGGTCAAGCTTCTTAAAGTACTTGGCAGCATCCTTATATAATTCAACTTTATACACGATGTTTTAGTTTTTCCCATGAGACAAAATCGGCTTTTTTCTTTTCTTTGCGGGCGTGCTCTGCTCCCATGATCTGCTTCATAACGTTTTTGTCAGCAAGAATTTCAAATGTCTCTTTCCACGCTCCGATATCTTCTGCAATGCTTTCCTGAATAAGAGCTTTGAATTCAATGACGGTCAGATCTTTAATCTTTCTTTTCTCTGCGGCAGCGGACATTTGTCGGCCTCCTTTACAATTCTCTGTTTCTTATCAAATATTAGTATATCACAAGGTTCAGGAGTCCCTGCCTTTCAAAAGCGCAGCTTCGCTGCGATACACAGCATCCTCACCGGAGGGTGAAGAGGATTGGTAGAAATTATGTGCAAGAAGGACCTTCATTTTGAAACAGGCAAATTATAGAGCAGATCAAAGTACTTTTGGCAGACCTGTTCCCATCTGAAGGGATCTCTCCCCAGTCTGGCATTGGCAGCAACACGCATGCAGAGTTCCTGATCAGGGACTATTTCAAGCAGAAGTTTCAGAAGATCCGCTTCATTGTCAAAGAAAAAACCTGTCTCACCATGCCGGATGATATCGTCAGCTACACCAAGATGGTGGGTGAGCACGACACGTCCGAGAATAAATGGCTCCACTATGCAGTGACCGAAAGTTTCCACATTCGATGGAACCAGGGCAAACTGGCACCTGAGGTACAGTTCGCGCATCTCGGTTCGATTCAAGAAGCCTGGAAAGAAGACCTTGTCCTCGATTCTAAGTTCTACCGCCAGCGCTTTGCAACTTTCAATCAATGGGCCTTTCCCCGGAAGATAGAGTTCTACGTCCTTGTTGCCGATCCTATCAATATATTGCTTAATCAGACGAATCAGAAGCGCCTGGTTTTTGCCGCTTCTGAATTCCGCTGGAAAGATGAAGCGATGTGTCCCTGAAAAAGAAGGGAGTGGATAGTCTTCGAATAAGGCTGCATCTTCCCCTATAAAAATCACTTTGTTCTTTTCTTTAAGAAAGCTGAATTGTTTTCTTAAAAAGGTGCTCGGGGCAATGACGTGGTCAGCAAAGATATTTAGGGCTGCACCGATCAGGAGGCGGGCAATAACAGAGCGGAAGCGGTAATTGTGGCGATAACCGTGGAGAACATAAACCAAGGAATAGTCTAACCTGAAGAGAAAACGGGCCACCGCTGCGATCGCCAGTTGCCAGTTGGTCTGTACTGTCACAATATCGGGACGAAGCTTCTCTGTAACGGTTTTGAATCCCCGAATTAGCCGAAAAAAAGCAGCATGCTCGTCAATTCCTGCAATGGTCGCATAGGGGACATTATTCTGTTCAAGCCTCCTGAACAGGCCAGGGTACTGTTCTTTCTCTCCTGAGATGAAAAGGAAATCAGCCTGTCGCATTTTGGTGAAACAGATTGCCTGTTCAGCCAGCTGTCCGGTCAGCCCGATTTTATGGGATGAAGTAAAAAAAAGGATTCGTTTCATATAACAGGTTTATTTTATTACTGCAACTGAGAGAGCACAGTTGTTTATTTAAAATGATGGCCTTATTAGATCAGTATTTCAGTAACGATTTCGCAGGCTCATAGAATATTGAATCAATGTTTACAGCAAGACAGTTCCAGGTGTCACTAAACTGGGTATCGAGATATCCATCGGTTCTGAGACGATATATTTCATACTGAGTCCCCAGGATGTCTTTTACAATGTTTAGATTAAAATGTTTCCTGCTCGTAGTGTTATATTCAAATATTATTAAAGGCTTGCTATGAGAAATGAAATATTGACCGCCTTTCATAACAAGAGGTTCAGCCCCTTCTACATCAATCAGTAAAATTGTTGGCAATGAAGAGTCATGCAGTTCAATATCCAGTGTCGATGGATAATACGTTGCCTCTGAAGGAACATTTATATCCACAATGCCAGAAGCATTTGGGGCATTCGCATTAAAACTGAAATTTACCGCGGCAGTATCCTGTGAAATAATTTTCTGTATCACATTTACCTTACTGTCGTAACCGTTGAGAAACACATTAATTTTACAGGTTTTAGCACATTCAGGATGGGGTTCGAACGCATAGATATTCTTTACCCTGTCATACCCTGCCAGATCCAAAATATATTCGCCAACATTTGAACCTACGTCTACAAAAGTAACGTCACAATGTAATCTTCCAAGCATTGTTCCGATGAAATTATGGGTTTCAGGCTCAGTATAGTTTCCGTTTATTAGACTGACATAACAGCCTGCGACTCTATGATTAAAAAACATCTTTTTATCATGAAGCATAAAAACATGGTCGTTCTTTACTTTTCTTAAGAAAAAACCGACACCTCTTAGATTTCTCTTAAAAACAGTGCGAACTAAACTGTTTGCTTTATCATAAGTCTTTGCGATAGCAAGCCAGAACATGAAAGAATTCTCCGAATTTATTGCAGATTAATAGCAAGCGCCAGTTGAGCCGCCCAAGCTTCTTTGTTCAACCATAAAAGACATTCCACCTGCACTGCCATACTGCATAAATGGTACCAATACCCAGTCTTTGTTGTCTCTAAAAAAATCAGCACAGGCCTTTCTCTCACCTGACACCTGTGCAGAAGACCAGCAATAGTAGTCGTCAAAGGCAATGATCATTCCATGTTTTAATCGCTGCATAAGAAATTCAAGCACTGTTTTTGTACTGCTATACATATCACAGTCAATATAGGCCATACATATGTTTGTTGGCAGTGATGCGTCGTGTGGTTTTGCAAGAGATTTGTCATAGTAACCGGCAACGATATGATAATCTGATATTGGAATATTGCTTTCCCTGCATATTTTTCTGAATTCATCTGAAGCGATTGCCATCGCACCGTGTACCCAAATAGGGTGCTCATCTTCGGGTAAACTTTTAGGCGGAAGGCCGCAAAAAGAGTCAAAAGCCCACAATTTGCAAGGATGCCCATATTTCCTCGAATATTTATATGCCAGCCTGAATGTCACCCCTCCGCAGCATCCAAACTCAGCATAATCACCATCAATTCCGTTGAATGATAGCGCAGCAAAGGCACGCTGGAAAAACTCTTTTCTATATGTATATTCGATATAGTAACTGTCCCTGATAAGCGGGGAGATATATCTGCGATAAATTCTGCGTAGCCGGGGGGGAATAACTTTTCTTAGTATAGTCTCCATGTCTTTCCTTTCTTATGAGCAAGTGCAGTCAATAAAATATTAGCGATCTTTATAGTAATCAATCCTTCTGAGGAGCTTCTGATTAATGAATCTTCTGAAAGTGTAAATATTTGCCATTATGCTCTTAGGCAGCAGTGACAGAGCAAGAAGAGAAAGTGACCTGAGTCCGACTGAATAACTCAATGCCTTATGAAGTTCTTCAATTGATTTTCTTTTTTCCCCGAGATGCATCAAGGTTACAGCACGCATTCTATGCCAAAGGGCTATATATTTTATTACACCCTTAATTTCTGAGGGCTCTGCAGTCTGCAAGAGTTTTGCTAGTTCAGTCCCTACAACGTCAGGATATTGAGGAATGCGGCCTGGTCTATCTGACACATGCAGCGGATTAAAATGAAAGGCACAAATGTGCGTTGAATATGCGATCTCAAATCGTAATGCCAGTCTCGCCCACGTCAACAAATCTTCACCTGAAGTTACTCCGACGGGGAAACCACCGATCGATTCAAACGCTTTTTTGCGGACTGCAACAGCAGAAGTCCAAAGTGGAGGATCCGATTGGGCGGCAACAATAAAATAATGTTCAAGAATCCCTTCGGAAAAACCTATCGGCAATCCGCGCACTAGGGCAGGGCGCTCAAAGCCACGAGTCTGTATAAACATGTATCCTGTGGCAAAGACAGAGGCTGCAGGGTATTTATCTACGAGCCTCAGGACAGTTGTGAGATAGTCAGGTTTCCATTCGTCATCCGCATCAAGAAATGCTATTAAATCGGCTTTTGCCTCTGCGATGCCTCGGTTGCGGGCAGACGATACTCCCTGATTAATCTGGTCTAGAACCTTTATGCGCAAGTCTTTGCAAGATCGAACAACATCAGGGCTATTATCTGTTGAGCCATCGTTCACAATAATAAGTTCAAAATCCGTTAATGTTTGCGATAGTGCAGAGTGAATTGCCCGTGCAACCTCTTTTTCTTTGTTATAAAGAGGCATGACAATAGATATCGATGGAGTAGCACTCATATAGGAGATATTATGTAATAAGCCAATACCATATACTGTCAGGATTTTCGCCACTTCAAGAAAAGCATTGATTTTCCTGAATTCTCTTTATTATGCTCATGAATCAACTGCAGAGAAAGACTGCCTGATGAAGTGAATATCTATGGAAAGGAAAGCAGGCGAATGATTGTGGTCAGAATAATAGGTGGCTTGGGCAACCAGATGTTCCAGTATGCTGCTGGGCGGGCTTTGGCCGCCAGATTCAACGTACCTCTTAAACTTGATTTGCGCTGGATGCTCCGTTACCGCCATCGTGCGTATCTGCTCGATCGGTTTAACCTTTCTGCTGATAGAATGACTCTTGCCGAGTGCATGAAATTCACCTGGTTCCCGTTTCATCGTAATCCGCCATTTCTTTTCATGAAAACTGAACGATGGGTAAATCACCTGATCTATATGGAATCATCTCTTGCTTTTAATCCGGCTTTTGTCTCACTTGGCCCTGATCGTTTTCTTTTCGGTTATTTTCAGTCGTATCGGTATTTTGAAGGTTATGAGGACCTGATCCGACATGATTTTATCCGAGAAATAGACTCTTCAATCTATGAAAAGGCGTGGCTTGAGAAAGTCTCCGAGCCCGACTCAATAGCGATCCAGTTTCGGAGAGGCGATTTTGTTACTGATCCGGCAGCAAACCGCTCAATAGGCACTTGTTCGATGGAGTATTATACAAAAGCGGTTTCTCAAATAAGAGAAAAAAAGAAAGATGCACCCCTTGTAGTATTCTCAGATGACATAGATTGGTGTAAGGCCAATGTTCGGTTTCACAACACTGTATTTATAGAAAGAAATGGCGGCACACCAATAGATGACATGATGCTGGCTGCACGATGCAACCATACCATTCTTGCCAACAGCAGCTTCAGCTGGTGGTGTGCATGGCTCAACAGGCATCCGGACAAGATCGTAATTGCGCCGAAGCATTGGTTTAGGGATGAAGCGTTGAATGTCCAGACAACTGATCTTTGTCCTCCTGGTTGGATACTTTTGTAAAGGCTTCATAACGTTACGGGAAGGCATCCGAATATACTGCCCCGATACTTTCAGAAAAACGATCGTAGGAAAAGAGTTCTTTCATTCGCTGCCGGCCATTATTACCAAGTCGATTTGCAAGCTCCTTGTCTATGAGAAGTTTGACAACTGCATCCGATAGGGCCTCACGATTCCCTGGAGGCACAAGCAGGCCAGTAGTATTCTCCCCGACCACTTCTCGCAACCCATCGATATCTGACGCTACAACCGGTCTGCCCGCACCAGATGCCTCAGCAGCAACCAGACCGAATCCCTCAAGGAGAGAAGGGATAACAACAACATCCATGATCCTATAATAGTCAAAAAGTGTCTCTTGCGGAAGACGATCAATCCAGATAATACTCTTCATCAAGCCCTGGTCCTCTGCCATCTGCTTTATTTCCTCAAGGTCAGGACCAGAACCTACTACGAGGAGAACAGCATCAGGAACTTTCTGTAGTATTAAGGGCAAGGCGCTGATAATCACTTTATGACCTTTTTCTCTGCTTACCCTGCCAACCACACCGATAACAGGATGCCCTTCGATCCGATGCTGTGCCTGAAGTGCTGCGTTATGCTTCTCTGCTTCAGCGGAAGGTAATTCTATTACTGAAACCGCATTATAAATTGTCGTATGCCTGTAATGGTTTCCCGTCTTTGCAGGATCAAACATATTGCTTTCACCGAACCATGATTTTTCTACGGCAAGGGAATTACAAAAGAAACGTGTTGAAAATAAAGCACCAGCGCGGAATAGCAGCTTTTCTCTCCAGCCGTAGAGTCTGCCTGGATGATGCACTGTTGCGAAGACGCATAGAACACCTGCCATACGGGCGCTAAATATGGCCGCAAGTCCCCTGATCATATACTGCACATGTACGACATCAGGCCGCCGCTCTTTGAAGAGCTTCCTGAGTCGGTTCATCAGCTTAATGATGCCTTGTTTTCTTTCCATATCGAGGAGGATAAGCTCAATTCCTGCATCTCCGAAAGCGCTGAGAGTAGACTTGTCGTAATCATAGTAGCAGCAGACAGAAACGCGCCAGCCTTGTTCACGAAGCACTTTCGCAAGAACAAGCGTCTGCAGCTCGGTGCCCCATCCGACCAGGTAGGGAATAGTTAAAATGACAAGTTTAGTTTGCTGCGCCGGCATCATGTCAGTCGTCAAGAGTTAAGTAATTAAAATCGTATGGAGGAACTGAATTAATCCCTGAAATATTGTATTTGAAACCCAAACTGCGGGTATTGTATGTCTGCGTAATAACCGAGGGTTCCTAAAATAATTAATCTAATCAATACATTTTTCATTTTATTCCTTAAAGTGAATGAATTTATAAGTGTACTCTTAATGCCATGAAATCGATTTATTACAAATCCGTGATCTAATATCGTCTGTCTTAAGCTTTTCTCGGTAAAGTGTCTTAAATGTGTCCGGTCAAGCACACCCATTCCAGAATACTTCCAATCTTTATTTACCAGGAGTTCATATAATGTCCTGACATATCGGACATTAGGAACTGAACCTACAAGGCAGGCTTTGTGGACCATCTTATGCTTGATCATTTCAAAGAATAAATCATGGTCTTGCATATGTTCGATTACATCATTGCAGATGATCAGGTCAAAGTATTCATCAGGCAATTGACCATGCGCTTCAAGATAGGTTCCCCTGATGATATTTGGCAGTTGGTGAACTGCCTGGGAAGCTGTTTCATGATCAGGTTCTATCCCCCAATATTCACAGGAAACACTAAGGTCATTTCTGAAATGACCATCAGCACAGCCGATTTCCAAAACCCGGGAATAGTTTTCCGGGAGCCAGGAAACCATATCAGGCCTCTCTCCGCAATAAACTTGTTTCACATATCTTTCGTTGATGTTATTTACCATCTGATCCTCGGCATTGACCAGCGGTGACCTGGACCAGACTTTGATGACTCGACCGTACTTGCACCGTAAGCGAGTCCGAACAATGCAAACTGGAAATGACCGAAAAAAGCGGCGTAGAGAATGATATTATCTGTGAGCATGAAGAGCGCAGATATCAGGATGGAAGAGGCCCCAGCAAAAAAGAGTATTTTATGTTGAAGTGATGTTTTGCCTGCTTTTTGAAGAAGATGAACTAATTGAAATAAAAGGGTTGAAGCAAAAATAGCAGCACCAATATATCCATAATCGTGAGAAAGTCTCAGCCAATCGTTATGGGGATGAGTGAGACCTTTGGTATGGGCCCTGAGAACCTCTTCTGAAGCATTCGCTCCATGGCCAAGGAGCGGTTTTTCGCTGATATTCTTCTGCAGAATGTCCCAAAATAGTTTTCTCCCGTGAGTCGCAAAATCAGGATTATCCCATTTTACATCCTGGACTGTGCCCTCACCAGAAAAAAACATTTTCTTCTGGATCCGCTCCGTGACGAAAAGACTTGTCGCAGCAATTACAATAAGGCAGATAAAAAGCACTCTTTTTGCAATTTTCATTGGAGCAAAGGTGAGGGGTAATGACAATGCAGTGGCAACCATGCCCATCCTGGTTACTGCAATAACAGGAATCACCGCAACAGAAGTCCAGAAATACAGATCCTTCCTGCTCCCGAGTGCATTTCTGGCTGCAAAGATACAGCCGAGGATAGATCCGGTCATCACCTGCGGTGCAAGGCCTGACGAGAAGGGCAATACGCCCGAAGCAAATATCCCGGTTTTCACCAGCACGGACAGGAGAAGAAAAATCGCCATGTACCCGCATATTCTAAAAAAATAATCCAGATCAGTTTCAGTAGCTCTGAAGGTCGAGACTGCAAGCCCGGTTGCAATCGGGCTAAGCAGCATTATGCTCCGTTGCAGAGCGTTATCCGCTGTAGCGAAGCCCTGGTACACCACCACAACAGCAATCCATAGTAACCATATTTTCAAGGGAAATCTGATTTGCCTAGCGTTCTGTGCAACAATTAGCAGATTGACTGCAAAAGGCACGAACCATCCGTAGCCTGACATATTCAAGCCAAAAATATTTTCAGATACAGTGCAGGATAAACCCGTGAAGATCAGAACAACCCAGGCACTTACAGGAAGTCTTCCTTTTGAATGTTTGTTGTCCGCTGTCTTAATTAACTTATGTTGTTTCATTCGATCCGGCGCGATATTTTATAATTCGTGCAGGGCTTCCGGCGATGACAGCGCCGGGCGGCACGTTTTTGGTAACCGTGCTGTTGGCACCTACAACGCACCCATTTCCTATCGTTATTCCGGCAAGGATAACTACGTGAGCACCAATCCATACGTCAGCGCCAATCACAATCGGTTTATACTCACAACCCTGGAGCCTGATGGGGAGATTGGAGTCCGCAAAGCTGTGGCTGGAGTCGGTAATATGGCAGTATGGTGCTATAAAAGTGTTCTCCCCAATTCGTATAGACCGGTTTGCGTCTATTATAGTACCGCGCCCTATGAACACATTATCGGCGATGTCGATGTTGTAATTGACAGAAGGATCAACTGTGGTCGGGCATTTGAACTCAGCGTACGCATCTACGATACATTCCTTGCCAAACCGAACCTGCCATCCATGAATGAACTCAACTCGGTGCTGAAAAGTACATTTTCTGCCTACCTTTACCCCTGCCATATTATGCAATAAGGCTCTTAGCCGACCGGTCATGACCCGAAATCGCCATGCAATTCCTTTTCGAACTCTGGCCCAGCCTCTCACATTACTTTGTTGTTTGGTAGAACTCACGAATCAGTGCTCCCTGATGAGTTTTGAGAAAAGCTTTGCATAGTAACTGACTATCTTTTCCGGCGCAAAGTAGGGATAGAGGCGGTCTGAACTGAAGGCATGGTTCAAATTTCCTTGCAGCCAGTGATTGTGAAGTCTATGCAGAGCAGCGGAGATGTCAGGTGAGGACGTGCAATCCACGGAGATGCCACCTCCGTGCAGGGACAAAAGGTCATTGACTTCGCCTTCAGCAGGCGTGACAGCAAGGATAGGACGCCCGACCTGGACATAATCCACGAACTTTGCAGGGAAGTAAACCCCTTCGAGAAGTGGCGCTTCAATGATCACGTTTACATCAGCCCGGTGCAGGTTTTGCAGTGTGGCCTCATACGTCAGGCTACCGATATGCTCGACATATCCAGCTACACCTAATTGTTCGGCAACCTCCAGCACGTTGCCATCCAGGATGCCGATGATTCTGAACTTGGCTTTTGGTTTTTCTGCACCGTGATGTACAAATTGGGCAAAACCTTC
The DNA here is from genome assembly GCA_947085015.1 of uncultured Nitrospirota bacterium. Classification (GTDB taxonomy): domain Bacteria; phylum Nitrospirota; class Thermodesulfovibrionia; order Thermodesulfovibrionales; family UBA6898; genus UBA6898. The sequence goes on from CAMTUV010000022.1 coordinate 17,598, forward strand.
CAGAAAATTGCGTGGATTCCTTTGCGCAGACAGATGTCCTGCATGACAAAGGGTAAATGTTCCAGAATGTTCAGATGCAACGCATTTGCTATGCAGGGCAGCATGGGGAATTGTAATGCTCCTGTCAAGCGAACCCTCTGGCAAGTAATGGCAGATATACTTTTTGAGCCGCTCAGACGGAAACGTCAGCACATCGGCTCTTTGTGCAACGGTGCGAACGAGTTTATGTTCAAAAAAGCCAAGTCTCCCCGACAGCCCTGCTCCGTAGGGCGGCAGGTTCTTTGATCCGGAAGCATCGTTCCAGTTGGCAATCCACGGCAGACCTGAATTACGTGCAAACAACTCAGCCGGCAAGTGCGCCGAATCAGGGAGTGCACGGGACAGTACCACGTCGAAGGGGTTTTGGGCATGTAATTCAGATGCCCGTTCAAATGCGTGCTGTGCCCACCGGCATCCATGTATTGGATACCCAGTCCTGATAGCTGACAATGCAGTATCAACGAATCTGTGCGATCGGGCATTATCCGGATATGCGATTATGTGGGTGTGATTCTGAAGCAAGTTCCAGGGAGAAACCCATCCCGAGCCGTAATTGTATGAAGACTCTTCACTTAAATTGCGCGTAATGATATCGACGTCATAACCAGCTTTGAGAAAAGCCAAAGCCAGCTTGCTGTTGACAATCGCCTCCGGATTGGCAAAAGGAGCAAAAGCAGGGGCAAACATCAAGATGCGATAGCGTGATTTCGTTTTCACCAGCGATGCGGTTCAAATAACAGGGGTTCTTGAACGGGTTGTGGAAAAAGACCGAGCAGCCTGAGCGCTTTTCTTAATGGTCTCACAAGAAATATCGGAAAGCGCGGGAGATCGCCCAAAAGAGTCTTGTCAATTGTCCGGGAGCGTTTCGGCATTTCAGCCTGTTGTCTTCGCAAACTGCACTTTTCAATAAGTTCAAGGTAAGAGGAGCCCGTCTTGATATAGGGAAACCGTTTATATATCGTTTCCCAGGCACGGAGAGAGAGAAGTGTTAGAGTCGGGCGCTCCTTGTAAAGTCTGAAAAGGACTTCTCCGAAACCTTTTTCGTCTCCCGGTTCCACGAGATACCCATTAGTGCCGTCCTCAAGTACAAAATCAGTACACCCCGGGAGTCGGGAAACTATTGGCACAACTCCCTGCGCCATGGCTTCAAGTAAAACTAACGGCAAGCCTTCAAAATGAGAAGGCATGACCAGAACATCAGATCGGACTAATATCGCCATCGCACTATCATGCGGCAAGGAACCATGCAAAAAAATATCAGCGTGAGGACAATCCCTCTCAAATCTGCGTCGCAGATTCCCCAAATCAGGCCCATCTCCTATGATTTCAAAGCGGATTTTAGCGCCCCCGCTCAATGCCTCCTTGATAATACCGGGCAGGTACAGCACACCTTTCTGTGCATGGCTGACAGCCCCGATATATACAACCTGAAAAAAGTCACTTTGAGAGAAATCATATTTATTCTTCGGCCATTGCTCAGCTACCTTGATACCGTTGGGGATACAGACAACTTTTTTTTTCTCAACTCCATAGTGCAATACGCTATCTCTTACGGCTGGGGAAACCGCCGAAAGAGCATCCCAGTTATTATCATTTGCCGCTGCATTTCTCAACATGCTTGTTAAGTTCATGTGAAGCACAGGAATTGTAACGGTTTGTTCCGGCAACAAACCAAGAGCAGCCTGCGCATACGGCGCATCGTTCAGGATAACTGCATCGTAATTATTCAAAACCTGTGCAATCTTTTTAGCATGATGAATGCGGGAACGGTAATTGTTGGGCAGAAGCGTGATAACGCTATAACCCGCGGCCTCGAAGGTCTCAGACCAACGTCCTTTTGTCACCGTCTCGATAATATCAACTTCATGTCCCTGCGCCTGAAAATAATCGGCCAGAAGTTTTATGAACGTTTCAACTCCACCGACCTGGAGCGCATAAGTTACTATAGCAATTCTCATATTCACTGCTATGCAGCTCTAAAGCAGGCTTTCACTGCTTTAGAGCTGCGGTGAAAAGGGTGCTGAGGCAAGAGATTACTTGTGTTGTTATTTGTTACAGAAACCAATAGTTCTCGTTGTAAATCAAAAAGTTCTTTTTTCAGAAATGCCTTTGTTCGCAAATAAAGTTCTCTTCTTAAGGGATGCCCCCACGCAAAGGGAGTTCTAATGACCCGCATCTCAATGCTAAACTCCATGCCCATCAGGTAATCAAAGGAGTTTTCATCAAATGAAGCCACATGGTCAACGTAAGGAATATCACTTTCGGCCTTCTTAATTACTTCACGGTAAGGAACCAGTATGTATAGCCTGCGGCACAATGCCAGAAGTCCTTCGAGAGCCTGACGCCAGTCTGTAAGATGCTCCAGGATATTCGATACATATATTATGTCGTAGCGGTCCGAGACTTCATGAATAGCGGCTTGATAAAAATGAGCATGGTTACCGTTCATCTGTCGGGCAATCTCAACGTGCTCCATCACGAGATCACATCCAAAAAGACTTGCATGAGGATACTGCCGCTTTATCTCACGCAAAGCGGCGCCCGTGCCGCAACCCACATCGAGAAGGGAGAATGCTTTAGAATGCAAGTTCGCATGGCACAGAAAATATTGCGCAAACAGCCGAATTTGCCGGTCCCAGCTTTCTAATGACGACATGGGCAATTGGGTGGCAACAACGAAGAATAAATCCTCAGATGCCGACTGAACCATAGTGAGGCTGAAAAACTCTGGATTGCACTTTCCCGGGCGTTACGCCCAAGCCGATCCCGTCTCGTTTGATCTGTGAGCAGTTCACTAATGGCGTTTGCCAGTGCTTGCGGATTAGCTGGAGGCACCAAAATGCCATTTTCACCGTTCTTAAACAGCTCCCTTAGGCCTCCTATTGCCGAAGCAACAATTGGTTTGGCAAGGGCCATGGCCTCAATTGCCGCAATCGATGTTGCCTCTTCAATCCCATGCACCGGGACAGAGGGAATAGCCACGATATCAGCAGCACGCATTAGAGGGAGCATTACTGCATGATCGAGATTGCCAAGAAATACAACATTGCCAGAGACATCAAGTTCCCCTGCAAGTTTTTCCAATTTCTCGCGCTCTTGGCCCGCACCGGCTAATAAGAGTAACCACTTGGAGCCGCCCATGTATTTCATTGCCCTGATAATAAACTCTATACCATTCTTTGGCGCAAGTCTTCGCGGAACAAATATCCAGGGGCGCTCATCGCTCCTTGCCACAGGCAGAGCCTCAGCCTGCATAACAACTCTTTGAATGTCGATCGCGTTGGGAATAACTGTAATCTTTTGCGGATCGCCCCCCTGACTTTCCACGATCTCCCCCTGCAATGTATCGACTGCGATGATTGCATCCGCTCCGGCCCAAGCTTCTCTTTCGCATTCCGACACTTTCTTCACATCGGCTGAATCTAGTGCATACCCCTCTTCAAGCATGTGTCGAGAGACCGGCCCATGGACAGTGGATACAATTTTACACTTCCTCCCTGATTTTCTGCGCGCATGGATTGCCGCCCATGTTGCCATGGCGTCGTGGCAGTGCACTATATCAAAATCCTTTTTCTGGATAATTGCACATAATGTCTTTGCAAAGATAGATATTGTTTCACGTTTAAAGAGCCGCCTCGAATGTCGTAAAAGAGTTGTCTCGAATTTCTTCATGCCTCGGGACTGAACGTCGATGATATCTTTGAAGCTCACTACTTCGTTATCCGGAATCTCGAGTTGGCGTGCAAGGAGTTGAAGATGGGAACTTACGCCGCCGATATGAGGATATACCCAGGATGTAACCAGAAGAATTCTTGTTTCAGAAAGTGGCTTTTCCATTCTCTTACACGTCTTTCCGTGCCATGATGGAAAGCATGAAATCACCGGATCCTGTGAGTATATCCCGGGTGCCTTTCACTCTTTTGTCCAAGACCCCCCTTGCAAACTTCAAGAATCGATTGCGGTCTGCCATATTGAGATATTCGTGTAGTATCGGTTGAGAGGAGAGCCATACGCACTCTGTATTAAATCCGCTTTGGAATAGAAGTGTGTTTAGCGACCGCTGATTAAAATAGTTGAGATGCTCCAGATCGACCCTGAAGCCAATCCAATTCGCACCAAGTTGATGCACCTGCTCGGCATTTGGAACCCTTATCAACATTCTTGCCCCTTCCACACAAACGGCGGAGAGTTTTTTCAGGAATTCTACCGGACTTTTCAAGTGTTCCAAAACCATGCTCGCATATACAACATCTACTTTATCATTGACTTCCGAGATGTCGTTGCATACTGAAATGCCCTGAGCAGCAATTGCTGCTGACGACACAGGATCAATTTCCATGGCGATTCCTTTGGCCCCCCAAAGGGCAACCTCTGGAAGTATGCCCGCTGTCTTTCCTGGGCCGATTTCAAGTATCCGCTTGCCCTCGATACCACCTGTTCTTATGAGAAGCTCGCATATCTCTGAAACAAGCAGAGGTCTGCGACGTCGCATCATTTTACGAAGGCGTGATCCCACCAAAGTGTCTCGCAATAATGTTCTTAATAATCTCGCGCCGTTCGAGAATAGAGAATCTCTGGACATGGCTGGTTGCGCTTGCATGTAAGCCTTGGTATTTGCGCAGGAGCAGTAAAAAGCTCGCAATTGCTCTTCATCAGGAACAATCGGAAGATAAAGAGCAAAACAGTTCTTGCATTGTCCGACCTCAAGGCCGTCAGGCCGGTAACAAATAACCTTATACTCATTGCTGCCGCAAATTATGCAGTTCCTCTTCTCCAATTTGTTCTTATCCCACTTAGGAATAAGTTCGCCGGATGGCGCTGATAATACAGGCACTGAACTCACATTCCGTATATTCATAATATTCATATGGCAGCCGAGGGTCCTTTAAGAAGATAATAATATTTTCGTAACATCCTTAATAATGGGAAAAGCGATAGACTAATCAATAAAACGTGTAATAGTAGAGAACCAGTGGCTGAAAAGCTTACCCAGACACTAACACTGAGTATCAGCAAAGTGAACATTATTAATTTCCATTGACTTACGATCGAGGTGGACGCTAATTTAATTTCCAGATATGCCATCTGCCATACGGTATGAAACAAATAACTTATCAGGTAAGACAAGGCAAGGCCAAAGCCCCCGAAAAGAGGGACCAAAACCACGGAAGATAAAATTAACATGATAGCCCAACACAGGTTCATGGCTGTGCCGATCCAAATCTTTCCGGCGCCGACCAACGCTGCTCCTATTGTGCTGTTTACAAGGGTTAAGAAGGTGGCTGCCATTAACATAGATATTATCGGCGCACTGCCAAGAAATTGCCTGCCAAAAAGCGAGGCAAGCGGTTTGCACAAAGTAACCACCATTACTGTGAGGGGAAACGCTACTATCCATGTGGTACGAAAATTCAGTGCCACTGTTTTCCTGAAGTCAGACTTGTCATCTCTTCCGTGCGTCTCCGACAGCACCGGCAGCATAGCCGTTGCAAAGAGTCCAGGCAGGAATATGATGACCATGCGCCACTGATTGGCTGCATTAAAGAGGCCGAGTTCGCTATAGCCATCTGGCTGATTCACCAGAATCGCATTGCTGATCCACATTGCCGGAACAAATAATGCACTTGAGATCAGGGAAGGCACGGAAAATTTCCAGAGGACTGGCCATTCCTTCCACATTGTCCTGTCATATATCGTTGAAAAGCACAATGTAGTGCATTCAGTTCGGAGAGCTCTGGCACACAACAAAATTCCCATTGCAGCATTGATCGTCATCGAGGCGATGGCTCCCTGGACGCCAAACAACCAGACGAGCGGAATTGTCAAGAGCAGTGCGGCAAAGCCCTGTATTACATTGATTCGTGCGATGACCCGAAAGGATTCGAAGCCTGCGAGCGATGCCGAAAGAACACCGCCAAGGGTGGAGACAAAAAGGAGCAGCGACCCGGCTGCCAGCAGGGGGGCTATATCAGCCCTATTCATTGTCTTTGCCGAGAGCCATCCAGAGAAGCCAAAACACGCTCCTGCCAAGAGGCCAGCAGTTAGCATCGAAATGACCAAAGTAAGGTTTGTGATGCGTCCGGCACGTGCAGGGTCTTTTATCCTAAACTCTGCAATGTACTTTGTCGCTGTCCCACCCAGACCAAATCCTGCAAAGACTCCTAACATACTTAATGTGGACTGCACCATGCCCATTTCACCATAGCTCTCTCTGCCGAGCAAACGTGCGACAATGATTGATGAACCCATGGTGAGGACGCGTGAAGCAACACCTCCAAGCAGTGACCAGAACGCACCCTGAGCAAGACGGTACGCAATGGGAGAATGCGATAAATGTGACTTGACTGTTTTTAACCATGGCACCTTTTCAAGTAATGTAACTAACAATCTATTGCTCTCTTTAGTAATTCACAAATTCTTTGGGATGCCTTGCCGTCTCCATACGGATTATGTGCCATGGACATTGCATTGTAGGATTCAACATTGTTCAATAATTCATTCACTTCGTCCACAATCCTGTTTTTGTCTGTGCCCACCAATTTCACTGTTCCCGCATCCACTGCCTCAGGCCGCTCGGTCGTGTCACGCATGACAAGGACCGGCTTGCCAAGAGAAGGGGCCTCCTCCTGCACGCCCCCGGAGTCGGTAATAATGATGTGCGATCTTTTCATAAGATGAACAAAAGGAAGATAATCGACAGGCTCAATAAGATGGATGTTATTAATCTTGCCGAGTATTCGCTTTACAGGCTCCTGAACATTCGGGTTGAGATGAACAGGATAGAGGATTTCGACATCATCATGGTTCTGCGCAATTTCTTTTAAGGCAATGCAGATACTTTCAAAACCTTCACCAAAGTTCTCCCGCCTGTGGCCGGTGACCAAAATCAGGCGAAGGGCATGATGGGCAAGGGGCGAAGGGGTAAATATCTTTTCCAGCCGGGGATAGCGGGAGACCAGGTCATGCTCGATCTGCGATGCGAGACGCCCTTTTTCTATTTTCTCAAGGGCAAGAAACAATGCGTCAATTACCGTATTGCCGGTAACCCAAATAGCTTTTTCCGATATCCCTTCATGAATAAGGTTCTGTTTCGATTTCTCAGTCGGCGCAAAATGGAGGTCTGCAATAACAGATGTCAGCCTCCGGTTTACTTCCTCAGGAAAGGGGGCGAACTTGTTATTGGTGCGCAGTCCTGCTTCAATATGGCCGATGGGTATTTTCTCATAAAAGGCTGCAAGAGAGGCTGCCATGGTTGTAGTCGTGTCGCCCTGAACCAGCATGATGTCAGGCTGCTCTTTCCTTAGAACACCCTTGAGACCTGCAAGCACATGGCCGGTCACATCGAAAAGATCCTGCCCCGGCTTCATGATATTAAGATCATAGTCAGGCGTGATCTCAAAGAGAGTTAGAACTTGATCGAGCATCTGCCTGTGCTGTGCTGTAACGCAAACTCGAACCGAGAATCTGTCAGTCCGCCTTTTCAGTTCCTGAATGACCGGTGCCATCTTGATGGCCTCGGGACGGGTTCCAATAACGATTAAGACTTTTTTCATGAATTAGCTAATAGAGATGGTTTTAGATGAAGCAAGCGTTAGAAGACCATAATACGTAAGCCGTAAGGCGTAGATGCGCAAAGCGTAAAAGAGCATAGAGCTTATACAAGATGTCCCTGTTCATTTAGCCGTAAATGTCAGGAGCATCTTTGAGACGAAAAAGGCCAGGACACCTACAACTAAAAGAAAGATATAGAAAGATGCTGACTCTCCCCTGAAGGCATTTATCAGCCTGCGGGAGGGGCTTTTCCTGCGGCGCTTTTTTATGCGTTGGTGGGGCATCTATGGGTATCAAACCGTAAGCCGTGATGCGTAAAGCGTGAAAGCAGATATCAGAGAGCTATGTGCTTTTTTGCAAGCAGATATTCAAGCTGCCGTATCTGATCCGGCCTCAGTTCTGCAAGAATGTTTTTCATGCTGATAAGATCGTCGAGAGATGGGATTCTCACCTCAAAAGTTCCGTCATCATCCCTCTTCAGCAAAGATCTTGAATAAGCCTCGTCAAAAGAAAGTCTGATATTTTTCTTTTCATTTGCAAACTCCGAAACAAAGAATAAATCTATTTTTGAGAATTCTCCGTCAGAAAACGTGTCCTGGGGCCGGTTATCCCGGGCACTATATAAACCTGAGAGACCGCAGGAGGCTGCAAGGTTGTATAACCGCTCCCTCTGGTCCGGCCTTACCCAGAAATCGTAATCAGCAGAGCCTATGGGGATATCATGCATGGCTGCAGCGATAGAACCTATGAGAAGATAGGGAAGGCCAGCTTCATTGAGTTTGGTGATAAAAGAGAGCGGATCGAATGAGTCATCTATTTGCTGGGAGCGCATGTCGTGTTCTTTTTTTCGTTTTCCTCAGGAATCGTCTGCAATGTTCTCAAAAACCGGAGCTGTTTATTGAATTTCTCCAGGGCACGGATCTTTTGCGACGGACTAAGTGTCGAGAACCATGCGATATTTTCTGCGATAGCTGTTTGTCTGTCTTTCAGTTCCATGGATAATTATACCATGCTTATAGTTGATTGTTAATGGCTCAAAGAGCAAAGAGTAGGGAGCAAAGTCTGCTGTTCCACATCTTATACCATATTCCGCTTTTCTGAAGAGGGTAAATATAAATGATGCTGATTTGTATAGCTCAGGTATTTTTGAGACAGCTTCTAATCACAGATTGCGATGCATGGTTCTTGGTTCGATCAGGAGCCCAATGCCGCTAATAATCTTCTGCACCCTCTCCGGGCCGAGCGTTCCGATCTTTTCAAGAAGATCGTCTTTATCAAGGGTGATCAGTTGGGATATGTTTGCGACACAATCCTTGGACAGGCCACCTTCCCCTTTTTTCAAGAGGACATTCCCCGGAGCTTTTGCACGCGTGAGGTTTGAAGTCACCGCACAAACTACTACGGTCCGTATATTACTCTGATTGAAGACATTATTTTGCACAACAACATACGGGTGGCGGTAACCTGGGCCTGACCCCTGCGGGTCACCAAGATCGATCCAGTATATATCGCCCTGGCGAATGCTCAGAAAGCTTCCCGGGAAATCCGTTTGTCGTGGTACCTTTTGGCAGATTTCAGGCGCATCCTGTCTTCAGCGGTATCTCGGTCAGAATATACTTCATTGAGTGCTTCAAGCATCTGCTCGGTCCTGATCTTGTCGAAAAAGACCCGCAACGCTTCTGCAAAGACCTCACTTCTTTTATAGTGATGTTCTTTTGCATAGCGCTCTACTTCTTTAAACAGGTCGTCTTCAATTGATATCGCTGTTTTCATGCTTTTAGTATGATTTACAGTTATACTTTTGTCAATACTCAGCAGGCGGTCATGATCTATGAAGTGACCCCGTAATACTCTCTATACCACTCGACGAATTTCTTTATGCCCTCTTCGATCGTGGTTGATGGTTTGAAGCTCACATCTTTGATCAGGTCATCCACATCCGCATAGGTTGCCGGCACATCGCCTGCCTGCATTGGGAGAAGATTTTTTTCTGCCTTTTTGCCCAGGCACTGTTCAAGCACCTCGATGTAGCGCATCAGTTCGACCGGGTTATTGTTGCCTATGTTATAAAGTTTGTACGGAGCATAACTGGTGGCAGAATCAGGCGCGTCGCCTGACCAGCCGGGATTTGGGACAGCGACCCTGTCCATGACCCTGACAATCCCCTCGACTATATCATCTATGTATGTGAAGTCGCGCTGCATCTTTCCGTAATTAAAGACATCAATAGGCCTTCCCTCGATAATTGCCTTTGTGAAGAGGAAGAGGGCCATGTCAGGCCTTCCCCATGGACCGTACACCGTGAAAAACCTCAGGCCGGTGCAGGGTATCTGATACAGGCTTGCATAGGTGTGAGCCATCAGCTCATTCGCCTTTTTAGTGGCAGCATAGAGCGAGACAGGGTGATCCACATTGTCATGCACGGAAAAAGGCATCTGCGTGTTTGCGCCGTACACAGAACTCGAAGATGCAAAGACGAGATGCTTCACGCTGTTGTGCCTGCATCCTTCGAGGATGTTCAGAAAGCCGCTGACATTGCTGTCTATGTACGCGTAAGGGTTGATGAGCGAGTATCTGACGCCTGCCTGGGCTGCAAGATTGACAACGCTATCGAACTTCTCCTCTTCGAAAAGCCTCTTCATTGCATCTCTGTCTGCAAGGTCAATGCGCACGGGCTTGAAGCTTGGGTTCATGGCGAGCTGCTTCAGGCGGGCAAGCTTGATGTTTACGTCATAGTAGTCGTTGAGGATGTCTAATCCTACGACTTCGTCTCCTCGTTCGAGCAATCTCTTTGAAAGGTGAAAACCGATGAAGCCGGCTGCGCCGGTTACAAGTATTTTTTGGGGTGTGAGGGGTGAGGGTCGTTGTGAATTCACGATATTTGGTCTCCTTATGTTTATGGCTAAAGGCTAAAGGCTAAGGGCTAAAGGCTAAAGGCTAAAGGCTAAAGGCTAAAGGCTAAAGGCTAAAGGCTAAAGGCTAAAGGCTAAAGGCTAAAGGCTAAAGGCTAAAGGCTAAAGGCTAAAGGCTAAAGGCTAAAGGCTAAAGGCTAAAGGCGAAA
>CAMTUV010000023.1:0-10367 GCA_947085015.1 uncultured Nitrospirota bacterium
GCTGTCATTCTCGCAAGTGAAGCGCGTCGGGAATCCTTCTGTAAAGCCATCGGAAAGATTCCGGATACCCAAACATCGGGCACAAGCAAGCCGGAATGACAAGCAAACGGCAAAAATGCCGACTTTATAAACAGACACTAAAGAGGGTAGAAGAATAAAGTCAGGCAAGAAATATATAGAAGAACTAATAGAATGGCAAAAGTCAGGCTCTTAGTAGATACTGATGTTTTAATAGATTTTCTCAAGGGTATAAAAACAGCGAAGGACCTTTTCAGGTCAGGGCAGTTTGATTTGTACTGCTCTGTTCAGAGCAAGAAAGAACTGATAACAAAGGTCGGGCTTAAGAATTCCGAGAAGAAGGCAATAAAGGCTCTCCTTTCCGAAGCGGATTATATTATAGCGGCAACAGCCTGTGCCAAAAAACTGCCGCTCCTGACGAGAAACAGGAGACACTTTGAGCATATAAAGGAAATAGCCCTCTGCCCCCATTATATTTACGAAGACCTTGTGATGAATCCGCCTAAATAAGGAGAAGGGAAATAGCCATGAAAAAGGAATATATCATAGGCGGGGTACTAGGGGTTGTCCTCTGCGGGATAGTGGCATATGCAGTCATAACCTTCGTAGGAATGCGGAACAGCGAGAGGGCACAACGGATGGCAGAGCTGTTGCCGCCGCCTGTGCCATTGGAGGTTACTCTGCCTGAGGCCCGACAGTCTGCCAAAGACAACCTTTCTGGCAAGAGGAAGGCCACCCAGTCCCCGGTCCTTTCAGACAGCCGGCAGTCTGACGAACTCAAGGCAGATACCTTAACAGGGGTCAGGATCATTTTAAAAAACGGCAGGTCTTTTATTGCTGACTCCTGCAGGGATGTGAGCGGCAAGCTTCTCTGCATAGTCTCGGGCGGCAGCATGCAGATAGACCGCTCCTCGTTGGTTGCAAGAAAAGCATCCTAAATCTATGTAGTGGGTTACATAGTTCAGTTGCCTATTACACATATTTTGTCGAAGGGCAAAAAAATATCTTGTGTTTTCAGTCTGTTACAAATTGCAATAATGAGGCATGTTTTTTGCTGCTACTTTAATTGAGGTATAGCTGATAAATGAAGATCAACGGAGGTTCTATGAACAGGGAAATACAGGCTGTTGCAAACAGCTTGTCTATGGTTGCCGGAAAAACGTGTTGCGCACACCGACAGGCCGGTTTTACCCTGGTAGAGATGCTGATAGCCGTTACAGTGCTTGCGCTTTCGTTTTTTGCGATAGCGCCTCTGTTAACAACGGCAGTAACTCTTGACAGGGATACGATGTTGAAGGTGAAGGTTCAGTCCCTGGCAGCTTATAAGATGGATGAACTTATAGCTCAAGGGTTGACGGTGACCGGCTGTGACGGTTTGGCAAAGGACTGCACTGCCGCATATAACTGCAATGAATTTATTGATCCTGATACTGACCTTATATACCCCACTTTAGCGGCTGTGCCTGGAACTGTGGCCTTTCCGGTCACAAGAAATATGGCGATTTTGCCTGTGGCGAACACAAATCTTTGCCGCATCACGATCACGACCACGTATGCAATGAGGGCCGGGGAGAATGTCACCCATACACTCATTGCCGAAAAAGGGAGATAGTTGAAGTGAAAAAGCATGTTTGCAATAAAAATGGAGAGCACGGCGTATCGCTGGTCGAGCTTCTGATAACTATGACGATTTTTATTATATTTATTGGCCTTGCCCTGCCGACCTTCAGTTTTATCAGCAATAAAGTCAGTGAAATGCAGACAAAACAGGCGCTGAACAAAAAAGGGCAGCGTGCGCTCGACTATATAGCTGACGAACTCAGGCTTGCCGGTCTGTTTGTGGGCGGCAACCCTAATGTAACTTTTTGCGGCGAAGGGGCAGCGACCAATTCTATGATGCATACTGCAGGGCCTCTCTTTGACTCGCTTGTATTCCTGACGTCAGAGCAGGCGACTACAACAACGAGTGTAGGGAATCCCTTCCTCAGACTGACAGCGACAGCGAGCACGGGCGATACGACGCTTACGGTCAATGAGGCGCGCAATGCTGACAGCGTTATTGTGCCTGATCCTGACCCTTCAGACGCTAACGGCAGGGCTTTTATTACGTTTGATACTCTTGCGCCTACGATCCTGAACCGTGCGTATCGCTCAACTATTTATAATAATGGCAGCACACAGATGACCATTTCACCAGCCCTTGAGCAGGCGATAAACGCAAACAGCAATGTATATTTGGTTGTGCGGAAGCGTATATCAGTCAGCACAGCAGCCGCTTCCGCCCGCTCTTTACAGATAGTGCAGTGGAATGCTAATTGTATTGCTGCTCCGCCGAATAACATTACAGAGAGTAATCTCATCCACTCCCATGACCGGGCAGGCGGTACGACATGGGGCGGCGTGGATGCGCTTCAGTTCGAATATATACTCGCGGACGGTACGGTGACAGGGACGATCACCAATGCCGACATCACGAATGTGCGGGCCATAAATATCTGGATACTCCTGCGGTCCGATTTCCCTGAAAAGGATTTTACGAATGCAACAATCTATACCGTAGGCACGAACGGTCTTGCCGGTGTGATCAATGTTGGGCCGTTCAACGACAATCACAGGCGGTTAGTTCTGTCAAAACGAGTGGAGGTGAAGAACCTTGAAAAATAAGCGTTATACCTATGTGAAAAATGAAAAAGGCATGGCGCTTGTTATTGCGATTATGTTCTCGCTGATACTGCTTATGATCAGCACAGCGCTGATTTATTCGATGACCTCATTTTTCCGTTCACTCTCTATTGCGAGGGAAAAGAATCAGAGCTTTTATATCGCTGCATCAGGTATTGAGAAGGTTAGGGACTACCTTTGGCAGACAGACTGCATACCGCCGAACTGGTGTGACCAACTGGGTGTTGCGCTTGACAAAGATATTGATACCTATCAGGATAAAACAGGAACTCTCCCGTCGCCTGCAAATGACGTAATGGCAGCCCTTGCAGCCGCAGGCGTTACTGCCGGGTACAATGTATTTCTAAAAGACAATAATGACGGTGATAACGATTTTCGTTCTGACAGCGATCAGATCATTATTGCCGTGGCAACCGGAACTGAGGGCGGCCGGGGAGCGCAGACAACCATTGAGGCGATGCTTCTGTTTACCGGCTCAGGAAGCCCCTACGCCCAGCTCGGCGCAGGCGCAGGCAAGAGCGGGAAGGCATCTGAGAGCGTATCAAGTCCTACACTTATTAGACAATAGATTTTTATGAAGGAGGATATGATCATGAAGAAGACAGGTTGCATACACAGGAGCTTAAAACAGATAATTCTGGAGATGAGCAGAACAGTGGCGTTGCTGTTTCTCTGCTTGACGGCCATCTCTGTCCTTGCAGGTGATGCGCTCGGAGCCACAAGAACATTCCCCAAGGGGTCGTATATCATTCCAATGGATGCTTGCTGGCAGCCGAACAATGACCCAAATATGACTGTGCAGGCAGCCGGCTGCGATACCAACAAGAACGATCAGAGCCTGTTCCAGGCATATGGACTGGTCTATAATTTCCTGAAAAAAGCCCTGCCGATCTACTGGATCATCAACCCTGCGAAGACCGATTCCCTGGGGATTGACCTTTCGGTTACCAAGCCTACGTCAGGCGCTGATCCCGCAGTGACTATATATCACAGCACAGCCATGTCTAATTCCGGCGCCCAGACTACCTTGAATTATAGGGGTGGTCCCTACGTTATTGATGCCAATGACATCAACAGCGAGATACTCGCTTTTTTTGAGACGTACCCGTCGGTAAAACTCCATAAGGTGAATTACGACTTTTCTGCAGAGGTGGACAAGGTTCTAAGCGGCGTTCCGCCCAAGGTCGCAGTTCTTGGCGAAGGCTCGGTGCAGGTGCTGACTGACTATCTGAAGGCCTCGGGCCTCGGCAACCAGCTCTTTTTCGTGTTCGATTACCTCACCTCACAGCAGATAATAGACGGCTCGCTCGCCAACTATCAGCTTCTCTGGGCGCCCCACTGGGAGATCGACAAGGAGGTGCCAACAGCATCAAACCGGCCGCTTGTCATCTCTGCGATCCGCTCATTCATCGAATCAGGCAATGCGGGGTTCTTTGAGTGTGCCTCGATCGAGAGCCTTGAGAGGGCTTATGACGTAAGCAAAGGCTCAACTGCACCAACATCCTACTACGCAGGCCAGGGGTTTCTTACAGACCATTTTAAATATGTCAATGCGGCTACCACTCCCTTTGACTCAAAGGGTCTGATCGAAATCAACGGCGGCACGCAGGATGTCACAAAGATGATCTTCGAAAAGCCGAGCGATGTTCTGAACCAGTGCGGCGGCTGGAAATATCAGGCAACAGGCGGCCATGTGCATAATCTCAGACCGAGTCAGCAGCCTGCCACTGACTATGCGTACAACACGACTGTGTCCCGTTTTATTCATGACAGTGACGTCCAGACAGTCACGGGCTATCCGCCAAAAGGCTATGACTATTATATCGGCGGCAGGATCGACGGCAGCGCCACAAAAGGATATGTCTCGTACCTCGCAGGCCACAAGTATATCAAATGCACGAATACGGATGCAGCAGTGGCTGCAGACAGGCTCTTCGAAATCGAGTTTAGCGAAGGCCTGAATACCTCGACGGTCATTCATGTAGAGGCGCTCCATTCAGGCTGTACTATGGGAAGCACCTGTCCGAATGCCACCTTTACGGTGTTGGGCCAGACCGGCACTTACTCTGATGACGGCTCGGTCTATGTTGACTTGGACTCTTCGGCGTTTGAGCAGGGCATCACCGACCCGACGAAGTTTTACCTCAAGAATATCTTTATCGGGAACCGCTCGACAACAGATAAGACCATTACCGGACTGATCGTTACCTTTACCGGTAATCCCGTGACCACGGTTGTTACAAAGATTAACGAGGTGACGACCACCCCGACAACAACAGTCTGTTCTCCCAATTCGCCGTCACCTGCTTTCTGTCCGTCGATCGTGAGCAAGAAGTATGACCTCACCTTTGACGCTGCGCTGGTAAGTCCTACCACTGTTTGGTTTGAGGCTGTGCATAGCGGCTGCACTGCCGGGACAACCTGTCCAAAGGGCAGTTATGTTGTCGGAACCGGCGTAACGACCAATGCGAGCGACGGCACGATCAGTATTGATATGTCCGGTGTGACTTACGATGCCGTAAACAAGAAGGTGAAAGGCATCAAGATCGTAAACCTGAGCGGTGCAACGACCCTGACCCAATTCAAGGTCTATTTTGCAGGCAATGGTGCGACAAAGCTCACCACAGTGCAGGATGTGACCACAACAGCCTCGACGGTCTGCACCTCGAACATGGCTTCAATCGCAGACTGCAATCCGACAGTGACCACGATCGATCCCAAGGAGTTCACCTTTGAGTTCAAGAATAACGACCTTACGGGCACTATTACGATCGAGGCTAAGCACGCCGCCTGTTCCTATGGCAGCACCTGTGCAAAGGCAACGATAGCTGTCAATAATTCTGCCAAGAATTCTTCTGATTCCGGTGTTGCAGGAACGTACAATGATGCTTCTGTGAAGATCGATATGTCAGGGGCGTCTTATAACAACAAGCTGCTTTCTGGAGTGTACCTGACCTCAAAGACAGGCGCAACGGTCACGATCACAGAAATGAAAGTTACCTTCACCTCAGCCAAAGGGCTCCTGAAAATAAAAGCTGCCGGCAGTACGGTCTATGATCCGGGCGGCAATGGTACGAATTCCATTGCGACTGCGAATATCACTGATACAAACCTCACGGTTACCACAACTGCGCCTTCGCTCAACATCAGCCTTGCAGCAGCTCCTTCACCGCTGAGTATTGCGCTTGGCGCCGGCGTCAGCAACTGCACGATTGACTGGGGCAGCGCCAACACCTGCGGCATCAAGTATGTTCTGAATACGCTTTTCGGACTGCAGTTTCAGCTCATACCGAATGAGTATGTGAAGGCCGCACCTGTGGTCAAGGACAATGTCCTGTACAAGGCAGTGTTCGAATTCCCGGGGTATAAGGGCCATCTCTACGCCATTGACGTGGTCTCAAACCCGGCAGTAACACTATGGGATGCAGGCAAGAACACCATTATGCCGTATGCAGGAGCAGGCAACCCTGGTTCACCCTCGAATGCAAACAGCACGCGGTATATCTTCACAAATTATCCGGGTGCAACAACAAAACGCAACTTTGATGCTGCAAACTATACGGCCCTGCAGCCGTACCTCTACCCCGGCGCATCGCCCGCGCCGTCTGTAAACGAGGTAAAGGCGCTTATTAATGCGGTGCGTGGCCGCTACGGCACGAGCGAGACTGAGCCGAATGGCCTCCGCGAGATCAGCAAGCGCTTAGGCGGCATTGAGCATTCAACCCCTGCAGTTATGACCAAGAGCGCGCTGATCTCTGATCTGTCCAAATATTCTTCCTCAGCAATTAACAGAGACAAGATCGTCTTTGTGGGAGCGCATGACGGCATGCTGCACGCCTTTTATGCCGGCCAATGGAACGCGGCCCTGAATGGCGGCAAAGGCGGCTATGCCAACAACGGCACCGGCAAGGAGATATGGGCCTACATACCGTCTAAGCTCCTGTCATCGCTCAAAAACCAGACGTTTACAGACTGCAATCCTTTTGACGACCCTGACAGCAAGTGTCCGGTTTTTACATACTCGGTATCAGTTGACAGCTCTCCGGCGCTCGGCGACTTCTTTGTTGACCACGACAACAATGCAAATACGCCGAAACAATGGCGCACCATTCTTGTTGCCACGGCAATGATCTCGAACCCTGGCGATACTGCCAGCAGCGTGAACATGGGCATTGTCTTTGCGCTTGATGTGACGGATCCGTATGACCCCATTATCCTGTGGGAGAAGACCTATAACGCTGCGATTGCAGCGCCTACGGGGATCAAGAAAAATTATTATCCATCGTCATCGTTTCCTGCAACGTATAAGACTGCCGAATTGCTCTCCCTTGACCCGAACATGGGAAATTCAAAGGGTGTTGCAATAGGCAGGGTGCAGGTCGGTTCTACTCTCGATACAATGGTCTTTCTGACTTCGAAATGGGTGCGGCAGGTAGATGTCGGCACAGAGAGCGAGCCGCATAATGTGTGGGGCCTGAGCGTTTTTGGGCTCGATTTTTTCTCCGGCAACATTATCTGGGAGACAAAGATCATGTACACGGGCAATGCCGAGGGCATTAACGACACTCCAGCTATACCCGTACTGATGGATTACGGGAATAATGGGACCGATGACTATGTTGTCTTCGGCGATATGCAGGGTCGCCTCTGGATGCTGAAGGCAGTTGACGGAACGAGCATGACAGGCGATACCCATGCCTTCACCGTTCCACTGCAGGAAGGGAGCGGCAAGGTGGATCCGAATGATGACGGAGTAATTGTGCCTGCCGGCTCCGTGGAGCCGATTGGCGCAATGGTTGCTGTGTACAAGAATTACATTGTGTTCGCGACCGGCGGCCGTGACAGTCTGTCCGGCGAGAACAGCTATAAATATCGGGTTTTTTCTCTTCAGCTGACCGGAGACGGCATTGTAAATGTCTGGAAGAGAACTTCGGCCGAGATTGCCGACGGCAAAAAGGAATGGCTTGAACTCGGTGCAGGTGAAAAGGTTTGGGCGCAACCGGTAATCGATGCATATGGCAACATATATATCGGGACAGCGATCGGGTATGCGGATGTCGGCCGACCTGATGAAGTGAGAAACGCTTCCACCGGGCGGCTGGTTCAAGCGGGCTTGAATACAGGCGCACAGACAGCATCGGTTGATCTTGGCGCAGGCGGCGCTATTGTCGGCGGCATTGCGATCGAGAACAACCATATATCAATACTGACTTTCGATGGAAGGTTTATTCAGCTTGGCAGCGGCTTTTTCAGTTCGAATGCCGTGCTGGAGAATCCGATCAAGCCGCTGTGGTGGAGGATATTGAATAAGTGAACAGGTCGGGATTCAGGAACTCCCTGCGGAGAACGCTGGATGGTCTGCGGCCGTCTTCGCCCGGCAGACTGAGAAGCTCCGGCGTTACTCTCGTGGAGTTGCTGGTGGTAGTTGCGATCATCGGCATTCTCGCGATTGCATTGGGCAGCACAATCTTCAGAGGTTACACTTCTGAGAGCAGCGTGAGGTCTGCGGCGAGAGAGCTTGTCGCAGACCTTCAGCTTGTTCAAAACGATGCTGCTGCATGGGGCGGCGGAACAATCGTCAACGGCGTGCTAATACGACGGAGCGTATATATCGTTTTCAATACCGCAACCAATTCATACAGTGTCTGGCGTTACCAGGATACGAACGGAAATAATGTCAGGGATGCCGGTGAGGCGATTCCGGCCCCTACGATTCCTGCTGCCAAGATCCTGCCGAATAATGTCGCTTTTGGTCTTACCTATAAGAAGACCGACGGATCAACTGCCACGGTAGATAAGGGCGCATGCACTAATGGTTCGGCGCCTGGTAGCCCTGTTTCGTTTGGTGTGCAGGTAAATACTCCCTGTAATAATAATAATTGTTTTGAAATGTCGTCAAAGGGCTTTCCACCCTTTAGCGGTTCATTGTATCTGAGCAATGACGATGCTGCTTTTGCCGTGAACATCAATGCTGCCGGTTTGCTGCGAATATGCAGATGGTCTGTGGAGGAGGTTCAATGGGTCGACGCGTACTGACGGGCAGTGTGTTTCTTCTGTTTGCAGTTGCCTTTATTGCTGCGGGCTGTGGCAGGGGCGAAGCGCCCGCTCCAACTCAGCCGACGGCTGGCATGCAGGCGGAACAGAGCAGCGTTGCTCCGGGTAAAAACCAGTTCGATGAGACAGCGGCAAAGCTGGCTATATCAGGGAAAGCGCCGAAAATTATTTTTGTTCGGATGAGCCCACAGATGCCCCGTCTCGGAGATCAGCTCAGTGTAGAGGCGCGGACCGATGGGGATGGAGCAGGCGGTGTTGTCCTGCGTTACGCATGGAGTGTAAACGGGACTGGTGTTGACGATGCAAAAGGGCCGGTCTTGGCAGCGCCGCTCAAGAAAGGAGACAAGGTTTCTGTTGTGATAACCCCAACCAAGGGTAACCTTGTTGGTCCCTCCGTTGCCCAGTTTGTTACCATAGGGAATTCACCTCCTTTTGTCAAATCAAATCTTGCGAATGTTCAGACAACGCTCGATAAATTTACAGCCAGTGTTGTATCTGAAGACCCTGATGGAGATGTGGTTTTCTATTCTCTGCTTCAGGGTCCGGAAGGTATGGACATTAATAAAATCAATGGACAGCTTACCTGGTCTTTTTTGAAAAAAACCTCTGGGGTCTACAGCGTTTCAATATCCGTTAAGGATTCTGACAGCGCAGAGACAATACTGAACCTGCCGATTTCGATTGAGTTTGGCAAAGTGCCTGAAAAGAAATAGCGTTATATCTGCTATGAGATGATTCCGACGAAGCAGTTGCCCTTCGCCCTGTGCGTTGTCTGGGTGTCAAGAGGAGTTGGTATGAATAAGAAGAGTGCAATGGAGCAGGTATGAGCGAAGGTAAAACCTATATTCTCATTCTTAAGGTGATAGAGGACAAGAGGCTGCAGTATATCAGCGCAAGAAGACTTGCGCTGCTCTGGCCGGAGATGACATTTGCCCGGTGGAAGGCGCGAGTGGATAACGAAGAGACCATGATCTTGATGCGGTCTGGGAACTTTGCCGAACTTGACCGATTCAAGAAAGAACTTGACGAGATAGGTGCCCCTGTAGAAATCGTTGAACAGAAAGACATCGGTGGCGTGAGTGTGTATTAACAGTAAATACAGAGATCAATAAGTCCTGCAGGGTTCCACTTCGGGCCCTCAGTGTGAGCGCATCAGCTGAATCCAACTTTTTTCCTGCCGCAGCTTCTTGATAAAATAGATGGTCACCTCTTCGCCGTACAGGTCTTCATTAAAGACAGATACCCGAACTTTAATGGCAACTCTTGTCTGAATGTCGGCCCTATTCCAATAATGAAAAATATGCTTGAAAACATGGCCCCTGGTCAGTAAAATACGAAACGAGGGGGCACGTTGCCTTAGTTTTCAACGTAACGGGTTTATCAGCTGACACAATTTTTTGTTGGGATCCTGTTATCGGTAAAAGGGTTGTTCCTCCTCGTATTTCCAGGCCAGTTAAAAGGTTATACGTATAGGGGGGGGACATGAACAACAGCCGGGGTATCACATTGGTTGAGCTTCTCAGCGCCTTCATGATTATCGGTATCCTTGGTGTTTCGCTTGGCTTTGCCTATTCGGGCTGGATCTGCTGCTATAAAGTGGAGAAACAGACAAA
>CAMTUV010000024.1:0-19040 GCA_947085015.1 uncultured Nitrospirota bacterium
TGCCTGCCGTCCCCCATCTGTTATAAGCCTGACTGCTTCCTCCTTGAACTGTTTGTCATACTTCCTCCGGCCACTTCCTTCTTGCATTTGACACCTCCCAAGGTTCTTAGGTTATATTCTACCTAACCTTTCGGTGTGTCCGCTGAACCGGGGGAACTTTAAGGAACAAACCCTGTGTACAATGCCATAAGGCACCTTCTTAAAATAAGATTGACTCTCTTATTTCGAGCATACCCCAATTCGATATGCCCGGGGAGGTGTCCTCAATATGATTATCATTTCTATTTTGGTTTGACACGACCTCTTTTTCATCCTTGCGTCTATGCTGGATACTGTTATAATGGAATCAAAAGGGAGGATAAACAATGGATAAAGTCATCATCGCAGTTGATCTCGGACATTTTAGGGCGTACAAGGTCACCAAGCAGGAGCATGAAAGCCCTAAAATCCAGCTTATAGAAAGTTATGATTCTATCGAAGCCCATGGAAAGTTGAGCGACAAGCTAAGCGACACAGCCGGTCGTTTCGGTGTGGGAGGAGGAAAGAACGGGGCGGCAAAAGGATACGGAGAGCCGCATAATATAGAACTCGAAATGGAAAGAAAGGCTACAAAGCTTATTGCAAGTGACATCAACGCCATCATCAAGAAAGAGGGCTCACCCAAGTGGTACCTTGCAGCCAGCACAATGATCAACAGCCAGATCCTTGACAATCTTGATGCTGAAGTTAAAGCAAAACTGGATAAGAACATTATGTCGAATCTTACGAAAACCGACAAATCAGATATCATGAAACACTTTGAGTAATAGCTATTAACATCTTGATTTACAAGGAAACTGCATGATTAACAGCATGCAGTTTCCTTGTACGGTAGTGCCCTGTTCTGTTATTTGTCTCTGCTTTTTTTGGTACCGCTATAGAGCTCATATTCAAGCAGGCGGCATTCAATAGGCCCATTGAAAAAAAGCATCTTTCTGCTGGACCTGAGACCAATCTTTTTGGCCAGTTCAGGATTCCCGGTTAACACATAACCCATGTAACCCCGGCATTTCTGTTTCAGAAAGTCCCCTATCCTTCCATAGACTTTTTCCAGTTCTGCTGCCGTACCCAGCCGTTCGCCATATTCAGGGTTCATCACAACAACGCCTCCAGCCTCAGGGATCCCGGTGTCAGCAAAATCACATGTACTGAATTCGATAAGATGCTCCACACCTGCTGTCAGCGCATTTTTCTGCGCTGCATCGACAGCCTCAGAACTGATGTCTGTGGCAATAATCCTGCTCTGCAGGCTCTTCTTGATCTCAGCCTTAGCCTTATTTCTCAACTCCTCCCAGGCTTCAGCATCATAGCCCTTCAGATGCATAAACCCGAAGTTGTTCCTCAGAATGGCTGACGGCCTGTTCAGGGCAAAGAGCGCAGCTTCAATGGCGATTGTTCCGCTCCCGCACATGGGATTAATAAAAGAGCCGCTATCCGACCATCCCGAGGCCTTAACAATGGCTGCTGCAAGCGCCTCCTGCATGGGGGCCTTATAAGGAATCTTGCGGTATCCTCTTTTGGAAAGAGGTTCACCCGATGTATCGATATATATTCTGCAGTCCTCACCCTGCCAGTGGAGATGAAATACGGCACGGTCCCGCTGCGGCCCTGAGTCTGGCCGCTTATTGAACTTCTTCATGAAGCGGTCAACAATAGCGTCCTTGCACTTCTGGCTGGCAAAGATCGAGTTGTCGATTGTGGATGTATCGACCGTTGCGGTGATGCTGAAATATCCTTTAAGGGGAATGACTTCTTCCCAGGCAATATCATGAATTTTCCTATACAGCGCCTCAGGATCTTCAGCCGTAAACTCGCCAACAAGGAAGAGCACTCTGAGTCCTGTTCTCAGGCGAAGATTAAGGTCCATGGCATCCTTCATGGTACCTTCGGTCTCTATGCCTGCCTGGTTTTTAAAAAAGATCGGGAATCCGAGCTGCGCCACTTCCTGCTCAAGATAAGGGTCTACGCCACGGCTGCAGGTGATGAATATTCTGCTTTTTTTCATACGACTACACGCTTAACCGCTTTCCAGACCGCTTCTTTGCCCTCATCTTCGGCCTGATATCAGCAAAGATCCTGTAATGCTCATGAATAAGGAATCGCACTTCCTCCGGCTTATCCACAAGAGAAAAGAGCGCAAAGTCCTCTCTTTCGATCGTCCCCTCTGCAATGAGTGTTTTTTTCATCCAGTCGATCAGCCCACTCCAGTATTCTGATCCATAGAGTATTATCGGAAATGACTTGATGCGCTTTGTCTGCACAAGCGTAAGTGCCTCGAACAGTTCATCCATGGTTCCAAACCCGCCAGGGAAAATAATATAAGCAATGGCATATTTTACAAACATCAATTTTCTTATGAAGAAATAACGGAAGGAGAGACTGATATCCTGATATTTGTTCGGCACCTGTTCACTCGGGATCTCAATGTTCAACCCCACAGAAGGGGCCTTTCCCTTCTGTGCACCCTTGTTTGCTCCCTCCATAATGCCGGGGCCGCCGCCCGTAATGATCGCAAAGCCATCATCCGCAAGCTTTTTTGCCACGGTCACAGCATCATCGTAATATTTATTGCCTGGTTTCAGTCTGGAACTGCCGAATATAGTGACCGCAGGTCCAAGGTCATTTAGGGTCTCGAACCCTTCCACGAGTTCTGACTGAATCCTGAATACGCGCCATGTCTCTGATGTTTTAAGGTCTTCCATATCTCTCTTCTCCCCTTTTATGCGAGTTTCAGTTCTTTCAAGAGCCGTGCAAAATCAAATTCCCGTTGCATGATCTCTTTTGTCTTTTGCACCTTCTTCTGCTCCCTGATACTGATTTTACCCAATACTGCCTCGATCTTCTGCACCGCTGTAAACGTGTCATCAGGCACTGAAATAATCGGTGTTCTGGTCATTTTTGCCTTGCCTATAATAACATCGTTCGTATAGAATCCGCCGGTCAGGATAATGCATCTTGTCGAGGTTTCGAGTGCAGCAAGCTGAATATCAGAACGGTGAGCTCCTGTGATGACTGCCTTGTTCGGTGTTTTGCGGAAATAGTTCATTGCGGTGTCAACATCCATGGCGCCGATCGAGAATGATTCAATGAATTCATCCAGACCCTCTTCGCAGCAGAGTACCTTGCCACCGAGGATCTCGTTTAGCTGCCGCACTGATATTGCATCAAGCAGTATATCCTTGTGAAGAGCCCCAAAAACCGCAATCCCTCTCTTTTCGAGAAAAGGTCTGACCGATTCTTTAATGTAGTCGTGAAGAGCTTCAGGCACTTTATTGATCACAGCACCCATAAACGCCTGACCGAGCAGCTCCTTTGCGCCGACAATTGCGTCAATAGAACTGTCGTTATTCCATGGCTCTACGATGAGCGTCTTCGCCTTAAGAAGGCGGATCAGTTTCAGGCCATCAATACCAAAGGTAACTCCTTCATACAGATCAGCAGCACCGCCCACAAGCACTACGTCCTTTCCTCTTATTAAAGACAGTGCCCTGTTCACATCGTAGAATTTATCTGACGGCCTTCCCTTCAGAAGGTTATTCTGAAGCTCATAGGTCACTACAAATGGAGAGACAACCTCTGGAGACTCCTCAATGTCAAGCGCCTTTCTCATGAAATCAGCATCCGCATCAATGATCCTGCCTTCCTGTTTCAGCGGGATCTTGCCGTACGGTTTGATATAACTGATCGAAAAACCCTTGTCCTTCAACATAAGCCCAAGACCGAGTGTGATCAGGCTCTTACCCGAGAACCCTTTAGTAGAAGCTATATACAGGTAGTGCATTTACATACCTCCTTTATCTTCATGACTGAGGATGATCCTTGAATCAAGGGCAACTGCCCCGTTATTGAATACGACGAGTGGATTGATATCGAGCTCATATATCTCGGGAAAATCCGTAGCAAGCATTGAGAGCCTCACAATGCTCCGGGCAATGACATCAAGGTCAGCAGGTGGCTCGCCGCGGACGCCCTGAAGGAGCTGGATCGTCCTGATCTCATGCACCATCTCGCTCGCCTCTGATAGGCTTACAGGCACGATCCTGAAGGAAACATCTTTTAATACCTCCACATAGATGCCGCCAAGGCCGAACATGATCATATGGCCAAAAGTTCTGTCAAAGGTGATACCGAGAATGACCTCTTTGCCTTTTGGCACTGTCTCATATATAGTAACGCCGCTTATGAACGCCTTTGGCATGAATTTCCTGGCATTCAGGGTTATCTCTGTAAACGCATCCTTTGCCTCTTTTTTTGAACTGATATTGAGTTTTACGCCTCCTATATCGGTTTTGTGAAGGATATCAGGAGATGAGATCTTCATGACAACCGGAAATCCTATAGCAGTGGCAGCATTGGCAGCCTCGTTCGACATCTTTGCGAGCTGCTTCTTCGGAAACCTGAATCCATAATGCGACAGTATCTCCCGCGCACTGTCCTCTGCAAACTGTATCTGACCATTCTCACGGGCATTTCTGATGATCCGGGCAACAGCATCCCTATTCACTGCGGGCTGAAACGATTCCTCCTCTGCCCTCTTCTTCCAGAGGCCGTAGTTGTAGAGTTTTCTGAATGATTTCACTGCAGGCTCAGGATAGGAAAAGTTCGTTATAGCAGCGGCCTTGAGCATTGCCACTGACGACCGCACGCTTTCCTCTCCCATGAAGCTCGTGATAAGGGGCTTATCGGTTTTCTTCGACGACTCGATCACAATCTTTGCGGTCTCTTCAACATTCACCATTGCCTGCGGAGTGAGAATTATCAGCATGCCATCCACATTCGGGTCGTTCAGTGTGCGCTCAATCACCGCAGCGTAGCGCTCAGATGACGCATCCCCTATGATGTCCACAGGGTTATAGAGCGACGCATTCTTCGGAAGCACTGCCATAAGCTGCTCAACCGTTCCCTTTGAGAGTTGCGGCAGATTGATGCCAAGCTTTTCTGCTGTATCTGCGGCAATGATACCAGGGCCGCCTGCATTTGTAATAATAAGCAGGTTGTTGCCTTTGGGTATCTTACCGGAATGAAATGCCATCGCCGACTCAAAGAGATCTTCTACACCTTCTGCCCTGATAACTCCTGTCTGTTTGAATGCAGCGTTAAAGGCATTTTCAGACCCTGCAAGAGCGCCGGTATGGGACGATGCAGCGCGGGCCCCTGCCTGTGTACCGCCTGATTTCACAAGGATGATAGGCTTGACCTTTGTGGCCTTCCTGGCCATTTCAAGGAACCTCCTGCCGTCGACCACATCCTCGATATATCCAAGAATAATATCTGTCTCAGGGTCCTGCATAAAATATTCTATAAAGTCCGTTTCGTTCAGGTCAGCCTTGTTGCCGAGACTGATGAACTTTGAAAAGCCGATCTTGTTGCCGATGGCCCAGTCGAGTATCGCGATGCCGAGGGCTCCTGATTGAGAAAAGAATGCAATTCTGCCTTTGGGGAGCATTCCTGCTGCAAAGGTGGCATTCAGATCATTCGTTGTATTGATGATGCCGAGACAGTTGGGGCCCAGAATTCTGATATTTCCTGTTTTTCTGAGAGCCTTAAGCTCTTCCTCAAGCAGTATGCCGGCAGAGCCTGCCTCCTTGAACCCGGAGCTGATGATGACCGCTGATCTGACCCCCTTTTTTATGCAGTCCCTGATACAGTCAGGCACCATGGCTGCTGGAATAGAAACAACAGCAAGCCCGATCTCACCTGGCACATCAAAGATGTTTTTGTACGCCTTGAGGCCGAGGATCTCGTCTGCCTTTGGGTTTATGGGATAGATATTGCCCTGATACCCGAACTTCTGCAGGTTATTCAGAACTACATATCCGACCTTTTGGGAGTCCTGCGATGCGCCGATGACAGCAACCGACTTAGGATAGAAAAGTGTATCAAGCACGTTTCCATCATACTAAAGAACCAATATGATGGCAAGGACACTCCTTAAAGATCATTGCAGCACATTCCTGTTGTAGAATAATAGGCCGGAACGTTAAAATAGCAGAATGTCTTTAATTATTTCTGGAGGTTTTGATGGTAGTTGGAAAGCCGTTTCTCACCGTAGAACAGATACAGAACAAGAACAGGGAACTCGCAGCAAGGATATCCGCTGATTATCAGGGCAAGAACCTTCTGGCTGTCGGGATCCTCAAAGGCGCGTTCATCTTTTTCAGCGATCTTGTGAGACTTATCCATATCCCGCTCACAATCGATTTTATCGTAGCCTCAAGCTATCTGAAGTCAGATACCTCAGGAGAGATAAAGCTGCATTATGATATCAGAGAGGAAATCACTGACAAGGACGTGCTGCTTATCGAAGACATCATTGACACCGGCATCTCCATGAATTATATCAGGGAGAGGATCCTGAACAGGGAACCCCGAAGCCTCAAGATCTGCACGCTCCTCGACAAAAAAGAGCGTAGAGAGGTACCAGTGCCCCTGGACTACGTGGGGTTCGAAGTGCCAAACGAATTTATCGTAGGCTATGGTCTTGACTATGACAACAAATACCGTAACCTTCCCTACGTATCCATATTCAAAAAAACCACCTGAGATATTCGGAGGACAATCATGTTTGAACTGTCAGTGGAAGTTTCCTTTTCTGCAGCCCACCAACTAAGAGCATATAAAGGCAAGTGCGAAAATATGCATGGCCACAACTGGAAGGTCCAGGTCAGCGTCATGGCCGAAACCCTGAATGAAATTGATCTTGCCATAGATTTTCATGATTTAAAGAGAATGGCCAATGAGGTGGTAGCACCCCTTGACCACGCGTATCTAAACGACATCTTTCCCTTCACCGAGAAGAATCCCTCGTCAGAAAATATGGCAAAATGGATCTTCGACAGCATGAAGAAGAAGATCACGGATGAACACGTCAGGGTCTCTGCGGTTTCGGTCTGGGAGTCGGACACAGCGTCAGCCACCTATTATGAGTCCTGATCCAGGCTTTGCCGAGGATATTCTTGGTAGGGCGCTCAAAAAAGGCGCTGACCAGGCAGAGATATTCTACAAGTCTTACAAGAACATCGCCGTTGAAATTCAGGACCAGACTGTCGAATCCCTTTCATCCTCCTTCAGTTCTGGCTACTGTGTGCGAGTCATCAAGAACAACTGCCTCGGCTTCTCGTTCTCCACTGAGTTCAGTGAATCTGACCAGGTCATTGCACATGCCATGGATGCATGCCGATATATTGATGAGGACCATTTTCACTGCCTTCCCTCTCCCTCGACACCAACTACCATCGATATTTTTGATAATGCCATTCGTGAAATGAAGGAAGATGATGCGATCACCATGGCAATGCAGATCGAACGCGCGGCATACGATACGGACAGCAGGATCAAGCGCGTAAGAAAACCTTCGGCATCCTTTACCGTGGCAGAGACTATCATCGCAAACACTCTTGGGGTAAAGGCTCAATACCAATCCACTGCATGCTCTGCCCAGGTAACTGCTGTTGCAGAGTCCGGCAAAGAGAACCAGACAGGGTGGGACTACATGGGCTCCCGTTTTCTGAAGGACATCTCCTGCGAAGACGTGGGCAGGACAGCAGCAACCTCAGCCCTTCGCCTGCTCGGATCAAGGAAGATACAGAGCAGGAAAACAGCCGTAATCCTTGACCGTGCCGTTGCCAATGATTTTTTAGGCATCTTTGCAGCATCACTTTCCTCAGATGCAGTTCAAAAAGGCAAGTCGCTGCTTGCAGGCAAACTGGATATGCTGGTCATCAGTCCTAAGATCTCTATCATGGACAGCGGCCTTGTACCCGGCAGACTCGGCAGCAAGCCTCTTGACGACGAAGGCGTTGCCACGCAGTCCAAGGCGCTGATAAAGGAAGGCTTGCTCCACTCCTATCTCTTCAATACCTATACCGCGAGGAAAGGCAATACCGTCTCAACCGGCAATGCAATGCGAGGCAGTCATGCGTCTCTTCCTGCAGTCGGCATCACAAACCTGTATCTTGAATCTGCATCTCCTGCTGACTGCATTCCAGCCCAGGATCTTTTCAGGGCTATGGACAAAGGACTTTATGTTGTCGATGCGATGGGTATCCATATGATAAATCCTATTTCCGGCGACTTTTCGATCGGCGTCACAGGACTCTGGATCGAACAGGGAGAGGTCGCATTCCCGGTTAAGGAAGCACTCATATCCGGCAATCTTCTTGACTTTTTCAGAAAGGTCTCTGCTGTGGGAGATGACATGAAGTTCTACGGAAGTCTCGGTTCACCGAGTTTGATCATCCCGGATATTGATGTAAGCGCCTGAACTGATAATCATGTACGGATATGCATCCAAAAGCCTCAGGATTGACCTTTCCGCAGGAAAGGCCGAGATCTTTGATACCCCTGTTGACCTCATAGAAAACTATATCGGCGGCCGGGGTATGGGTGTGGCATTGTTAGGCAAAAAGATCACGCAGAAATATGATGCTCCTGACATGCCGCTCATTTTTGCGTCAGGGCCGCTTGTGGCAACTGACGCCCCGACATCAGGCAGATCCTCTGTTATATCGCGTTCGCCCCTCACCAACACCATATTTGACTGCTCTGTTGGCGGCAGATTCGGCACAGAATTGAAGCGTGCTGGCTTTGACTTCATCGAAATAACCGGCAAGGCTGACAGATGGACCATGCTCTCGATAAATGACCAAAACGTTGTCATCTCAGATGCTGAACACCTTGCAGGGAAAAATGTTGGGGAAGCGAGAACTCTGCTCAACACCAGCGGCTCTGATGCCATAATCGGTATTGCAGGAGAGAATCAGGTTGCATTCGCTTCCATTGTTTTTGACGGTCATTATCTTGCAGGCAGGGGCGGCCTTGGCACGGTCATGGGCTCAAAAAAACTCAAGGCGATACGTGTAAAAGGGAGCGGTTCATTCGATATCTTTGACCTTGCTGCACTCAAGGCGAGCCGTGAAGATATTATGCGACTGCTCAGGGCATCACAGGCAATCTTTGGTGAACTCGGCATCTCAGAGTTCGGCACTGCAGCACTTGTTGACCTTATCCACAGCCGTAGAATGGAACCGACCAACAACTTCAGACAGACCTTCTACAAGGCATCTTCATCCTATTCCGGGTATACCCTGAAGAACCACTATAGGGCAAAGAAGACGGGCTGCGTGGGCTGCCCTATCCTCTGTAAAAAATTGGGCGCTAAGGGAGAAGTCATGCCCGAGTACGAGTCTGTATCTCACTTCGGCGCACTGAATGTAAATAATGACGCTGCAATGATCGTGGAGGCCAACAGGCTTTGCAATGATTACGGCCTTGACACCATCACCACTGCAGCAACCATTTCCTGCTATACGGAGATAGAGGGGAGAAAGCTGAATTCAGACGAACTTCTCGATCTCATCCGGGAAATCGGTGGATTGAAAACAGAACGCGGCAGGATACTGTCCCTCGGATCTCGTCACTATGCTGCAGCAGCCGGAAAACCGTGGGCAAGCATGTCTGTCAAAGGGCTTGAATTGCCTGCGTACGACCCACGCGGAGCATATGGCATGGCACTCGCATATGCAACATCGAACCGCGGCGGCTGTCATCTGCGCGCATACCCCATCAGCCACGAAATATTAAGAAAGCCTGTTGCCACAGACAGGTTCTCTTTTGAGGGCAAGGCACGGATCATCAAGATAGCCGAGGACATGAACGCGGTTATTGACTCACTCACAGCCTGCAAATTCGTCTTCTTTGCAGCTTCCCTGGAGGAATATGCAAAGGCTGTCTCTGCAGTGACCGGCAAGACCCATGATACCCAATCCTTACTCAGGACCGGCGAGCGTATTTACGTCCTCGAGCGCTATCTGAACTCACTAAACAACATCACCATATCTGACGATGACCTGCCTGATAGGTTCTTTTTTGAGGAAGGAACCTCTTCAGCTCATATCACTATCAAGCCCCTGAGCAGACAGGATTTCCTGGATGCACGAAATAATTACTATAAGATCAGGGGATATGATGAGAAGGGTGTTCCGACAGAGGCATTGATGGAGAGATTGGCATTGGGAGAGTATTTGTAAGACTGCCTGAGGGCGAATGGCTAATGGCAAAGGGACATATCAGGAAAACAAATTAATTCCATGAAGAAACTTATTGATAAATATACAAACAAGATCATCAGGCAGGGCCTTGCCGACAAGGGCAGTATTTCTTTCCTCGGCCTTGATGCAGAGCTGACTTCAAACAGGCCGCTTACTGATATCAACCCTGAACTGACAAGAGTCTTCGATCTCATGAACATCAGCAGTCTGCTCTATGCAGAACCGGCTGAACCGTACAAGAGTATCATTGCATATTTCGGCGATCTTCAAAAAGGCTGTCTGGTGCCGACAGACTGCGAGACAAGAACCTTTCTCCATGACATCCCAATCATCCCTGAACTTTCTACTGAAGCGATCAGCAACGCCCTTTCAGGACGCAGGACAGCCATTGTTAACGGCAGAGGTATTGTCTCCTTCGGCACTGTCAGTCCTGAGCAGGCCTTTGTCTCCTTCAGTTCAGTCTGTTTTTCGACCTTTGTCAAATTCTTTTCTGATGTCATGTTCTATCTTAAAGACCGTAAAACAGGTAAGACACCTGAGAATAATGATCTGCTGCTTGCTTACAGGAAAGTCGCCGGTATGATATCTCTGTCATATCGATCCAGCACAGAAATTCCTGCGTCATTGCCCCGGGATGAAAATGAGGTGTGTCAGCAGCTCATACTAACAGGCAGGGAGCTTGTTGAGCGGAAACTCGTTGACTCCTATTTCGGTAATATTTCCTGCGTATTCAATGACACAATCTATATCAGCCAGACAGGCAGTTCCCTGGATGAACTCGAAACCTGCATTGACGCAGTCCCTCTTGACGGATCGTCCTCGTCCGGAATAACTGCTTCGTCAGAGCTTTCTGCTCATATCAGTGTATACAAAAAGACGGGAAAGCGCGCAATTGTCCATGGACACCCGAAATTTACGGTTATCATGTCCATGTCCTGCAGAAAAGAGGGCTGCGATATCTCAACCTGCTACCGTTCGTGTAAAGAGCAGAGGACTGTTTCCGGTATACCGATCGTCTCGGGTGAGATCGGCACAGGTCCCACAGGCCTCATAACAACTGTTCCCGGGGCAATGGCAGGCAGCCCTGCAGTCATTGTATTTGGGCATGGCATATTTTCTGCCAGTGACGATAGCTTCAAATCAGCCCTTGAGCTCATGCAGACTGCTGAAAGTACCTGTATGGAGGAATATTTCAAGAAAATTCAGGGACTTATATAGAAGTTCTCCCTTCCAAAAACCCTTTCGTATCTGTTAAAATAAACGCTGATATTTTGGATATACTCTCTGCATTGAATTTAGGTTGGAGGATTGATCATGGACTATTTATTGACTGAAGAGCAGGTAATGATACGGGATCTTACCCGGCAGATCGCAGAGGAAAGGATTGTTCCTGTTCGGGCTCATCTGGATGAGACAGGCACATTCCCCTGGGATATCATGAAGGTGCTCGCTCAGTCAGACCTCTTCGGCCTCTTCATCCCTGAGGAATACGGGGGCCTCGGCAAAGGCTGTCTTGAGCTTTGCCTCTGTGTTGAGGAACTTTCCCGCGCATGCGTGGGTGTGTCGACCTCTTATGCTGCCAACGCACTCGGCACCTATCCTCTTCTGCTTTTCGGAACAGCAGCACAGAAAAAGAAATTCCTCCCGGATATTGCTACAGGGAAAAGACTTGTTGCCTTCGGCCTTACCGAGGCAAATGCAGGGAGTGATGCAAGCGGTATTCAGACAACAGCAAAGCTTGATGGCAATGAATATATCCTGAACGGCACCAAACAGTGGATCACAAACGGCGGCGAGGCAGAAGTCTATACGATCATCGCCATTACGGACAGGTCAAAGGGCCCGCGCGGCGCATCAGCCTTTGTTGTAGAAAAGGGTACGCCTGGTTTCACCTTCGGAAAGAAAGAAGACAAGATGGGCATCAGGGCATCTGCCACGACCGAACTTATCTTTGACAACTGCCGGATTCCGAAAGAAAACATCATCGGCAAAGAAGGCATCGGCTTTATCGTTGCCATGAAAACCCTTGACAGCTCAAGAGCAGGCGTCGGCTCGCAGGGAGTTGGCGTTGCTCAGGGCGCATATGAAGAGGCTGTGAAGTATGCACGCAAAAGAGTTCAGTTCGGTCACCCGATCATCAGCTTCCAGGCAGTGCAGCATATGCTGGCAAACATGGCCATGGATATCGAGGCTGCGAGGGCTCTTGTATATTCAGTTGCAAGGCTTGTGGACAGCGGGGCAAAAGACGTGTCCAAGGAATCTGCCATAGCCAAGTGCTTTGCAACAGACGTAGGTATGAGGGTCACCACTGATGCAGTCCAGGTCATGGGCGGCTCAGGATATATGAAGGAGTATCCGGTTGAGAAGATGATGAGAGATGCAAAGATCCTCCAGATATATGAGGGCACAAACCAGATACAGCGCAATGTCATCGGACAGGAGATCATCAAGGAATTCGCACGAAACAGCAAATAAGAAACCTTTTTTTGAATAAAGCCCTGCCTCTTGCATGCAAGAGGCAGGGCTTTATATTTTGATGTACCATGTCACGCTTTGTGCAATTGATGCTATACTATTTACGCTTTTTATCGAAGGAGCTTCGGAGGAGCTATGGAAGGCGTTATCATAAAAGAGCTGAGCCAGTTGCAGGATGATCGCGGATGGCTTGTCGAGATATTCAGGGAAGACGAGACTGATTTCAGACCTGCCATGTCTTATATCTCCATGTCTAAACCTGGTGTCACCCGCGGACCGCATGAGCATCTGTACCAGTCGGACTACTTCTGCTTTTTCGGCGATTTCAGGCTCTACCTCTGGGACAACCGCAAGGACTCACCTACCTATCAGAAAAAGATGACCTTTGACACGCAGGGAAGGCCTCATAGTGCGATCGTGCCGCCGAACGTTGTGCACGGGTATAAAAACGTCGGTGACAGAGAAGGACTTGTCATGAACATCCCTGACAGCCTGTATCGGGGCAAGAACAAGATGCAGCCTGTGGACGAGATCAGATACGAGGGTGATCCCAGCGCGCCCTTCAGGATCGAGTAATGAAAATACTGGTCACCGGAGGCGCCGGATTCATCGGCTCTAACTTCATTCGCCACATGCTTGCAGCTCACCCTGAGCATACGATAACCAACCTCGACAAACTTACCTATGCAGGCAACCTTGAGAATCTTAAGGATATTGAGAACCTGCCGAGCTATGCCTTTTTCAGGGCAGACATATGCAACAATAAACTTATCGACAGCCTTGAATTCGATGCCATTATAAACTTTGCAGCAGAAAGCCATGTAGACAGGTCTATTCTCAATGCTTCCCCTTTTCTCCAGACAAACGTGATAGGCACTCAGAGCCTGCTTGAGTCTGCAAAGAAACGCAACTGCCGGATGCTCCATGTGTCCACAGACGAGGTTTATGGTTCGATAGACAAGGGCTTATTTACTGAAGAATCCCCGCTCATGCCGAACAGTCCTTATGCCGCGAGCAAGGCATCATCAGACTTGCTGGTGAGAGCATATCATGAAACATTCGATATGGATCTGATCATAACGCGTTGTTCGAATAATTACGGCCCTTACCAGTTCCCTGAAAAGCTTGTCCCTCTTGTCATCTCCAGCGCGCTGCAGGGCAAGGCCATCCCTGTATATGGCGATGGACAGAATGTCAGGGACTGGATCCATGTGCTTGACCATTGCAAGGCGATAGATCTTGTTTTTCATAAAGCAGCCACGGGAGAGGTCTATAATATCGGCGGCAGGAACGAACTGAAGAATATTGACATCATCAGGAGCCTCCTTGCAATGGTTGCCGAGAAGACGGGCGCGGACAAGAATGCCCTCTTCGGTCTTATCACCTTTGTAAAAGACAGGCCCGGCCATGACAGAAGATATGCAATTGATCCGACAAAAATAGAGACAAACCTCGGATGGAATCATGAAACAGTCCTTGACAAGGGCCTGTCAGAAACAGTTGACTGGTATCTTGCCAACAGGGCTTGGTGGAACCGCATTATCTCAGGCGAGTATCTCGAATACTACAAGTCCCAGTATGGTGAGAGATTCAGCGCATGAAGGTTGCAATTACCGGTGCTGACGGCATGCTTGGCCGTGCAATGCAGAAGATTTTTTCTGACACTGAGCTCATCCCCTTTCCCCATACAAGTCTCGACATCACAGACCTTGACAGTGCCCTGAAGACTGTCAGGGATACCCGGCCTGACATCCTCATTCACGCCGCTGCATTCACAGATGTTGATGCCTGCGAAACAGACCCTGAAAAGGCATATCTGGTCAACGGCATTGGCGCACGCAACATGGCAATTGCATGCGAAGAAGTTCGATGCCCAATCTTCCTGATCAGTTCAGACTATGTCTTTGATGGGGGGAAAAACTTCCCCTATGACGAATGGGACAAGGCAAATCCGATAAACCATTACGGACTGTCAAAGCTCATGGCAGAACAGTTCGTCTCTTCTCTTACGAACAGGTTTTATATTGTTCGTACATCCTGGCTTTATGGCGCTCACGGCAGGAACTTTGTGGACACCATTATACGTCTGCTTGCCGGCAATGACTCCCTGCAGGTGGTGAGCGATCAGTTCGGCAGTCCGACGTTCACAGAAGACCTTGCCGCCACGCTCAGGCAGCTCATCGGAAAGGGCTATGGCACCTATCATGTCACAAATTCAGGCGTCTGCACCTGGCATGAGTTTGCTGTGAAAATCTCTGATCTCATGGGCATACACAAGCCGATCATTCCTGTCACCTCCGGAGAACTGAAGAGATCTGCCAAGCGGCCGACTCAATCAGGACTGAACAATACTATGCTCCGATTAGAGGGCATCCCGCCCCTTCGCCGCTGGTCAGAGGCGCTTGAGCAGTATATACAACAGACGCGCTGATCACTGCATCATCCATGCCGGCAGCCGTACGCTATGAAGTGGTAAAATAACCCCGGATAGTTTTCATTCAGGAGGTAAGATGATACGTATATTGAAATGCCTGTTTCTCTTTGTATTTCTGGCAGTGATTCTTTTTTTCACCCACAGTTTTGTTCTCTCCAGGGCAGCAGAGATGCTTGTCAAAAAGGATGAGATGAAGCCCGCTGATGTGATCGTTGTGCTTGCCGGCGAACAGGAAGAGCGCGTTCATTACGGGATAAAGCTCCTGAAGGAGGACTGGGCCAGGAAGGACAGGATCATCATGGCCGGCGGCCCGCTGGTATGGAAATATACCTGGGCATCGCTCATGAAAGAACAGGCTCAAGCTCTCGGCATCCCCGGCAATAAAATACTGCTTGCGGATAAGTCGAGATCAACCGAAGAAGATGCGCTTTACACAAAGGAGCTACTCAGGAAAAACGGCTTCAAGTCCATTATCCTTGTCACCTCCCCTTATCACAGCAAGAGAGCATCGCTGATTTTCAAACGGGTTTTGGGCAGCGAATTCAGGATTATCAGTGCGCCGGCTGATGAAAGCTGGTTTTCCATAGACGACTGGTGGATGAGAAGACGTGACAGGTCAGTAGTGCTGAGCGAGTTCTCCAAATACATCTGGCTCTGGATCTTCGGGGTTCAGGAAAAGGTATAGACAAAGTATGGCGCTGATCAAAGCTGAAAACCTGGTCAAAAACTACGGAGCGCTTTGCGCTGTTGACGACATCAGTTTCGAGATCATGCAGGGAGAGTGCTTTGGTTTTCTCGGACCCAACGGCGCAGGCAAGACAACTGCCATGAGCATCATCTACTGTTTCATGCCTCCCACATCCGGCAGAGTGACTGTATTCGGTCTTGATGTGACTAAAGAACCCAGTGCTATTAAATCCCGTATCGGCGTCATGCCCCAGGACGACAATCTCGACCCCGATCTATCGGTGTTTCAGAACCTTATTGTCTATGCGCGCTATTTTGATATGCCTAAGAATTTTTCTGCTCCCCGCGCCTGGAAGCTCCTCGACTTTGTTGAACTCAGGGAAAAGGCTGAGGTGAACATCAAGGACCTTTCAGGAGGCATGAAGCGAAGACTCCTGCTGGCACGGTCCCTGCTTAACGATCCCGAACTGCTTATCATGGATGAACCGACGGTAGGCCTTGATCCGCATAGCAGGCACGCAGTCTGGGATAACCTTGCCCATCTTAAGGCAGAGGGAAAGACGACCATACTCACAACCCACTACATGGAAGAAGCGCAACAGGTCTGCGACAGGGTTGCGATCATGGATAACGGAAAGATCATTGAGAGCGGGAGACCCTCAGATCTCATACAAAAATACGGCGGCAGCCTCGAAGACGTTTATCTGAACCTTACCGGCAAAAACCTCAAAGAGGTGATAGCATGAACCTCAGGCGGGCCTTCAGGGTGTTGCAGAGGAACTTCACGGTATTCACCAAACTCTATAAGTCGAGCCTCGCGTTGAACTTTGCAGAACCCATCCTCTACCTATGGGCAATGGGGTTGGGGCTTGGAGCTTATGTGAAAGAGATCCATGGTGTGCCGTATATCAATTTCATTGCGCCGGGTATGATCGCCTCATCAGCCATGTTCGCGGCTGTGTACGAATGCACGTACGGCACCTTTGTGCGCATGACCTATCAAAAGACCTTTGATGCAATCCTCGCAACGCCAATTAATATCTACGATCTTGTTGCAGGCGAGCTTATGTGGGGCGCGGCAAAGAGTGTTCTGTACGGCACGATCATTATGATCGTGATATCTGCGTTGGGGCTGGTCGATTCTGTTGCCATTATTGCAGTGCTTCCGGTGCTTTTCATCAGCGGCCTTATCTTTGCCGAGATCTCGATGATCTTTGTAGCAATCGTTCCTGGCATTGATTCCTTCAATTACTTCTATACGCTCTTCATGACACCTATGTTTCTCTTCTCCGGCATCTTCTTCCCGTTAGACGGCCTTCCACCACTTGCCGCAAAGATCGCCTTCTTCACCCCGCTCTATCATCTGGTGAATATCTGCAGGTCGTTTGCCGGAGGTCATGTTCTAACTGCCGGATGGGATGTCCTCTGGTTAGTGGTCGTTGCCCTTGTCCTCGCCCCCTATCCCTTCAGACTGATGAAAAAAAGGATTGTGAAGTAACGGCCTAAATCAGCGTTATCAGCCATCCGCCGGATTTGCTGGTGTATGCCCGGCATCTCGGAGAACCCAATCTTCTTCGGAAGAGAGGCCAAATCTTTTTGCGGTGCTTTGCAAGACAGCCTACGGTAAAGAATCAATGCGTAGCGACTTGTTAGGCAATCTCTGCTATTCTAGCTTTCCAATAGTCGGGATTTCTATGTAAGTTTGCAACTGCAATGACAAGAATTTCTGTATCCAATATCTGATATATGATTCCGTATGGGAAACGGCGAAGTTGACAGCGGCGGGTAATATCAGTGAACGGGTGCCAAGCCTGAGGAAAATTCTTAATTCGATCAATAGCATGCAGCGCCTCAACCAGAAACTCATCACCTAATCCGTCAGATTCCGAATTGTAATATTCAATAGAGTCATCAAGCTCGATTTGAGCCATTTCAAGGAGTCTTATCTGCATTATTTCCTGTACTTGGACAGGACTTCGTCAAGTGGAATCGCCCTGATTTTACCAGCCTGATAGGCGGCAACCCTATCGTCAACCTCTTTACGCCATAGACTGTCCATGTGTTCATCAGGCTGGTCAAGACTTGCCAGGAGGTCATCAACAAGAGTTGCCCTTTCCCTAATAGGAAGAGTCAATGCTTCTTTTAATATTTGCTGTGTATTGGCAGTCATTTTAGTGCCTCCTCATGGTTTTTACTATTATTGCACTTGAAAAATTCCTGGTCAAGCTTACCTCAATCTGTCAAGAAAGTGGCCCTGACACCTGCCTCCGAGCGCCATAGGCGACCAAGGGCGAGCGCGCCTCAGGCGGGCGAGGGCGATTTTGCGAGAGATCGTATTGACGGTTTGTGCAGACCCCTGCATTATGCTACTGTTGGGTGAGTCTTTCCCAAACCAAGTAATTGCGGCGGTTGTGTAATGTGTTCTTTTCGGGCAGCTATCTTCTCTCAAACTCCTTCATAATCATTGTTATGACCATGAACGACCGAGGAACATTTTCCCTCTCGTAGGCCCCATCCTCGTCTACAATAGGGGCCGGCCGTAGATTCTTGGAATAGAACCAGAATAGGCCATCGAGTTTGGGAGAATAACATTCAAACAATCCCATTGGGCTCAGCCGTCGAAAATAGACGTAATCACCCAAGTCGAAAAACTCCTCAGTCCATTGGTCAAGGTTGCACACTTCCAGCCACTGAGAAGGGTGAGGGCATCGCCATGCCCAGTTCTCCCCTGCGATATCTGGGGTCAGAAGTTTGGCGAGTTCTAAGGCCGTGCTTTTCTTAGAAAACGCATCCAGATAGAGTCCGTTGACGTGGCTAATTGATTTCGGGATAGCTGAAAAGCTCACGTCTCCGACTAATACGGGTATGGTAAGTAAGTCAGGACGAGTGCTACTCAGAAGGTCAATTGCCGTATCTAATTCTCTGCGTTGCCCTTCTGCGCCAACCGATTCCTTAGAAACCACGTAAATAACCATCTTGCACGATTCGATCTTTTCTTTAATCTCAGCCCACGTGTCTCTTGCAATTGTCCTGTCATGTGAATAGACCCACGCTCTGATCCCAAGATCAGAAAGACAGTCCCTCAAGCTGCCGACAATCTCTCGCTGGGGGTCTGGATAGCTGATGAATATACTATGCATCTATGCTTGATCACCTTTCACTTAACGCGGCAGTTGTGCCATGGGCCGGAGGCCCAAGTGCTCATTTTTTAAATGGGGTCTTCGTGGAAGAGTGTGGGTAAATAATGAGGTTTCTTTGGTATAGAAGGGCTTCAGATAAGGGGCACAGAGCTTTTAAAGGGGTAAAGAAATCCGTATGATTTTCAGATGGGAAAGAAGAGACGATTACTGGACGAA
>CAMTUV010000025.1:0-119298 GCA_947085015.1 uncultured Nitrospirota bacterium
AACGCTTCTTCAAGAGGCTTTTCTGCACTACATTGGCTTTTCAGAATATGGCAATACCAAAACCCCAATTGACGCGGTTCTATAAATCGCACACCTGTCTTTTTAGTGGTTTTTAAGAATTATCTGCGGAAGATGGGTTAAAGCAGAAGCACAAGCGCTTGAAACGAAGAACAGTCCAAGCATCAGAAATAATATCCGCACAGGTATTCCTTTTCCAAACATTACATTCTCCTTGTTGATTGCGGCTGACTTGTTGGCTGCCATCTATATTTTCTCAACAGACCCCTTCGTGCCATGCCTGCGATATCGCTCCTGATCATTTTTGAGATCAGGATATTTACTGACCGCAAGACCGATTGCCGCAAGCAGCAGAATTGCAGCCGCGATGCGTATTCTCCCCTTACAGATTAGCGCAGGAAAGACAAGTAGAAGCGCTGATACGATAAACAGGAAGAACGCCCCTGAAGGCGACATGATCATGCTTCCGGCGATAATGAGTATTACAGCAAACCACGTAAGAGCTCCTGCTGACTTATGCTTCATCTGTTTCATATATATTTCGCCCTCTCCCCCGCCTGATTGCGGGCCATAAGAGATGTCTCAATTTGCGAACCCTCAAACAGCATCAGTCGAATACAAGCATTCTGTTTCAACATAATGTTCTCCCTTTTTCGTAACGTTTTAGTAATAAAAATTTACATATTGATCCAATCAATGCCAGCAATTACTCCAAATGCTGCGATATATTTTAGCCCTTAAATTGTAACAAAAGAAGGGGCTCTTCCGAGCCCCTTCTCCTAAACTTCCTTAAATATACTAACCTGTTATTTCTTCTTCTTTGCCTTGCCCTTGAGAGCCGCATGCGCTGCTGCAAACCGTGCGATCGGAACCCTGAAGGGTGAGCAGCTCACATAGTCAAGTCCGATGTTGTGGCAGAACTCGACAGATTTCGCTTCGCCGCCATGCTCGCCGCAGATGCCGACCTTGAGGTTCTTCTTCACCTTCCTGCCCATCTCTGTAGCCACCATCATAAGCGCGCCTACACCTACCTGATCAATGGTAATAAAGGGGTCGTCCTTGAGTATGCCGTTTTCAACGTAAAAGGGAAGGAACCTTCCTGCGTCATCGCGGGACAAGCCATATACGGTTTGGGTAAGGTCATTCGTGCCAAATGAATAGAAGTCAGCAACCTGGGCAATCTCGTCAGAGGTGACGCATGCCCTCGGCAGTTCGATCATGGTGCCGACCGTGTACGCGACCTTCACCTTATGCTCTTTCTTAACTCTTTCAGCAGTATCAACAACAACCTTCTTCATGGCAACCAGCTCGTTCACGTGGCCGACGAGCGGGATCATGATCTCAGGAATAACCTTGACCTTCTTCTTAGTAAGTTCGCATGCAGCCTCCATGATCGCCTGCGTCTGCATCTCGTAGATCTCGGGGTACGTAACGCCGAGCCGGCAGCCGCGATGGCCCAGCATGGGATTGAACTCATGAAGCGACTTGTTCTTGGCATTCAGCTTGTCAAAGGAAACGCCCATATCATCAGCCAGGTCACGGAGCTCTTTGTCTGTATGGGGAAGGAACTCATGAAGCGGCGGATCAAGAAGCCTGATAGTGACCGGCAGGCCTGCCATGGCCATGAATATGCCGAGAAAGTCGCTCTTCTGGAACGGCAGAAGCTTTGCAAGCGCCTTCTTTCTGCCGTCAAGGGTATCTGAGAGGATCATCTCGCGCACTGCCTTGATCCTTTCAGCACCAAAGAACATATGTTCTGTTCTGGTAAGACCAATACCCTCTGCACCGAAGTTCCGGGCAGTGGTCGAATCCTCAGGCGTGTCTGCATTTGCCCTGACCTTCAGTGTTCTATAAATATCAGCCCATT
Source organism: uncultured Nitrospirota bacterium (assembly GCA_947085015.1). Lineage (GTDB taxonomy): Bacteria > Nitrospirota > Thermodesulfovibrionia > Thermodesulfovibrionales > UBA6898 > UBA6898. The sequence goes on from CAMTUV010000025.1 coordinate 1,886, forward strand.
TCATAAGCTGTTTGTACCAAGAATTATGGTCAGGGTCAGCAGGCAGGAGGTCAAGCTTGCCCTCATACACGCGGCCCTTGGTGCCGTTCAGCGTGATCCAGTCGCCTTCTTTCAATATCTTTCCGTTGACATGGACCTCTTTCTTTGCAACATTGATATCCAGGGCTGAGCAGCCTACGATGCAGCATTTGCCCCAGCCTCTTGCAACAAGCGCTGCGTGGCTGGTCATACCGCCTTTTGCCGTAAGAATAGCCGCTGCAGCATGCATGCCGTGAACATCCTCAGGAGAGGTCTCGGTCCTGACAAGAATAACCGTCTCGCCTTTCTTTGCCCATGCTGCAGCATCATCTGCAGTAAGAACGATCCTGCCGATTGCGCCGCCAGGGCCTGCAGGCAGTCCCTTTGCAAGCTCAACAGCCTTCTTCTCTGCAGCCGGTGCAACGCTCGGATGAAGCAGTTCATCAAGCTGCTCAGCCTTTACCCGCAGGATCGCTGTTTCTTTTGATATCTGCTTTTCATTTGCCATCTCGACAGCCATGCGGATCGCTGCCTGGCCGTTACGCTTGCCAATACGGGTCTGGAGCATCCAAAGCCTGCCGTCTTCAATCGTGAACTCTATGTCCTGCATGTCACTGTAATGCTTTTCAAGTTTCCTCTGTATTGCATGAAGCTCCTTGTAGAGCTTCGGCATGGCTTCTTCAAGGGAGAAAAGGTGTTTCGTATCTGCTGTCTTGCCGGCCTTGTTCACCGGGTTTGGGGTCCTGATGCCTGCTACGACGTCCTCGCCCTGTGCGTTAGGCAGCCATTCACCAAAGAACATGTTTTCGCCGGTTGCCGGGTTACGGGTGAAGGCAACGCCTGTTGCCGATGTGTCACCGGTATTACCAAAGACCATGGACTGCACATTTACGGCAGTTCCCCATTCCTCAGGTATCTTTTCGATCCTTCTGTATGATATTGCCCTCTTTCCCATCCAGGATTGGAACACCGCACCGATGCCGCCCCAAAGCTGGTCCTTCGGGTTATCAGGAAATGGCTTCTTCAGGGTATGCTTTATGATCACTTTGAACTCTTCACAGAGAAGCTTCAGGTCGTCAACCGAAAGATCAGTATCGCTCTTGTATCCTTTTGTCCGCTTCACCGCTTCCAGGGCAGTCTCCAATTTATGCCGGATACCATGGCCGTCCTCAGGTTCGATGCCTGCAGCCTTTTCCATCACAACGTCTGAATACATCATCATCAGTCTGCGGTATGCGTCATACACAAAGCGGGGATTGTTCGTCTTCTTTATAAGACCAGGAATGGTCTTGGTGGTGAGTCCCACGTTCAGTACTGTCTCCATCATGCCCGGCATGGAACTCCGCGCGCCTGAGCGGACAGACATAAGAAGGGGATTGACCGGATCACCGAACTTCTTGCCCATGATCTTCTCGACCCGTGCAACTGCGGCATTGGCCTGACCTTCAAGCTCTTTCGGATATTTGCGTTTGTTCTTGTAATACAGGGTGCAGACCTCGGTCGTGATCGTGAAGCCTGCAGGCACTGGGATTCCGAGATTCACCATCTCTGCAAGATTGGCACCCTTGCCCCCAAGGAGATTCTTCATCTCAGACTTTCCATCGGCCTTGCCTGCACCGAAAAAATATACATACTTTTTTGCCGAGCTGCTTGCCATGAATACCCTCCAGGGTGATGATTTTAATAGTTTTATAGACTACATCAGGGCTAAAGGAAATTTCAAGATTCGCCATCTGCCTGAGACATCTCTGCAATACAGACCTAAAAGAATCACTGATTAGGCATGTGATGCACTCTCGAAGCGTCCACAGGCCTCAGATGAACAGGTGCGATGAAGTATATTGAATTTTCCCCTGAAGCATGGCATGATGTAAGCAATCCTTATTTTATAAACTCATATGTTCAAAATAAATATACTCATTACAGCTGTTCTGCTTCTTCTTGCCGGCTGCGCCTCTATCGGCCAAAAGTTTTCTGCCGGAGAGCCCAAAAACAGCCTTCCCTTCATGGCAAGAGATATTGCAGAGGAAATGCAGAGCATTGCTGTGCCGCCCTTCTCTGGTGACGAACACGCCTGGCATGAAGCAGCGCAGGCAGTACTCTCTCAGTCTCCAAGGGTGTCTGTCATATCTCAAAAAAAGCTTGATTCTGCAATAAGAGCTGCAAAAAAAGACCCGGCTCTCCTGCTGCCGGAGGAGAGAATAGAATATGTAAGCAGGCTAGGAAGGTCTGCTCAGGCTGAAGCTGTGCTGAACGGCATCATTCTAAGTCGGGAAAAACGACACGAACTTATTCTCCAGCTTGTTTCGTCCAAAGACTCCCGCGTATTCTGGGTTCAGGCAGTTGATTTTTCTTTTAAGGACAATCAGATCTCAAAAAGCGACCAGAAGGAACTGCTGGACAAAATGCTTTCGTCTGTTATTCCTCTGCTCGGCAAAAAAAATAAACCGGGTTTACCTCCTCAGCCTAAACATGAAATGCAGCACAAGATCGAACCTGAACAGAAACCAGAGGCAGAGCAACAATCAGATCCTCAGCCCAAAGCCGACAAAAAAACCAAACCGTCCAGAAAGCCAGGGCAGGCTGCCGAAGACGTCAGCCCCATGTGACCATGGACGAAACTCCGAACATTGTCATGCAGTGTCCAAAGTGCAAAAAAGAGTTTCCTTTTAACACGAATTACTGCGAGGATTGCACAGCTATGCTTGAGCCAACAGAAAGGGAGGCAGAAATACCGGCACAGCAGGTAGAAACGTTGTCGGGAACTCCTGTTGAGGAATCTGCAGCAAACGATGAACAGATGGAAGATATCAGGATAGACAGCCTGAAAACCGATATTGAAGATAGCTTTGTCTCTACACTGCTCTATGAACTGAATCGTCTCAGAGAACGCATGGGGAAAAGAGAGGCAGCACTTTCTGACCTGCACAAACAGCAGACTGACACCATCAACCCTGATCTTTTCCAGGAGATCGGCAGGGCAGAAACTGAAGTGAATGATGTTCTTAAGCGAACCGCAAAGATCGAAGCGATCCTCGAAAATATGAAAAAAAAGCTTGTGGCAGATATAGCCGGTTTGAACGCACAGATCGGGAAGATCGATCATCCCGGGTTGTTCGGTTTTTTTTCTGCATCAGGACGATATTTCAGCATGCTCTCCTCAGAGTTACGGGTCAAGAAAACACTTCTCGCCGCAATAGAAACAAAAACATACAACAAGAGGAAGTGGATGCTGAAATACTCATTCATTTTTGGCATGCTCCTGATTATCGCAGGACTGCTGACATATTCCTGGCTCATGGTTTCGCAAAAAACCGGCGTCATAAAGTCTTCAATGACCTCTCAAGAACCGGCATCCCGGACCGCCGTCCAGGCAAAGGATATCTACGACCTTCTTGAAGATATAAAGAACGCGAATATGAAAAAGGACCTCTCGTTATGGGAATCCCGATATGCCAGGCAATACCTTGATGCCGGGGAAAAGAGGAATGAAACTGCAGAAAACTGGAAGAAGTTCGATTATGTTTCCCTTCAATACAAGGTTGAAGACATCCAAATGCTTCCGGAAAGGATAAGCGCAATCATCTCGTGGAAGATAGAACTGAGGTCGACAGCATCGGGGAAGGTGACCCAAACAGTGCAAAAACTTCTTTCAGAGTTCATTATTGATGACCATAAGCTCAAGATAGCCTCAGTCAGAAAAGCAGGGCAGTAGCCTGCCATATGACAAAAACCCGCATATCTGCAGTTTCCTGTCTTATCGACATTCTGCAACACGGAGCCAGACCGAAAAAATCCCTTGAGCAGTTCTCTCAGACCCTTGACCGGAGGGACAGGGCCTTTTTGATGGAGATCGTGTACGGCGTAATGAGAAATCTTTATGCCCTTGATGCGATCATCAAGACATTCATCAGGAATACAAAAACGCTCAGCGACGAGACGCTCAACAATCTTCGCATTGCCCTTTATCAGATCCTTTTCATGAGGGTGCCCGGCTATGCCGTGGTTAACGAAGCAGTTGAGATGGAAAAGCTTGGCGGCAAGCCGTCCCTGGTCAATGCAGTGCTCAGAAATCTTCTTCGGGGAAAGGATAAAATAGCGCTTCCCCTTGTATATGAAGATGTTGTTAAAGATATATCAATCAACACCTCACATCAGGAATGGATGGTTAAGCGCTGGATAACCCGCTTTGGCAGGGATGAAGCCCTGCTGCTTGCAGAAGCAAACAACTCTATACCGCCACTAGTTCTGAGAACAAATACGCTCAGGATTTCCCGCGATGAACTGCTTAGAGGTTTTGCAGAAAAGATGATCTCGGCTGAAGCTTCCCGTTTTTCTCCTGACGGTGTCGTGATAGGCAAAGAAACTTCTTATCAGGATCTTTCTTTTTTTTATGGTCTTTTCGCTGTTCAGGACGAGGCGTCTCAGCTGATCAGTTATTTGCTTGCTCCAAAAAAAGGAGAAAGGGTACTCGACTCCTGCGCTGCACCGGGCGGCAAGACAACACATATTGCCCAGATCATGGAGGATAAGGGCGAGATCATTGCTGTAGAGAAAGACCCGCAGAGGATCCTGAAGCTTGAGGAAAGCATAGCAACCCTTGGCATTGGATCAGCAGAGTCGGTCAGGGCTGATATCAGCGAGCTGAAGGATATTGGAACGTTTGACAGGATACTCCTCGATGCACCCTGCTCTTCCACGGGCGTAATCAGGAGAAACCCTGATGTAAAATATCGTCACGCCCTGCAGGATATTATCGAATTCCGGAAAAAGCAGTCAGGGCTCCTGACTTCAATCGCCCCTCTTCTTCGTAAGGGCGGACGGCTCGTCTATTCAGTATGTTCAATCGAACCTGAAGAGGGCGAAGATGTCATTCGTGCTTTCTTGAAGACAACAGATGAATTCCGTATTATAGAAGCTGATCAGGAATTCATGAAACCATTTATGAAAAATGGCTTTTTCAGGACACTTCCCCATACAGACAACATGGACGGTTTTTTTGGAGTGATATTATGCAGAAAGACTTAAACAGTTTTCTGAGGGCATCCCTCTTTTTTGCGCTTTTTGTTGTTCTGGGGCTTACCTTCGGATTTCTTACATTCAAGATCCTGAGTTTCAGCAGGACAGTTGAAGTGCCGTTGATCATGAATATGACAGTAATAGAAGCATCCAAGGAACTCGGGAAGGCCGGACTTGATCTGAAAATAGAAGGGGAGGATTTTGATTCAGTCATCCCCTCAGGCAAGATTATCAGGCAGGATGTTCCTGCGGGAAATACCGTAAAAGAAAAACGGGCCATCAGGATAGTTATCAGCAAGGGACCAAAGGTTCTTTCGATTCCTTTGCTGGTAAACGAAACCCTCCAGAACGCCGAGTCCATACTTTTGCAGAAGGGCCTCAGGATAGGCAAAGTGATCAATGTGCACTCAGATGCTGTTGCAAAAGGGGTCATCGTTGCCCAGGGGCCTGAACCGGATGACAAGTTGACTGATATGATTACCGTCCTGGTAAGCACAGGGCCTCATGATCAGGCTTACTATTGTCCGGATTTTCAGGGTAAGCATATAGAAGATGTCAGGGAAGTGGCACAGAAGATGGGGGTTGAAATAGAGACGCAGGGGACAGGCAGCATTGTCACAATTCAGAGACCAAGGCCAGGTACTGTTATAAAGAGCAGCGAAAAACTCTATTTTGAAATGAAAGAGGTTACGACACCATGACCCAGATCGCCCCATCAATTCTCTCTGCAGATTTTATGCGCCTGGGAGAGGAGATACACGCAGCAGAAGAAGCAGGAGCAGACCTTCTCCATATCGATATCATGGACGGTCACTTTGTACCAAACATCACCATTGGGCCTGCCATTGTAGCTGCCATCAGAAAGATCACGAGGCTACCGCTCGATGTTCATCTCATGATCGAAAATCCCGACAAATACCTCCCGAATTTTGCAGATGCAGGAGCTGACTACCTGACTGTTCACGCTGAGGCAGCGGTGCATCTGCATAGAACAGTGCAGTGGATAAGGGAAAAGGGTATCAAGGCCGGTGTTTCAATCAATCCGGCAACGCCCGTATCACAGCTCGAGAGCATCATTGCTGATATTGACCTTGTGCTTCTCATGTCCGTAAACCCCGGTTTTGGAGGGCAGAAATTCATCCCTGCGACCATGGAGAAGATCAGGAAGGTCAGGGAGATGATAAGAGCATCCGGTTCCCATGCTCTTATCGAGATCGACGGAGGGGTAAAACAGGATAATGCGAAAGAGATAGCTGATGCAGGCGCTGACATTCTTGTTATGGGCTCAGCATTCTTTGAGTCAGGCGATTACAAAACAATTATGGAGAAACTGAATGACAATCTCGGAAATCGATAAGCTGTTCGAAAAGGCAGAACTGCTCAGGCGGAAAAGCCAATATCCTCAGGCCCTGCTCTCATACAAGCAGGCTTTGAAAAAAAGCGTAGCAGAAGAAGACCAGAACAGCGCTGTTGAATGCCTTTTGTCTATCGGCGATGTAAACCGGATGGTCGGAGATTTCGAACAGTCGGAAAAGGCGTATGCCGAAGCAGTTATACTGGCAAAAAAGAACAGGAATGATGAGGCCGTCGCAGACGCCAGGGCCGGTATGGGGCTTTCCCGCCGGGGCAGAGGAGACTGGAAGTATGCCATGGCCATGCTCAATAAGGCCCTGAAGTTTTACAGAAAACAGAAGGACAAGGAGGGCATTGCCTTCACACTCTGGTCTCTTGCGGGTTCGTTGAGGATAAAAGGGGATATCCAGGGAGCGCTCAAGACATACAAAGAAGCGTTCAGGACATTCCAGTCGCTGCGCTCACATTCAGGGATTGGATACTGCCTATGCGGTCTTGGCGGCAGTTCACGCATAGCAGGCATGTTTAAGGAATCTCTTGCCTATTATCTCACCGCAAACGAACTGTTCCGGGATTTGTGCGATACTTTCGGCACTGCCTATTCTCACTGCGGCATTGGCAATGCTCACCGGATGATGGGAAATTACCGAAAAGCCCTGACATCGTTTGCAAAAGCATCAGCCCTTTATAAAAAAATCGGGGACAGGGTAAGCTACTCGTACACGCTCTGGAGCATGGGAACAACTCATAAAATGCTCCATGATCATGCGTCAGCGGAGAAATTGTTCAAGGAAGCGCAGGAACAATTTAAAAAAACAAAGGATCCCCGCGGTCTTATATACTGTCAGCTCGGCTTTGGAGAGATCGCACTGCTCAGGGGAAAGAATGCTCTGGCGTTGCGTTATTTCAAAGATTCCCTGAGCGAGGCGAAGAAATACGGATTCAGGGTTGAAGCCTGTCATGCTTCCATGCTTTTGTCGTATGCTCATGGAAAAAATACTATGGTCTGTTATAATACACTGGGAATAAAAATGGACTTTTACGAGGCGCCTTTTAATATTCCCTGATTTTTTTCCTTATTTTCTTTCCAAGTATAAACACTCTTTGGAGAACTGTTTTTTTGAGAATATTGAATCTGCCCAATACGCTGACCGTTGCGCGCATTGTCATTATCCCCGTGTTCATCACAGCGGTAATTTACCAGAAGCATCAGCACGCACTCGTGCTGTTCGTTATTGCCGCGATTACCGATCTCCTCGATGGGTTTATTGCGCGGGTGACCAATCAGAAAACTGCCCTGGGACAATTCCTTGATCCTCTTGCTGACAAGTTTCTGCTTGTCTCGTCCTTCATCCTTTTTTCGATCCAGGGGTGGATTCCCCTCTGGCTTACGATCGCTGTCATCAGCAGGGACCTCATAGTTGTCATCGGCTGGTTCCTGCTGTATCTGCTCACCAACAGGGTCACAATAGAACCTGTGCTTCTGGGCAAAATAGCCATTGCTCTGCAGCTTGTAACTCTTGCTCTGGTCCTGCTGAGCATTAACCTGCCCTCAACAATTCCGCACATGGACCTGCTCTTTGCTGTCACGGCAGTGGTGACCGGTATTTCCGGGATTCAGTATATCTATAACGGACTGAGGCTTGCCGATGCAATCTAATAAGGGCATTACGATCGAAAGCATTGCGCCGGGCGGCATTGCGGAAGCAGCAGGACTCCGTCCTGGGGATATTGTATGTGATATCAATTCCTCACCAATGAGAGATGTAATAGATTTTATGTTCCATAAAGATGAGGACGAACTGAACATTGGGTTCCGTCGTGACGGCGCAAGAAAGAGGATCAACATGGCGCCAGAAAACGGTGCTGACCTGGGCATATCCTTCAAGCCGCTGAAGGTCAAGATATGTAAAAATAACTGCATCTTCTGTTTTGTCAAACAGCTTCCGCGGGGCCTCAGAAAACCGCTTTATATCAAGGATGAGGACTACCGCCTGTCATTTCTATACGGCAATTACACAACACTCTCCAATATCACAGCTGAAGAGAAGAAACGGATCATAGAGCAGCGGCTCAGTCCCATGTACATCTCCGTGCATTCAACAAACAGGGCTATCAGAAACAAAATGTTAGGCAATCCGAAAGCAGCGGACATACTCAAGGAACTGAAGTTTTTTTCTGACCACAAGATCAGAATGCATATTCAGATCGTGGTCTGTCCCGGGCTCAATGACGCCCGGGAATTGCAGTCCACAATCAGGGACATCTATAGATTCCATCCCTATGTATCGTCGATCGCTGTAGTTCCTGTGGGACTCACCAAGCACCGGAAGATGCAGCTTACTCCGATGTCAAAGGAAGCGGCACTGAAAACTCTTGATATCGTTAATACTTTCCAGAAAAGATTGAGAAAAATACATGGCGAGGCGATCGTGTACTGCGCCGACGAAATGTATATCAGGGCAGAAATCCCCTTTCCATCGGTGCAGGAATATGGTGAACTGCCGCAACTCGAAAACGGTGTAGGCATGGTGCCGCTGTTCATAAGTCAGGCGCGCAAACTGAAGATCCCCAAAACGATCAGTGACAAGAAAAGAGTTCTGACCTTTACCGGAACATCCTTTTATCCGTTCTTGAAGAAGTTCATAGGCCGGCTATCAGACAAGGAACATCTGCCTGTGGACGTGATTCCGGTAAAAAATACGTTCTTCGGCGAGACAGTGACCGTCACCGGCCTGCTTACAGGCAGAGACGTTATTTCGGCGCTCCATGATAACACTGACGATTACCAGGTGCTTGTGGTCCCTGATGTCGTACTCAGGGAGGGCGATACTCTCTTCCTCGACAATGTCTCATTACAGGAACTGGAAGAGGCAACAGGCTTAAAAGTCGTGACCACGGACGGCACCCCCCAGGGTTTTATTGACACCATTGTGGGGCTTGGGTAGCCGTGCGCATTACCGGCAAAACCAGGGTGGCAGCTCTTTTTGGATACCCGGTCGAACATACGCTCTCTCCTGTGATGCAGAATGCAGCCTTTGACCATCTGGGGCTGGACTGCTGCTACCTCCCCTTCTCTGTACCTCCTGATTCGCTGAAACAGGCAGTAGAATCCATCCGGGCGCTCCATCTTCTCGGTGCAAACCTGACCATCCCGCACAAGGAAGCAGTCATACCCTTTCTTGACGTCCTGGACAAAGAAGCAGCGGCTATCGGAGCCGTCAATACTATCGTGAACAGTGAAGGACAACTGACCGGATATAATACTGATGGGAAAGGTTTTATGCGGTCTCTCGATGAAAACCTGATCAGCCCTGCTGGCAAGCAGGTTCTCATCATCGGCGCAGGAGGCTCATCACGGGCAATCAGTCACTACCTGGGCAGAGAAGCAGGAAGCCTTTGTATCTATAACAGGAACCGGGACAAGGCAAAGACACTTGCAGCATATCTTTCCTCTCAGGGAGGCACTGTAAGGGTCATAGATAGTCTCAGAGACCTTGCGGGGTTTGACATCATCATCAACGCTACGGCTCTTGGCCTGATGACCGCTGATCCGCTTCCAGTTGATATTGATCTGCTGACATCTTCTCAGGTGGTCTGCGACCTTATTTATCATAAGACTCAACTCTGTATCAGGGCAGAGGCAAAAGGCTGCAAAACCCTTGGCGGAACAGGCATGCTGCTCTGGCAGGGAGCCCTTGCCTTTGAGCTCTGGACAGGCTCTCTCCCCCCTGTAGAAATCATGAGAAGCGCACTCTTGAGCCATTCAGGCTGACGTATTGGCATACTTTTTGCCTTTACTAATCCACTGCTGTGTGATAAACTTTTTTCATGATTAAAAAGCTCCTTTTCCTGGTCCTTATTGTCGCTGCTTTGACCTTTTTTGTCCTTATCCGCTCAGAGAAAGGGTCCAAGCTCGATGTTCAGGTAAAGGGCAATTCTTTTTTTGAGGGTCTAAAGATCATAAACAAGAAAAACGGGGTAACTGACTGGGTCCTCTGGGCAAAAAGGGCAGACATGACCAAGGACGGAAAGGAAGCCCTGCTGAGCGGCGTAGAGATGAAACTTGAGAGTCGAGGCATGACCGTGACTGCTGATAAAGGTGTGTATGACATGGAAACACGGCAGGTTTCAGTAGAGGGAGTTCTGCGGGCCAGTAATAATAATTATGTGCTTACCACAAGCCAAGCCCGCATTGACGGCAGCAAGGGAAATTTTGCTACTGCAGGAGACGTAATAATTGAGGGCAGGAAGTTCGAACTCAAGGGAAGAGGCATGCAGGCTGAAAATAACCAACAAAAAGTGAGGATACTAAAAGATGTCAAAGCTACTTTTAACCGTTAGTCTTTCCTTTTTCATGCTCTTTTTGGGAATTTCATTTGCCGAAGACCTAAAGCCGGCTCAAAAAACTAAACCTGCTGATAGCACCAAGGCATCAGGAACTTCAAAGGCCAGAGTCAAGGGTCCTGTAACGGTCACTTCCGAGACACTCACAGCAGACAACCAGGCCCACACTGCCCTCTTTGAAACAAATGTAATCGCAAAGACAACAGATATGACAATGTATGCAGACTGGATGCTGGTCTACTACACAGACCCGGGCGGGGATATTACCAAGATCGAATCAAAGGGTAATGTGAAGGTTCATAAGGAAGATAAAGTGATGACTTCGCAGGCAGCCACATACTACGCTGATTCTCCGGAGAGGATAGTGTTCACGGGAAGCCCCCGTGCCTTTGACGGACAGAATGTCGTTTCCGGGACAAAGATAACATACTACGTAGATGATGATCGATCCTTTGTAGAGGGTAACAGCAAGGTCATCATGAAGAACAAGCAGGACAAGTAATGCACCTTCTTGAGGTTAAAGCACTTCAAAAAAGATACGGCAAAAAGATCGTCATAAAAAATATCGATCTTTATGTCTCGACCTCTGAGATTGTAGGACTCCTTGGACCCAATGGTGCAGGAAAGACAACCACGTTCTACAGCATTCTCGGTCTTGTCAGGCCCGAGGGAGGCAGAATACTCCTTGATAATCAGGACATCAGCGATCTGCCCATGTATCAGCGGGCCAGAAGGGGTATCAGTTATCTGCCGCAGGAGCCGTCGATCTTCAGAAAACTTTCGGTCGAGGATAACCTCAGGGCTGTGCTTGAGATCAAGGGCCTGAACAAGGATGAGATCGAGACCGAGATAAAAAGTCTTCTCCGCGAATTTAATCTCACCGAATTTTCAAAGAGAGACGGATACAAATTGTCAGGTGGCGAAAGAAGACGGACCGAGATCGCACGTGCCTTAGCAACAAAGCCCACATTTATCCTTTTCGACGAACCCTTTGCCGGTATCGATCCTCTTGCGATCATAGAACTCAAGAAGATGATGATATACCTCAGATCAAAAGGCCTTGGCATTATCATCACGGATCATAATGTCAGGGACACGCTCTCAATTACAGACAGGGCATATATCATCAGTGATGGCGAGATCCTTGAAGAAGGCACACCGGAAAAACTGGTAGCAACTCCCAAGGTGAAAGAGGCTTATCTCGGCGAGGAATTCAGGCTGTAATGGCTCTGCAAAACCGGCTTGAGCTCAAGCTCAGCCAGAAGCTGGTTCTCACCCCCCAGCTGCAGATGGCGATCAAGCTCCTCCAGATGCCCCAGCTTGAACTTTCCCAGACCCTTACGATGGAACTGACAGAAAACCCTTTTCTCGAGGAATCCGCGGACAATGTCTCTGTTGACGAACTTTCTGCGGAAGAAAAAGAATCCCTTGAGCCGTCAGATGACGACCGGGACGATTCCGAACTTCCTCTTGAAGGCCTTGCCAACTTTACTGTGGATGATTACTTTGACGAGCGCCGTTCCGACGGCAGAGACCTCGGGTATTTCACTCCAGGTACGGTAACGCAACCCTCCTTTGAATATTTTCTAAGCACTGCCCCGGACCTTTATGATCACCTCCTTGTACAGCTTCGCCACTGCAGGGATGAAGATGATGTGAGAAAAGTGGCCGAACTTATTATCGGCAATATAGATGAGAAGGGTTATCTTATGGTCTCGCTCGATGACCTTCAGCAGACTTCCGGGTCAACGGCTGAGACTGTGGAAGAGGCGCTCATGCTTGTCCAGAGCTTTGACCCGCCAGGTATTGCCGCCCGTGATCTCAGGGAATGTCTTCAGCTTCAGCTCAGACCGCTCAACCTGTCAGGCACGCTTGTTGATACTCTTATAGTCAACCACCTGGAACTGATCAGCAAGAAGAAATACCAGCAAGTTGCAAAGATCTGTAATGTGCCGTTTGAGGAGGTCATGACTGCTGTCAGGATCATTGAAGGGCTTGATCCCAAGCCTGCACGACATTTCTCTTCAGATGCGACCAACTACATCACACCTGATGTGTACATCTTAAAAACAGATGCAGGATACCAGATCGTGCTGAATGACGAAGGCATGCCGAAGCTCCGAATAAACAGCTACTATCTGCGGCTGCTCCAGCAGAAAAACCTTGTTCCCAAAGAGGAGCGTCTTTTTTTAGAGGAAAAACTCCGTGCGGCGAAAGATCTGATCAAAAGTCTCGACCACAGGAACAAGACCATCTACCGGGTTACTGAATGCATTCTGAACTACCAGAATGATTTCTTCGAAGCAGGCGTCAGCCAACTGAGACCGCTCAACCTCAAGGATATCGCAACAGAGCTGAATCTCCATGAAAGCACTGTCAGCCGAGTTACCTCGACCAAGTATCTTGCCTGTCCACGCGGCATCTACGGGTTCAAATATTTTTTCAGCAATGCCATAGCAAGTGAAGCCGGAGGGCTTTCCTCCACATCGGTAAAAGATATGATCAGAAAAATTGTTCTGGAGGAAGACGCAACCAACCCGCTGAGCGACATGAAGATCGTCGATATCTTCAAGAGCCAGAATATAACCATAGCAAGAAGGACCATAGCAAAATACCGGGAGGAATTGAAAATTCCCCCGCAGAGCCAGAGGAGAAGATAGGTGCTGCACACTATCTACCCTACAGAAAGGAGATCATCATGAACATCATTGTTAACGGCAGACACCTTGAAGTAACAGCAGCTCTCAAAAACTATTCGGAGGAGAAGATCAGGAAGTTTGAGAAATTTCTCCCGGATGGCTCAGACGCCATCGTAACCCTCAGCGTTGAAAAGTACCGGCACAAGGCAGAGGTTCTTCTAAAAACTAACGGCGTTCTTATTCAGGCGGAAAGCGTAACCGGAGAGATCTATTCTTCTATAGACGAGGTCTCAGAAAAACTCGATCGCCAGGTCAAGAAATACAAGGAAAAACACAGCTCTCACAGAAAAGGCTCTGCAAAGCTGACTGAATCCGCTGAACATGAGCCGCCAGTGCATGAAGGCGGAAAAATCATAAAAAACAAGCGATTTGACCTCAAGCCCATGAATCCTGACGAGGCATCCATGCAGATGGAACTTCTGGACAAAGACTTTTTCGTCTTCATGAATGACAAGAGCAATCTGATCAATGTCATTTATCGCAGAAAAGACGGCAATTTCGGGCTGATTGAGCCACAGTAGCCTGCTGCGAATGACAATGAAAGGAAAATCAGATACAGCAAAGGCCCCTGCTGCACAAACAAAGAGCCGGGGGGCCCGCATTCTGATCGTAAGCGGCCTTTCCGGATCTGGAAAGACCGTAGCCCTTCGGGCCGTTGAAGACGCAGGGTTCTATTGTGTTGACAATATCCCGGTATCGCTCATCAGTTTGCTGATCGAAAAGATTTTACGGCAGAGCGGCTCAAGACATATAGCTATCGGGATTGATATCCGCGAAAAGGAATTCCTCGGAAATGTTAATACTGCAATAGCAGTGCTCAGAAAGAAGTTCCCTCTTCAGATCCTGTATCTCGAAGCAGAACCGGCGGTGCTTGTCAGAAGGTTCAAGGAGACAAGAAGACCCCACCCGCTTGGCGGCAGGCTTGAAGAAGCGATAATGGCCGAGAAGAAGGTACTTTCAGGCCTTAAGACAAACGCAGACAGGGTGATTGACACATCCACCCTCTCCCCTCATGAGCTGCGAAAACTCGTAACTTCTCTCTATGCTCCTAAAGCCGGGCATAAGGATCTTGCGGTCAGTGTCATGTCCTTTGGCTTCAAATACGGCATCCCACAGAACATTGACCTGCTTTTTGATGTGCGTTTCCTGCCTAACCCGCATTTCGTCCCCGGCCTCAGGGAGCTTACCGGCAAAGATAAAAAGGTGTCTGACTTTGTCTTTGCTCAGCCGGTCACTAAACAGTTCATGAACAAAATAAAGGATCTTCTGGGCTTTCTCATTCCCCACTATATCCGTGAGGGCAAATCATACATATCAATAGCCTTTGGCTGCACCGGAGGACGCCATCGTTCGCCGGCCATTGCTGAAGAGATCTCAAAGTTTCTTTCAAAGGAAAACCTGGATAGACATATCATCCATCGGGATATTTAGAAGAATCTATTAGCCTGGCAATTAAATGCCTTACTTCTGTCATTCCGGCTTGTCCGGAATCATTCTTTATTCTTGATGTATTGCGCCGTCCGATCCCCGACAAGCGTGGATGACGGCTTGTGATATAACATTGCCGGGTTAATAAATAATCTATACCCCGCGTTCGTCAGGGTTGTATATGATCTTATGCAGCTGCATATTGAGTCTCACCTCCAGCCGGTCCTGAAGGATCCAGCCTGCAAGCTCCCGTGGATTGATACTGCAGGCTGCCGGAGAAAAAAGGACTGTGCAGCGCTTGGAGAGACCGTGTTCAATTACCATCTTCTTTGACCACGAGTAGTCGTTTCTGTTACTGATAACAAACTTGATCTCATCATCGGGTTTCAGGTATGCGAAATTGGAAAGATCATTCTCTTCGCTCATACCGCTTGACGGCGTTTTCATATCCATGATCACGATCGCGCGCTTGTCCAGAGAACTGATGCTCATGCTGCCGTTCGTCTCAATAAGCACCCTGTATCCCGCATCAAGCAGCCGCTTCGTGAGTTCCGCCACTTCCTCATGCTGCAGCAGCGGCTCACCGCCGGTGATCTCCACAAGGTTCAGCCCGGCGTCTCTCACCCTTTCAAGAATCTCCTCTATGGATTGCTCGGCGCCCTCCTCATAGGAATACGTCGTATCGCAGTATGAACATCTGAGATTGCATCCGCTCAACCGTATGAATGTGCAGGGAGTTCCTGCATATGTAGACTCGCCCTGAATGCTCGCAAACAATTCACAGATCTTCATATCATTAATGAGTTCATAGGTATAGGTAATCTGGCACACTTCAAAAATCTCCCCTGCTTAAGGCACCTACTTCTGGTCACCCCTCTTTGCCATGGTTCGACAAGCTCACCATGACCGCTCACCCTGAGCCTGTCGAAGGAGCAAAGGCCTGTCCCCGCATGGGGAGAGGATAGGAGGGATTTATCATTAAATATCTTCATATTTTTAACTCCTTCGTATTATGCCCCTGCCCTGATCGTCATATATCCGGAAAAAAGTATGAGCGCTCCGCCGAGGATTGAATTCTGACCCGGCATTTCGCTGAGAAAAATCATGCTCAGCAGAATTGCGCATACCGGTTCCAGGTATCCGAGCACTGCGGCCCTGCTCGCAGAAACATCCTGGAGCCCCCGGTAGTACAGAAGAGGTGCGATTATGGAATGCACAATACCCATCACAAAAAAAGCCCATAGCGAATGCAACGGAAATTCACGGACAAAAGGCGCAAGGCAGAGCAGGATCGTAATATTAACAATATAGGTCAGCAGGAAGGGATGGTATTCCTTTGCATGCATCCTGGCGATAATGATAAGGACGGCGTATGAAATGCCGGATGCAAGTCCTGAAAATATGCCTATCATATCTCCTTGCCGGATCGAAAAGCCGTCAAGCATGATCCAGAGGCCGAGAGAGGAAAGCACGATGGCCACAACAAGCATCCCGGTGATCTTCTCTTTGAGAAACAGGGCTGCCAGAACAGCAACAATGACCGGCGCAGTATAGTGCGTAAGCACTGCATTCGAGATGGTCGTGGTCCTGAAGGCATAAAAGAATGTGAAACTGTTTGCAAGGGCTATCAGGCCAAGCAGAACCGGCACAGCCAGTTTCTTTCTGTCATTCAACTCCTTCAGATATCTTTTTTTCCAGACGATCAGAGACTGCAGGACAACGGCAATGAGCAGCGAATAAAAAAGAAAAATATGAACAGGAACATCAGCGAACCTGAATACCACACCGAGCGAGCTCCAGAGGAATATAGCAGCAAGAATATAGTATTGGGACATGAGGCAGGATCAGTGTTTCCGGAATTTCTTCTTCAGTGCTGTTTCGACATGGCGCGGGACCAGGCCAGAGACAGAACCGCCAAGGGATGCGATCTCCTTGACGATTGTGGCAGTAAGATAGGAATACTCTTCACTCGGCATCATAAAGACCGTCTCAATGTCTGAGGAAAGACGCCGGTTCATAAGCGCCATCTGCATTTCATATTCAAAATCAGATACAGCACGGAGTCCACGAATGATCGCCACACCTTTTCGTTCGGTCGCATAGTCCACAAGCAGTCCGTCGAACATTTCCAGGCTGACCCGCTTGTTGCCTTTAAGGGTCTCACGGATCAGGTCCATCCGTTCTTCTATACTGAACAGGGGATTCTTCTTTGGATTTGGAGCAACACCTACAATAAGATGATCGAATATCCTCAGACCCCTCTTCACAAGATCAAGATGACCATTTGTGAAAGGGTCAAAGGTGCCGGGATATATGCCTATTCTTTTACTCATGTTTTGTTACTCATGGTTCTTTCCTGTAAAGGGCAAGTCTCGTATCGCCATATTTGTATTGCTTCCTGAGCTTCAGGCTGCCTGCGGCCTCGGGAACAGCCGCTTTCGCTCCATGCTCGCAGAGCAGCACGCCCTGTGCATCTAAAATACCATAATTATTGATCAAAGGAACTATTTTCTCTATTTCATCGGATGCATAGGGAGGATCTGCAAAAATTATATCATACGTCACTCCTGTCAACGAAGCTCTTTTCAGAAATTGTTCAGTCTCTTCGCAATGAACAGATGCCTTTGCTGCCAGATTGAGTTTATCGATCAGGTCGTCGATCGCCTTTGCCCTGGGACGAACGGATTCGATAAATACAACACGCTCAGCTCCGCGCGACAAAGCCTCAAAGCCTATCGTGCCGGTTCCTGCATAAAGATCAAGCACTGAAGCACCCTCAACCTCATTCCGCAGGATATCAAAAATAGCCTCGCGCACCTTTGCCGGCGTTGGCCTGAGGTCGTCCTTCCCTGCCCTTTTAGCAAAGAGCTTCTTTGTCCCAATCTTTCTTCCCTTAAACTCTCCTGCTGAGATGCGCATATATCAACTCCATTAACTTAAAGTTATACTTAATATATTATGGCTTATTTATTTAGAAATATTAGCTTTTTATATATCTCTCGTTCTTCATTGTTAAGGTCCTTCCAGAGCCGGGAGCGCTCAAGGCGCCTCATCCTCTCTTCTGGCGGAATATCCTGCATTCTCCTGAACTGTCGGGTCATCTCCTCACTATTTCGGTCAGAATGAGGGTCAACTCTATGCAATCTCTCCCTTAGCCTCTCCTTGCCAGCCGGTTCAAGCTTCCTGTACGTCCGATACCTGTCTCTCAGCTTCTGCCTTTCCTCAGGGGTAAGTTCCCTGTAGGTTTCAAAGTTGCGCTGTATCCGTTCCCTGCTCTCAGGCGGCCGGGACTTCCATGAGCGGTAGTTCTCAGTCACCCGCCTCTTCTCCTCAGGAGACATGGACTGCCAGCGCTTTCTATTATTCTCGCTGCGGTCAAAGCCTGAGGCCATACCACTCTGAAGCAGAAGCAGCAGGGCTGTGAGCAGAATGACTATTGTATTTCTCATGTAAGGACTATATCCAGAGAGCTTCTCGCAGGTTCTTTTGTGGGACTGGACGGTTCTTCTGCAAGTGGCAGCTCGTCGATCTTGACGAGTTCGTCGAGGACTTCAAAAAAGTCCTCCTCCTGAAGAATAAGCAGGTTTGCTATTATCTCATCCTCACTGATATCGCCGACGGTGGCTGTCTGTACGGGTGACTTGCTCCCTGCAAGATGATCCTGCGCTAATCGCTCCTTCTGTCCTGAATAGTAGACGGCAGTACCAAAGACCAGCAGCAGGACAGCTGCTGCGTACAACACTCTGCGCAAAGACAAGGCATGCCTTTGCGGCTTCACAGAATCGAGGACCTTCCTCTGCATCCTGTCAGGGGGGGTGACATCATCCCACGCATCAAGCGCCTGCCAGCCCTTGAGCAGCTTTGCATACTGCAGAGCGCACTGGTCACACTCTCCAAGATGCACCCGGATACTCTCCTCTGCTGCCAGAGCAAGCTCCTGGTCCATGAATGCTGACAGATTATCCTGAATATCCTTACAGTCCATGCCTGCCCTCCTGTTTGTTAAACACGGTTAATTGCCATGGGTTTCATCTTTTAAATCTGAAAGCTCTTCCGCAAGAATAGCTTTTGCCCGGTGGACCCTGAGTTTGATCGCATTGACAGAACAGCCCATAATACCAGCTATCTCGTCATACGAGAGGCCGTGAAACTTGCTCATGATCACAACCAGTCGCATATTCTCAGGAAGCATGCTCACTGCATGCATCACCTTTTCTCTGACCTGCTGCCTGGTGATGCGTTCGACAGGATCCTCGGACTTTGCAGGCAGTTCCGGCAACGTCTCATCATCCACAGAAACGATCACTGCCTGTCTTCTGTTCCTGAGAACGTTGAAGCAGAGATTTTTAACAATGGTATAGAGCCAGGTAGTAAACTTGGCGTCAGGGGTATACGTTGCTGCAGCCTTATAGATACGAATAAAGCAATCCTGTGCCACATCTTCAGCCTCATCAGAATCACTCAGAAAGCGCAGGGCAAGATTATACACAGCATGTTGATGCCGGGCAACAAGAAGCTCAAAGGCCTTTGCGTCGCCCTTACTGATCAGCCCCATAAGGCTGATATCGGTTTCTTCTCTGATGTCAGTCAAGCGGGGGGAATACGAGGAAACTCTTGTCCGGAGCAGCGCCTGCTATTTTTACTTTTCTGCCAATGACTTCAAGCCTGCCTTCGGAAAAAAGTCTGATAGCCTCTGGGAATATCTTATGCTCCAGCTTCAGTATTCGTTCGGAAAGGGATTCCTCTGTGTCCTCAAAGGCAACAGGAACTGCGGCCTGGATAATAACAGGTCCGGTGTCCATGCCCTCGTCCACAAAATGCACGGTACATCCTGCTATTCTTACGCCGTAGTCCTGAGCCTGTTTCTGTCCGTGCAGTCCTGGAAATGACGGCAGAAGAGCAGGATGGATATTCATAACCCTGTTCCTGTACGCCTCGATAAGTGGTTTGCCTATGATCCTCATGAACCCGGCAAGCACTACCAAGCCCACTTCCCTGCTCCTCAGTTCCTGGACAACAGCCTTGTAGTAATCATTTTTCGTCCCATACTGGTTCGGCGCCATGACAAGAGATTCAATGCCATGCTTTCTGGCACGCTCAATAGCAAAGGAATCGGAGTTGTCAGTAACCAGCAGAACGATCTTCGCCTTAAGGCTGCCAGATTCAATAGCATCTATAATAGATTGAAAATTAGACCCTCTCCCAGATGCGAGAATGCCGATACTCATCAATTCCATGGTCCCCTCCGGTTGAAGACATTGCGCGTGTATAAGATTTTTTTTATTAATAAGTCGGCAATATAATATCGCAAGCCGTCATCCTCGCTTGTCGGGGATCGGGCAGCGTAACACATCGAAAACAAAGAAAGATTCCGGACGAGCCGGAATGACAAAATTAAACTATTTGATTGCCGGCTTAATAGATCAGAGCCGGATATCAATAAAAGCCTTCTCGCGCAGCGACTTGACCCAGGCATTGAATTTTTCACTATAGCGCTTGTTCTGAAGTGCAGCCTTTGCCACTTCCCTGATTTCTGCAGCAGACTTGGGGGCTGCCGTCTCCTCAAGCTTGAGTATATGAAGGCCTCTGTCACTCCAGAAGGGTTTACTTACATCTCCCTGCTTCATGGAAGCCAGAGCTGCACTAAACTCCTTTGCCAGACTTGTTTTTTCAATAAACCCGAGATCTCCGCCCGTGGCACTGGTTGTATCTTCTGAATACTGGCGTGCCAGCCCTGCGAAGTCTTCTCCCTGCCGGGCCTTTGCGTACACAGTCTGCGCTTTTTCCTCTACCCTGCTTTTTTCGGCCTCATCCTTCGGTTTTTTGAAAAAGATCTGGCGGATGCGGTAAGTCTCAGTGCTGCCGGCAACAGCTGTATTTTCTTTCATAAATGCATCAACATCAGCTTCAGTTACGAAGACCTTGCTGCGCACTTGCTGATTCACTATCTTGCTCTGCATTAGCTGTTCAGCAAGACGTCTTTTGTATTCCTCTATGGTATACCCCTCTGCTACGAGAGAATTCTGAAACTGAGCATCAGTCATGGCATATTTCTTTTTTATGCCTTCGATAGTATCCTTAACTTCCTCTTCAGAAACCCTTAACCTGCTGCCTGCTGCCTCCTGCACCTGGAGTCTGAATGAAATAAGGTTTTCAAGGATCATGGCTTCACTTTCCTTAAAGATCCTCTTCCTCTCCTCCTCAGGCAGAGCTTTAATCGCAGGAGTAGCGTCAGTCTCCATAGCCCTGTAGAGTTCACTCCATGTAATGACCTCCTGGTTCACAACAGCAACAACACGGTCGAGAAGAAATGTTGCCTGCCCCAGTCCTGCAAAAACGAAAAGAAAAATCAGAAAATACATTATTCTTTTTATGATCATGACTACCTCCGGATTAGATACTATATACTATGCTTTTTCGGAAAATCCATGATTTCTTAACTTATGAGCTTATGATCTTTATTTATATTGAAGATTGCCTGACAGTACTGCTATAATCCCGCAACTGAAGGCAACTATTGAAGAAATTGGATTTCTTCGTACCCGTTTTTCAAGACAGGTATTCATTCTCAATAACAATTTAATCATCACGAGGAGGTTCAAATGCCGTATGATGCAACGAAATTAGCAGACTGGCAGATTTCCGAAGAAGCAGAAAAGAATATGCCTACCCCCGAGGAGTGGCGCGAAAAACTGGGACTGCAAAAGGACGAGATGCTGCCCATGGGCCGCCTGTCCAAGATCGACTTCCTTAAGGTCAACGAACGTCTCAAAAACAAATCTGACGGCAAGTATATCGAGGTGACGGCCATCACCCCTACCCCGCTGGGCGAAGGCAAAAGCACTACTTCGTGCGGTTTGATGGAGGGTCTCGGCAAACGAGGCATGAACGTCGGCGGCGCACTGCGCCAGCCTTCCGGCGGTCCCACCATGAATGTGAAGGGCACTGCCGCAGGCGGCGGCAACTCCCTGCTCATCCCGATGACCGAGTTTTCACTGGGTCTCACCGGCGACATCAATGACATCATGAACTCCCACAACCTGGCCATGGTAGCAATGACCTCCCGCATGCAGCACGAGCGCAACTATAACGACGAGCAGTTGGCCCGTCTCACGAAGATGAGGCGTCTCGATATAGACCCAACGCGCGTTGAGATGGGGTGGATCATTGACTTCTGCGCCCAGAGCCTGCGCAATATCATCATCGGCATCGGCGGACGGACGGATGGATTCATGATGCAGTCCAAGTTCGGTATTGCAGTCGGGTCTGAGTGCATGGCCATCCTGTCTATAGCCAAAGACCTCGCTGACCTGAAACAGCGTCTGAACAACATAACCGTTGCCTTTGACAAAAGCGGCAAGCCGGTCACCACCGGCGATCTGGAAGTCGGCAATGCCATGGCCGCCTTTATGCGCAATACCATTAACCCGACACTTATGTGCACAGCAGAATATAACCCCTGCCTTGTCCATGCAGGTCCCTTTGCCAACATAGCCGTCGGACAGTCCTCCATAATCGCCGACCGGGTCGGCCTGAAGCTGTTCGACTACCATGTGACCGAGTCCGGCTTTGCTGCTGACATAGGCTTTGAAAAGTTCTGGAACGTCAAGTCCCGTTTCAGCGGTCTGAAACCACACGTTTCCGTACTCACCACCACTGTCCGCGCACTGAAGATGCATGGCGGCGGCCCCAAGGTAGTTGCCGGCAAGGCCCTGCCCGAAGAGTACACCCGGGAGAATGTTGGTCTGGTCGAAAAGGGCTGCGCCAACATGGTCCATATGATCAACGTCATCCGCAAGTCCGGTATAAATCCGGTGGTCTGCGTAAACCGTTTCTACACTGATACGGATGCTGAAGTGGCCGCAGTCAAGAAGGCCGCAGAAGCAGCCGGAGCCCGTTGCGCTGAATCACAGCATTGGCTCAAAGGCGGCGACGGGGCGCTGGAACTGGCCGATGCAGTCATCGACGCCTGCAATGAGAAAAACGACTTCAAGTTCCTTTACCCTCTGGAGATGAAACTTCGCGACCGCGTGGCACTCATCGCCAAAGAAGTATATGGCGCTGACGGAGTCTCCTGGCTGCCAGAGGCTGAAGCAAAGGCCAGGATGCTTGAAGACGACCCCCAGTATGCTGACTATGCAACCATGATGGTAAAGACCCACCTGAGCCTCTCTCATGACCCGACACTAAAGGGAGTGCCCAAGGGCTGGACGTTGCCCATCAGGGATATCCTGATTTATTCCGGCGCCAAGTTCCTCTGCCCCTGCGCCGGCACCATCACGCTGATGCCCGGAACAGCTTCTAACCCGGCTTACAGAAGGGTTGACGTGGATACTGAAACCGGAAAGGTGAGCGGTTTGTTCTAAATAACCTTTCTTCTTATTGAAAGATGTAAAAGTAATGTCCTACGCTTTGTCATTCCGGCTTGTCCGGAATCTTTCTGGGAAAGGACTCCCGACAAGCGGGAGTGACAGAAAATAGGACATTCAATATGCAGGAATTAATAGCTCCCTAAAAAAGAACCCCCTGCGAATTCAGGGGGTTCTTTTTTAGGATCATAGCCCAATTTCCTTGAGATCTTGATACCTTGCGCTGTAATATGTTTCATTGTCAGGGAAGGGGACAAGACAGCGGTTCCTCCACAGGGCTAAAGAATATCTATGCAGAATACTGAAATCAACGAATTGCCCAAAGGCGGCAGCGAGACCATTCTTGTTGCAGACGATGACGAAATGCTCAGGAAACTTTCCAGCAGTGTGTTGGTTGAGTTCGGGTACACCGTCATTCTTGCTGAAGACGGTGATGACGCCATAGAAAAATTCAAGGCCAATAAAGATGTTATCGGCCTCCTGATCCTCGATATGATAATGCCTGGCAAGAACGGCATGGAAGCATACGATGTCATAAAGACTCTCAAGCCTGATATCAAGACACTGTTTGTAAGTGGATATACTGCAGACATCATCAAGGAAGGCATACTCGACCCTCAATTTGACTTTGTCATGAAACCGGTCTCTCCTATCCACCTCCTGAAAAAGATCCGTGAAATACTGGACAGGTAATTCGTTCTTCTCAGCGCGGTTCTTCTTTTCTTGTCAAGATGGTAAAATATTGTTATGAAAAAAGTCGGGTACTTCTATGACGATATCTTCCTGCTTCACGAAATGCCCCTTGGTCATCCGGAATCAAAGGACCGCCTCATCGCCATCAATAAGAGATTAAAGCAGTCACCGCATTGGAATACAATGCAGCATCTTAAGCCGCGAAAAGCATCAGAGGAAGAAATACTTGCAGTGCATACCGAATCCTATTTTTCTGAGATCATGCGCTTCACCGGGTATTTTGATCCTGACACCTATGTATCGCCGCACACTGCAGAAGCTGCCCTTTTTGCGGCAGGGGCAGTAACAGAAGCTGTTGATCACTGCAAAACAGGCCAGATCGAAAGGGCTTTTTGTGCTGTGAGGCCCCCGGGCCACCACGCGGAAGCAGACAGGGCCATGGGGTTCTGTATATTTAATAATGCTGCTGTTGGCGCACGGTACGCTCAGAAGGCCGGATACCGTAAGGTTTTCATTATCGATATTGATGTGCATCACGGAAACGGCACCCAGCATATTTTTGAGGAAGACGAGACAGTCTATTACTTCAGCACGCATCAATCTCCGCACTATCCCGGAACAGGCAGCGATGCTGAACGCGGGAAAGGCAAAGGCAGGGGATTTACGTACAATATCCCGATGCTGCCCGGCTCAGGCGACAAGGACTTTTTCCATGCATATCAGGATATCCTTCCCGGGCTTGTCTCGAATTTCGATCCTGACATTGTGCTGGTTTCTGCGGGCTATGACCTGCATGCGGCTGATCCGTTGGCCGGCCTGAGGGTGACGAATGAGGGGATCAGAAACATTGTGCAAGGGATACTCTCATCCAAAGTAAATATCCCCTATATATTTTGCCTTGAAGGCGGGTACAACCTTGCCTCTCTCAGCGAGTCGGTGCTGATAACGGTCGAAGAACTGCTGACCCATGAATAGTCACAAGAAGTTCCTGGGGTAAACGAACCTGATTTGTCACTCCGGCTTGACCGGAGTCTTTCTCAGGAAGGATTCCCGACAAGCGGGAATGACATCTTAAAAACACGATGGAAGTAGACAGTTATTTTTTCTTTGCTTCCTTGACGGCCTTCTCAGCTGCTTCTTTTTCAGCTTCTTCTTTTGCTTCCTGAGCCGCTTCTCTTGATTCATCAGCAGATTCCCTCAGCTTCTTCTCACTTTTTTCGATCCTTTTTCTGAGTTCCTTTACTCTGCCTTTATACTCTGCTGTCAGTGCGTCAGCCTCTTCATGATTGGCAACCACATGCGGGGTAACCATGAGGATCAGTTCCTTTTTTCTAACAGAATCTGTTGTCGTGCCGAACAGATATCCGAGAATCGGTATCTTGCTCAGAAAAGGTATTCCAGTCCGTGATTGTTCAGCGCGCTCAGTAAGGATACCGCCGATAACCAGTGTATGGCCATCCTGAACAATAGCGGTAGTACTGGCCTTTCTTGTTTTAAAGCCCTGAAACGATCCTGTGCCGACCTGAACAGAATCTCCCAATTCACTGACTTCCTGCACTATTTTTAGTGTGACCTGTTTCTTTTCATTGATATGCGGAGTTACCGTCAAGATAGTGCCTGCTGACTTATACTGGACTTGTGATGTTGAAGTGCCGGCAGTAGAACCGGCTGTTGCATCAGTGATAGAGGTTGCAACAGGCACTTCATCAGCGATCTCTATCTTTGCTTCCTTATTGTCAAGCGCAAGAATATGCGGACTTGCCAGCACATTGACATTGCCATTCGTTGCTGCAGCATTTATCAGGATGTTAAAACGCTTCGGATCAATCACATTAGCAAAAAGTCCAGCGGCAACAACAGGCACAAATTTAGCAAGATTTGTAGTAGCAGTCGTTCCCGTAACAGTAGTCTCAAAATAAGTCGTAGGTTTTTGAGCATTACCTGCAAGCACATCAAAATCTCTGTTTTCAGCATGAATGCTTGTCTTGAGTAGCCATTCCAAACCTAATTTTGTCTCGTCATTCAGACTTATCTCCGCGATCAGCACCTCTATCAGTACCTGTTTTGGCTGAATATCAATCTTCTTGAGCGTCTCGAGAAGGACCAGATACGCCCTTGGCGATGATTTTATGATCAACGCATTTATGTCATCATATGCCTCGATAAGCACATCACCTTCGAGCTCTGCTGACAATATGTCTGCCTGAATTGTGGCGCTGACAGGCGCTGCTGTGGCAGCAGCAGGCGTTCTCGGCCTGGGAACTGCCACAGGAGGAGGCGTTGGCTGGGCCGGTCTTACTGGCGTTGGTGTCGTAGTACCGCTTTTCTTGCCATAAAGATTCTTCAGCACTTCGGCCAATTTTTTTGCCTCTCCGTTTTCGACATGATATATAAAGGTCTTTACAGAATCCCTTTCAGTTGAAGGAATATCAATCGACTCAAGGAGCTTCAGAAGTTTAATAATGCCTGAGGGCAATGAGGTTACGATCAGCATATTTGAAGGTTCATACACAATAATATCCGTGCCTCTCGGCATAAGGTTCCTGACGAGATTCGCCACATCATTAGCCTTTACATATTCAAGCGGTATCTGTTGAGTAACAAAGCTCGAATCTTTAGACAATGCTGGCGTCTTGCTCGTATGCATCTGCACGGGCTGCTGCTTGGCTGTGTCTATCGGAACAATACGGTAGAAACTCCCTTCCTTAACAGCTGTAAAGCCATTAAACTCAAGAACCGTCTGGAAGGTAGAAAAGAGTTCGCTGACCGGTATTTTGTTATGGGACTGGATCGTGATCTTTCCTGTGACGCCAGGAGCAAGAATATAATTGATCTTCAGCATGTCCGAGATCGTGGAGACAACAGTCTCAATATCAGCATTCTCAAAGTTGAGCATCACATACTGTTCGTCCTGCTTTTTCTCAGCAGCGGTCTTTTCCGGCTTTTTCTTGTCATCCTTTGCGTCCATTGGAGGCTGGACATCAGGGAGCTTCAGTTCTTCTGCGCTCGGGGGAACAACAACAGTCTCATCCGGTTTCACAGCCTGCTTTGGACCGCAGGCACTGACGAAAAGGATGATGAGGCATACATTTATTAATCTCAGGCTTATTAATTTCAGGTTCATTTTCCTGCCCTCGGTTTACCGGATAGTGTCTTCACTTTTTCAATAGTAAGCGTAATCGTTTCACCCAACCATTTTAACACAACTTCTTTTTCTGATATATCGGAAACCTCAATATCTTCGATTTTGTCTCCCTTGCGGAGCTGTCTGGATCTTGCCTGATTTATCTCGACAAAGGCAACATAATCACCAAAGGTATCAAGGATAATGCCCTTAAGCGCGAGGTCAGGCTTCTTTGGAGGAGGCGGTGGCGGGACTGCTGCGCGTACCGGCGGGGGCTCCTTATACGTGCGAAGGGTGCTGAAGAGATTCTTCTCATAGATGATCTTATCCCAGGCAGATGCATATGCCGACTTTGTCGGCGCCGACTCTTTTATCTTTGCCTTCTTCACGAAGACGTCCGACAGGGGATTATACAGCACCGCGCTTACCGTAAACTTCCAGCTCATAAAAAGGAATAGTGATGCTACGATGACAAGCATAACGATTTTCCGTATCATGATTTACCCAATCCGGATATCTGCATTTTAAACCGCAGCTCTCTGGGGTTCTGCATGTTTGTGACGTTTATAGACAATTTCTCTATCTTGAGCAGCACAGAGTGCTTCTCAACGTTATTCAGAAAGTCTCCAATCTGCTTTATCGTTCCGCTTCCCTCAAAATAGACGGGAATTACAAAAAAGGTCTTTGCCTTTACCGTATTAAGAGGCCTGATGTTCTGTATGTTCAGGCCGGCATTCTGCGTAAGCTCCGAAAGTTCTTTCTGCATACGGGCCGCAGCAAGGAATTCGGACGATTCCTTCACCAGCTTCTTTTCAACTGCCTTCATTTCTTCGCCTGCTGTCCTGATCTCCGTATCGGTGATGGCCGAGCCTTCCAGGTAGGTCTCGTATTTCTGCAGCGTGGCTGACTTGACCTGAATCTCCTCACGCATGGTTTCAGACTTTGGCGTCAGTACATAGGTCTGAAAAAGAAGCAGAGTCATAACCAGTGCAGCTGCAAGCAGAATATATTTTCTTCTGTTCATGGCTCTCTGACCTCAAATTTAAGAGAAAACCGCTCCTCGCCGTCGCGGGACAAGATAGGCGCCGCAAAAGCGATATTCTTAAAGAGTTTCGATTTATCCAGTGCCATGATCAGATCAGAGGTCTTTCGCGAAAAACCCTCGAGCTCCACAAATCCCTTTTCATCCACAACCAGATTGATGATCCATGCATTATCAGGAACAACCTGTGTCAGTTCTTTTAAAACCCTGATCGCCATATTGGAGCTATTCTGAAAAGCAAGGAGCGTCTTTCTGTCATCCTGCAGCGCTTCAAGCTTCTTTCGCGCTTCAATAACGCCTGACGCCGTACTCTTTATGGTTTCTATCCGGGACTCGATCCTGCGAAGCGCACGGGCTTCCTTATAATAGGCAACAAAACCTGTCAACAGATACAGGCAAAGAGCTGCGACAGCAAGGCCTCCGATGATATGAGGATAAAGGTCTTTCTTCTGCCTGATCAGCTCCTGCGGGATGAATTCAAGATTCAGCCGTGTTCTTTGGACAAAGGAAAAGATCAGCGCATTTGAAACAGTGATCTGTGACTTTGTCATGGCAAAGCGTTCGGCAATAAGCTGATCCACAGGGCCCGAGCAGTAGATCTTACCTGGATAGGACTTTCTGAAGACATCAAGGGCTTCGGCAAGATCAGCGCCAGCAGAAATTCTCTTCATCGAACGAGGCAGGGAATCCTCAATGCCCGCCATTTCATAACCGTCATCCGTTGCCAGAATAAAAATGCCTTTCATATTCTTCTCGCCACTGATCTCCATCATGCTGGTCAGCACATCCACAACTCTGCAGCGGACAGAAAGGACTTCCATGCCAACATCATTGATCAGTTTCACTACAGCACTGACAGCCTCCTTCTTTATCGCACAGACAAGGGTTTTCATGCCCGTGCCCTTCCTGATCATGAGGAAATCAAAAAGGTATTCATCAACTGCAAGCGGCAAATGTTTTTCAAGTTCAAAGGCCAGGGCC
Organism: uncultured Nitrospirota bacterium; assembly: GCA_947085015.1. GTDB lineage: Bacteria > Nitrospirota > Thermodesulfovibrionia > Thermodesulfovibrionales > UBA6898 > UBA6898. Next base: position 30,959 of record CAMTUV010000025.1, read on the forward strand.
TTTCTCATATCCTCTCTGCCCATAGCAGGCATATCAAGGAGCTTACAGGTAAAGAGATTCAGCGAAAGCCCAACAACAACCCCTGAAGGAGCATAGTTCTTCTTCCACAGCTGAAGAACCTCAGTCAGGGCCTTATTCCCCTCCTCCCTGTCAGCAGAAATGCCGATGCCCTCAGACCGCAGATAAGTAATCCGCTTCAGCCGTCTGTCGGCAACAGACATGCGTATATATTTACTGTCTATATCAAGTCCTAACAGTCTCGGCACGTTCTCTCCAATAGATTGTTCTTAATTCGTTTCCCTTCGGTGAGGGCTCTCTGCTTACAATACCGGTAATACGGGAGCCGATAGGGCTGTTCTTCGCCCTGGCCGTCACCTCTATCCTGAATGTCTGCGTTGACATGGCGTTGAGGCCGCGCGCAGAAAACTGCTGCGGGATGAACCTGAATCCACCATATACCTTATTCCGCTGTTTCATGATCGTCTCTATCTCTACGTCATTGAGGCCAAGGAACTGCATAATCTCGAGGGACACCGTGTTGATATTGATCGCATTCCTCCCAAATGTGGTTATGAGAGGAAGCAATCCATTAGCTCCTGTCCTGTCTCCAAAAAGATACTCTGGCGTCATTCCCTTGACCAAAGCCAGTTCTTCCGGAACAGTAAAAGCACCATTTTTGGCCTTGTACGGTTCATCGAGCGACTCATAATAATCGTCCTCAGCTCCTGAGAGATGATGCTCCTTGTCGGGATCCTTCCAGTCAGCAACAGAATCCATAATAACTACGATCTCTTCCTCTTTGACACCAACACGTTCCAGCAGTTTGCGGAGCCGGTCCTGCTGGACAAAGTTGATATTGATCCGCGAACTCTCATCCGTAATCCTTATCTCAAGCTCTCCGTCTTCAGTCTCTCTCTTGCCGGTAACCGGATTCGTCTTATCATCGATCCAGAAATTCCCCTCTTCATCCAGAAAATCCACAGCAAGGTCCTTATCAGAAGCAATATAATACAAAGCCTCATGGTATCCTGACAAAGCCTGATAGTAAGCCAGGGTCTCTTCCTTCAGATTGTGCGTGCTCCCTGTGACCCAGCGGGTTGATCTGAGAAAATTCATAGACAGGATACTCAGGAACACAAGCACCCAGAGCACCATCATTAAAGCAATGCCGCGGTTAGAAGACAGTGATGAGTGATGAGTTATAGGTGGTGAGCCAAGGTAAATCTCTCCTTCACTGATAACCGATAACTGATAACTGATAACTGCCTTTCTCACATTTCCACCTGTGTGACTCTCAGCACTTCATCCAGAGTAGTGATTCCCTTTTTCACCTTCCCGATGCCGTCTTCCCTGAGCGTCCTCATGCCGAGACTGATAGCCAGGTCCTTCATCTCCTTGATTGTGGCCCTTTTCATGATCAAATCCCTGATCGGCCCGCCAATGGGCAGAACTTCAAAAATGCCTATCCGGCCCTTATATCCCGTTCCTGAGCATTCCTCACAGCCTTTTCCGCTCCAGACCTCACAGATGTCCTTGCTGATGCGGTCGAGAACCTCTTGCGGCACCTCCTCTTTCACCTTGCAGGAAGGGCATATCTTTCTTACAAGTCTCTGGGCCATGACACATACCAGGGTGGAGGCAACAAGGTAATTCTCAATACCCATGTCCATGAGCCTGGTGATGGCACCAGGGGCATCATTGGTATGCAGGGTGCTGAAAAGGAGATGACCGGTCAGCGCGGCATGGATCGCAATGCTCGCAGTTTCCATGTCCCTGATCTCGCCGACCATGATGATGTCCGGGTCCTGCCGCACGATATGCCTTAAGCCGGACGCAAAGGTCAGACCTATTTTCGGGCGGACCTGTATCTGGTTGATGCCGGGCATCAGGTATTCTACCGGCTCCTCGACCGTGATGATCTTTTTTTCAGCCGAATTGATCTCAGCGAGAGAGGCATACAGCGTCGTTGACTTACCGCTTCCGGTCGGCCCGGTTATCAGGATCATACCGTAGGGTTTTTTGATGACCTCTTCGTAAATATCGCGAATAGTCATGTCAAAGCCGATGTCTTCGAGGGTAATAATTGAAGATGATTTATCCAGAAGCCTCATGACAACACTTTCGCCGTACACCGTAGGAATCGTGGATACTCTGATATCAATGCTTCTGCCGGCAGAAGCCACCTTGATCCGGCCGTCCTGGGGCAGCCTTCTTTCCGCAATATTCATCTGCGAAAGGAGCTTGATCCTTGAAGAGACTGCGGAATACATACGCGCCGGAAGGGTCTCTTTTTCATAAAGCACGCCGTCAATCCGATAACGGACACGCACACTGAACTCACCCGGCTCTACATGTATATCGCTTGCCCTGTCCCTGACAGCATTTTCAATAATAAGATTGACCAGCTGAATAATGCCCTTTTCCTGGGCAAGATCCCTGAGATGGCTTACTTCGCCTGTAAGGTCAGCAGTCGGCAGATCGTCCTCAGCAGCGCCCTCGATAAGCCTCTGCATAACAGCATTCCTTGAGCCCTGCAGCAGTTGAAGCTGCTGGAGCACGCCTGACTTTGTTGCAAGGGTTACAGACAGTTCATAGTCATAGGACGACCGCAAGGCATCAACACCCTCATTATTCGTTGGGTCACCCACCGCAATACAGAGTGTATTGCCCTCAAGCGCAAGAGGCACAATAAGGTTCTTCTCGAGAAAACTGAAGGACACATGGTCCAGAGGCGTCTGTTCAGGGAAATCTTCCGTTGCCATAAGAGGTATCCTGAACTGGATCGATAATGCCTTGTACACCTCTTCTTCGGAAATTCCCTTTTCAATAAGAATCTCTCCGAATTTGCGCGTATGCCCTTCCTCAGCCTGCAGGTCAAGCGTGCGGCTGATCAGTTCCTCTGATATGCTGCCCGATTCAAGAAGTATCTGTCCTATTTTTTTATGCATGGCTGTCTCGCTGATATCCTATTAATACTTTCATAAGCTACTTCATTAGTGCAAAAGTATGCCGCCATATTAAAATATAATCTCCCCTAACCCCTCTTTGCTAAAGAGGGGCACTTTCCCTCCCTTTGGTAAAGGGAGGAGAGGAGGGATTTAATAATTAATGTCTTCATGCTCATGAACTATTTAAAATTCTCCTCATCGAACCGCACACCCATACCGACATATCCTCCGCGATATCTCTTGCTCATGAGATTGTCTCCGCCTGCGCTCAAAAAGAGATTTCTGAAAAGAAAATAACTGACACCGGCTTTTACATGCACGGTCTTGGCATTCTCCTCGTTCTTCTGAAAGTCCCAGACATCAACCGTTATTTTACCTTTATCGTCATTGAAAAAATAGTCACCGCCCAGACCGAAGGAATTTTCAAAGAGCCCTAACCGTGCAGCAGCATTGTCAAACCGCTTTCCAAACTGCGCATTGAAGCGCAACGTATTGCTGAGCTCTTCCTCCCTGACAGTCTTTCCAGGCGGCGTCTTTGTTATTTCCGTGACCGATGATGTTCTCGGAGATCCCCCGACAACACCGAGGATAAAATACTTGTCTTTATCCGGCTGCAGCGTAACATCGAAAGATGCCTTACCGTCTTTTTCACGGGTCAGATATTCCGCCTGAAACGTTACATAGGCCCTGAACCGGTCCACTGCTGAAAGCGTTTTGCTCAGCCCTTCAGCAGTCCTGCTGATCGAATCATAGAGACGGTCATCCTTGACCAGTTTGCCGAGCGTTCCCTCACCCTTGTCTACCTGCTGAGCAATCCTGTCAAAAGAATCAACAGCGCTCCTGATGCCAGGCCTGTTCTCCTCAAGTATAGCCTTCAGATCCTTTGTTGCCTTATTCAGATTCTCGATCAGTCCCGGACCAGAACCCTTAAGACTTGCGGAGAAATCCTTCATATTAACAATCGAAGCAGTGAACGGATCCCTGTTCTTGTCAACCAGTGAGTTAAGAGATGCTGTCAGCGAACTGATACTATCGAGAACCTTCCTGAGCCGCTGGTCATTCAGCGTGATCGTCCGGTTTAGGGTTGAAGAGACCTCTCTGAGATTGGCAATGGTCTCGCTCAGTGATTTTTTTGCCTCGCCGCCTCCGAGCACCTCATTGAGAGACTCTGTCAGCCTCGTAAAACTCTGAGAAACATTAATAAGATTCCTGGCAAGGTCATCCATGTCCGCTACTTCCATCACATTGGTTATGGTATCGCCGTCTTTCAACTGACCCGCCTCAGGAGACCCGATACGGATATCCAGATATTTATCGCCAAGAAGGCCTGAAGAGCGGATGGATGCCTGGGCATCTTTATAAATCTTAACACCAGGATCTATCCTGAGCTTGACCCGCGCCTTTCCTTCAGCAAGTCCGATGCCTTCAACAACGCCTGAATCAACTCCCGCTATCTTTACCGTGGTCTTCTCATCGAGCCCGGCAGTGGAGCTGAAAACAACATGAACGGCATATCCCTTCTTCTTTGCCCAGTCCAGGCCTCCGACCTTGAATGTCATAAACGTAAGAACAGCCAGCACGATAAGCGCAAAGGCGCCGACCTTAAGCTCTGTTGACAGTTCTTTCATTATTCACTCCTTCCACCTTAATCGGCCCCACTGCACTGCCCGTGATAAACTGCCGCACAACCGGGTCAACAGTATGGCGTATCTCATCAGGCGTTCCTGTTGCAATAATCTTTCCCTTATACAGCATCGATATGCTATCTGCTATTTTATACGAACTATGCATATCATGGGTAATCGCAACAGAAGTCACCTTAAGCCTTTCCCTCAGGTCAACGATAAGATCATTTATTGCGTCTGCGGTTATGGGATCAAGTCCGGTTGTCGGCTCATCGTACAGCAGTATCTCAGGCTCATGGGCAATAGCCCGTGCAAGACCGACTCTCTTTTTCATGCCGCCTGAAAGCTCGGAAGGCATAAGGTTCTCGACATTCACCATTCCGACCAGTTTCAGCTTCTCGACAGCAATTTCTTTGATCTCATCAGGCTTCAGTGTTCCTTTACGGGAGAGGGCAAAGCCCACATTTTCCCAGACGCTCATGGAATCAAATAGCGCTGCCATCTGAAAAAGCATGCCAAACTTTTTCCTCGTCTCATACAGATCATGCTCTTTCAGGCTCGCAATATCCACGTCATCGATCAGCACCCTTCCCTTATCAGGCTTCAGGATGCCGACAATATGCTTGAGGATGACGCTTTTTCCTGAACCGCTGCCGCCAATCACTACCCTGCTCTCGCCTTTTTTCACAGCAAAGCTGGTACCAATAAGCACCTGGTTGGCGTTGAATGCCTTATACACCTCATCCAGGCGGATCATCTGAATAGCCAGCTTGACAGAAAATAATCGGAGATCAGAATGGTCATGGACGAAAACACAACCGCACCGGTAGTCGCCTTGCCAACGCCTTCAGCTCCGCCGCTCGTATAAAAGCCCTTATAACTGCTTATAATCGATATGGCTCCCCCAAAAAAACAGGCCTTGATAAGGCCATTGTAAATATCAGCGCTCTCGAGATAGGTCCAGGTCTGTTTCCAGTATACGGCTGAACTGGTATTGAACAGGCCCACAGTAACAAAATAACCGCCGATAATACCGATAATATCAGCGCAGAGGGCAAGCGCAGGCAACATGACCAGTCCGGCGACAAACCTCGGCACAACAAGATACTTGACCGGATTCGTTGCAAGTGTTTCAAGGGCATCGATCTGTTCTGTGACCCGCATGCTCCCGAGTTCAGCTGCCATTGCAGCACCCGCCCTTCCGGAAACAATAAGGCCGGTCAGCACAGGGCCAAGTTCCCTTGTCATGGACATGGCAACGACCGTTCCGACAAGCGTCTCAGCGCCAAAGCGCTTAAAGCCCGTGTAGGTCTGCAGGGCAAAGACCATACCCGTAAAAATAGCAGTAACAGTAACGACCGGCAATGACCCCACACCGACCTCAAGCATCTGCCTGAATATATTCGCGGTCTCAAAAGGAGGGCGCACCATCTGTTTCAGCGTGGCAAAAAGAAAAAGGAGTATCCTGCCGGTCTCCTCAGCAACAGCACCGACCTTTCTGAAAAAAGATATAACAGCTCTGCCGAAACGTTCGATCAGACGGATCAATTGAGATACACCTTTCGGGCCCGTGTTCCAAGAGAGGTAAGGATTTCATAGGGAATGGTATTGATCCTCTGAGCAAGCTCTGCTGCGGTGATCATCTCGTGTCCCTGTCTGCCCAGGAGCACAACTTCGTCCCCTTCCGAGACATTGGCAACATCAGTAACATCCAGCATGGTCATGTCCATGCAGACCCTGCCAACAACAGGCACCCTGCAGCCCTGCACAAGCATCTCTGCATTATTCGAAAAAAGCCGGTTGTATCCGTCAGCATAACCGACAGGTATAACCGCTATGCGGCTGTCACGTTTGGTAATAAAGGTTCTGCCATAACTGATGGCAGAAGCAGCAGGCAGGTTTCGCACTGTAAGGACCTCTGCTCTGAGACTCAAGACCGGCCTGAGTCCGAAGCTCTCCTCAAACGGGGAATATCCATACAAGGCAATGCCCGGCCGAACAGCATCAAACAGGGCATCAGGCAATGACAGGACAGCAGCGCTGTTTGCAATATGACAGCGAAGGACCAATCCAGACTGCGACTGTATGGCATCCCGCAGATCACCGAATAGCTTCAACTGCTGCCCTGCATAGGTCCTGTCCGCAAGATCAGCCTCAGAGAAATGGCTCATGAGACCCTCCAGCCTGATCCCCTCCATGCCTGCCATCTCAAGAGCTGATTCAACGGCCTCTTCAGGCCTGAAGCCGATTCTTCCCATGCCAGTATCGACCTTCATATGCACAGGTATAGTCGTTCCTCTTTTTTGTGCCTCATCAGAAAATACCCTGGCCATTCTCCTGTCCCTCAGCACAGGTACCAGTTCATACCGGAAATAATCATCGGGATTCTCCTGGTCAATAAATACCAGGATGGGTACCGTAATGCCTGCCTCCCTCAGGAGCTTTGCTTCATCAGTATACGCAACAGCGAGGTCTGCAGTACCACCTGCCACAAGCCTCCGCGCAACCTCTATTGCGCCGTGACCGTAAGCATCTGCCTTGACAACGCCGATCACGTCTCTCTTTCCTGCCATGGTACGTACAATCTGAAGATTGTGCTGAAGAGCGGAAAGATCTATCTCTGCAATCGGTCCTCTATGCACCCTTATTTTTCTCTTCCTCTTTCCCGGTTTCGCCCTCAGTGTCTTTCTTCGGTGTCACATCAATCTCATCAGGCTCATTCGTAGCTTTCTTGAAATTCTTGATAGCCTTGCCCATGCCGCTTGCCAGTTCAGGGAGTCTCTTCGCCCCAAAAAGAACAAGAACAATGACCAGGATAATGATAAGTTCCTGCATGCCTAATCCAAACATTGTACGCCTCCTTCTGTCTCATTGGTTGTCAAAAACCTTATATACATAAAATCTGTCCATAAACCACGTAACTCACTAAAAAAGGCTGTCATTCCCGTTCTTAAAGCACCTACTGTTGGCAAGTGAAACGCGTCGGCTTGCACTCCCTTGTGGAGTGGAAGCCTTCTGTAAAGGGACTCAGAAAGATTCCGGATACCCAAACATCGGGCACAAGCAAGCCGGAATGACAAAATAAACATACGCTAAAGAAACACTCAGATGCGAACCACAAGGTTTCTGTATTCCTCAAGCGTGTTGATATTAATAAACGTCTTACCTTCAGGGTCTGCGGCCCTCACCTTTTCCTCAGGTATCAATGCCGGCCGAATATCCTGCAATAAATCCCACATAGCCTTCCTGTTCTGCATAATATGTTCCTTCATCGCTTCCCGCACACTGGCTGAGTAAATGCCGAACAAGGGCTGGGGCCGCCCCTCATAAACAGGGAGCAATGCATGCTGACCTTTGAAATCCCTGATGATCAGTTCCAGAACACCTGCCTGAATAAAAGGCATATCGCAGGCAGCCACAAAAAGTTCTGCACCTCCTGTTGAAACAAGGGAAGAATAGATTCCTGTCATCGGACCCTTCTGCTGCATCAGGTCGCCTATCATCGGCAGACCAAGATAGAAAAAAATCTCAGGTGTATTAGTACTTATATAAATGTTGTTGAAGTATTTTTTGAATAGTTCTATGGTTGTTTCAATGACCCTCTTCCCCTTAACTTCGGCAAGGGCCTTATGGGACAAAAAACGGCTGTTTTCACCACCTGCAAGTATGAGCGCATCCATAGAAAATATATTTACATAGTCTATTAAAAAAATGCCTGCAATACAAGCTAAAACTCCTATTAGTTAAAGAATTTTTTCTTGCTCATTCCATACAAATTCTGTTATAACAATACTATGAAATTGGTGAATACCTGCCCTGTAGGTGATATGTGAAAAAGTTAATCCGGCAAATTAGATCTTTCGGGAGCCTGTGTAATGCTCTGGTGTGCATGTTGGCCATCTGCCAAAAGCCTGAAGGAGCATTTAAGGCACCCACCTATGTAATAGGCGGATCTAATTTTTCACGTACACGACAGGGCGGGTTTATTTTCACCAAAATAACATTGCTGATGACTATAGTCCTTGCGCTTTTGGTTACAAACAACAAACAAAATCATAGAAAAAACAATGGGTTAAAGTCTTGCATTAAAGGCTTTCTTATAGATTCCCTGCAAACATCTTTTCCCAAGGACGCTGTTTTCTCTATACCAAAAGGCTGTTTGAGACTATAGTCCGGCTCCGGACTATGGGAATTGGAACTATTTAAAACCGAAAAAAAAGACGCTCCGCTTGCGTGGAGGATGCAGCCTGAGGATTTCGAGGATTTTCTCGGCCAGTCGCATCTGCTCCATAGGAACAAACCGCTCAGACGCCTCATCGAAGATGATAAGATCGTCTCCGTCATCTTTTATGGTCCTCCTGGCACAGGCAAGACAGCACTTGCTCATATCATTGCCCGAAAAACAATGGCCAGGTTTATTTCGATCAATGCCGTAACTGCTGGGATCAAGGACATCAGGGCGGCAGTTGATTCATCGCACGGGCAGCGGGCGATCCTTTTCGTGGACGAAATCCACAGATTCAACAAGATACAACAGGATGCGTTACTTCCTCATGTTGAAAGGGGAGAGATCATCCTGGTCGGTGCATCAACGCAGAACCCCTTTTTCTCTCTGGTCCCTGCCCTCTCCTCTCGGTCGCTCATCTTCCAGTTCAAACCTATCCCTCAGGATGAGCTGAAAAAACTGCTCTATTGTGCGATCTCTGACAAGAAGGGGCTCGGAGAGTATGAGATATCGCTTCAGCAGGAGGCAGCTGAATTCATCGCGTCAGTGAGCGATGGCGATGCACGAAAGGCACTGAACATCCTTGAACTTGCATTTCTTTCATCCCTCGAAAGCACCGCCAACAGTAGGCTCGACGGAGCGGCCAACAGTAGGCTCGACGGAGCGGCCAACAAGGCGGTCATCTCACTCGAACAGGTGAAAGAAGTCACGCAGAACAGATCGATCTATTACGATGAAGACGATCATTACAACACCATATCAGCCTTTATTAAAAGTATGCGCGGCTCTGATCCTGATGCCACGGTATACTGGATGGCAAAGATGCTTGAAGCAGGGGAAGATCCCCTCTTCATTGCGCGCAGGATCGTTATCTGTGCAGCTGAGGACGTGGGCAATGCAGACCCTCAGGCACTTGTCGTGGCAGTATCAGCGCTCCATGCGTTCGAAAAGATAGGCCTTCCTGAGGGCAGGATCCCTCTTGCCATGGCAGCCCTTTATGTTGCGACTGCACCCAAGAGCAATGCATCGTATGTCGCGATCGACAATGCAATCGATGCAGTCAGAAATGAACCTGCCCGGGAAGTGCCAAACCACCTTAAAGATTCCAGTTACACAAGCGCAAAAAAGCTTGGCGCAGGTATCGGCTATCTGTATCCCCATAGTTTTGACGGCCATTACGTAAAGCAGGCCTATATGCCTGACCAGAAAACGTTTTACACCCCCTCTTCCGAGGGTTTCGAAAAAATAATACAGGAAAGACTGCACAAAGGGAGGGAAACACCTAATGGATAGCATGTTCTATATTGGTATCGCTATTGCAATTGGAATCACTGTTGGCCTCGTGATGAGCCTTGCGTATAAAAGCGCTTTGAAAGGCCAGAAGGCCACTGTTGATGTAGACAAGGACAAGATCATTGTAATCGCAAACAAAGAAGCTGAGCATATCAAGAAAGAAGCAACTCTGGAGGCAAAGGATATTGTCTACCAGGCCAAGAGTGATGCAGAAAAGGAACTCAGGGAACGCCGAAATGAGGTTAACCTGTTAGAGAAGCGCCTCCGGCAGAAAGAGGAAACGCTTGATCGTAAGGTCGACCAGAACGAAAAGCGCGACCAGGAGTTGAACAAACGCGATCGTGATTACACTGCGAAAGAGCGCTTAGTCCAGGAAAAAGAGAATAAGTATGTACAGATTCTCAAGGAACAGACAGAGATGCTCGAGAAGATCTCTGGACTTTCTACTGATGAGGCAAAACAGGAGATCCTCAAACGGACTGAGGAAGAAGCGCGTTTAGAGGTAGGGAAACTTATCAAGCAGATTGAAGACGAGGCAAAGGAAACTGCTGAGAAAAAAGCAAAGGAAATCATCGGTTTTGCTGTGCAGCGGTATGCCAGTGACTATGTTGCTGATGCCACCGTGAGCGCCGTAAGCCTCCCAAGCGATGAGATGAAGGGAAGGATCATCGGCCGTGAAGGAAGAAACATCAGGGCACTTGAGGCAGCTACAGGCGTTGACCTCATTGTTGACGACACGCCTGAGATGGTGACCCTTTCAGGTTTTGACCCGGTCCGGCGAGAGATAGCTAAACTCTCGCTCGAACGGCTGATCGCAGACGGCAGGATCCATCCTACGAGGATCGAGGAAGTTGTCGAGAAGGTAAGAAAAGAGGTTGATGTTATCATCAGGGAAGAGGGAGAAAAGGCAGTCTTTGATCTCGGGCTTTCCGGTATCCACCCTGAGATTGTCAAAACCCTTGGCAGATTAAAATACCGGACCTCTTACGGACAGAACATACTCCAGCACTCACGGGAGGTAGCGTATCTGGCAGGCATGATGGCTGCAGAGTTAGGCTCAGATCAAAAACTCGCCAAGCGCGCAGGTCTTCTGCATGACCTTGGCAAGGCTATAGACCATGATGTCGAAGGCTCTCATCAGGAGATAGGATCAAACATGGCAAAGAAGTTCGGCGAAAACTTCAAGGTTGTCAACGCAATATTCGCCCATCATGGAGATGCTGATCCTCTGACCGTTGAGGCGGCGCTGGTTGCTGCTGCAGATGCGCTCTCAGCAGCCAGGCCGGGAGTCAGGCGTGAAAGCATCGAAAATTATATAAAACGCCTTGAAGACCTTGAGAAGCTTGCCCTCTCGTTTAAGGGCGTGGAAAAGTGCTATGCGATCCAGGCAGGAAGAGAGATCAGGATCATTGTCAAGCCTGAAGAGGTGAACGATGAACTGTCTGCCCTTATCGCCCGAGATCTTTCGAGAAAGATTGAGGCTGAGATGTCCTATCCCGGACAGATCAAGGTAACGGTTATACGGGAATCGAGGCATGTGGAATATGCAAAATAGCAACTGCATCGACGAGTATTTAAAACTCTTTTTTCGTGTCATTCCCGCAAGCAAGGCGCGTCGGGAAACCTTCCGGAAAGATTCCGGACAAGCCGGAATGACAATAATTCGAAACTGCAAAAGAGATCACAAGGTGCAATAGCATGAAGGTTTTATTTATCGGAGATATTGTCGGCAAGGTCGGGAGACAAGCAGTAAGCGCCTGTCTCCCCGGCCTTGTTGACAAGCACAATATCGATCTGGTGATCGCTAATGGCGAAAATGTTGCTGCTGGTTTCGGCCTCACAGAGAGTCTTGTGCAGGACCTCTTCAGAATGGGCGTGCATGTAATAACCACGGGAAATCATGTCTGGGACAAAAAGGATTTTGTAGGGTATATTTCGAAAGAAAATCGCGTTATCCGGCCTGCCAATTTTGCACCCGGCGTTCCGGGATACGGCAGCATTCTGTATACATTGACAGATGGCACCAAGGTCGGCGTATTAAACCTATCGGGCAGGATCTTCATGACTCCAGTAGACTGCCCGTTTCGTACTGCTCAGACAGAAATTGAGAGACTGGAAAAGGATACGAAGATCATCATCATCGACCTCCATGCAGAGGCAACGTCCGAAAAGGTCGCCTTCGGGTACTTCATTGACGGTAAGGCAAGTGCTGTTGTAGGCACACACACGCATGTGCAGACAGCTGACGAAAAGATCCTGCAAAACGGCACTGCGTACATTACAGATGTCGGCATGACCGGACCTGCTTATTCGGTAATCGGCATTGATGTGGACCAGATCGTCAGAAGATTTTTGACCGGTATGCCCGACAGGTTCCAAACAGCTCAGGGCCAGGCGATTTTGTCCGCAGTGGTGATAGATATTGATAAGGATTCAGGAAAGGCGAACGGGATCGAGAGGGTACAGATCACGTATCCGTAACTCACAACTATTAAGAGATGCAAAAGCAATGTTCTATGTATTGTCATTCCGGCTCGTCCGGAATCTTTCTGGGAAAGGACTCCCGACAAGCGGGAGTGACAGGAAATAGGACATTCAATATACAGGAATCAATAAGTGGACTGATCTTCTTCTCTATGCCTCTCCCTAAACCTCTTTCCCTACTGAAGCTCCACCAGAACCTCAATCACCTGATCAGGAATCACATCGATCAGCCCTGACCAGTGCTGCTGGCCTGTAGCGCCGATCCATGCAGCAGGGCCCAAAGCATTGCAATCCGAATATGTTGGAATTGTATTAGGATAAATCTGATCCATAATTCTCTCGGTATAACTACCGGTGATAACATATAAGTTCAAATCTACTGAAGATATGGTGGCACTTGCAAGCTGCTGATGTTTAGTCCCGGCCTGGTTTGGGCATCCATAGAAAACAGTGCAGGACGCGACTGACGAACCAAAAGGACAATCCAATGGATTGAAAACTTCACGGTATTCGTCATAGGTCCTGATGCTCTGTCCAATAGGTGTAGATAGACATGCTCCCGATTGATCATAAGATCCCTGCGGCATTGTTCCTGCGGTGCAGGTTGAAAAGACAATATCGGCTTTCATAAGGGATAAGACACCGAAAAGAAGCAGAAACATGAATTTTACAAAATGAAGTTTAGCGAGAATGATACAGCGCGGCTTTTCTTTATGCAACATTGCCCCCCGAAGTTTCATTATCTGCCCTGCATCTGATGTCCCCGCAGATTTTGAAAAAAGTATAGCAGAGCTCAAAAGAAAATAAAACAATTATTTTGACTGATGGGTGACCTGCCAAAACTCTCTGCCCAGCACGGCCGATATACTTAATATTTGTTGCAATTTTGTCCACTATCTGTAGAATATAATCATGGAATTCGAATGGGACCGGGTCAAAAATGCGAAGAACGAATCAAAACATGGCATTGACTTTGAAACTGCAAAAGGCCTATGGGATGAGGAAAACCGCATCGAGATACATGCGCCCCACCCGGTTGAAGACCGCTGGATCATTATCGGCAGGATCAAGGAAAGACTTTGGACCGCGATTTATACGATGCGTGGCAAGACAATACGTATTATCTCCGTTAGACGAGCAAGTGAAAAGGAGGCAGCATTATATGAAGACCAAAATAAGGGCTAAGAGTACACGAGAGTTTGACCGCAGGTTTGACTCGGGCGAAGACATTCACGACCTGATCGATATGTCAAAGGCAAATGTTCTCCCTGCCAGCAAAAAGGTACGCCTCACCCTCGATGTCGCAGAATCTCTGGTTCAGGATATAGATACTATCCGCAAACAGATCGGAGTGGACAGGGGAGCCCTCATTAAGGTCTGGCTTCACGAACGGGTAAAACAGGAAAAGGGATTAGCAAAGGCTTCGTAGGTTGTGGAGATATACGCGTGCAAGCCAGCCGGTGAAACCCTTTACGTAAAAAAAGAGTGCGATCTAACCCGTACTGCAGGAAATACCGACATCAGGAGATTCCTCTGTTTCCATCTCTTTTGAAACATCCTCGATAATTTGAGAGATGACTTTAAGAGATTCCTGTGCAGCCTCATAATCGACCTTCTGGAGTGCAAACCCTGCATGCACCAGCACAAAGTCGCCCACCTCTACCTCTTCGGCCATCAGCATAAGATTGATCTCCCTGCGTGCGCCGTAAACATCTACGACAGCCCTGAACTGATCTTTCTCAATGATCTTTGACGGGATGGCAAGACACATGAACTATTATAACCTACATCTTTCCCCAGACGCTCTCTGTCTGTGAGATCTCATGCGGCAGAAGGGGGACAACTTCGCACCCCAATCTTTTCAGTTCATCGACAACAACCTCCACAAGATGATCCATGCTCGCCCTCACCTCATCAGAAAGACCTATGGCCATGACGATCTCCTTGGGTTCGATGCCGAAAAGCACCAGTTTCTTCGGAATCTCGTCTGTCAGCATTGCAGCGGCAAGAAGGTCTGAAATGCCAAGCTGATGAGGCGAGATCCTTGTCAGAAACTTGGCAGGCACATCCTCTCCCTCCACCCTGAGCACGGTGCCGGGCGGATTGCCGCTCTTTATCGCATCGATAATTATGAGGTAGTCCTTGCCGGCAACATACGAGAGAAGCTCGATTCCCGAAGTGCCGCCGTCAAGTAACTCAACGTTCTCAGGGAACCGATACTTCTTCTCTAATTCTTCAACTGCCCTGATACCGATTCCTTCATCCATCATCAGGATACTGCCAACACCCATAACAAGTACCTTCGGCTGCGCTCCTGATGACGACAAAGGATTGTCCATTAAACAGCCTTTACCTTTACGATCTCATTCCGGTTCTTGTCCAGCACATGAACCGCACATGCAAGACACGGGTCAAAGGAATGGATCGTTCTGAGAACCTCAAGCGGCCTCTCAGGATCGCTCACTGGCGTGCCTATAAGCGCAGACTCATAAGGGCCCAGTGCATCCTGGCTGTTCCTTGGGCCTGCATTCCACGTAGACGGCACAACTGCCTGATAATTCTTGATCTTGCCGTTTTCAATCACGATCCAGTGAGAGAGAATGCCTCTTGGCGCTTCGTGGTATCCAAACCCTTTCTGAATGCCTGAGGGGAATGTCGGCACATTAAAGGTCTTCGTGTCGCCCTTTGCGATATTTTCGATAAGGGCATTCCACTGGTCCTTGAGCGTGTCATAGAGCACTGCGCAGCGGATTGAGCGTGCGCCGATCCTTCCGATAGTCGAATGCAGCGCTCCCACACCAACCTTTGCTCCGGCAAGTGCGCTGATCGTATCAAGCATCTTTGTAGCATACTTCTTCGTCGGCTCATGGCCAGCAGCAAACATGCAGAGAACATTTGCAAGAGGCCCTACCTGGGCAGGTTTGCCCATAAAAGTCGGTGACTTTACCCAGGAATACTTGCCCTTGTCCTGGAAGTCCGTATACTTCGGCATTGTCTCTCCATCCCATGGGTGCTTGTCCCAGTCACCATCATACCAGGAGTGCTTGATACTCTCCTTTACATTGTCCTTAAAGAAGGCATCATTGTAACTCGTGATGGCCTTGAACTTCGATATGTCCCCGTCCGGGATATACCCGCCCGGAAGCGCAAACTTTGTACCCTTAGTATCAAGGGGCATATCAGGAGCTGACAGATAATTGGTAACTCCCTTTCCATGTCCGGTCCAATCAGCATAAAACGCAGCAACCGCAGCAGTATCGACCAGGAGAACATTCTCCACAAAGTCGCCGGCCTTGTCGATGAGTGTCTTGATATAATAGAGACGCTCCATGTTCAGTGCTGACTGGCTGTCAAGGTTGATCGGATTGGAAACGCCGCCGACCGCTACGTTCTGGATATGCGGTGTCTTTGACCCGAGAATTGCGACAACTTTATTAATCTCGCGCTGCTGTTCAAGGGCCTGCAGGTAGTGATGCGCTGCAAGCATATTCACTTCAGGCGCCAGTTTCATCGCAGGATGGCCCCAGTAACCGCTGCCGTAGATGCCCAACTGGCCTGACCCAACAAACGTCTTGAGCCTGTCCTGAGATGCCTTCACTGCGTCGTAGCTATTACCTGTCCAGGACGAGAGCTTCTGGCCCAGGTTTGCTGTTGCTCTTGCATCTGCCTTCAGCGCTGATACAATATCGACCCAGTCAAGCGCTGCAAGATGGTAGAAATGCACGATATGATCATGGGTAGCATGGGCTCCCATCATGATATTCCTGATATACTGCGCGTTGAGCGGCACTTCCATCTGGAGTGCATTTTCGACCGAACGCACTGAAGCCAGTGCGTGAACGGTCGTTCAAACCCCGCAGAAGCGTTGCGTGAATATCCAGGCATCGCGCGGGTCACGCCCCTTCAGAATCGTCTCGATCCCCCTCCACATCTGACCTGACGACCAGGCATTCGTGACCTTGCCGCCATCGATCTCGCAGTCTATTCTCAGGTGACCTTCAATCCTTGTGATAGGGTCGATTGTAATTCTCTTAGACATAGAGTCCTCCTCCTAATAGCTTGTATTTTATAGAAATGTCTTTATTCATGGATTTCATTCAGTGCTCGGTTTCCGGAAAAAGATTCAGGTATTTAACAGAAAACTTGAACCCGACAAAGGCAAAGGCGATCATGGCAGCAGTCAGGATGATCTCCATAAGCGATGGGAAGTAATCCACGCCAAACCTTCCTGCGTATTCTGCCAGACCGAAAATACCGACATTCATTCGGTTGAGCAGGACGCCGACGATCAGCAGGATGTTGATGGCAAAGATACTGCTTGATCTTGTTCTAAAGTCCTTGACTGCGAGCAGTACAAGGGGAAGCAGAACACCGATCATCATCTCCAAAAGATACATATTAGCCGTAAAGCTTCCTGTAAAGGCTGCGCCGATACCAGGGCCTGACAGAAGGTCCCACACCTTAAGGATAAAATACAGTCCCACAACGATCAATGATCCCCGCGCCATGCCGCTCAGAATGTCCATAGGGAGTTTATGCTTGAACACCCTTGCGCTCAGGATCGTCTCAAAGCTGACCATGGCCAGCCCCATCATAACTGCCGAGACAAGGAACAGATACGGCAGTTTGCTGCTGTACCAGAGCGGCGAAAGCTTTGATGGAATAATAAGATAGACTGCGCCGAGTGAAGACTGGTGAAGCGTTGAAAGGAGTACGCCGAACAGGACGATCGGCACCATAATTTTATTCACAAAACGGTAAGCCCCGCTCATGTTCAGTCTCTCAAAGATCATGGGACTGGACTCTGCTGCAAGTGTTGTTGTATACAGCACAACATGAATAGCAACTATAAACATAATTGAATTGATCTGCCACATGACCATGGGGTGCCAGATGCGGAACGATTGTCCGATGTCAAAGAAAATAGATGTAGCTGCCAAAACATATCCGAAAAAAGCGTTCAGCACAGCAGCCCTCACAATGGGTTTGTACTTATTCCAGTTCAGCAGGTACACAGCGCCGGCAATGATAAAACCTCCTGCTGCCATTGCAACGCCGCCTAACACGTCAAAGCCGATCCAGAACCCCCAGGGCCATATGTCACTGAGGTTGGTCGCAGCACCGAGTCCAAACAGCATCCGGTATATAGCCACAACTGCACCTGCTGCCATGACAAGAAGCAGTCCCATGGTCATGGGAGTCATCATCTTAATGTCCTTATGGTTCATCGCAATTATTCCCCCTTATCCGTGTTTCTGTTCTTTGTGATCGCCCAGGTTGCTGCGCCACCAATCAGCACAGTCGCTATGACAGCCGGTATCTTGGAGACATAGGCCCAGGTGAGATCAGGCAGGGCTTCATCCTTGATATTCTTGTCGAATCCGAGCATCTCAAAAGGCAGTCCGGCAAGAAGCAGATACTGGGTGCCGCCTGCCTCTTTCATGCCGTATACATGGCTGATGTATTTTGAGACTGTGCGCCTGCTCGTATTCTTTGAGTTTACGGTCTGGACAGGAAAATCGTATGTATCCCCTGTTTTGAGAGTCAGCCTCTTCTGTGCCTCTTTGCGGAGATCAAGCACCTTGCCGAAGATCGAAGCGCCGGTCGGGCAGAACTCGCAGCATGCAGAGTATTTCCCTTCTGCAAAGCGGTGATTGCAGAGCTGACATTTCCTGACCTGTGGAGACGCCTTGCCGAATTCGTATTTTGGTATCCTGAAGGGACAGGCAAGCTGACAGTATCTGCAGCCTATGCATTTGTTCTCTTCGTAATAGACAACGCCGTTTTTCGGGTCCTTCTGGAGAGCAGCCACAGGACAGGCAGAAACACAGGCTGGCGTGATGCAGTGCATACAGTGCTGTTTTACGAAAGAATATCCGTTGTCCGGTATATCCTTGGATACTCCTGTACCGTTCTTGACAACCTTGATAATATTGAGCGTTTTCGCTGAAAGGTCATGAGGGTCGTCCCAGATCTTTTCCGGAGTGGAATATTCATACGTCGGGGCTACCGCTTCTGTACCTAAAGAGAGTGCTCCCTTAGCAGCGCTGTTATACGTCTTGCAGTTGACCATGCAGGACTTGCAGCCGATACAGAGTGTTGCGTCGTAGAGGATGCCTACCGCCTCAGGAGAAAGCTCCTTTGACATGGTGGCATTGACCGGCATTGCCTGTGAGGCAAGCAGCATACCGCCGCCGGCAGCCGCAGTCTTGAGAAAATCTCGCCTGTTCATGCTCATGGCCTACTCCCCCTTGTCTTTTTTGTCGTCGTCCTTCTTGCCGAGGCCTGACAGCACTGCTGCTCCTGCTGCACCGATCGCAACACCTGCTACGCCTGCAGCAAGCGCCTTGGTCCCGGAACCCACGCCCTCCTTGCCAGGAAATACATCAGTAAAGAATGAAGGCGGCGTAATATATTTTGGCCGGGCAGGGGAATGAAGCGGCACGGTAAAGCCAACACCTTTCTCTGAACAGCCAAAACAGGGATGTCCTGTGCCGACAGGCCAGGCGCCCGAGCCTACGTCGTTAAAGAGTTGTATCGGACAATTGTTGAAAGTCTCCGGGCCTTTGCATCCCAGTTTAAAAAGGCAATACCCTTTCCTGTGCCCCTCATCGCCGAACTGGACAGCAAACCTGCCGGCATCGAAATGAGGTCTGCGCTCGCAGTTTTCATGTATGATCCTGCCATAAGCAAACTTTGGTCTTGACAGTTCGTCAAGCTCTGGAAGTTTTTTAAATGTTACATAGTAAAGAACTGTTGAAAGGAAATTATAGGGGTTAGGCGGGCATCCGGGGATATTCACAACCGGGGTTTTTACTCCCTTGCTCGTCAGCACTTCATGCGCCGCAGTCGCCCCTGTTGGGTTGGGATCTGATGCAGGCAGGCCTCCCCATGATGAACAGGAGCCCATTGCCACAACTGCAGCAGCATCAGTGGCCATCTCAACAAGCAGAGAAAGAGCAGTTTTGCCGCCGATCTTACAGTAGATACCATTGTCTTTAATCGGAATGGAGCCGTCGACCACAAGGATATACTTACCCTTATACTCCTTCATCGCCTTTACGCGCCACTCCTCAGCCTGCTTTCCTGATCCGACCAGCAGGGTCTCATGGTACTCAAGTGAGATCAGCTCAAGGATCAGCTTATCAAGTGTCGGATGGCCAGCTCTCAGCAGGGTCTCTGTGCATCCGGTGCATTCCTGCGCAGACAGCCAGAGCACAGGCGGACGCTTCTGGGTCGTGACCGCCTCAGCAATCTTTGCCCCCATCCCGACCGGCAGTCCCATGCCCACGGCCATGGTGCTGCAGAACTTCAGAAAATCCCTTCGAGAAAAACCGCAAATCGTCTCCTCTTCCTTAGCGACAAGTTCAAGATCCTTCATTGCCATCCCCCTTCTTTTTAATCAGGTTTTCGCAACCCGTAATGTTGTGCATCATCATCTATAATTATTTTTTATAAATCCATAAAGCTATGCGCAATTATAATCTGTTGAATTATTTATTTTCAAT
This sequence comes from uncultured Nitrospirota bacterium, assembly GCA_947085015.1. GTDB lineage: Bacteria > Nitrospirota > Thermodesulfovibrionia > Thermodesulfovibrionales > UBA6898 > UBA6898. The sequence goes on from CAMTUV010000025.1 coordinate 51,042, forward strand.
AGTTTTTTTTCGTTATTTGTTGCATAGTTAAGCATATTGTATGTCTCCATGAGGTATAATCATCCGACACTGTAGATAGCGAGATTTCAAAGGAGACCTGACATGACAAGCGCTAACATTAAATTTACCGGCGGGATGCAGTTTGTGGCATCAGCAGATTCAGGACATGCGGTTGTAATGGATGCTGCTGCGGATTCCGGCGGAAATAACACCGGCTCACGGCCTATGGAACTGCTCCTCATGGGCATCGGAGGATGCTCAGGAATGGACATCATCTCCATTCTCAGGAAAAAGAAGCAACACGTGACAGGATTAGAGGCACAAGTCAGCGGCACCATGGCAGACGATTACCCTCACAAATACACGGAGATCACCCTCGAGTTTATTGTCAGTGGCAAAGGGCTGTCAGAGGAGGCTGTAAAAAGAGCGGTTCAACTTTCCATGGACAAATACTGCTCGGTCAAAGCTACGCTCGAAGGTTCTGCCAGAGTCAATTTCTTTTACAGAATAATTGAAGAGTGACAACAATAATACATCGGCAATGAAACAGATGATTGTTTTAATGGTTGTCATTCCGGCTTGTCCGGAATCTTTCTTTGTTTTCAGAAGGATTCCCGACTCCCGAAAGCCTTCGGGATTGCGGGAATGACAGGAGTTTTAGGTATTTAATCGCCGGAGTAATAATAACGCGGCAAGAACCCTATCGTCTTGCATCAATAGCATCAATATATGAGGTGAGGATCTTCAGCTCTTCTTCAGGAATTTTAATAAACTCAACGCCGATATCATATTTCTCAGCACCCTCACCCTTCACCTCGGCAAGGTTTGCAATCCTTCCGACAACAGTAATGCAGGTTCCGTCAAGGTATATTTCCATCTCATGCTCTGATTCTATTTCATGTAATGTGTCCGATGTAATCAGCATGCCTGCAAGACTGAGCTTCTTAATATCATATTCGCTTGGCATGGTAATCATGGCATTGTCAGGCTGGCGCACCTTGAACCTGACGCCAAGGATCCTTTTTTCCATATCACTTGTTCGGCTCTTCTCAATATAGTTTATCAGCTCAGTCGCCTTATCGGTCAGAACATTGGTAAACTTAACGCCTGCCTTATAGACCGGCACCACTTCACCATTCTTTAACGTCTTGGAGTGGCTGAGCACTGACCATACGATCTTTCCTCTCAGCGTCAGGCTGCTGCTTTCGTAGTTCAATTTAAGCGCGTATTCCCTGTCAAGGGATAACCTCTGCGTTGTTGCAATAGCAGCTCCGTCCATGCTGATATTCAGGATATTGATATCAGACAGGTACGCCATCTTGCCGTGGACGCTGTCCACCTCGTAGCGTCTGAACTTCCTGTTTTCTGCATTGCCCTTTGCCATAGTATCTAAACTCTACCATGCCTCCCGCATCTTGTCCAGCATAGCGGCAGAAGCATAGCGGCAGAAGTTTCTGGAATGCGCCCAGGTAGCACAGGAGGATTTTCTGATCACCGGCAACACAAAGCGTTTTCTTTTTAAACAATTATAGGACACCAGGATTGTCAGCCCGAAGGAGTTTATCAAATATGCGCTCGCGCTTATTTGATAAACGCAGTAGAGCTGAGCTTAAAGAGAGTCACGAAGCCAACATGCAAGACCCGGATCACTCAGTATCTTGAAGATCCATATTGTTATTCCACTCAGCCAGACTCCATACCTCTGCTTTGCTGAACAAATCAACCGTTACGATGTCTTCTGATGCATGCAGTTTGGCATCTTCTCTGAACTCTGAGCTGAGGTTCAGTCGCCCCTGATTGTCAATCTCCGTCCTAATGGCAGGCAAAATAACCTTCCTCCGGAAGAACTGCACTTCCGGGTTGCGGGCAGGCATGGCGTCTATTTTGCTGCAGATGTCATCCCATCTCTCTTTCGGATAAATATCAAGTCGCCTTTCAAACAAAGCAAAAGCAACATAAAGAACACTGCCGCCGTTAAGCTTCCAGCGATCTATCATCGAAAAGGGCAGTTTCAAGCTGCCGTCTCGCGAGAGTCTTGAGCGCCAGATGGCAGAAGAATCATCGGGAGCAGGCATCAAAGCGCTACCCGTGTGCACATCAGCGGATGAGAAAGGTGATTTCAATAAGCCGAAACCTGCGCTCAATCCTGCTATTTTTAATATGTCTCTTCTTCTAAGCATTGCTCCGCCTGATTTCCTGAGGGGCTAAGGAGACATTGGGCCGAGAAATTGTTGAAGCCGTTTCGCTGCCGAGACGGCGCAGTCTGAAAAACCCCATCAGGTCAGCGGCCCACGTGATAAAGGCGTACATAACAAGGCCAATTGCAAAGTCACTGGCTATCAGTGTCTCCGATGTATCGAAATAACCCAGTATGATCGCAAGAACTATCCAGTGAAGTCTTGACGCTACCCCAAAAAGAATATACTCAGCCGGTTTCTGTCGCCTGTTTCTTTCGATTGCCCCTTTCAAGTAGTCTTCCTCTCCCCAGCCTTTCCTGACGCCCACGACCGAGGCAAAATTGTCCGCTGAGATCAGCACAAGCGGGACCATTACCTGTATGGCGTCGCCGAGTTTCCAATACGGCACAAGGCAGAAGAGAAACCCGACTGGCGCAAACTTCATCCCGAATTTTCGGGCAAACGGATTAAGCTCCAGCTTGAGTGTCGGCGTCATCATATAGGTTGAAGCAATGTCCCCGACCCTTGCCATGAAAATGATCAGTGCGAAAATATGTGCAAGGTTGTTGTCTATAAGGTCAGTTATCTGCATGGCTGTCTCCTATTACCCCGTCCGGCCCATTTATCCAGAGTCTTTCTTTGTTTTGCCTAAGAAATACACGGGCACAATCTTCAAGAACGATATCGCCAAATAATCTCGCGACATTGCTCCGCAACGATTCTACAAGAAGCTTGTCTTCATCTGCTATGGCAAGGTTCCACGCCTTTATCCATATCTCAGCTGCAACATTCAAATCCTGGCCTTTTCGGCGTATTTTCTCAACATTATCGGCAATTTCCTCGGCAATGGTGGCCTTTTTTGAGAGAAGCATAGCAAACGTATTAGCAGCGGTTTCGGGTGCCTGGTGCAGAATGTCTATCAAATGAAAATGGTGTCCATCACAGTGGGTTCTCATCAGCGGCGAAAACAAAAAGAACGACCAAGTAAGACCGTCAGTGATTACTATGAGCTGTATTTGCTCAGCGAGATGATCAGGCCAAAAAGGTCTTCTTTCTTTATAATGATTCCAATGCTTTATCACGTCATCATGGGACCTTATAAATATAACATTGAAATTTATAGCACCATCAGGATTTATCACGCAGTATTCTGACCTTCCGGACATTACGTCCTCTTCAACATCTTCATCCATGTCGGAAACATCCCAACCGAGAAGGTCAAGGATTTTCAGCACGCAACCATACTCTCGAGCTGAGGCATCAAAGGTGCCGCCCCGTTTATCCGCTTGCAGGTTTCTGATAAACTTTGATAGTTCCACGCTGATCAGCCTCATCGGTCTTCATTGAAAGAGGGCAAATACTGCTGGCTCAAAATTCTCGCCTAACAGGTCCTCTGGATGGGAGTCAAACAGAGTCATGGAGTTATTTCGTGCCTCAAATTCATTGGAAGCCGCAAGTTGGCCGGTGTCGAGACGAATAAGTCTTAGGCCGACCTTGACTTTGCTACGGAGCCCCGACCATGCTGTGGCGCGGTCCTCCCAGTGCAGGATTTGAGAGCTGAGCAGGTATGTGGCCCCCTGTGTCTTGCTCTGCCTGATTGCATCAAGTTCACTCGTCACTTCTATCAGTTGTGCAAGGGGATATTGCTGCCGGACAATTTGCAGAACACACGTTGCCAACAGGCGGCCTGAGCCGGTGTATTTGGTAGTGCCATAGGAGCCGTCAGGCGAAAGCATGACGAAAAGCACGTCTGAAGAACCAAGTTTGACGCCGGAACTGGTTGTGGCGCGCTGCGTCATTGAGGAATAAGCACAGGCATTGCAAAGCGCAATAATGACAATGAAACTAAACCACTTACTGAAACGAAGCCTATCAATCTTTCTCATTCTTAACCTCCATTGATTTATTCATGAACTAATGCCCATCTTGCTACTTCATGCCTTTTGTTCGATCAGGTCTGTCATATCTGAAATGCCTCTGCCAGGACATCGGCGGCATGGTTCGGATCGGCCTTAAATCCAGTCTCAGTTTCCTGTGATGTCGTCAATAGCAAGTTTGTCATGTTCTTCTTAAGAAAATCTTTTCCCAAGTCAGTATACAAACGCTTGCCGACAATTCTCTCAGCATTGCTGGCCAGGGCCTTTTGAAGCATCTTATCTGTATCCTTGACAGCCAGGTTCCAGGCCCGAAGCCATATCTCATCCGGGAGCTTATATAGCACCCCGCCTGTATAAGACAATATATTTTCTTCAATCTTGCCTGTTTCCATTGCAGATTTTGATAAGAGATTGTTAGTCGGTTCTATAAATCGCACACCTGTCTTTTTAGTGGTTTTTAAGAATTATCTGCGGAAGATGGGTTAACAGCATAGCCGACTCATGCACTGTGGGGCTTGATTCCGCATCTCCAGGCCCGCAATACTGCCGCTGACCTTACGATGCTCAATAACAGGCATTGTTTCAGGTAACAGGGCCTTCCGTGACGATTGCCAAGAAAACGGCAACCATCACTACAGCCCTGCTTATCACGGCATCAATCCCCGCCCGCCATCCCTTCTGCCCCAAAAGGGGCTCCCGTTCAGAATAGTAAAAGTTGGATAACAATTCATCAGTGAGAATATTCGGCTTATCTTATTAAGCAGACATATACGCATTATGATAAAAGTTACCGCCCTTACATAAGAATAAATGCCGCCGTTGGCCAGCACCGGGGTGGGTGGGCGTAGGGTAATTGTTCTTCTATCAGCACCCTTCTCTTGATGATATATTGCGGGAAACTTGCAAACAAAAAAATGACCTCTGAATGGTTGATTTCTCTTCCCAGTCAGAGGTCATTTATTAATGCTGTCACTCAGTTTTGGTGACGGTTCTATTTTACATAATAATGATATGAATCCTTTAATATCAACTTGTTAACTGGCGCGCCCTGAGGGATTCGAACCCCCGGCCTACAGATTCGTAGTCTGACGCTCTATCCATCTGAGCTAAGGGCGCACACCTTAAAATGACTGCTTATTTCTTTATGCCGCTCTTCAGCATAACAGCGTATTTCGGATGCTCAAAAGGATGGATCGCAGGGAACTTGGAATACAGCCATCCCTTGAATACTTCCTTATCAGCTTCAAAGACCTTCATACCAACAGCCGGATTGTTTGGCTCATTCGTGGTGGATGTGATGGTGAGACCGTCCATCTTGAAGTCAGGAATAAACTCACCTACAGCAAGCTTGAGGTTTGAGCCAGGCACCTTGAAATCACTGTTGACGTTGATCGTATACTCGGTTTTCTTCTTGCTGCCCTTGTCCTCAACTACAACAACAACAGCTTTCCACTTGCCCTTCACTGCATCCGGAAGAGAGACTGTGGTCTGGCCTTTCGGCATCGTAACCTGCTGATCGCCAGGACCTCCCGGCTGCGGATGACCCGAAGGAAGCTGACCTTGCGCCGGTGCGCCGACCTGCGGAACCACGGGTTTTTCCTCTTTTTTCTTGCATGCACCAAAACTTAAAACAAGAGCGATACCACAAACTGCAACCAAAATCTGATTCTTCATTTGATACTCCTCCTTAAAGCGATAATTAGTACATTTTTACTCCAGGCCAAAATGGCGGAGAGGCAGGGATTCGAACCCTGGGTGAGGTGTTACCCCCACAACCGCTTAGCAGGCGGATGCCTTCGACCGACTCGGCCACCTCTCCCAAACGTTAAATTTTAACAGTTCATTTTACAATTTGTAAAGAAATGCCATCGCTGAGTGCGCGCAGGCTACTGCTTCTGTTTTGAGCGGTAATCCTCAATCGCTTTTTTCAGTGCATCAGACCCGAGCATTGAACAGTGCATCTTCTGGGGAGGCAATCCGCCCAGTTCATTGGCCACTGCCTCTTTTGATATGGCAAGCGCCTCATCGAGAGTCTTGCCCTTGACCATCTCGGTCACCATACTGCTGACGGCAATTGCAGCGCCGCAGCCAAAGGTCTTGAACTTGGCATCAACGATGCGATCGTCCTTCACCTTGATATAGATCTTCATTGCGTCGCCGCAGGTGGGGTTGCCCTCCTGACCTACACCGTCTGCATCCTCCATATCCCCTACGTTTCGGGGATTGGTGAAATGGTCCATTACTTTGTCGCTGTACATGATCCACCTTCCTCTTTATCTCCCCATCCCTGCGCATAGGGAGAGATTTCTCTCAGTCTTTTGATAACTGCCGGGAACTCAGCTGCAACATAGTCTACATCTTCAGGCGTGTTTCCCATCCCAAGGCTAAAAACGATCGAACCCTGAGCAAGACCTGACGGTATGCCCATCGACAGCAGCACCGGTGAAGCCTTCAATGCCTTTGAAGAGCAGGCAGATCCGCTTGCAGAAAAGATGCCTTTCGCTGCAAGAAGAAGAAGCATTGCCTCGCCTTCAATATATTCCGCGCAAAAGCTAGCATGGCCGGGAAGCCTTTTGTTCCGGTCGCCGGTCAGATACACCCTTTCAACATTCGCCATTGTTTCGATGATCCTGTCTCTGAGAGGTCTGAGATAGTCCATCCTGCTCTGCAGTTCTGCCTTCGCAAGCTCAGCTGCTTTTCCCATACCGACAATTGCCGGGACATTCTCAGTGCCTGCCCGCCTGCCTGACTCCTGTATGCCGCCATAAATAAGCGGAACGATGCGCGTGCCATGCTTTACCACAAGCGCGCCTGCACCTTTTGGTCCATAGAACTGATGCGCGGCCATGCTCAGGAGGTCAACGCCGAGATCAAGAATATCAACAGGGATATTCCCGGTTGTGGCAACAGCGTCAGTATGAACAGAGATATTCTGCTCCTTCGCTATCTTCACAATCTCCTTTATCGGCTCGATCGTACCGACCTCGCTGCTTGCATGGGTCACAGAGATCAATGTTGTCTCTTTTGTTATCATCTTCTTCACGGTTTCAGGGCCAACAAAACCCTGTTTGTCCACAGGCAGGTACGTCACGGTAAAGCCGCTCTTTTCGAGGAACCGGGCAGCATTGAGTATGGAATGATGTTCCATCCTCGACACCAGAATATGCTTGCCCTCGTTCTGCCGCGCCAGGGCAATGCCCCTCAAGGCAAAGTTGTTCGCCTCAGCGCCGCTTGCCGTAAAGATAATTTCCGCAGCCTTTGCATTTACCAGCTGGGCGACCTGCTCACGGGCAGCCTCAATCGCGTCCTTGGCTTTCATGCCGTACTCGTACACGCTGAGGGGGTTGCCAAACTCCTCAGTGAAATATGGCATCATCGCCTTAAGCACATCCGGATGAAGGGGATTTGTAGCTACATGGTCGACATAGTATTTCTTCATAATCACCTCGAGCCCTTCTTTATATAAAATTTAAAGAAATCCGGCGTCTCGTCAATTCCCAGGAATTCATTGCCAGTCTTTTTGCACCAGTCGGGAATATCCTCAAGCGCGCCGTCATAGTCTGTCATGATCTCAAGTATCTGCCCGGGCTCAAGCTCCTTCATCTGCTCCTCAAGTTTCAGCAGATGCATGGGGCACATCATATAGACAATGTCAGTAGTGACATCAGGCTTTACGTTTTGGACAAATTTCATATCCTGTCAGGCCGCACTGATGCCCTTTCCCTGCCTGCCTTTCCCCGGCTTCTTCGGTATTGTCATGAGCTGGTCGCCTGTAAGCAGATCCTTCAGGGACATGCTGTCAAGAAACCGCTCAATATTCTCTCCCAGAGATTTCCAGAGAAGGTGCGTTACACAACTGTCAACCCGGATGCAGCCCTCCGCCGGATCAAGACAGGAAGTGATCGCCACAGGCCCTTCGAGTTCCCTGAGGATCTCGGCAATACTGATCTTCTCCGGCCCCCGGGAAAGGACATACCCGCCGCCAGGCCCCTTCACGCTCTGAATGATCCCGGATTTGCGAAGCGTGTTCAGTATCTGCTCAAGATAGGAGACAGAGACATCCTGCTTTTCAGAGATCTGTTTGATAGTAACAGGACCGATGCTGCCTGCCTTCGCGATCTCATACATGGCACGCACACCATACTGCCCTTTAGTCGATAACCTGAGCATGATCTACGATATAATAGCCGAGTATTTCTGTCAAGTATTATTGAGGCGCTGAGAAGTACGAATAACGAAGAGGGAACTAGGGAATATTTTGCATTTCGACCGTGTCACCAATCGAGATATTGAAGAGCGATGCCGCGCTGCCACGGTTCACAAAGAACTCGATATATTCCGAACTGTTGATCACAGTATGAAGTTCCTTATCCAGTGCCTCGCCATAATACATCTTCATAGGAACCTCTCTACCCGAGAGCAATACCTTCAGCGATGCCCCCGGATTTTGTGAAACAAGGTCATCAATCTCTGCCTGACTGATGTTCGTAGTGGCATTACCGAACTTATCTATATGGATAATCTCGCCCTTTATAACGCCCTTTCCGACGGTTGGCATCTGAAGATCAATAGAAAGATAGTCAGTGATGACTTCTCCAAAATTCTGAATATTCTTGCCGCCTGTAAGCCACGCTGCAACGGGTGCGAAAACATCCCTTCCCTGGAAGGTCGAACTTTTCGATTTAAGAAAATAGTGGTCTGCTGTGATATGGATCACCTGGAGTGTGCGCTGCTCCTTCGCATATATGTAAGAAAAGACGCCGTTATCCGGTCCGATAAAATATTGCCGTTCGGTAACAACAAGGAGCGGCCGTCTCCGCGAGCCCACACCAGGATCTACCACAACCACATGCACAGTCCTTTCAGGAAAGAACTTGTAGTTCATGCCAAGCGTAAAAGCCGCTTCCCTGATATCATGGGATGCAATCCCATGACTAAGGTCAATGACGTTTGCTTCAGGGTTGATGCTCAGTATTGCCCCCTTCATGACTCCTACAAAAGGGTCGTTGAGCCCAAAGTCTGTGGTGAGCGTTATGACTGGATTAGATTGCATGAGCGGCTCCTCTTAATAGGTTAATATCATCGACCTTCTCGTCCTTCATATACGTCACTATACCATCAAGGATGTCAATTGTTGCCCCTGGGTTTACAAAATTTGCCGTGCCGACCGCAACAGCTGTTGCACCTGCCAGAAGGAATTCGATTGCATCATCGGAATTCATAATCCCTCCCATCCCGATAACAGGGATATTGACCGCCTTAAAAACCTCATACACCATGCGGACTGCCACCGGCTTGATCGCAGGGCCTGAAAGCCCGCCTGTTCTGTTGGCAAGCTTCGGCCTCCGTGTTTTGATATCTATAACCATTCCTGTCAGGGTATTGATAACAGAAAGAGCGTCAGCTCCTGCGTCAGCAGCCACCCTGGCCATAAGTGATATATCAGTCACATTCGGGGAAAGTTTCACAATGAGCGGGAGTTTAGTGGCCTTCCTCACTGCGCTGACAACCTGGGTCGTCACCTTTGGATCAGTGCCGAATATACACCATCCGGCCTGCTTGTTGGGGCATGAGATATTCATCTCCAGACCATGGATGCCTTCAACAGAACTCAGTCTTTCTGCTGCAGCCACATATTCATCGATCGAGTCTCCGAAGAAATTGACGATCACCTTTGTATCATACGTCCTGAGAAAAGGGATCTTCTCCTCAATAAACCTTTGGATGCCGATATTCTGAAGCCCAATGGCATTGAGCATGCCGGAGGCAGTCTCGACAATACGAGGCGGAGGATTGCCTTCTTTCGGCAATAGCGAAAGGCCTTTTACCACAACAGCGCCCAGACTGCTTAAGTCAAGGAATTCAGCATACTCCTCGCCGTATCCGAAGGTGCCTGAAGCGGTCATGACCGGGTTTTTCAATTCAAGGCTGCCTATCCTGACGCTGAGATTTATACTCACCAGATTATCTCCTTAGCCTCAAACACCGGGCCCTCTTTGCATACCCTTGTGTACCCATCGCGGGTTTTGACAACACACCCAAGGCATGCACCAATACCGCAGGCCATATGCTCCTCCATGGAGATGTATGCAGGTATCTTATACTCCCTGGCGATCTCTGATACTGCCTTGAGCAGCAGGTGAGGACCACAGGCATAGATGCGGTAGTTGGGGGTTGGGGATTGGGGATTGGCCAAGAAAGCAGACAAAGAATCTGCTATGGTACCCTTCTTCCCTGCGGAACCGTCCTCAGTGCTCACCAGGACCCCTTTTGCACATCCCTTCAGTTCATCATGCATAAGGAGATCACTCTTTGTGCGCGCACCGTAGAAAGCGATGGCCCGGCCTGCACATTGCTCAACGAACGAAAATACAGAGGCAATACCGATACCGCCGGCAATAACAAGAGGGATGCTATCCCCGGAAGGAAGCGGATAACATGTGCCCAATGGCCCAAGCACCTCGATCACAGATCCTTCTTTCATCTTCTTCAGGATCTCTGTGCCCTTTCCCCTGATCCGGTAAAGTATCTGCAGACCCTGCTCTGTTTTTCTGAAAAGGCTAAAGGCCCGCTTCAGCAGAGGGTCTGTCCCCTTGTTCACCTCAATCATGAAAAACTGGCCCGGCCTTGGCTCAGGCATGCTGACAGGCACGTTAAGAGTTAAAAGGTTATGGACTGCGTGTATTGGACGGTTTTCCTGAATTTCTGCCTTAAAATATCTACTCAAAGGTAATCTCTAATATCTCATATTCTATGGTTCTGGCCGGGGCTTTGATAATAGCAGTATCACCGACATCCTTGCCGATAAGCTCCCTTCCAACCGGTGAACTGATGGATATTTTACCCTGCTTCACATCAGCCTCTTCCATGCCGACAAGAATGAAGACATATTCCGTATCAGCTTCAACATCAAGGACCTTTACCTTTGCACCGAACGCAACCTTCGACTGTTTTATGGTAGAGGGATCGATCACCTGTGCCATGGCTATCTTTCCCTGCAGTTCCTGGATTCTTCCTGCAATAAAAGACTGCTGCTCCTTTGCCGCATGATATTCCGCATTTTCAGAGAGATCGCCATGCGCACGCGCCTCTGCTATGGCCTGTATGTTCTGCGGCCTTGCGACCTTCATAAGCTGCTCAAGCTCAGCCTGCAGTTTCCGAAATCCATCAGGTGTTAAGGGGACTCTTTGCACGTTATGTAACTCCTTGTTAGAAAATCAGCTATACTCTACCATGTTGCCTTTTTTTTTAAAAGATTGATCTGAGTACTTTTGCTTGAATTGTACATATGCATATACTAATCTTTAGATAAAGAGACTATAGCAGGCCGCGGAGGTATCCATGCTGACAAAGATCGTTGCAAGAAGAAAAGATGGTACTATGATCAAAGGCACAACCGGAGATTTTCTCCCTAATAAAAATATGTTTCATGTATATATTGATGAGGCCTCCGGTACTATTGCTGAGGTGCTGATTGATGAACTCAAGGCCGTCTTCTTTGTAAAAGCACTCAAGGGTAGCAAGTCGCCGCATAACAGGCCGCCTGACAGATCTGCTCGGGGAGAGTGCTCTATTGAGAGCAAAATCCAGGTCACTTTCATGGACAATGAAGTCATCGAAGGTTTTTCTCACAGTTTTCGTCTGGACAGGCTCGGCTTTTTCATGAACTCCATAGATCCAACAGACAATAACGAAAGGATCTTTGTTGTGCTTTCTTTTGTCAAGAGTATTCTTTCAAACGGCAAGGCAGTTACCATTAGCGACAACATAGCGGGTGAAAAGACCTGCGAGATCTGCGGGAAAAAACTTAATATAAGATGGAAATACTGCCCCTTTGACGGCACAAAGATCAAATAACCGGCCGGGACCGGCCCTGATACCTGCCTTGACTCAACACTGACAATACTTTAGTCTAATTTATACTTTTTTCCCCGGAGGATGTAATGCGATTTTCGAAGATGTTCATACCAACACTGAGGGAGGCTCCTGCTGATGCAGAAGCCATAAGCCATATTCTGATGCTTCGCGCCGGCTATGTCAGGCAGCTGGCTGCTGGTCTTTATATATTCCTTCCGCTGGGCTGGAGGGTGCTGGACAAAATAGACGCGATCCTGAAAGAAGAGATGGAGTCGATCGATGCACAGGAGATATCCATGCCGATCCTTCACCCTGCAGAAATCTGGCAGCAGACCGGCCGCTGGGACATAATCGGCGGAGAGATGTTCCGGCTCAAGGACCGCAATGAACGCGACTTCTGTCTCGGCATGACCCATGAGGAGATTATGACCTGGCTTGCGTCCCGGGAGATCCGTTCGTACCGCGACCTTCCCCAGGTCTGGTACCAGATTCAGACAAAACTCAGGGATGAGGCGCGGCCAAAGAGCGGCGTGCTGCGCACACGGGAATTCATCATGAAGGACAGCTACAGTTTTGATGCTGACGAGGAAGGTCTCGACAAAAACTATCAGCTCCATGCAGAGGCATATCACAGGATATTCAATCGCTGCGGCCTGAAGTTCATGCAGGTTGAATCAGATCCTGGCATGATGGGAGGCGGGTATTCTCACGAGTTCATGGCGCCGAGCCCTGCAGGCGAAGACCAGGTCGCTGTCTGCCCGGGCTGCGGTTATTCAGCCAATGTAGAACTTGCTCTCTCGATCCCGAAAAAGATCGAGGATAAGGCCTGGCAGCCTGAAGACGTGCATACACCTGAAAAGAGAACAATCCATGAGGTTACGACCTTCCTGAAGCTCTCCCCTGAATATTTCATCAAGAGCGTTCTGGTGATATCCGATAATGGACCTGTCCTTGCCCTGGTGCGTGGCGACCAGGATGTCCATGAGAAGAAACTGGCAAAGGTCATCGGTCAGCACAGGCCTGCGCAAAAGATTGAGGTTAAAGAAATTCTTGGTGTCGAGGCCGGGTTCATAGGCCCAATGGGACATCAGAGTTTAAGGATCATTGGCGACTCCTGTCTCAAAGAAGGCACGTATGTCAGCGGTGCAAACAGACAGCATTATCATATAAAAGGCGTCAGGGCTGACAGGGACTTTTCTGCTGAATGGCATGACATACATATTGCGAAACAGGGGGAGGTCTGCACAAAATGCAATGCTGAACTGACAGTCGATCGCGTGATCGAGATCGGCAACATATTCAAGCTTGGGACCAAATACTCTGCAGCCCTGAAGGCCGTATTCCTTGACGAGCATGGCAATGAAAAGCCGATCATCATGGGCAGCTACGGCATCGGCCCTGCGCGCATCGCAGCAGCGGCCATTGAACAGAACAACGACAAGGACGGCATCATCTGGCCAAGAAGCATATCTCCCTTTGATCTGGAACTGATCCCCCTGAATATGAACGATACGGGCACGGTCGAAACAGCGGAAAGGCTTTACAAGAAGCTGAAGGCAGCGCGGCTTGACGTTCTTATGGACGACCGCGACGAGCGGGCAGGCGTGAAGTTCAAGGACGCTGACCTCATCGGTATTCCCACGCAGATCATTATCGGCGAAAAGAACCTTAAAGAAGGCCTTGTCGAGATCAAGGACCGGAAGACCAAAGAAGCGGTCAAGGTAAAGGTTGAAGAGGTTATTGAGAAAATGAAGGCACTCGTCGCCGGTTGATCACAGCACCGGCGGCATAGCTGCTTTATTTGTCGGTCGGAGGCGCCATATGCCTGATGATCTTGCCCTCAACAAGATAGATCACCATCTCAGCGATATTCGTTGCGTGATCTGCAACGCGCTCAAGATACTGCGCAACAAAGCTGATCTTCATGGCGCGCGAGACCGTTGAAGGGTCCTTTGCCATAAACAGCGCCAGTTCCTGCAGGACCTCGCGTTTAAGATCGTCCACCTCGTCGTCTCTCATGATAACTTCCATGGCCAGATGTTTATCCCTTTTCACAAAGGCATTTAGCGCATCACGTATCATGCCCTGCGCTATTGCCGTCATTTTTGGGATATCGATATACGGCTTCAGGATCGGCTCCTCGTTCAGTTCAAGTGCCCGCTCCGCAATGTTCACAGCAAAGTCACCCATGCGTTCGAGGTCTGTGGTTATCTTCATGGCCATGGTTATGAACCTGAGATCGCCGGCCTTCGGCTGACGCAAAGCGATCAGGCGGATCGACTCTTCATCGATCTCCACATCAAGCGTATTGACCAGGCGGTCGTTGTCTATCACCTTCTGGGCAAGCGTATTGTCCCTTTCGACCAGGGCATGGATGGAATTCTTGATCGCATCTTCCACTAAAGAACCCATTTTAAGAAGTTTCTCCTTCAGATGCTGCAGTTCCTCGTCAAAAACAGTCATTAACCAAACCTCCCGGTAATATAGTCTTCAGTCAGCTTCTCGGACGGTGTGGTAAATATCTTGTCAGTTTTGCCGAACTCAATCAGTTCGCCTAACATCATGAATCCGGTCCAGTCCGAGATACGTGCTGCCTGCTGCATATTATGCGTCACTATGATAATAGTTATCTCTTTTTTTATGGTATCGAAAAGCTCTTCAATTTTTGACGTCGAAATAGGATCAAGCGCAGAGGTCGGCTCATCAAAAAGCAGCACTTCCGGATTGACAGCCAACGCCCGTGCAATAACAAGCCGCTGCTGCTGACCTCCCGAAAGATCGTAAGCACTGGCGTTGAGTTTGTCCTTGGCCTCATCCCAGAGTGCCGCATGAACAAGGGCCTTTTCGACACGCTCCGAGAGCTCAGCCCTCTTTTTGATGCCCTTTAACTTCAGGCCGTATGCGATGTTATCGAATATGCTCATCGGAAACGGGGTCGGCTTCTGAAAGACCATTCCGACACGGCTCCTGAGGCTTATCAGGTCCGTATCAGGGCTGAGAATGTTGTCCTTCACAAAATAGATCTCGCCCTCGTACCGGTTACCTGGATACAGATCATGCATCCTGTTAAAGCACCTCAGGAGGGTTGTCTTTCCGCAGCCGGACGGCCCAATCAGGGCTGTTACCTGCTTGCTGTGGATTGGGAGATCGATCTGTTTCAGCGCATGGATCCCGCCAGAATAATAAAAATTCAATCCCTTTACTCTCAATTCTATCTGCTCAAGCACTACCTGTACCTCCATTTGATGATGAGCCTTCCTGTGATAGTCAGGATCAGAATGAATATCGTGATCACAAAAGCTGCTGCCCATGCCTGTTCATGCCAGGTATCATACGGCCCCATGGCATATTGAAATATGGTCACGGTAAGGGACGAGATCGGCTGTTTCATGTTGAGCGAAAAGAATGAGTTATTAAATGAGGTAAAAAGGAGCGGCGCTGTCTCTCCTGCCACCCGTGCGATCGAAAGGAGAATGCCTGTCAGGATGCCCGTAGCAGCTCCGCGGTAAACGACCTGGGTGATCACTTTGTAGTACGGCGCGCCAAGCGCAAAGGCCGCCTCGCGCAAGGTCCAGGGCACGAGCGAAAGCATGTCTTCTGTAGTCCTCAATACAACCGGGATCATGATGATCGCAAGCGCAACAGCTCCTGCCCAGCCGCTAAAGTGACCGAGAGGCCTGACCAGCACCGCATAGATGAACGTGCCGATAACGATCGAAGGCACGCTCACCATAATATCCGAAAGAATGCTTATGATCCTCGCAATCTTTCTTCCCCGCGCGTACTCTGCAAGAAAGGTCCCGCCAAGCACGCCGATCGGCACCCCTATCAGGGTCGCAAAAAAAGTTATGATAAGCTGTCCGACAAAGGCATTTCTCAGTCCTCCTCCTTCTGTGCCTGGCGGAGAAGGATCGTTTATGAACAGGCTGAGATTTAATGCCTTGAGACCATGGACCAGAACGTCCCCGAGGATGAATACCAGCCAGAAAAGCCCCAGAATGGCTGCAAGGGTGCTGAGCGCAAGCGCAATAAAGCCTTCAATCTTTCTCTTCTGCTCTGTTGTCACCGGGAATACTTCCTCTCTGCCTTAAGGAGAAAGAACTTGGCAATTGCAAGGGTGATAAAGCTCATCACAAAAAGCACCAGGGCAAGATAAAAGAGCGCTGACAGATACACATCATTGTCAGCCTCTGCAAATTCATTGGCGAGCGTGACCGTTATGGTTGCAGCAGCATCGAGGAGTGAGGTGGTGATCCTGTGGTTGTTGCCGAGCACAAAGGCGACTGCCATAGTCTCGCCCAGCGCCCTTCCCAATGACAGGACTATGCCGCCGAAGACCCCGAGTTTTGAATAAGGAATGACAACGTTTTTTACAACCTCCCACTTTGTTGCGCCAAGCGCATATGCCGACTCTTTCACAACCGCAGGGGTAAGGTTGAAGGAGTCTCTCGAAATGCTGGCAGTAAACGGGATAATCATAATACTCAGGATAATGCTTGCAGTCAGGATATCAATACCCATCGGCGTGCCCTGAAAAAGAATGCTCACAAGGGGAATGCCGGCCGTAATCTTCTTCAGAAAGGGCTCGACGTAATTGGACATGATCGGCGACAGGGTGAAAAGGCCCCACATACCGTAGATAATGCTCGGTATGGCAGCCAAAAGCTCAATGGCAATGCCGATTGGGGTTTTAAGGAAGTTCGGGGATACTTCTGTAACGAATATCGCAATGCCGATTGCTACCGGGATCGCAATAAGAAGAGAAAGGAACGTGGTTATGACCGTGCCATAGATATTGGTCAATGCTCCGAAAGATTCGGTAACCGGATTCCAGTCTGTTGAGGTCAGAAATTTGATGATGCCGAATCTGCCTATTGCCAACGAGGATTCAGAGACAAGCACATAGAGGATGCCGATAATGAAAATGATCACCGAAAATGAAGCAATCGCCGTTATTGACGAAAAGATCAGATCAACCGGGTTCTTTTTGGATATGAATGCCATAGTGAATAGTTCTTTATTGTCCTTTAATTAACGCTCCCTGCCCCCCGGCTCGATCCGGCCTACTGTTGGCTCTTAACCTACTAAGAAGGGGTATCCCTCCCCTTACATTAAGGGGAGGTTAGGAGGGGTTATTTACTACTGTAATCCGTTTACCTTCCAGTAAGCTCTGATCTTCTCTTCCAGAGACTTGGGCAGGGGAACATAGGTCAGCTCCTTGGCCTTATTATCCCCGTTCTTGAACGCCCAGTCAAAGAATTTCACAACGTTCTTGTTCGAATCGGCCTTTTCCTTTGCAAGGAGTATGAACGTCGCTCCTGCTATGGGCCAGGAATTCTTTCCAGGCGCATTCGTGAGCCAGAGGTAAAAGTCCTTCTTTGCATCAAAGTCGCCTGTTTCGGCAGCATCCTCGAAACTCGCAAAGCCTGGCTCTACAAAGTTTCCTGCCTTGTTCTTGAGCTGAGTGTAGTCGAGCTTGTTCTGCTTTGCATATGCAAATTCGACGTACCCGATGGAATTATTCGTCCTCTTTACGTAGTTGGCAACGCCCTCATTTCCCTTGCCGCCAATGCCCACAGGAAACTTTACGGCCTTTCCTTCTCCGACCTTGCTCTTCCAGTCTGCACAGGTCTCTGCCAGATAGTGGGTAAATATGGCAGTGGTGCCTGAGCCGTCAGAGCGATAAACAACAGTGATCTCACCCTGAGGGAGTTTGAGCCCGGGATTCATCTTCTTAACAGCAGCATCATCCCACGTTTTAATCTCACCAAGAAAGATCTTGCAGAGCGTGTCAGAATCAAGCTTAATCTGGCCCGGGTTAATACCCTCAAGATTGCCGACAGGAACAACCCCGCCTATCACTGCAGGGAACTGAAGAAGTTTGTCCTTCTGGAGCTGTTCAGGCTTGAGAGGATCATCAGATGCGCCGAAATGGACCGTCCTTTCAGTCACCTGCCTCACACCGCCCCCTGAACCGATAGACTGGTAGTTTAACTGCACACCGGTTATCTTGTTATAGTCATAAGCCCAGGCCGAATACACAGGGTATGGGAATGTCGCCCCTGCGCCATTAAGTCTTTCAGCTGCCTCAACATGTGCGTATGATAAGACCAAAACTATTGCCACTGCTAATTTCAAAATCAGTTTCATATTTCCTCCTTATAATGTTCTTTATTAATAGTATCTCATGATTGTTACAGTAATGTTACAAACTTATTAAATTCCTGTTACCGCGCCATCTTTCACCTCCTGACTGTTTTCTTCGCTCCTATGCCGTGACACATTCCCTTATCGTGTCATAGCCGACAACATCCTTCTGATAAAAGGAGCATTTCTTGTGGTCTTTGTTTTTGCAGTACCCTTCAAGCTCGGACAAGCTCGGCACATAGGGCCTGCAGTCAGCCTTGCATGATTCAATCACCCACTTGATAAGATGCGGACATTTCATGGTTTCCTCCGTTTGGTATTTTGTTTTCATGGTTTACGATAACAAGCAAGTGTTACAGCGGTATGACAGAAAAGTTACATTTCGGTGAATTTAGGGAGATTAAGCAGCATCGTATTTTTTTATTGTCGTGTGGTGACGCAGAAGAAGAAACCAATCGACCGCGCGCAGGTCAATAAGCAGGTTGTACCAATTGTGGTCTGTCACTTATGGGAGGGGGTAAAGAATGGGTATTATCACGATCACGGCAGAACGATCACCGTTTCCGCAGTATCTTGGCAAGAAATATCGGGCAGTTGTCATAATTGTCAGTAGAACAGTAATCCTGCCTGTTTCTCGGGCCGATGACCATTGCTGACAATGAGGCTGAACAAATATTCACTTTTGTTGCGCCAAAGGGACAAAAGTGAAAAACTGCTGAACTTCTATGCACTTCAACTTGCATCTGCATCATAATCCACCTCCTTTCTATGATTTCTTATATTCATGATTCATGATATCAGCAGATTGTTACAGAGGTATGACAGTATAGTTACGTTTTGGTGAATTCAGGGCAGCAGCAATAACAGTTAAAGCCCGGGTTGCTACGTCACCTGATGCATTGAAGTTCAAATTGACCAAAGATATATTCAAACTATAATGAAATTAAACGGTTGGAGGATACATGGAGAATGCAGAAGCCTTAAACAGGGTACTCAGGCAGCTTTCTGATGATGTGAAATTATTCATAGAATTGTCCCTCAGGGAAACAGAAGACTCGTGGGATGAATGGCTGAGCCTCACAACACAGAGTGTATTTGTCAGGTGCTGGGAAAGGAAGAACTGCCGAAATGAGGATTGTCCTGCCTTTATGCGGGTCAATGGCCGATGCTGGCTGATTGCGGGCACCATGTGCAGCGGCAAGGTCAAGGGAGAATTCGCCCTGAAGTACAAGAGCTGCACGCAGTGCGAAGTGTATCAGGAGTCTGTGTTCGGCGATCCTGTTGCAGAGATATATGAACATTTGCTGACCCTTGTCCACAGCTTCAGAAATACACAGGACAAATTAAGAAGTCTTGCCACCAGAGACCCTCTGACCGGCCTGCATAACAGGAACTATTTCAATGAGATCATTATGAATGAAGTGGCGCGTACCAAGCGTTACGGCAACGCCTTTTCAATCGTCATGCTCGACATAGACAATTTCAAATGGGTCAATGACAACTACGGCCATGTCTTTGGAGATAAGCTGTTACGGGATTGTGCTGCATTAATGACCGAGGCTGTAAGGGCCTCTGATATTGTTGTCCGTTTCGGCGGTGACGAGTTCCTTGTTGTGATCCCGGAACATGACAGCACGATGTGTCAGGAGATCATCGACAGGATCAGGGACAGGATCGACACCTGGAACCTCTCCTATTCCAGCTCCGAATATTCTCTTGCGGTCAGTGCAGGCTGTGCCAATTATCTTCCAGGCAAGGAGATAATGAATGTCTTAAAAGAGGCGGACAACAGGATGTACGCCAACAAGGGTAGAGCGTAGAAGTATCTATCATATGTGCGGCAGGTTTGACAGAAGCTGTCCGATAGAGAAGATCAGGACCGAGTTCAGGGTCAAGAAGGCCCTTGATGAGATCTCCCCGAGCTTTAATATCGCGCCAACACAGGATATCCTTATCGTCAACAATGAAGGGGAAAAGCAGCTCATTGCCTGCAGCTGGGGATTAATCCCTTCGTGGGCCAAGTACCCCTCCATAGGCCATAAGACGATCAACGCTCGTGCAGAGACCGTAGCAGAAAAGCCGATGTTCAGGTCTGCCTTTTAAAAAGCATAGGTGACTGGTCATTGCTGACGGGTTTTATGAGTGGGAAAAGACAGACAAGAAGAAGATACCGTTCTATATCCGGCTCAGGACAGGCAGGCCCTTTGGATTTGGAGGGCTTTACAGCCACTGGACATCTCCTGAGCGCGAGACCGTATGCACCTGCACCATCATCACCACAATTGCAAATGAACTTATCGAAGCGATCCATGACCGGATGCCGGTGATCATACCGAAGGAGAAGGAAGATCTCTGGCTCAATCCTGAGCTGCAGGACCCGGGAAAGCTCCTCGACCTGCTTAAGCCCTACCCTGCGATCTCATGGAAATGTATGCAGTATCAACAAAGGTCAACTCACCTGCATATAATTTTCCTCAGATGATAGAACCTGGTCGGGCAGATCTATGAAGCGTGCAGACCTGAGCCTGTGAGGTTGTGACTCTCCTGACCAGTGTTTGCAAAGAATGCCCAGGCCCTTTCCCGTGCCTCCTCCATACTGCTGCTTGACTGGACCCTGCAAGCCAAAGAGTGTCCGAATTTATAGTTCCGGGCAAAGTAGTGGGTAAAGGCCTTCAGCCTGCCCAAACGGTATATGGGGCGAAAATCTGCGTTTAGAGCCTCGCTAAAGGCAGCATACATATCCGGCAGCGAAACCGCAGGCGGTGTGACATCACTGCCATATACAGTTCGAGCGATCTCGGCGAAAAGCCATGGTTTTATGATAGCCCCCCGTCCGAGCATCAGGCCGTCTGCGGTCGATATCCGCAGACATCTTTCCGCATCTTCCACGGAGAAGATCCCGCCATTGGCAATGACCGGTATTTTGATGCATTCCTTGATCTCTGCGATATATTCCCAGCGCGGATTTCTTGCAAACGGCTCATGTCTGAACCGGGCATGCACAATAAGCATATCAATGCCCTCGCCTTCGAGCATGCAGCAGAAGGCCTTCAGTTTCCGGCTGTCAGGTTCGCTGCCGAGCCGAATCTTCGCACTCAGCGGCAGGGAGGTGCACTTTCTTGCCGCGGCCGTGATGCAACGGGCGTCATCCGGCTGTTCCATCAGCATGACGCCAGCACCGAACTTTCCGACTGCAGTTGAAGGACAGCCCATGTTCAGGTCAACAGCGTCAGCCCTGCATGCGTGAAGCTTATCTATGGCCCGGCTGATCTCTTTGTCATTGGAGGTCAGGAGCTGGTACGAAAGAGGGTTTTCTGTTTCAGACCTGATCAGATAGGGTGAGATGCGGGGATTTTCGGTCGGCAGTCTTTTTGCCGAAAGCATTTCGGTCGACAACAGCCCCACCCCGCCAAAGCCGGACATTATTCTGCGAAGGGCACTGTGGGTCAGGCCTGCCATCGGGGCAAGCAGAAGCGGAGGATCGATCCTCAGCCCTCGTATCGTTATCGCCTGCGGCTCTGTCTGCGTGTCTGTATCAGTGTTCATACTCCGCACAATTGTAGCATATTCGAAAATCGATAACAGAAAGATGCTGACAAGGTTGTCCAACATTTCAGGCGGGAAATGATAGACCTCGTTGCGGCAAATTACAGGACAGTATATCGAGCATCTGCTTAACGTCATTTCACGTGGATTGCTTCTCTTAATCAACGTCTGCTGCGATTAGATCACGATCCTTGTTTCGGCATCGACCATGCCATATTTCTTATGAAACATCTATTACGTTATGAAATAAAGTTAACACACAATTCATTATTTATACATACCAGACTGCTAAGCTTCTGAAGGAAGCAGATTCTCTGCATGTTCGGAGAACAAAGTCTCAGAGGATAAGGGAGGTGATTCGAATGAAGAAAAGCTTAATCGTCGTATTGGGAATTGTATTTGCACTGAGTCTCATGACAACTGCATTTGCAAAGGGCCATGGAGGCTCAGGTCATAGTAAAGGCACTGGCAAGACAGGAACGCATGGCACCGGCATGACTGGAACACCCGGCACCGGCATGGGTTCTGGTAGTGGTATGATGGGACCTGTAACAACCCCATAACATCTTCATTTTTTTGGGGCAACATCAAATATATTCACTACATTTGATGTTGCCCCTTCAAATTTCAACGTTGCTGCAACAATATCGTCATCCCCGTCACTCTCTTTATGTTTTGATTTGCCGGCCCGCAAAAAGAAGCTTACGTCTGGCAGTTTTTTTAGCTGTTCAGAGGTTATGTTCGATAACCCTGCTGAAATGCTGAAGAATATGGAAGAAGACTTTTAACCCCGCGCTTCTTAAAAGCTTCGGGATAGTGTAAGTTATAACCTGAATCTTACACGAAACCGCACCTGTCCTGCATGAGCTAATCGCCTCTCTCATTCCCCTCAATAAATGCCTTAATGATAGTATGATATGACCATAGGAGACAAGAACTATTTGCCGCAACAGAATCGGGATTTATTACTAAAGAAATCTTGTACTGTGGTTTATTGCCAAAACTCAACGACCTTGTCCCATCGTCGCAGTTACTGACCCATATCGAGCTTCTGCATATGGTCGCGGACAAACTCGTCCCTGTAATAGTCCGTGATATCGTCGTTAAACATGGCCATATCAAGCTGCTTTGTAAAAGCAGTCATCTTGCCCATGAGCTCAAGCCTTTGCTCAATCGCCTGCCTGTTGAACTTCAGGAGCTGGGCATCGATTACATCCTCTACAAGAGTCACTCTGAAGTCCATCAGTTTGAGAATATCGCTGATCAGGCGTACCCTGCGCAGCCTGCGGTCGCGCGCAGCTCCTCCCCCTTTGAAAAAGAACTTGATGTAATTGTCGTTCAGCGTGTCACCGGCAAAGGCCTCGACCATCGAAAAATGGTAGCCCAGGCGTATGCTGAAATTCATGTACCTGCCGGACAGGATAGCAAAACTCCTGAGCGCGGTCTCCTGAAGCTGCGCCTCAGGAATGGATGCAGTATGTGCCATCATGCTGAAAAATCCTTTTGCGTCTGCAGCCCTCGGCTGGGGCCATTTCATCGCCATCATGCCCTTTAAAAAAGGTATAAAAGGAACAGACAGAATGTCCTCAGGCGTTGCCTTCCGTGTCCCTTCCCGCACCCCTCCCTCCACATCCAGCAGGTGTGCATCGACCGGGATGCCGGCATTGAGTGAGATCGTTTCCTCCTTCTCCATGGAATCAGTATCGCTCAGCCCGAACATCTCAGCCATCGCCTTTTCATGGGCAAATCGGGTAATGTCGTGATAGGTGATGCAGTTGTCAGGACTGAATGATGCAGCTTCAGGATCATGCAGGTGCAGCGGAACGATATGTTTTATTACCCTGTCAAGCATATGAAAGAGGTTCGTCTCCTGAAATGACTTCTTCTTTTGCGCAGCATAATCGATCAGTTCGAGAACTCTTCCTTCATAAATAGTGCAATGAAACGCGTCGACCGTAATCTCCTGTCCCTGCTGCAGAACCCGTGTGGCTGAGTCAGTGTTCAGGATCGCAGGGACCTGATATTCCCTGGCAAGCGAAGCCATATGACCGGTTGCTCCTCCTATATCAGTAATAATTGCTGCAGCCCGGTCCATGACCGTGACAAATCTTGTTGAAGTCGCCCGGGATACAAGGACTGCTCCTTCAGGAAATCCCTGCAAATCGTCGTCGGAGCGAACGAAATATACCGGGCCAACGCCAACCCCTCTGCTTGCTATGACGCCTTTATCAATCAGAACAGCATACCCGTCTATTCGACGCGGGATTTTAGTGGCTGCTTCCTGTTTCATCAGACGCAGGGGCCTTGCCTGAAGAATAAAGACCTCGCCTGACTCGCTTATTGCCCACTCGATGTCCTGCGGCTTGCCATAGTGCGTTTCAAGGTCAAGGGCGTACCGGACAAGTCCGCCAATCTCTGTTTTTAACAGACAAGGTGCATTGTGTAACTGTTCTTCGACCTCCGCGACATGTAAGCCACCGCCAATGCCGGCTGCATACATATGACTTTTCTCGCCTATGTTAGTTTCAAGCAGAGCACCTGAGTTTCTTTCGATCACAAACGTATCAGTCTTCATCTTCCCGTCAACAACCGCTTTGGCAAGCCCCCAGGCCCCGTTTATGATCATCACATTACGGCCCGGATCATTAGGGTCACGCGTGTACAGGACCCCGCCTGCACGGCCAGACACCATCTCCATAACACCCACAGCCATGACCATGTCTCCTTCAGAAAAACCCTTGGTTTTTGCGTAGAAAATGGCACGTGGACTGAAAAGGCTTGCAATGACTGTTTTGTAAGACCGGATTATCCTGTCAGGCTTCACATGCAATAAGGTTTCGTACTGGCCGGCAAAAGAAAAATCGCCGTCTTCAAATATTGCGCTGCTCCGAACAGAGAAACCCTGCTTTTGCTTAGATCTGCTGAAGAGATCATGTGTGGCTTCGAGGATGTGGCGTTCAACCTCAGGAGGCAGGTCTGCTGCAATGATCATCTCCTGTATTGCCCGGGAAGCCTCCTGTATCTCAACCATGTTTTTTATGTTCAAACCCGATAGCCTGTTGCTCAGTTTTTCCTGTAACTGACTATGCTCCATGAAGCGCTTGAATGCTGATGAGGTGACCACAAAACCTTCAGGCACGGGAATATTGAGAAAATGCCTGATCTCACCGAGGTTCGCCATCTTTCCACCTGCAACCAGTGTCATGCCTGCCTGCATCTGTTGCAGTGGCAGGATATCCTCTGCCTGCGGGATTTCCATGCGGTTTTGCAATGCAGCGTCAATGCGGTCTTTAATGGATTCATAGGATCTGCGAAGCTGTGCATATTTGCCATGAGAAAGATCATTAAGATGATTGACAAGCCGGCTCATGCTTTCAGAAATTGCTGATACTCGCCCAGTAATATAATTAATATCAAAGAGATATTCTCCGGTCATCTTCTCTTCAATATCCGCCATAATTTCAAGAGCATGATTGTTTTCATGAAGGAGCTGCTGAAAAGCAGTGTATTTCTGCCGGAACCGCTCCTGCTTGGAAATCTCCTGCCCGCGTTCGTTTACCTTCTTTTTCTTCTTAAAAAAATTAAACATTGTTGAATTATAGCAGATTCATTAAAATTCTTATCATTATAATCTTATAATGTCTTGCTTTTATTTATCAGGATGTTATAATCTTATGCATGGCAATTACAATTAATAGAGATGATCCAACTAAGCTGTATATGCAGCTTTACGAAATCATGAGGCAGAGGATAGAAAGCGGAGAATGGGCTGTTGATTCGCAAATCCCTATAGAGCAGGACCTCTGCACAATCTATGATTTAAGTAAAGCGACTGTGCGGCAGGCTGTAGCTGAGCTTGCAAGGCAGGGATATTTGAAGCGCCTTCAGGGGAAAGGCACCTTCGTATGCAAACGGATCATTCCTGCCGGCCTCTCGATGGTCACCAGTTTCAGGGAACTCATGCTCGAGGCAGGTGTGAAGATCACCACAAAGGTGCTCGCCCTCACCATCATGATGCCTTCAGATGACCTTGACATAAAACTCGATATCCCTGATGACCGGCATATCATTTACCTTAAACGTCTGCGCCTTGTTAACAATGAACCGGTACTTCTGCAAGAGACGTTTATCCCGCATCATATATGTCCGTCACTGCTTGATGATGACCTCGAGAACAATTCACTTCATGAACTGCTCGAAAATAAGTACGGCATTCGCTTCACAAAAGTTCAGGACTACATCAGTCTTTCCTGTCCGCCCCCATCTGAATGCGGGCTTCTTGAACTAAAAGAAGATTGCTCAGTTTTACTCCTCGAGCAACTGGTTTTTTCCGGCGACACGCAGCTAAAATACACCCGCTCTTTCAAGAGACCGGACAGATTCAAGTTCTTCATAGAACTCGAACGACAGTCTTTATAAATAATATATAACAGGAGGGTTTTGCATGGGTGATGTAAAAACAGTAAAAGATATTATGGTGGATGTCTTTGAGTTTCCTCATGTTCCTCATTGGTTTTCCATGAAACAGGCCATGGAGATCATCAAGAGAACAGTACTCGAGAGCGAAAAATGCATCAGACCTGTTGTGATACTTGTTTTTGATGAAAAATATAATTTTATGGGAACCTTGACCCATATCAACATCCTCAAAGGTCTGGAACCCAGGTTTCTCAAACCAACTACAAAGGCCCAGGTCCCTGAAGAGAGTGAAGTAGGCCTTGCAGTTCTCTGGGACTCCCTTTTCAGCTCAGAATCAAAGGAAATGGTCGAAAAACCGGTAAGCGAGATTATGGTCCCTGCCAATTTTTTTGTTGATCAGGAGGATCCTATCACAAAGGCTGCGTATCTCATGCTTCGCCATGATCTTGTTTTATTGCCTGTTCTGGAGAACAAGAAAAAACTGGTAGGCGTTGTAAGAATGATCGAAGTCTTTGATGAACTTTCAAATATGATTTTATTGCAGCGTGGGGGTGCATAGATGGAGGAAAAGGAAAGAGAATTAAAAGGCGGGTTGCCGGAACCGCCACAGCAAATAGGGGTTGCAGCATTTAAACTACCTTTTGACTGGAAGCGGACCTTCTTCATCCTGCTTGGCCTTGGCTTTTTCTTTACACTCAACGGCATGGGGCAACTCCCGGACGCGGTTGATCCAAAGGGCGCGCATTTTGTACTTACTCCGCAGGGCAAGGCAGCCCTGGCCCTCTTCCTCCTTGCCAGTACCTGGTGGATATTTGAAGTCATACCAATCGGGGTGACGAGCCTGGCCATCGGCGTTTTTCAGGCTCTCTTTCTGATCAGGCCCGCGTCGGTTGCATTCAAAGACTTCATGGACCCATCCGTGCTGTTTATCTTCGGCTCGATCGTCATCGGCATGGTATTTACCAAGGTAGGTCTGACCAAGCGGCTCGCGTACAAGATGCTCACGATCGTCGGCGAAAAGACGAGCATGATCTATCTCGGCTGTCTGGTCGTCACTGCTGCGCTGACGCATATCATGGCGCACACTGCAGTTGCAGCAACCATGTTTCCTTTACTCATGGCGATCTATTCGCTGTACGGCGAGGGCGATAAACCGACAAAATTCGGTAAAGGCCTCTTCATAGGCATGGCCTTTGTCGCAGGTGCAGGAAGCACCATCACCCTGCTCGGCGCTGCCCGAGGAGCTGTGGCCATCGGCTTTTACAAGGATATTGTCGGAAGCTCCATCTCCTTCTTCGAACTCTCTAAATACATGTTCCCCATCGGCTGGCTCATGGTCCTTCTTATCTGGGGCATGATGATGATCATGTTCAAGCCTGAGAAAAAGACGATTCCCGGTCTGAGGGAAAAGGCAGGCAAGCTGTACAAGGAAATGGGGCCTGTATCCGGGAAGGAGATTTTTGTTTCAACTGTGGTACTTGGCGTCATCGTCGTTCTTTCGCTCCAGTCGTTCATGCCTGCGTTGCAGGTGCTTAACAAATCGGCGATCGTCCTGGTTTCGACCCTGATCTTCTTCATCTTTAAGGTCCTCACGATCAAGGAACTTGAGGAGATACCCTGGAACATCATCCTGCTCTTTGCAGGGGCCATGAGCATCGGCTTCTGCCTCTGGGAAACCGGGGCAGCAAAGTGGCTCGCTATCAACTGGCTCGTCATGTTCAAGGAATCTAACTGGTTCGTATTTGTGCTCGGCATATCCTTCTTTGTCATGGTTATGACGAACTTCATTATGAATGTCGCTGCCATAGCAATATCCCTGCCGGTCGCGCTCGTTATTGCCCCGTATCTCGGCGTAGCTCCTGAGGTGATCCTCTACTCCTCGCTTGTGACTGCAGGAATGCCGTTTCTGCTGCTGGTCGGGGCAGCGCCGAATGCCATTGCCTATGAATCAAAACAGTTCACGACCGGCCAGTTCTTTGTTGCCGGCATCCCTGCCAGCATCGTGCTCATGGCCGTCGTTGCTTTGGCAGCTGCTGTGATCTGGCCGCTCATGGGCATGCCGATTACTATAAAATAAGCGGCTTGTTTCAGTTAGGGAGAATGCATGGAATTTAATAAAATTCTGAACCAGTATTTCGGCAAGGTCTACTCTGAAGTCGACTATGTAAAGCAGTCTTACGGCGCCCTGAAGAAATGGGACTTCTCAAATGAAACTGCGATTGCATCGGTCTGCCTCTGCCGCGACGAGATCTCCCAGACACTGAGGAGCATCATCAAGCATATGTGGGGAGAGGCCTTTAATCTATCGAGTCTCGCCGGGATGTTCTTTGCCGGCCAGACCGGCCTTGCAGCAGCCATGCATCATTCACCGAATGTCGATGGAAAGGAGCGGTACGTTTTTTACGCACTGCCACATATCGCGATCGACAGCGACGGCAGGCTCGGTGCCTGCACCAGGACCGGCAGAGAGGGTGAATCAAGCGCGTGCGGAGCGCTGATCGCGTTCCAGAAGGAACTGACCTCGGGCAAACTCAATCTTTCCCTTGACGACGTGGATATTGAGCAGAACCTGCTCAAGAGACGGCTGCTGAGGGAAATACCCTATGGCGAGATACCTGATCTGCTTGCACTGACCATGACAACGCAGAAGGTCATACAAAAAGATATTGAGTATGCCCTGAATACTGTTGTGGACCGCAGGAAGAGCGACTATGCCATGTTCACCGGCATTCAGATACATGGCCCAAGCTGCAACTATATCTACCCCGTCGCATCATATGCTGTTGTCAATGAAGTGATGGAAGTAATCGATTTTGAAAAGGAGAAACCATGAAAGCAAAAGATTTGATGATTCCACTTCATGAGTGCTTGACACCTGAAATGCCGCTTGTACAAGCTGCTCATCTACTGAAGACAGCGAAGCGGGGGGAAGAAATAGTTGGTGTAAAAGGACTTCCGGTCCTCGATCAATCCGGTAAAATGATCGGGTTTCTTTCGATCGGCGATATACTGAAGGCTGTATTCCCTTCCTATATGTCTCTTATGAACCTCGGCGATTTTACATGGGACGGCATGGTTGAGGATTTCGCAAAAAAGGCGGCATGCAAGCATGTATCTGATGTTATGACAACAGATATCATTACCGTGCCGGATGAGGCGCCACTTATGGAATGTGTTGATCATATGCTGAAAAGCAATGTAAAACGCCTTCCTGTTATCGACAAGACCGGTAAGGTGGTCGGCATGTTGTATGAACGGGACGTGTTCTACGAAATTACACGTGCCATGGATAAAGGGGCGGAAGGAGTCTGCAGATGACAACCGAGACAGTGACCGCAGCGCAGCCCTTTGTGATGGACACAGCCTTCTGGACTGCAACTGTAATTTTCCTGCTCGCCTATGCAGTAATCATCTCCGAGAAGATCCACAAAACGATCATCGCAATATTCGGCGCAGGCTTGATGCTCGTGCTGAAGATCCTTGAACAGCACGAGGCGTTTCATCTGGAAGAGTTCGGCATTGACTGGAACGTCATATTTCTGCTCATTTCGATGATGGTCATTATCAACCTGATGCGTCCGACCGGAGTCTTCGAATACATCGCGATCAAGAGCGCCAAATTAGGCAAAGGTGAGCCCTTCAGGATAATGGCCATATTTGCTGTTGTTACCGCTGTTTTAAGCGCGCTGCTTGATAATGTTACCACCGTGCTTTTAATCACACCTGTTACATTACTCATTGCAGACGCGCTCGATGTTGACCCTGTCCCGTATCTCCTGTCCTGCGCCTTTGCATCGAATATCGGAGGGACAGCAACCCTCATAGGAGATCCGCCTAACATAATGATCGCTTCAAAGGCCCAGCTCAATTTCATGGACTTTATCTATCATCTGGCCCCTGTTGTCATAGTCATGATGGTTGTATATATCATTGTTATTAAACTCATCTGGGGGAAAAAGCTCGTAACACGAGATGAGTTAAAGCAGCGCATCATGAATATGAATGAAAATGATGCTATAAAAGACCCGGTAATGCTTACAAAGTCTCTTGTAGTGCTTGGCATAGTCTTAACCGGCTTCATATTTCATGGTGTGCTCCACTTTCAGCCTGCAACTGTCGCGCTGTTCGGCGCAGGGCTGCTCCTTCTCCTTTCAAAGACGCACGAGCCGCACCATATCCTTGCAGAGGTAGAATGGCCGACCATCTTCTTTTTCATGGGGCTTTTTATCATAGTCGGCGGTGTGGTAAAGGTTGGCCTGATCAAATGGATGTCGCTTCAGATCCTCGAACTGACGCAGGGTAATATGTTCGCCACCTCCATGGTTATAATGTGGTTTTCAGCCTTTGCCTCTGCTATTGTTGACAACATCCCCTATGTGGCCACAATGAATCCTTTGATCGTGGATATGGCCAGACAACTCTGGCCTGACCTTTCAGGCGTTCAACTTCTGCAGCACCCTGACCTGATGCCTGTCTGGTGGTCGCTTGCGCTCGGCGCCTGTCTTGGCGGAAATGGCTCTGCCATCGGAGCATCTGCAAATGTTATTGTTGTCGGCATGTCGGAAAAGGCAGGCAAAAAAATATCATTCATGAAGTTTATGGCGTATGGCATGCCGATTATGATCC
Source organism: uncultured Nitrospirota bacterium (assembly GCA_947085015.1). Lineage (GTDB taxonomy): Bacteria > Nitrospirota > Thermodesulfovibrionia > Thermodesulfovibrionales > UBA6898 > UBA6898. The sequence continues at coordinate 81,691 of CAMTUV010000025.1, forward strand.
TGACCGTCTTTATGGCAACAATTTATGTATGGCTGAGATATTATGTTCTGAAAATATAGCAGCCGGTAATAAGCGATCAGTTGTCAGCAGATGAGATTAACGGTTTATCTGCTGACGAGTATTACGTAAAATAATGAAGCACAAGCCCGATTTTATCGGGTTCATCTTGGGTGGAGACTGACAGAAAGGATGCGATGGGTGCTACAGCCTTACCTTCCACTAGTGTTCTTAATTTAGTTCTATCTATTATTACCTCACCAGCAAATATGTTCGCCCATTTATCTCTGAACGCTCCTCCTTTGATACGGTAAATAAAACGCAGTTCTTACATACGGAGGAGTCAATTCATGATGACCATGACCGCAGTCGTCTTTCTGCTCTGCTACGCAATGATCGCACTCGAGCATCCCATCAAAATCAACAAGTCTGCCACAGCCCTGATAGCCGCAGGGTTAATGTGGACCCTATATTCGTTCGCAAGCCCCCTTGGAGTCGAGGGCGTAACCCACCAGCTCACAGAAAAGCTGGCTGAAACCGCAGCCATCGTATTCTTCCTGATCGGCGCCATGACCATTGTCGAGGTGACCGATGCTCATGGCGGGTTCGAGGTGATCACCTCACGCATCAAGGCCACCAAACTATCGAGCCTGCTCTGGATCATAGGTTTCATCACCTTCTATCTCTCTTCGATTCTTGACAACATGACCACCACCATCGTGATGGTTGCACTGATGAAGCGCCTGCTTAAGGACTACAAACAACGCCTCTTCTTCGCTGGCATTATCGTAATTTCGGCCAATGCCGGCGGCGCCTGGTCTCCTATCGGCGATGTGACCACTACCATGCTCTGGATCGGCGGACAGATCACAACAGTCAATATCATGAAGACCACGTTTCTCGCTTCAACTGTCAATATGGTGGTCCCTCTTGTCATTGCCACCTTTATGCTCAAGGGCAATGTTGTGCCTCCAGAGAAGATAGAAAATGGCATCACCAATACCTCTCAGTTCGAAAAGACCCTGATGTTCTTTATGGGTATGGGTTCCCTGATCTTCGTTCCAATATTCAAGGCAGTTACGCATCTGCCCCCTTATCTCGGCATCCTGTTTGCGCTTGGGGTGCTCTGGCTGGTGGGTAATATCCTGCACCGAGAAAAGCAACCAGAGGAAAAGGAACATCTTACTCTGAGTAAAGCGCTCAGACGCATTGATATGGCATCAGTGGTCTTCTTCATCGGTATCCTGCTTGCGGTGGCAACCCTTTCTGCCAATGGCATGCTTCCATCCCTGGCCCAGTGGCTCGATGTCAAGGTCGGCAACCAGTCCGTGATCGTCATTATCATCGGCCTTGTTTCCGCAATCGTGGATAACATTCCTCTGGTGGCTGCTTCCATGGGCATGTACCCGCTGGCCCAGTTTCCTCCGGACTCATTTCTCTGGGAGTTCATGGCTTACTGCGCAGGCACCGGCGGGTCCATACTGATCATCGGTTCAGCTGCAGGTGTGGCAGCCATGGGATTGGAGAAGATCGAGTTCTTCTGGTATGCCCGCCGCATCGGACCGCTCGCCCTTGCCGGGTATTTCGCAGGTGTGGCAGCCTACATTGTCCAATACAGACTGCTTCATTGAGTATTCATGTCTACGGCAGTACTAATAAGTGCATTGGTTATATGTTATCTACAAAAAATCTCCCTTCACCCCTCTTTGCCAAAGAGGGGCATGATACCTCCCTTTGACAAAGGGATGATAGGAGGGATTTGATAATTGACTGTCTTCCTCACTATGAACTCCTTAGTATGCTGAGCGCCGTGAGATGTACATTACCCGTAAGCGCGGTAAGAGCGTAATGCTTCAGTGGACAGGGGCACATAACGCCCCCTTCCCCCTCTTACCTCAAGAGGGGGGTCATATTCCTCCACTTAAGAATAAGGGGAGGCGAGGAGGGGTTATGATTCGTCCGCGCTTTACTGAAGGGTTACTTACGAGCATACTCCGGCACTCGCATTTGATCATTCGCTGGAGTATAATCTGATACCATGAAGATACGCGACAAACTGCTTTTTGCCTTTGCGATCTACGTCCTGCTCGCTGCGATCATCGGTTTTGTTGCGTATAAGGACCTCAGCACCATCACCAACCGGCTGCAGCTTGTCCAGGTGGCTGACGATATCACGAATACCCTGCTCGAAATCCGCCGTCATGAGAAGAACTACCTCCTCTTTCGCGACAAGGACCATATCGATTTATTGAGCAGCTTTCTCGCAAACCTGAAACAGAATATCGACGGCATTCAGCGCGAGATTATTCTCGATATCGGCAATGCCAAATACATGGAATTAAAGAACTCTATCGGCTCCTACGAAAAGAAAATCAATGAGATAGTCGAAATCCACCGGGCACAGTCGGACCTTGCGCGCATGGTAGTGGCTGCCGGCCAGAGGCTTCAGAAGGAATTGAGGGATGAACTGCTTCAGCGTTTTATCGCCCTGCGTCAACTGGAGAAGGACTTCCTGCTGAAAAAGGATTCCCGTTCCTTCAAGGTATTCCAGGAGTCCTTTGTCGCCATGCCCCAGGGAGACGATCTCGGCCGCTATGGCATGCTTGTGGAGCGGCTTCATCTGCTGCACACACGCGAAGCTGAAATACATAACGCCATCATCGAACATGCCCGGGCCATAGAACTTTTCACGACCAACCTCTCTGCCAAGGAGCGCGCTGATGTAAACGCCATCCTCGCCCTGTCGCGAAAGCTGCTCGTCTTAGCTCTTCTCACCGTGCTCGCTGTCGGCGTCGCGATCAACGTCAAGCTCGCAAAAAGCATTGTAATTCCAATTCTTTCACTCGAGGAAAGCACCAAGCGGATGGCAGAGGGAGATTTTTCGGTGGTCAACCAGATCAGGGGACACGACGAGATCGCCTCACTCGCCCAGTCGTTCAATGATATGGGCAGGCAGTTGAATGAGACCATGGGCTCCCTCGAACTTGCGGTTCAGAATCTGCATGAAAAGCAGCGACAGCTCGTTGAAGCCGAAAAGCTGGCCTCTTTAGGCACCCTCGCCGCTGGCGTTGCCCATGAGATCAACAACCCCCTTGCGATCATCAACGAAAAGGCAGGCCTGATGCAGGATCTTATGGAGCTCTCGAAGAATGTGCCGAGAAAGGACAAGTATCTCGACATCATCTCCTCCATACTCGAAAGCGTTAACCGATGCCGTACAATTACTCATCGGCTCCTCGGTTTTGCCAGAGGCATGGAGACAACGGTCGAGGCGTTCGATATAAGCACCGCAGTCAGCGATGTTCTCGGATTTCTTGGACAGGAAATCACTGCCAAGAAGATCCGTATCCAGCGCTTTCTCGACTCCTTTCTCCCGGCAGTCGCGAGCGACAAGGCCCAGCTTCAGCAGGTGCTGCTGAATATTATCAAGAACGCGATCGACGCGGTTGAGGAAGGCGGGGTGATCATCGTTTCCTCTCTGACCGATGGTGACGATGCTGTTGCAGTCGTCATTGCTGACAACGGCCCGGGTATTCCGGAGGATCGCATCAAGCGCATCTTCGAGCCCTTCTTCACGACCAAGGAAAAGGGAAAGGGCACAGGCCTCGGTCTGTCGATCACGTATGGAATCGTGCGGCGGCTCGGCGGCGAGATCACCGTTGAGAGCGAAGTCGGCCGAGGCACATCGTTCCGGATCAGGATTCCGCTGAAAATTCATGCGAAAAAGGAGATTTGATGCACCAGACCACAATACTCATTGTCGACGATGAGGTCGAATTTGCCTCTGCGCTTGCAGAACGGCTTGAGATTCGAGGATATTCTGCCATCCCGGTATTCAGCGCCCATGAAGTCCTTTCCATGATTGAGGCCCATAACCCTGATGTGATCCTCCTTGATCTCAAGATGCCTGACAGCGACGGAATTGAGGTACTGCGTAATATAAAAAAGATACGACCATTTATCGCAGTGATCATGCAGACAGGCCACGGCGATCCTGATTCTGTCAGGCTTGCAATAGAGTCCGGCGCAGCAGACTATATCATGAAACCGATTAATATCGGCGAACTCACAAAAAAGATCGAGGCCCTCACAGAGGACACGGAGAAAGGCTAATCACGTATGGAAGCAGACAGATCCTCAGCCACAGCAAATCACTTGGGCGACCTGCACCGGGCGTTTCTGGGCAAGGTGTTCGCCACGTTCAGTCATGAGGTGAAGAACCACCTCGCGATCATCAAGGAATATTCAGGCCTCGTCCACGACCTGATCGAAATCGGCAAAGTCCCGAACAAAGATGACAACGGCCAGTATCTGGCCGCCCTCCGCTCGATTCATCAGCAGATCGATAAATCGACAAGCGTTATCACTTTTTTCAACAAATTCTGCCACAGGATGGATACCCCTGCCTCTTCCTTCCGGATTCAAGATGTGCTTCAGGAACTGCTCGTGCTCATTCATCGCCTGGCGCACCAAAAAAGGGTCTCTTTTGAGACCGAGACCACTACTGCCATTCCAGATGTAATGAACAATCCGTCGATGGTGCAGATGATCCTCTTCTGCATGTTCGAATCAGCAACCGAGCGTCTCGGTGACAGCGGAACAATTCTCTGGCGTATCCTAGTCGCAAACAATGAAATCTCCATCATTGCTGAGCCGAGGGGAGGATCAGGTCTCGCGGCTGCTGCCGAGCGCGTCTGTCCCGAAGATGCCGGCCGTAACGCAGCAGATTTCCTGGGCCTCACACTCTCAAGAGCAGGGGAATCTCTCATCCTGACAATGCCGGTTCAGGCGTCGTGCTCAGAACCGTAAACATAAGAAAATCATATAGTTGGATAAGAAATAGTATCATTATAACAATTGCATTCTGGATAGTATTGCTTATATAATAGCTTGCGAATTCGAATTACAAGGGAGACAGCGAGCGCACTGGATGCTCACACTGCACCCGGCAACCGCGTTGCTGCCATGAAAGCATAAATATATATAGTTCAGTAGCGCCAACTCATTTTCTGGAGGGTCTGCAATGAAACGGAACAAGGACATAAAAGTTCTACTGGTCGACGATGAGGTTGAATTTGTCGACACTCTCGCGCAACGTCTGAGAATGCGCGAACTGCACGTAGACACGGTCTATGACGGCGCACAGGCGCTTGCATATATTAAGAAGATCGAACCTGATGTCATCGTGCTAGACCTGAAGATGCCTGGACTCTATGGCATCGATGTACTGAGAGAGATCAAACAGATCCACAGACACATCCAGGTCATTGTCCTGACCGGACATGGAACAGACAAAGACGAGACAGAGGCCCGCAAACTCGGCGGCTTTGACTTTCTCAGAAAACCGGCGGACCTCGATCTCCTGGTTGCCAAGATCAACGAAGCCTTTATGGAAAAACTCGAGCGGGCCATGACTGCGATTGCATTTGCCGAGGGCGGAGACATGGATACAGCTCAAAAGATAATCAAGAAAGACGAATAATCCATCAACCAATGCGGAAGGAGCGGATACCATGACCGAGGAATTGAAGGCAAATATCTTACTCGTTGACGATGAAGAGCAGTTCCTGAACGTTTTTTCCCAGAGACTGAAGAGCAGAGGCCTGACGATCGAAACAGCAGTTTCAGGCGAAGAGGCGATCAGCCGTACCAGGGGCAAGGAACTCGATGCAATCGTGCTTGATCTTGCTATGCCTGGAATGGGTGGCCTGGAGACCCTCAGGCAGCTGAGGGCAGAGAATCCCGATCTTCAGGTGATCATCCTGACCGGCCATGCATCGCTCGAAAAAGGCGTTGAGGCGATAAAGGAAGGGGCACTGGACTTTCTCGAAAAACCGGTTGATATCAATAAACTGATGGCAAAGATCGGAGAAGCAAAGCAGAAGAAAGTTCTTCTGATCGAAAAGAAAGCGGAGGAAAAAGTCAGGGATCTTCTCAGAAGCAAAGGCTGGTAGCAGTTTTTTTATCTTTCTTTATTTCACGATCAGCACACTGCTTCATTCATTGGCGCCATGGAACTGCCCTGAAAATTATGCAAAAGAGAAGTGATCCTGCCGGCAAACAAGAAGTTTCCGGCAACTCCGCAATATGTACGAGTTCATATAAATTTATTTCTGATGGAGGATTCGTCAATATGAGATCAAGATCTGTTTTAGCAGTAGTAGGGTTTGTAGCCCTATTGCTCATCTTTTTTTCTGTAGGTAATGTCCTGGCTGCTGACCAGGCGCTGCCAACTGATACCCAGTCATCCATGCCGTGGTGGGCCTGGCCTCTTATACTCTTTGTAGTGACATTCTTTCTCGGCATTGCAGCGGTTTTGGGCGGCGTTGGTGGTGGTGTATTGTTCGTTCCGATCATCGGAGGTTTTTTCCCGTTTCACATCGATTTTGTGAGGGGCGCAGGCCTTCTGGTTGCACTGGCCGGGGCACTTGCTGCAGGCCCAGGTCTGCTCAAAAAGGGCATGGCTGATCTCAGACTGGCCCTGCCGGTTGCGCTGATTGCATCGTCCTGCGCAATTGTCGGTGCCATGATCGGCCTCGCAATGCCGGCAAAAGTGGTAAACATTGCCCTCGGAGGGACTATCCTCGGTATTGTTGCTATTATGCTCATGGCAAAGAAATCAGAGTTCCCTGATGTGCAGAAGCCGGACAACCTTTCAACAGCGCTCAGGATTAGCGGCGTATATTATGAGCCTTCTTTGGGCGAAAACATCAACTGGCAGATTCACAGAACCCCACAGGGCCTTGCAACCTTTATTATTATCGGCGTTATGGCTGGCATGTTCGGTCTCGGCGCAGGCTGGGCCAATGTGCCGGTTTTAAACCTGATGATGGGCGCACCTCTTAAGGTCTCTGTTGCAACAAGCAAGTTCCTGCTTTCGATCACAGACACCTCTGCTGCCTGGATATATGTCAACAATGGCGCAGTGCTGCCGATGATGGTCGTCCCATCGATCATCGGCATTATGTTGGGCTCGCTTGTTGGCGTAAGGATACTGGCAAAAACAAAACCAACAGCGATCCGGTATATGGTTATCGGACTGCTGTCATTCGCAGGACTGAGAGCATTGCTCAAGGGTCTTGAAATCTGGAATTAGGGAGGAAATAATGGCTGATAAATTAAAGGCAACAGAAGAACAGCTTGAATATGCAAAGCTTCTTGATATCGGTATGAAGATCGGACTGCTCATGCTGGTCATTTCATTCGCGATGTACTTACTCGGCATCTTCACCCCTCACGTACCAGTAAGCGACTTGCCAAAATACTGGTCCATGCCGGTAAAAGAGTATCTCACGGCAACAAACATTCATACGGGCTGGTACTGGATCTACCAGCTCGGCAAGGGCGATTTTCTCAATTTCATAGGCATCGCCTTCCTCTCGGGTGTCACTATCATCTGCTACCTGAGGATCATTCCTATCCTCTTCAGAAAGAAAGATACGGTTTACGCTGTGCTTGCTATCATCGAGGTTCTGGTGCTCGTGCTCGCCGCATCTGGCATACTTAAATCAGGAGGCCACTAAGAGAGGTAGTTCCAGGTTAATCCCTCATACTCATAGGCCATAGACAATGTTAGATGCCCCGTTCAGCGGGGCATTTTCCTGCCTGCGGCTGTCATTTCTCAGCAGAAAATAACAGCGTTCGATCAGTTTCTGGGTTTCAGAATGAGTTCAACTGCCTCGCTTATCCTGTCTATGTAACTGACCTCAAGGTCTTTGAGTATTTCAGGAGAAAGGCTCTCGATATCAACCCTGTTCTTAAGAGGCAGAATTACACGCTTCACCCCTGCCCTTTTCGCAGCAAGAAGTTTTTCCTTGATCCCTCCCACAGGAAGGACCCTGCCGCTCAGTGTTAATTCCCCGCTGACAGCTACATCACGGCGTGCAGCTCGGCGGGTAAGCAGCGACAGGAGCGCAAGCGCTATGGTAATGCCTGCTGAAGGACCGTCCTTGGGAATAGCACCGGCAGGCACATGGATATGAATATCATGGTTCTTGAAAAAATGTTCGTCAATGCCGAACTGCGCAGCATTACTCCTGATATAACTCATGGCAGCGCGGGCTGACTCTTTCATTATATCGCCAAGAGATCCGGTCAGGATCAGTTCCTGCTTTCCTGCCATCATCACTGCTTCGATAAAAATGATCTCGCCGCCGATATCTGTCCAGACAAGACCAGTGGTAATGCCTATTCTGTCCTGCTCTTCTGCCACCTCATATACGTATTGTCTCGGGCCGAGCATGCTCTCGACCAATTCAGGTGTTATGGTCACCGCCTGATCCTTGTCCACCGACTGGAGACTCTTTCTTGCGATCTTCCGGCAGAGAGATGCAATAGTCCGTGTGAGATTGCGAATCCCAGCCTCATGGGTATATTCCTTAACAATCTTCTGCAGGGTATCCATCGAAAAGCAGGGCGGATGCTCAGTCAATCCGTTCTCCCGGATCTGTCTTGGCACCAGAAATTCTGCCGCAATCTTCACCTTCTCTTCTTCCGTGTATCCAGGGAAATGAATGCTCTCCATCCGGTCCCTGAGCGGAGCCATGATATTGTCCGATATATTGGCGGTTACAATGAACATAACCCCAGAAAGATCAAAGGGCACATCAAGATAGTGATCAAGAAACTGTGAATTCTGCTCAGGGTCGAGCACTTCCAGAAGCGCAGATGCAGGATCGCCTTTTACGTCCTGGCCGATTTTATCCAGTTCATCCAAAATCATGACCGGGTTACATACCCCTGCCCTGCGGATCTCATCGATAATCCTTCCCGGCATTGCGCCCGAATAGGTCTTCCGGTGACCCCTGATCTCAGCCTCGTCTTTGATACCGCCGACAGATATGCGGACGAACTTCCTGCCCAGTGCACGTGCTATTGCCCGTCCAAGAGATGTTTTTCCTGTGCCAGGCGGACCTGAGAAGCAGAGCACAGAAGCCCTGTTGTCATGACGCGTCATGCGCCTCTCAACAGCCCCCTTGATCGTCTTCAGCACTTCGTCGATATTAAATGGCTTGGCTATATAAGAAAAGGCACCCTTCTTCATGATCTCAACTGCATCGTTGATCGTGGCATATCCTGTCATCATGATAACCTGCGTCTCTGGAGACCTCGTCTTGACATGCTGAAGGAGCACCATGCCATCCATCTTTTCCATTTTAATATCGCTGAGCACAACATCAAAGTCCTTTTTCTCTATGGCAGCCATCGCCTCCCGGCCGTCCCTTGCCGTCTCGACACTATAGTTCTCCTTCGTCAATACATGTGACATATTTCGCCGGACTATCTCCTCGTCGTCAACAACCAGTATCTGCGGCTTCCTGCTCATCTTCAGTTTTTTCACCGCAAGATGTTCAAGAATGCGTTCCTTGATCTGAGCAAGTCCGTAATGCTCTTCATTAAGGATTCTCTCTGCCAGGTCAAGGTCAAGAATATCCTCAGTCCTTGTCTTCCATGGCATGGAAAGAAGGTATTCGATGTACGTCAGACCTATGGTGTATTCTGATGTTGAAGGCCCCATCCTGCAGAGCAGTTCAAGCTCCCTGTCCAGGACCTCTTTTACGTGGTTTCGCAGATCAACATCAGAAATCCTTTCCTTCAGCTTTTCGAGCACAGGATCCTGCTGCGGTTCATTATTTCTGCCAAATAGATTCATGCGATTATTGTATAAGATTGCAGCGGCTTTATAAACAAATTTGTTGGCAAGCCAAATAAAGCAAGAACATTACATTTCTCCTTTTTAAGATTACTTCTGCATCTTTTCTATAACACCTGTTTACTATCATGGCATGCATCTTGCCGTATATTTAAGAGGACAACAGAAAAACCATAGGAGATAACGGTAATGACAACAAAAAATGAATTACCCAAGGAAGATATGGGGCAAACGCCGGTCAAGTGCGGCGACCCATCTACAGAAAATATCTTCATTATCCTCTGCGCTTCTGGTTTCGACAATGTCGAGAGGGTAAGGTCGGCATTGATGTTTGCAGCACTCGCGGCTTCAGCCGATTACAGAACGATACTCTACTGCATCCAGAACGCCGTTGATATTATGATCAAAGGTGGGTTAGAAAAAAATGAGATCCCAAAGCCCGGCCTTCCAACCATCGCCCAGAGACTTCATGAGGCTATGGATGTGGGAGTCGAGATTCAGTGCTGCACACAGACCATGGCTAATAAAAAAGTCTCAGAACGGGACCTTCTTCCAGGCGTGAAGACAGCGGGCGCTATGAACCTCATAAGCCTTTCGAGCATAGCGAAGGGAACCTTGTGCTTTTAGGGAAGAGATCATTCATCGAGCGAATCCTTTTTTTGGTGCTTTTCTGCACCACTTAATCCGAACTTTCTAAGTTTCCTGACTATGGTGGAGTGGTCTACTCCGAGCAAACGGGCGACCTCCCGGGTGGTCTGCTTCATCTTCAGTGCCTGGGTCAGCGTTGCCCGTTCCGCCTCTTCTCTTGCGTGGGAGAGGTGGACAATGCCAGACTTCCCGCTGTCTTTGCACGAGAGCCCCTCTGTTTCACTTCTTTGATAAATGCTGTGCGGCAAGTGCTCAGGCTTGAGCAGATCCGAGTCACCCGTCACCACGAGCCGTTCGACAATGTTCTGCAGTTCCCTCACATTCCCCGGCCAATTAAAGGCTTCGAGCATCGCGATCAGTTCGGATGAAAAGGTCTTGGACAGTTTATATTTCTGGTTATACTGCTTCAGGAAATGCCAGGTCAGAGGAAAAATGTCTTCACGCCGCTCCCTCAGGGGCGGCACCTCAATGGGTACTACGTAAAGCCTGTAGAAGAGGTCTTCCCTGAAATTTCCTTCTTTGACCATATCCCGCAGATTGCGATTCGTCGCAGCTATGACCCGGACGTCAAACTTGACAGGTTTTACACCTCCAACCCTGTAGACTTCCATATCCTGCAGGACCTTGAGAAGTTTAACCTGGAGACTCATAGGCATTTCCCCTATTTCATCAAGGAAGATGATTCCACCGTTTGCAAGTTCAAATAACCCTGGTTTGCCTTCGCGTGATGCTCCAGTAAATGATCCCTTTTCATAACCGAAGAGTTCTGCTTCAAGGAGCTGTTCGGGGATAGCGCCGCAATTGATCGATATGAACGGCCCCTTGCTGCGAGTGCTCAGCCGGTGCATCAATCTCGCGAGCACCTCTTTACCAGTTCCGCTCTCTCCATGTATAAAAACGACCGCATCCACAGAGGCCATTCTCACCGCGAGATCGACAACGCCTTTCATCACAGGACTCTCCACTATGATGTTCTCGCCACTCAGTCCCGCAGCGATAGTATTGTCAGGAGTCGAGAGGTACAGGGCTGTCAGGCGCGAAACCTGCTCCTGAAGACACTGCAGTTCGGTCACGTCCCGTATATTCACAGTGACGTGGTAAATATCGCCATCGCAGAAAGCAGGCGTTCCGGTAATATAGATTTCATTACCTCGATTCATCTTCCGCATGATGGTGACACTCTTTTTTTTCTGTTGCACGAGATGGTAGACCTCGTTGATAGATTTCAGGCATACGTGTGAACTGTCAGCCAGATCGTTGATGGCCTTGCCTTCTACTTTCCCTTTCTTAAGCCCTGATATTCGCAGAAAGCTGCCGTTAACCTTCACGATCTTTTCATGGTCTGCAAGGATTATTCCGTCGTGAGAACCCTCAATAATAGATTCCACTTGGGACTGATGGTGATCTGATTTCATGTAATTGCTCCTTCTTAATTTTTTACTATATCAGAGTTGGTGATACAATGCACCAGTATTTCCGATAACGGTGATACGATGCACCAGATTTTAGCCCAATAGGGGTTCACAGGAACGCTTATGGACAAGAAAACAGATGGCATAATTAATGCATGATTAAAGAAGCAAAATAAATCTTGCAGGAATAAGGAGGCAGTAATGAGAAAGCTTGATGAATTGGATGAATTAATCAGTGAGTTCGAAAAAGGGAAAATGGACCGAAGGACATTTATGAAAAAGTCCCTGGCCATGGGTTTGACCTTGGCGAGCATCAGTGCTTTTTTATCTTCTAGCGGCTGGGCCATTCGCGAAGCATTTGCCCAAACTCCCCCTGCAGGAAAGCCGGTGAACATAGGTGTCGGTTATTTCCCGAGTTGGGTGGGTGGATGGTCAGGTGCCATTGTTAAACATCGTGAACTATGGAAAAAACACCTTCCTCATGGAAGCAAGATAGACTGGGATGTGCATGTTGTTGGCGCCCCGGTGGCAAATAACCTGCTGGCCGGCAAACTGCAGATAGGTTACCTCGGAGACACGCCTGGGTTTGTAGCCACTACAAAAAGGAATATTGCTGATTTACGGATTGTCTCGATAAATTTATTCTCCGATACCGGTCAGATTTGCGGCGACATGATGGTCAGGAGCGACGCTCCACAGTTTAAGAGCTTGGATGAAACGATAAAATGGATGGATGGAAAGAAAATAGGCGTCTCGGGAAAAGGCTCTTGCGGTGACCGTTTTGTTACCGGCCTGGTAAAAAAGTTTAACATCAAGGCTGAAATTCAGTATCTTGATCCAACTATAGTAAAAACGCTCCTCCAATCTAAAAAGATTGACGCAGCGCAGGGATTTCAACCTCATGTAGCGCAGATTTCAGAAGGAGGGCATGGACGGATAGTCTTTACCGGTGCCGAGTGGGGATGGCAGGAAGGGAGTGTAATCCTGATGAGAAAGGATTTCATCGACGATCACAGAGAAGTTGCAAAAGGATGGCTGAAGGCCGATATCGAGGCACTCCAGTTCATGCTAAAGGATCCTTATGAGACTGTAAAGCTTATTGCGCAAGAGCTGCCTGGTTTTTCCACAAAGGACCTCTGGATAGCCCTTTACGGCCGTTATCATGAGAACATCAAGACATCGGAAGTTAATGCAATCGCTCAGGTAGGGTTTGACAAAAAGGTCATGGATTATATCAATGAGGCCTTTACGTTTCTCCATTCGATCGGCGCTGTCACAATTGACAAACCTTTGCCAGGGGCTATCTATACGAAATTACTGGAACAGGCAGTCAAGGAAACCGGCGTCAAACTGCCTTTAGGTCAATTTAAGGGTCGACCGATCAGTGAATTTAAGGGTTAGAAGGGACTAACCAGTGCCAATCTTTAATGATTTAAGGAGTGATGCCTAATGGGGACGTGCGCAAAGACGATGCATCAGAAAAAAGTAAAAATCGTCTGGGATGTAACCATCGGAAATGAGGCGCTCTTTGAGGACAGACTCGGACTCATAAAGCAGACAGCTGATGTCATTCGCAATAACGGAAAGATCCCTGATTTTGTGATCGTGATTCATGGCCCTGCCACGAAATTTATCGTACATTCCCTAAGCAAAACACATTTCTCGGATGAAAGGATCGAAAAGCTGCCTGACATCCAAAAAGTTATTCTCGAAATGAATGAAGACAGCATGAGGTTCGTGCAATGCCAGGTCCCGATGTTGCGAAAAAATGTATCTAAAGACAACATTCTGCCCTTTGTCAGCGTTTCAGAGACTGTCTTTTATGACCTTGCCATACTCCAGATGGACGGATATGCCTATATTCCCATCTATGAGATGTGAGCTGTCGGGGCTAACGGTTCACGAGTGATATGGTAATATTTTTTCAAGGATCCAAGGAGGCATGCTCATGATTAGCCGACTAAAGGCTATAGTTACAGATCCGCACCTGCTCAGGGCCCTAACGGGAATTCTCATATTCGTAGGGCTCTGGTACCTCTTTACCGCCGTCTTAAACCTTCCGCGCTTTAGGCTCATCCCGAGTCCCTTGGCGGTGCTGAAGGACTGGTTCAGCCTCACGCCTGCATCAGGGCGTTCCATTTTCACAAAAGTCTATTACCTGGATATCGCATACAGTGTCGGCAGAACACTTGCTGCCTTCGGCCTTGCCACTGTCCTGGGTGTGACACTGGGACTTTTTATGGGCTGGAGCCGGACTCTCTATGATTTCACCTTTCCACTCGTCGAGATCCTGAGGCCCATGCCACCATTGAGCTGGATACCGCTGGCGATACTCATTCTTCCGGGAGTAGAGATCGCTGTCGTTTACATTACCTTCATTGCTGCGTTCTTTGCTACGGTCCTGAACACGATACTGGGCGTCTTTTCCATTGACAAGAACTATTTTCTCGCTGCGCGATGTCTCGGCTCGAAACCTAAGGATGTCTTTATCAATGTAGTTGTGCCAGGGTCTCTTCCTTTCGTTTTTACCGGATTGCAGATCAGCATGGGAATTGCGTGGATGTCACTTGTGGCTGGAGAGATTATTGCGGGCAAGCAGGGGCTCGGTTATGCGATCTACGAAGGGTATTTTCTATACCAGTTTGAGCATGTTATCAGTTATATGTTTACCCTGGGAATTCTTGGCTATATAAGCAGCGCATTGATCAGAGCCACAGGCAGAAAGCTTATGGCGTGGGAATCAAGCCGGAGGGGTGAATAATGACAGCACGTGCGCAGCAACTCGCGGGTGCCCTTTCAATAAAGAATGTCACCAAGATATATGACCCTGAGGGCGTCCATGTAGTTGCGATGAAAGATTGCTCATTTGAAATCGCCGCTGGTGAATTCGCGGTGATCGTGGGACCCTCGGGCTGCGGCAAGACCACACTCCTTAACGCAATCGCAGGCTTCGATACGATCACCTCAGGTCAGGTCTTTCTTGACGGCGAGCTCATCGCCTCCCGTGAACGACAAATAAAACCTGATGTGGAACGGATGGTGGTCTTCCAGAATGGCGCTCTTTTCCCATGGAAAACTGTCATGGAGAATGTTATATACGGACCTGTTGTCCAAAAGAGGATGAAGAAGCAGGAGGCCGTTGCCGTTGCCCTGGAAATGCTGCACCAGGTAGGACTGAATGGCATTGAGAACAGGTATCCTGAGGAACTTTCCTCAGGCGTCCAGAGAAGAGTCGAAATACTCAGGGCACTGATAAACAAACCTAAGGTAGTGATGCTGGACGAACCGTTCAGGGGTCTTGATGCAGTGGCAAAGACTGTCATGCACGAATTTCTCATGAATATTTTCTGCGAATCTCCATGCACAATGTTCTTTATTACCCATGATCTGGACGAGGCGATTTTCCTCGGCAATAAGGTGGTCATCATGACGACACGGCCTGCTCAGGTTAAAAAAATAGTTCAGGTAACCCTGCCATGGCCCAGGGAACATCACTTGTTAGCATCGAAGATCTATCTTGACCTCAAGAGAGAGGTTCTGGAGGCTGTCCACGAGGAGGCCAAGAAGGCCTTTGAGGCGGGTGAGAGGGAAATGGCCTGATACCATGGCGATGACAAAGGAGTTAAGTCTGATGAGAGGTTTCAGAAATATTTTTAATGTCAGGGTCCTGAGAGGTTTCCTTTCAATAGTAATGTTTGTTGCCCTATGGCAGCTTGTGGTGTTCATAAAAGTTCCTTATCTCGAAAACCTGCCTTACCCGAAGGATGTTGCGGTCGGCGCTGTAGATGCAGCGGGGTCTAAGTCATACTGGTTCGGATGGGGGATCAGTCTTGTCCGCATATTCGTCGGGTTCATCCTCGCCCAGATTATAGGGATACCGCTGGGTCTCGCTATGGGCATCAGCAGGACGTTCAAAGACTTCACTTTCCCTGTATTCGAAATGCTCAGACCAGTTCCTCCCATAGCATGGATACCTCTTGCGATCTTGTTCTGGCCAACGCGGGAAATGTCAATTTACTTTCTCGTCTTCGTCGGGGCCTTCTTTATCGTCGTCATCAACGTGATCCAAGGGGTCTCGAATATCTCTGTCTCCATCAAATGGGCTGCTTCGTCACTTGGCGCGCGGCCGAAAGATATCTTCTGGAAGATTCTTGTCCCGGGTTCTCTCCCATCCATCATCACCGGAATGACCGTGGGCATGGGTGTGACATGGAATGTCCTCATTGCTGCAGAGATGATAGCGGGCCAGGGTGGATTGGGAAGAATGACCTGGGAGGCATATACGAACAGCAACATTCCCTTCATCGTTGTCGGGATGGTCAGCATCGGGGTAGCCGGGTACTTTTGCAGTACGCTGGTCCGATGGCTCGGCGAAAAAGCCATGCCGTGGAAAAAGAGGTTTTGAAAGGAGCTTTGGGATATGACTGACAGGAGTGGTGAAGACGTGATGGACAAGAATAAATTCTGTGAAGTGTGTCTCGAAGACGTGACCAAGGTATATGAGAAAGCTGGTCAGAGCCAGCGGGTGCTGGACGGCTGCACGTTCAGGGTTGAGCGAGGAAAGCTGACAGTTGTCATGGGTCCATCAGGTTGCGGAAAGACCGTGCTCATCAACATTATTGCCGGATATGAAAAACCTACTTCAGGGCGTGTTCTTATAGACGAAAACCCTGTAGACGGTCCTGGGGCTGACCGTCTTGTGGTCTTCCAGGAGTCAGCTCTTTTCCCCTGGATGACGGTCTACTCAAATGTGATTTTCGGGTGTCAGGTGCGCGGAGTCAGCAAGGGTGAAACGAAAGAGCGTGCAGAGCACATCCTGAAAAAGGTGGGGCTTTACGAATTCAGGGATAAATACCCGAGTCAGCTCTCAGGAGGTATGCAGCGAAGGGCCGAGCTTGCCCGGGCCATGATAAACGATCCGAAGATAATGATACTCGATGAGCCGTTCAGGGGGCTCGACGCAATGACACGGGAATTAATGCAGGAATTTTATGTAGGGCTTTTTGAAGAAATCGGCAGGACGAATCTCTTTGTGACCCATGAAGTCGACGAGGCCATTTTTCTTGCCGACAGGATTGTCATCCTCTCATACCAGCCAGGCACGGTAAAAGCTGAAATTGATATCGATCTTCCAAGACCAAGGGAATTCCACATCATAGCGTCACAGCGTTTCATGGAAATCCGCGAGCAGATTATCGAACTGCTCTATGAGGAGGCTTCAAAAGCCTTTGCAGCAGGGAGCAAAGCAGCCTATGACCTTGTAGGGGCGGTCGTAGCCCGCAAGGAAGCCTGCGAAAAATGTGAATAGCAGGGGACAATGCCTTCCGATTTGAGCCTGATCGGAGCAGTGATATTCCTCGCTTCCCTGCTCCAGGGCGTCTTTGGGTTTGCCTTTATGCTGATCGCCCTTCCCCTGCTTTCATTTTTTGTGAGCATGAAAGAAGCGGTTCCTCTGCTCTCTTTTTTTCTGGCTCTGATCTCAGGGATTCTTGCATTCCGGTTCAGAGTGGAGTTTGCTTTCAAGAATGTTCAGCCACTGTTGATAGGCTCAATTATTGGGATACCACTTGGCATCTTTTTTCTTATTACTATGAACGATCGGATCATAAAAACAGCCCTCGGTGTAATGCTCATTGTCTATTCTCTATACACTCTGTTCATCAGGAGAACGCCTTTTCGGCTGCCCGCCTGGACAGGATATATTGCCGGATTTTTCGCAGGTGCCCTTGGCGGAGCCTTTAACATCACAGGACCCCCGATTGTCTTTTATATATCGACACAGGGGTGGGCGAAGAATCACGTTGTTGCCTCTTTAAACATTTTTTTCTGCATAACGAGCATCGTCGTACTCCTTCTTCATGCAGTAATCGGAAATATAACCCGGGAAATAGCCGTAACCTTCTTCCAACTTATTCCGGTCATGGTAATAGGGATGCTTGTGGGCGTACATATTTTCAAGAAGGTGAATGAAGACAATTACAGAAAAGGACTGTTCGTCCTCCTCGGTATCATGGGAATAATGCTTCTGTTTTCTCATTAAAGCGGTTTCGTGCAAATATTGCGTAAGATTACCGCCGCTTTATAAACAGAAATAGTCCGCTCATTTTATTTTAGACATGCAGGGTGCTAATATAGACCACCATGTCGCTTAAAAAGAAGATAGTGCTCAGCTTCCTTGTCAGCGCCGGCATAATAGCACTGCTTTCTACCTTCCTCTATCTGAACTTCATTGAGATAAAGAAGGAGACACTCTTCCTCGAGATGACCGATACCATACGAAGCAAGTCGCTCCAACTCAGGAGGCATGAGAAGAACTATTTTCTCTATGCGCCGGAGCATGCCACAGACGAATCTAAGGCGATCTACGGTTACCTGACCGAACTGGATGACCTGCTCAACAGCACAAAGACACCGGCCGCAGACCGCATGTCTTCGATGAGAGACGTTGTACATGAATACCGCGGACAATTTACGAGGATAGAAGCTCTTGTTGGGGTCATTTCTGGTGAATCGAACGGACTTAAAAAGTCTTCTCCTGCATATCGCAGGGTCAGCCGCCTTATCGAGGCAAATTTCCTCGACAAACCCCTTGAGGACGTAACCTATCTTATCGAGACCTTCTCTCTGCCGCCTGACCATACTCTCATTATGAAACTGAAGGAGATCAACATCGAAATTATTGCCCTCAGAAAGACCGGGGAGGGCATCCTTGCTGCCTCAAAAGAACTGGACAGAGATGCTCGGGTGAAGGTTGACGGCTTTATCCGGCAGTCCAGGATCGCCATACTGATCTTCTTCCCGTTCTTTCTCGTTGTCGGGTTCGGCACCATGCTCTTTATCGTCGGCAATGTTGTCAGAAGACTGCACCTGCTGACAAGCCTTATAGAAAAGACCGGAGCAGGGAATTTTGTTCATGAGTCGGAGCCGGTTCCTGAATGGGGTACTGACGAGGTTGGGCAACTGATCGTGAAATTCAATGCCATGGAGGACCAGCTCAGCCAGAGAGAGAAGGAACTCCTTCAGAGTAAAAAGCTGGCGGCCATCGGTACCCTCGCCTCTGGAGTAGCGCATGAATTGAACAATCCGCTTAATAATATTTATACGACCGCGCAGAGGTTGTTGAAGAAGTCTGGAGAAGACAGTCCGGACTATGTAAAAAGAGGGCTGAGCGACATTTTCGGCCAGACTATGCGGGTAAAAAGCATTGTCGGCGACCTCCTCGAATTCGCACGCGGCAGAGAGCCTCATCTCATGCCTGCTGAACTGCGCGGGCTCATAACCAGCGCTTACAGGCACCTTGAAAATACAAGGGATCTTAAAGAGATAACGCTTTCGATCAGCATGACCCCTGAGGAGATCGTGCTGTACACTGATACAGAACAACTTGAACAGGTCCTGATCAATCTCTTCTCCAATGCTGTCGATGCAATGTCAGGAAAGGGAAGACTATCCGTGACAGCAAATGAAGAGGACAACATGATTACGATACGGATATCTGACACTGGCAGCGGAATGCTGAGTGAAACCCTCGACAAAATATATGAACCATTTTTTACGACAAAGGATAAGGGCACAGGTCTCGGTCTTGCCATCGTGTTCAACATCATTCAGAAACATCACGGTGAAATACAGGTCGAAAGCGAAGAAGGAAAAGGCACGGCATTTATCATTGCATTGCCGAAAAATCCTCAGTAAAGGCAGAATATGACCATGGCATTCAAAATACTCGTGGCAGAAGATGAAGAGATCACGCTGAACAACATACTTGATACCCTGAAGGACGAGGGTTACGATGTAACAGGAGCAAGGGATGGCAGTTCAGCGCTTGAGAAACTGGGACAAGACCATTTCGATATCCTGATCACTGACATCAAGATGCCGGGGCCAAGTGGGCTTGACCTCCTGGAGAGCATCAAGAAGAATCGTCAGGCAACAGATGTTATCCTCGTCACCGGCTTCGGAAGCATCAGCTCAGCAGTGGATGCCATGCGAAATGGCGCGTACGATTACATTACCAAGCCCTTTGATCTTGATGAGCTGGTCCTCCGGGTCAGAAAGATCATTGATCAAAAGACACTGAAAAAAGATAACCTTGCCCTCAGGACCTATTTCGGCATGGACAAGAAGGTCTCCATTATCGCCAAGAGCACAAGCATGAAGCATATTCTAGAGACCATCGAGGGGATAAAGGATTCTGATATAAACATGTTTCTTACCGGAGAGACAGGGGTCGGCAAAAGCCTGATCGCAAAGATCATTCACTTCACAAGCAGAAGACAGGACAGGCCGTTCCTCGCCATCAACTGCGCAACACTCACTGAAGACCTCCTTGCCAGCGAACTCTTCGGCCACGAACGGGGAGCATTCACCGGCGCAATAACCACAAAGCAGGGACTTGTCGAGATCGCGGATTCAGGCACCCTTTTCCTTGATGAGATTGCAGAACTTTCGCCGAACCTTCAGGCAAAGCTCCTCAAGGTTGTTGAAGAAGGTGAGTTCTATCGCGTGGGAGGCATAAAGCCCCAGAAGGTCGATGTAAGGTTCATTGCTGCAACAAACCAGAATGTAAAAAATCTTATTGCTGACGGGAAGTTCAGGGAAGACCTCTATTACCGGATCAACGTCATGGAACTCTTCATTCAGCCCCTGCGGGAGCGGCAGGATGACATCAAACCTCTCAGCAGATATTTTCTCCTGAAACATCTGCCAAAGGCGGGGAAGAAGATCACTGCAATCTCTGATGAGGCAATGGAAATCCTTCTGCACTACAGCTTCCCGGGAAATGTGCGTGAGCTTGAAAATATCATCGAGCGCGCTATCATTCTTGAGAAGAGTCCGGTGATCACGCCCGAATGCCTGCCCCATGGCATCCGGGTGCTTCAGATCGAGACGATCGACCCGGACAAGATCAAGACCATTGACGAGATCACCAGGGAGTATGCCGAGAAGGTCACGAAAATGCTGGGCGGCAACAGGTCAAAGGCGTGTGAACTGCTCGGCATATCACGAACCAGCCTCTGGAAGATACTGAAGGAGGATTAACACATTTCTCAGAACAGCTCTTACGCCAAGTCAGAGGAGGCAGACGATAAATCGGATAGAGTCCTTTGATCCGGACAGGAGCAGATCATAGACACGATCAACAGGGAATACGCTAATCTCTCCTTTGTTTCTCTTACGTCTTTGCAATAAACCATGTGAAGGTGCATTCAAGGGTGATGTTCTTTCCTTCGTCCAGGATCTTTACCTTGACGTCCACCAGGGTGCGGCCCCTTTCCGAGAGCTCCTTCTTTGCCTTCATGGCACTGTCCGCTTCAATGAGGCCTGCTGAAAATAATCTTCCCTTTGCCGGGTTTTTATATTTGACTTCGCCCCTCCTCACCACCGGGAAATACTCTCCATTCCAGTTACCAAAGTTTCTTTCCAGGATCTCTCCGCTTGAGGCCTCAGCCAGTGCATATTGAGCAGATGCATGAACAGTGCCTAAATGATTCTGATATTTTTCGCTGTCTTCCAGCATAAGGATCGTGTCCGGCAGATCCGACTTCTCTATCATCAGGATCTTATTAAATGGGAGGGCTAAAACATTCATTCTTTATCCTTTCGTACGAGCTGCTAATCATAGCAATTCAGGAGTTGCATTTACAAGGACTGTTGTCATGCCCAATTTCATAATTGAAAATCGATTGAATAAACTCGCCTGTCAATCCTGAGCATCAAATAGGGAGAACTTCATCTGATCATATTGGAAGCCAGAGCGCAGTTTATCCTAAACATCATAGGCCCTTATCGATAAGGTCAACCTTCACAAGAGTGAGTCGAACGCCACTTTCTCTTGTGAGGTCACTCTATTTTTGGATTTATACTGATATTACTGTTAAGACTGTTCATAATCTAAACATCTCCTCTTTTCCCGACTAAACCACCCTCACCCTCTCAACTTTATCTTTATTTACCAGTATGTTAAATACCATGTTCAGTATATGGACGGCATTCTGTACAGCTTAATTTCACTGTTCGTATTATTAACACACGATTTGAGTACTCGTGTTTTATCATTTAAATACAGTGAGTTAGCTTCTGGCATTCAACATGCACAAGTAATATTATGAATTTGGACCAAGGAGGTCAATAATGAAACGAAATCTTTTATTTGTGGCTTACAAAGACGGCGAACTGGACGAAGGACTCAATTATGCCCTTGATCTGGCCAAGATGACGGACAAGAACATGTCTGTGCTGCTGGTGAACAAGAAGAAGCTCTCAAAGAAGATCGAAGACATCATGACAGCGGTTGCCTTTGCAGAGGAGAACGAGCCTGCAATGGCTCAGCAGATCATGAAGTCAGGAGAAGCTAACAGTGACTATCAGAATGCGATCGAAGAGAAGTGCAGGACCTCAGGGGTCACAACATCAATATATACCGCAGTTCAGGATGCTGCGACATCGCTGAAAGATTATCTGAAGAAAAACAGCAGCGTGGACATGGTGCTTCTGAGTCCAACTATCACGGAAGACGGAAACATCTCTTCCCGAGAACTGAGCAGACTGGTCAGGACAGCTTCACGTCCGATCGTGACCATGGCCAGGCAGCCGCAAACAGCATAAATAAATGCAAAGCCGTCACATATAAAAGGAGGAGTTTTAAATGTATCTGTACTTACCCGTAGCACTCACCAGCATTAACATTCTTATCCCGATAGGACTCGGTTTATTGGTAGGCCTGCTCTCAGGTTTATTCGGGGTCGGCGGCGGCTTTCTGATGACACCGCTTCTGATCATGTTAGGCATACCTGCAACAGTAGCCGCAGCAACCGATTCGAACCAGATCGTGGCAGCATCGACCTCAGGAACCTATGCGCACTGGAAAGTCGGCAACGTTGATTTCAAGATGGGTTTCCATCTCCTGATCGGCGGATTCGTCGGCGGCCTTCTCGGCGTTCAGGCGATCAAAATACTGAAGGCAATGGGAAACGCGGATTTCGTTATCAAGATGACCTATGTTCTGATGTTAGGCGGCGTCGGCTCTTATATGTTCGTCGAGAGCCTCAATGCCATCCGCAGAAGCAAGAACAAGAATAAGAGCGAAAGCGAGGCAGTACAGCCGGTGCAGGAGAAAGATAACGCCTTTACCCGCTTTCTGAAGTCCCTGCCTCTTCAGACCCGTTACGAGAAGTCCGGCGTGACTCACTCGATGATACTTCCGATCATTTTCGGCGGCTTTGTCGGTATCCTCGCTGCGCTCATGGGCGTGGGCGGCGGATTCCTCATGGTCCCGGTAATGATCTATATCCTCAGGATGCCGATGCATGTGGTTGTCGGGACTAGCCTCTTCCAGATCCTTTTCAACTGCATCGAGGTGACGTTCCTGCAGGCATACACCAACCACAATGTTGATTTCATCCTGGCCGTATTGCTGCTGTTAGGCTCAACGGTCGGCGCACAGGTAGGAGCGGTATTCGGAAGGAAGCTCAAGGGCGAGCAGCTCAAGATCATACTCGCCATAATCGTTCTCGTGGTCACAGTCAAGATCGTTTTCGATCTGACTCTCACACCATCATTACTTTTGACACAGGCAGGAGGTCACTAATGAAAACAGTGAACAGTAATCAGTTATCAGTTATCAGTTTGAAAACCATAAGGGCAGTACTTATTCTTTTCGTCCTTCTTCTTGCCGGCACGGCATCGGCTACGCTTACGGCAAAGGCGAATCATGACCATATTAATATAGACTTTTTCTATCACGGCAGCACGGTCAGTGTGAGCGGCATCACTGACCCCGGAACCGACCTCATAATCAAGATCGCCTCTCCGGAAGCCCATGAAGCTCTGAAGGAAAAGGGAAAGGTCGGCGGCGTTCTCTGGATGAACGTCGACACCATGACGTTCGAGAATGTGCCGAACCTCTATTCGATCCACAGCACCAGGAAACTTGACGACATGATCAACAAGGAAGAGATGGACAAATATGTTGTCGGCTATCCTGCTTTAAGCAGGCATGCAGAAATCGAACCGGTTACGACAGCTGATGAGAAAGAGAAATGGTTCAATGAATTCATCAAATATAAAGAAAAGTCAAAGCTCTATAGCACCACTGATGGCAAGATCGAGGTAAAGGACGAGGGAGGCAAACAGTCCTACTATATCCTTACACAGTGGCCATATCAGGCGCCTCCCGGGGACTATATCGTCACAGTATATGAGGTTAAAGACGGCAAGGTGATAGATCAGGCAGAGTCGAAAGTACAGGTAGAACAGGCAGGCATAGTGAAGAGACTTGCCGGAATGGCCAAGAATAACGCTGCCCTTTACGGGCTGCTTTCGATCCTCTCTGCGCTTGGCGCCGGGTTCGGCGTAGGCCTTATTTTCAGAAAGGGCGGGGGTGCACATTAATTATGTATGAAACAATGGTAGTCGGCTTCGATGATTCTCCATCGAGCAAGGCAGCACTCATCGAGGCATCCAACAGAGTCAGGAAGCACGGCGGGAAAGTGATCATGGCACACGGCGTATTTTTCGACACCGAGGAGTTCGGCATCGCTCCTGAACAGCTCGAAAAAAGGTTTAAGATAGGCGAGAAAGTATGTATGGAATCAAAGGCAATGGTCACCTCGGAATTCGCTATAGATGTCCAGTCCATGCTCTGCGAGGGTGATCCGTCCGAAGTGATCCTGGACGTCGCGCGCGCAAAAAATGCAGACCTTATCGTGCTCGGCACCTACGGCAGAAAAGGCCTAAACAGGCTGCTCATGGGTAGCGTAACGTCACGCGTAATCTCAGAGTCGTCTGCTGATGTGCTTGTTGTGAAAAAACCCTGCACTGAGTGCACGGGTGAATATAAATCGATTCTTGTACCTTACGACGGGTCTGATTTCAGCAAGAAGGCAATAATCCGCGCCTGTCAGATTGCAGCACAGGACAATGGTAAGGTCTCGGTGCTTTACGTCATTCCCCGCTATGAAGAGATGCTGAATTTCTTCAAAACAGAGTCGATCCAGAACAGTCTGATGCAGGAAGCAGAGAAGATCACTGCATCCGCCAGGGAGTTTGCATCTCTCCAGAAAGCGGTGGTGAGCGCACAGGTGTCCGAAGGCCATGCGCCCGACAGAATAGTGGAAGTGGCAAAGGAGCAGAAGCACGATCTGATCGTTATGGGAAGCCACGGATACCGCGGCGTAAACAAGGCAATCATGGGCAGCACGACCGAGCGGGTAATTCTGAACGCCAGCTGTCCAATACTGGTAGTGAGGTAAACAAAATGAAAGGATACAGAAAAGTGCTCATCGCAGTAAACGGATCGAAAGAGGTGCTCTCGAAAGGGATCAGCCTGGCTTGCGATGAAAAGTGCTGGATCACGGTCGTTAAGGTAATTCCTCCGAATGATGGCGACCTGAACCTTGTGGGGATAAAGAACATCGAGGATGTACTCGACAATGGATCAAGGCTCGAAGCAGCCGAGATCAGAAGGCTTGCTGACGAGGAAGGACTCCTGGTCAAAACAAGGATCGAGGAAGGCGACGCTTCCCAAAGAATACTCGATGTAGCAGCTGAAGAGAGATGCGATGTGATCGTCATGGGAGCAAAGAAGAGAAACTGGCTCAGAAGGATTTTCGGTGATAACACCGTCGGAAAAGTTATTCATCAGTCCCCCTGTCCGGTCTTCATAGTTTCGGCCTGACATAACTCATAACGTGGACTCATTAAGTCCCCGTCCCTTTTTTCTCCCACCTGCGGCTCTTCGCTATGGTTGTTTAAGGTATAATCTATGACAGAAAAGCATACAGAGGATTCTCAGCGTACGCCATCAACAATGACCGGAAGGCTGTGCGCTGGGCTTCCCTCTGATCAGAGGCACTGAAGTCATGAAATTGCTAAAATTCTCCAGACTGATACAGCGCGGCCTTATAACAGACGACCGGCTTACAGCGACGGTCAGGATCGCAGAAGAGTCAGGAGAATATCCGGAAGAGATGCTCATCAGAAGCGGCATTTCAAAACACGAGATCCTTTTCAGCCTTTCCGAATATTACAATATACCTTATACGGAGTTCGACGAAAGCGTTCTCGTTTCGTATTTCACCACGATACGCCTTGACATGGAACAGCTTAAACGCTCTCTCTGGCTGCCGCTCTCGATAGGTAAAGACCGGGCAGAGGTGATCGCCGCTGATCCAGGGTCACCCGAAATCGCAGCCGAAATCTGTAAAACGCTCCAGGTCAGTTTGATCGACTTTATCGTAGCGCTGCCATCTGACCTGCTGCGGCTTATCGAACACAACTTTGACGTCAATCCGGGTTTTTCGCGCGCAGCCGGCCGTACGCCCCTGGCTAAGGTCAGGACCTTTCTTGCCGACAGGAGGAGTCTGATGGCCTGCTCACGGACATCCCTGGCCCAAGGCCGCACAGGCCTGGCCTTTCTTCGTACCGGCATCTCTTTCATTGCCATTTCAGTCGTCCTGTTCCGGATCTTTGACCTGCGCATACTGTTATTACCCGAAGGCCTGCTGCTGGCTGTTGGCATCGTCATGACCGTTGAGGGGCTGTTATGGTATATCCAGGCTCGCAGACAGGGAAAAATATCGCTCAACTGCGCGTCCACAGAACCGACATGGGGAACAACAGCACTCCAGGTGGATCATCCAGGCAATAACCCCGCATTCAGCCGTACTGATCCTGTGGAGGGTGCATCCGGGCTCCGGACTGCATGGAGCAAACTCTCTCCGGTCATGCGGCGGAGGTTTCTTGCGAGCGACAGAACTGACTTCGCTGAAGAACGTACGGTCCTCGCCTGTTATCGGACAAAGATGGCCCTGGCACGGACCGGCCTTGCCTTCACCCGCACCGGCATCGCCTTCGCAGGGCTCGGCATCGCTTTGCTGCGCCAGTTTCATGCCGGCCCCTGGAGCATTTTCGATTCTTCACTTATTACGGTAGGCGTTCTGATGGCTTTCGAGGGCTTTTACTGGTATCTGCCTGGCAGACGTGCAGGCCGGCAGGGCTATGAATCAGTTCGTCATACCCAGCAGCGAAAGACAATCTGGGACTTTGCCTTCCCGCCTATGGTTCAGCATCCCCCGGCAGGACAGGTAACTCCTCCTCATGTCAGACCGACGCATGCACCCGGCATATGGGCGACCACCGGCCTGGCCCTGGAGCGGACCATGCTTGCGGACAGGCGCAATGTCATGGCGCGTCTCAGAACAGTGATGGCGCGCTCAAGAACAGGATTGGCATTTATCAGGACCGGCATGAGCATATCAGCAGTCGGCATGGGGCTTCTGGCGTATTTCGAGCTGGCGAGCATTCCCTGGGCGATCTTTAACGTGCTGCTGGTTGTAACAGGGCTGGCGCTGATAGCAGACGGTCTGTATTGGCACCTGCCAGCAGAAAAGACACGAAAACAATACCCCTACTGCTTTGGAGAGATGGAGATGACAATTCCCGATTATGGCAAGCCGGTACGAAGCTGGAAAAAGGCGGCATTCAGTCATGATATCGATGCATAAGGAGCGTAAAGGAAACGTGGAGAACCGGTTTCAATTGCTTATCAACCGCGGTATTCTCACCCCTGAGCAGCTGCGACAGGCCGGGGTTTCGGCTGCGGCAAGGGGGAGAGATCTCGAAAGCCTCCTTATAGCCGAATACTCTATCCCAAAACGTCTTATGTTAGAGGTCCTTTCTGATCACTATCAGTGTCCATACATCGAATATGATGAGCGGCTTCCTGTGCCGCCTGAACTCCTGCAGGGTCTTGACGGAGAGCGGCTCTCCCTGAGCCAATGGTTCCCGATCATCCAGGACAACAATACCGTGGTCATCGCGGCGAACAGGCCGGATGACAAATCACTTCGTGATGAGGTGAAGCGTCTTCTGCCGGCTGAACGGTATGAATACTGGTTCGCCCTCGGAGAAGATATACAGTGGTTCATCCAGGACTTCCTGCATGCAAACCCCGGACATCTGATCGGGACGGAGCGCACCGGGCTGGCATTCTGGCGGAATACCATGGCGCACTGGAGGACCAGGTTGGCCTGTTACCGGACCGATCTTGCAATCGCCCGGACGAACCTTGCATTCCTCCGCTGGGGACTGGGTGTCATCGCGCTGTCGAATACACTCTTACGACTGCGGAGTTCAGGAGCGATGGCCTTTTTCTATTGGTCAATGATGATCGCTGGCTCCTGCCTGTCGCTCTACGGTCTGATCGGCTATTTGAGGGTACGCAGATCCCGGATGAGCCCTCCGCAGCATCAGACACTGATCGAGGTGACAGCTGCATCATTGCAGTTCCTCGAAAATTACCATTTCATCGAGACACCAGATGTATCGGTTCCGTCCGGCCAGACCATGCTGGCAAGGCTGGGTGATTTTCTGGCGAATCACTGCACCATCCTCTATCCATCGCCCTCAAGCAGGGAGCGCACGCATCTCGCCCGTGAGCGAAATGTCCTGGCTGCGCAGCGGACCGTCGCAGCCTGTTACCGCACTATTTACTCACGTGCCCGAACCGGTCTCGCCTTCATCAGGACAGGCGTTGCGTTCACGAGCCTCGGGCTCGGGCTGTTGTCATATTTTATGCTCGGCATCATGAGCCTGGTCGATTCGCTGCTCTTCGTCTCCGGTATACTGATGATAGCTGACGGGCTCACGTGGTATCTGCCGGTCCGGAAGGAACAGGCTGAGGTCCCGCGCTGTCCTGTTCCGCAGGAGTGATGTCGTGAAGATCGAGCAGAAGATAATCCTGTCGAATACCATCAATGTAGCACTGATCGTTCTGATCGGGTTCTTCGCAATCCAGAATCTCAACAATGTGCTGGCAAAGCTCCGCTTCATGGAGATCGCTGACGATCTGAACGCCTCGTTCCTCGAGATGCGACTCTCAGAGAAGAACTACTTTCTCTATAAAGACATTGCAGCACTCGACGAGATCCAGGATATGATCGCCGCTACAGGCGTCAAGATCAATTCCGTGCGGCCCGATATCACCCGCGCCATCGGCGATAAAGACCTCGGGAAACTTGAAGACTATCTTGCAGAGTATGCATCGACGGTCGGGGAGATACGGAAAGAGCAATCGACCGGTCCGCATGCCGCTGCGCTGCTCCGCGCGAAAGGGAAAAAACTGAAGGAATTCTCTGAAGCTATTCGGGAAATGGAGCAGAAGCGGGTAAACGCCATCATCACGGAATCCAAGAAGATCCTTACATATTCCTTCTTTGCAGTGCTATTTCTGGCGGTTGCTGTCAGCCACTTTATATCACAGCGGATCCTGAGATCGCTCAGGAAAATCCAGGACCTCGCAAAGTCGATCTCAAAGGGGAATTTCCACAGGATAGAGGATGTGCACCCGGCCGACGAGATGGGAGCGCTGATCGATGCGATCAATACCATGTCAGAGGAACTCGGGTATAGAGAAGACCAGTTGATCCAGTCAAAGAAGCTTGCCTCGCTCGGAATACTTACTGCCGGGGTGGCCCATGAGCTTACCAATCCCCTGAACAACATCTCGATGATAGCCCAGACCTATGCCGAGGTCTATGACAAGCTGGGAAAGGACCAGCGCATAGATTTTATGAGTAACATCGATTCTGAAACAGAGCGCATCAGGGAGATCGTGAAAAACCTCCTGGATTTTGCGAAACCTCAGAAGGCAGACCAGAGACCGGCCGATATCAATACTACAGTTCAGGATTCGATCAAGCTCATGAAGAACACCCTTGATATCTCGAACATTGAGCTGAACGTCAGTCTTTCCGAATCTCTGCCGCCGGTCTTCATCGACCGCCACCAGATTCTGCAGGTACTCGTGAACCTTATCACGAATGCGGTCCAGGTGATGTCGCAGGGAGGCGCTCTCTTCGTGGGAACGCGCATAGGCAAGGAGCCGGGGTTTATCGAAATTACGATCAAGGACAATGGAAAGGGCATACCGCCGGAATATGCACCGCACATATTCGACCCCTTCTTCAGCACCAAGGGTGAGGGAGGAACAGGCCTGGGTCTTTCGGTGAGTTACGGCATAGTCCGCAATCATGGAGGCGATATACGAGTGGAGAGTAAAGTAGGCGTCGGTACCACATTTACCATAGAACTATCAATATACAAAGGAGAGGAGAAGAGCGATGAGCAATAAGCATACTATCATGATCATTGACGATGAAAAGATTGTTGGCGATATGGCCAAACTGTCACTTGAACAGGAGGGCTATGAAGTAGAAACATTCCTCAACGCCGAATCTGCCCTGTCACGCCTGAAGGACAGACCCTTTGACCTGATCGTGACAGACTATAAGATGAAAGGCATTGACGGAATGGAATTACTAAAAATTGTCAGGCAATCCTATCCTACTATCAAGGTGATCATGATAACCGCCTTTGCCAATCTCGATACGGCAATAGAAGCCCTCAGGGGAGATGTGCATGATTTTTTTCCAAAGCCGGTAAAGATAAAGGAGTTGAAGGCCTCGATCAGGAGGGCATTGAACGAACAATGAAAGAAAGACTGTCAGGATTTCTGCAATCCGTCCTGAACACGTTGAGAGGCAGAAGAAGCAGCCCCCTGCCCTTTGAGAGACTCTTTGAGCTGTTCAGACAGGTCCTTGAAGGAAACAATAAGGCGATCGAACTCATCACCGATATGGGCGACACCCTCGGCGGCGACTACCTTTTCGACATTACATACATCAGGCGCGTGTACGCAGAGCTGTCAGAAGCGATAAGGGGCTCCCTTGTGAACTTTGAGGCGCTGACACTGCAGAGATATTCCGGTCTTTCTGAGGCGTTCAGACTGATTGACGGCCAGATCGGGCGCATGATCAATGATGCAGGTCCTTCAGTTGCCGAGCCCGTGATCTTTTACGAGGATATCACCTGGGACATGACATCTGCGGTCGGTGGAAAGAACGCGCATCTCGCTGAATTGAAGAACAATCTGAAACTGTCGGTCCCCGAGGCCTTTGTCATAACCATGCGTGCATTCGAGGAACTTATCCAACAGAATGATCTGGCCGGCAGGATCGAACATATAGGAAAAGAGGATCAGTGCCAGGATTCTGAATCCGGAGAACTCTACGAGCGCATTATGAATGCCGAACTGCCAACTGACGTGGACGATGCCATAGGCAGGGCTATAGAAAGGATAAAGAAACGATGCGGCGAACACTGTTTTCTTTCTGTCAGGAGCAGCGCTGAAGAAGAAGATGGAGATTACTCATTCGCAGGTCAGTTCGAAACAGTGCTGAATGTTCCCCTTGAGAGAACAGCGGTCACGAACGCTTACAAAAAGGTAGTTGCAAGTCTCTTTTCTCCACGCTCAATTGCTTATCAGCAGCAGGTCGGCATGGCACCCGGCAGACTAAAAATGGCAGTTGGCTGCATGGTAATGGTCGATTCGCTCTCAAGCGGGGTCGTATATACCTCCCCACCCTCTGACGATCGAAACGAACTTCTTGTCACAGCGGCCTGGGGCCTCGGCACTGCAATTGTAGACGGCAGCGTAAATGCAGATCTTTTCGTTATTGATAAAGCAGAAGGTCTTGAGATCAGGGAAGAAAAGATAGGGACAAAAGAGTCGATGTTCGTAGCCCTTGAAGAAGGCGGGATCGTGCAGACCAAAACACCCGAGGGAATGAGAACTCAACCGAGCCTCATGCCTTCGCAATTAAGAGAACTTGCCGCCCTGTCAATGCAGATAGAACTTTATTATAAAAAACCTCAGGATGTTGAATGGGCGGTGGACAAAAGCAGAAAGATGTTCATTCTTCAGGCACGGCCCCTGCGAATGCAGAATAAAATCAAGGTGAACCCTGCATTTTCTGATGCCATGCTCCATGATAAAAACATTCTCATGAGAGACAGAGGCACGGCCGTGCAGAGGGGCATCGGGACCGGAAGGGTCTTTGTCCTGCGGCATATGGATGAATTGTCGCGCTTCCCCAAGGGCGCGATCCTCGTCTCTAAGTATGATTCGTCAAACTTCATAAGAATCATGCCTTATGTATCTGCCATACTGACCGATACAGGAACTCCTGCAAGCCACATGGCATCGCTCTGCAGGGAATTCAGGGTTCCAACCGCAGTAAATACGAAAGACGCCACTGCCGTGCTCAGGCACGGCCAGGAAGTTACTGTGGCAATAGACGACGATGGGCGCATCACCGTATACGACGGCATCATACATACGATGCCGGGGGCCGGATATCAAAATCCGGCGCAGATGGAAGACATCTACGAATACAGGAAAAAAAGATATATTCTGAAGCATATCGTTCCTTTGAACCTGATCGATCCTCTGCGGGATAATTTCACGGTCGCAGGCTGCAAGACCTTGCATGACCTGCTGAGATTCATGCACGAAAAGTCTGTCATGGAACTCGTTGAGAAGGCGCAATACGGAGGCAAGATGGTTGCCCGCCATGCAGCGGTCAGGCTAAACCTTCCGATCCCGGCAGGCATCATACTGATCGATATCGGCGGCGGCCTCGCATCTTCAACTGCTGCTCATAGCATATCATTTGATCAGGTCGCGTCCGAACCTCTCAGAGAGATCATACAGGGCATGCTCTATCCCGGCATCTGGCGTTCCGACGCTGTAGCACTCAAGGCAAATGATTTCATGTCGAGCATAATGCGTATGCCGGATATTATGACAGACAACAGCGCATTGGTCGGATACAATATTGCTATTGTATCCCGCGAATACGTTAATCTCGGTATCAGGTTCGGCTATCACTTCAGCACGATCGACTGCTATTGCAGCGATACAGACAGGAACAACCACATCTATTTCCGCTTCGCGGGCGGAGCAACAGACATAACCAAACGGTCACGCAGGATCCAGTTGATTGCTGAGATCCTGAAGGCATACGGGTTCAGCATCAATACAAAAGGCGATATTATTATCTGCAGGATTTCCAATATAGGAAAAGGAACTATCATGGATATCCTGAACCAGCTGGGCAGACTGCTCTCTTATACCAGACAGATGGATGCCATGCTCCATGATGACGGAGCAGTAAGGCGCTATGCTGATAAATTTCTTGCCGCTGATTATGCCCTGTAGCGGATCAGGGATCTTGACCGGACATTCGTGAAGGGACTGCCAGGGTGCATCCCTTCAATTGTTCCAGTAGATAAGCCGGAATGAAGGCCATTCATCTTCCTCTACAGTTCGGCGAAAATCACAGTCACTGCAGCTCAGGACCTTTTCTGCGTATGTGCCCTGCACCTTTCCAAAGCATCGGGTACCCTCAACAGCCCAACAGACCCTTCCGCCATTAGTGCCGCGATTCAGTTTATGAGCCCTGGTTTCGGTCCTGGCAGGGCATATTTCCTGACCTTTGCTGCTACAGTTCATATATTCCCAGCAATTCTATCTCATCATCATGACCTCTCTTTTGTTGAGGATAGTCCAAACAGGATAAATATAGCCATCGAACGAAAACGTCACCCTTAATACAGGCTATTGGAAATAAAGAGAAGGCGGAGAATGTTCAAATAGCCGGTAACAGAATATCGTCTGAGGAAAGGCATTACCCCTTTTTGAGGAGTATCTCCTGGCTGCGTAAGAAACATATGCCAGGAGGGCAAGTGACAGAAGACATAATTTCAGCGCAATACCCTCGGGGAAAAGCCTCTCACCAGTATGATCGATAAGACAATAGAAAATTCTTTTGACCGACCTCATAAAATGATCAGATATATTACAGAGATGGGCAAAAAAAACCTGATGAATCAGAACAACCAGATCAGTCTCCTGATGTGATTGAGACGTAAGGAGAGCCCTGTCCGGAAGAAGATCTTCAACGTGCAGTTTAGCAAGCGGGATAATAGTCAGAACTATACAATAGAGCACCAGAGCCATTTTGGAAAGACTGTTCATGCGTTTACTCCAGCCCACGGTCAATATAAACATCGCAGGAGAGGAACTGTCAACATGAATTACTGGCTTTAGGTCACATGCTGATTTCCGCTTTAGATTTTTCATATGTTGATCAAGTCATAACTATACTATTCGATTCGTCTCACCGTCATTTCAATTTTCAGAGGTGTTGGTGCTAATATATCCAATCATGTCCTTGCAAAAAAAGATCATTCTGAGTTTTCTCATCAGTTCCGCGCTCATAGCCATTCTTGCAATCTTTGCTTATGTTAACTTTATCGAGATCAGAAAAGAGATACGGAATCTTGAACTGTCCGATACACTTCGCAGCCAAACGCTCCAGCTCAGGCGCCACGAAAAGAACTTCCTCCTGTACAGAGACGTCCGCGAGATTGAAAGCGTTCATAGCTATATCAAAGAGATCAGGGCCATTCTTGAACAGAACAGACTTCTTGATTCCACTGGGCAGCTCCGCAACCTTCATGCAAGCATCGAGGATTACAATCAGCGCTTCAGCAAAATCGAATCTCTCACCTGGGAGTTTCTGGACAATGTAGGGAAACTGAAGGCGCTCAACCCTCGTTACGCTATTTTTTTTCCTCTGATGGAAGCAACGTTCCTCGAAAGCCCTGCTGTTAATGCAAAACAGATTGAGATCCTGTTTAAACCGAGGGCAGATGCGGCGATTCTCGCTAATCTCAGGGATCTGGACACAGAGATAACGGCACTGCGAAAGATCGGCGAGGAGATCCTTACCCTGTCAAAAAATCTTGACACGGTGACACGGGAAAAGGTTGACCGAACAGTCAGAATCTCACAGACTGCACTTCTTATTCTTTTCCCCCTCTTTCTTTTTGTCGGATTTACCGCGCTGTTTGTGATCATACGCAGCGCAGTCAAACAGATGAAAATGCTCACGAGCGCGATCGAAAAAACCGGCAAAGGGGTTTTTTCCTCCCTCCCTGTCCCGGCCAAGCATGATGAAGTCGGAATCCTGATCGATGCATTCAATAAGATGGAGAACGATCTTATTGCCAGGGACCACGAGATTGAAAAGAAGAACGAGGAACTGCTCCAAAGCCGGAAGCTTGTATCTCTCGGCACGCTCGCCTCAGGGGTTGCCCATGAACTGAACAATCCGCTGAATAATATCTACCTTGCAGCGCAGATCCTTACGAAGGAGATCGATTCTGAAACCTGTCCTGGCATAGTAAGGGAAACAGTCGGTGATATCTATTCTCAGACTCTGAGGGTGAAGAGGATTGTGAGCGATCTTCTTGCCTTTGCGCGGGAAAAACCTCCTGAGCTTGGACCTGTTCAGATTACCATGCTTATCAAGGGCATCCTGACCCAAATGACGGCAACAGATGATCTGGGAGACGTTCGGTATACTATTGAAGCTCAGGAAGATGCCACAGTGTTTGCAGACAGCCACATGATGGAACAGGTCTTTATCAACCTGTTCAACAATGCGGTTGACGCCATGGAAGGCAAAGGACTGTTGACCATTACTGTTGATCATGATGGTCCCACGGTAACAATTTCGGTCTCCGATACCGGCAGGGGAATCCCTGAAGAAAAACTCCAGAGGATCTTTGATCCATTTTTCACAACCAAGGATCACGGAACAGGGTTAGGCCTTGCCATTGTGTACAGTATAATAGAAAAGCACAAAGGCAAAATCGAACTGCAGAATTCATCTAATAAGGGATCAACCTTTGTGATTACGCTACCCGGAGGAGTATGAGCCAGAGAATTTTGATAGCAGAGGATGAGGCGATATCCCTAAAACACCTCACCTATGCGCTTGAAAAAGAAGGATATGAAGTCACCGGCACAAAGGACGGTATATCTGCCTTCGATCTTTTCGAGAAGAATACCTATGATGTGATCATAGCGGACATCAAAATGCCGGGAATGGACGGCCTCGCCCTGCTCGAAAAGATCAAAGCCCAGGATCCTGATGCAGAAGTGATCATCATCACCGGCTTTGGCAGCATCGAATCAGCAGTTTCTGCCATGAAACAGGGTGCTTCGGAATATGTTACCAAGCCTTTTAATCTTGACGAACTGAACATCAAGATAAAGAAGGTTTTGGAAAAAAAAAGGATAGAAAAAGAGAACACCGCACTTAAGGTTTCCCTCGGCATTGACCAGGAATTTCCCTTTATCGCAAAAAGCCATACCATGCAGCGTGTCGTCGAGGTGATCAGGAGCATCACGAATTCTGACTGCAATGTGCTGCTTACCGGAGAAAGCGGCGTTGGAAAAGGACTTATTGCAAAAATCATCCATCATACGGGTAACCGGAAAGATAAACCGTTTCTCGGCCTGAACTGTGCCATCTTCACCGAGGAGATGCTTGCCAGTGAACTTTTTGGCCATGAAAGAGGGGCCTTCACCGGCGCTGTAGCTTCGAAAAAAGGACTGATAGAGGTTGCAGACACCGGAACTCTTTTCCTTGATGAGATTGCAGAAATGACCCCCTCGCTCCAGGCTAAACTCCTGAAGGTGATCGAAGACAAGGAATTCATGCGTGTCGGAGGAACACGGTTGATCAAGGTTAATGTCAGGCTGATCGCTGCAACAAACCAGAATCTTTCGACACTCATCAAGGAGGGCAAATTCAGGGAGGATCTTTATTACCGGCTCAATGTCATGGATATATTCATCCCGCCTCTCAGGGAACGAAAGGAAGACATTACACCTCTTATCAGACACTTTTTGCAGAAGTATGCTAAAAAAGAAAACAAGAAAATAACCGGATTCAGCAAGGAGGCCATGGGTATTCTTATCTCTTACGGCTTCCCCGGCAATGTAAGAGAACTGGAGAATATCATTGAACGAGCGGTCATTCTCGAAAAGGCTTCAACAATTCAGCCCGGAAATCTTCCGCAGACCATCAAGCTTTTTGAGGTTGAGACCATTTCACCCAACAGGGTCAAAACTATTGATGAACTGAACAGGGATTATGCAGAAAGAATTCTTGATTTCGTAGACAATAACCGTTCGAAGGCCTCTGAACTCCTCGGTATTTCGCGCACCAGCCTCTGGAGAATATTAAAAAAGTAGGTTTGCAATAACCTGATCAGCGTCAAGAAATCGGCAATATGATTACAAAAGAAGGGCAGGCCAGACATTTGCCTGGACCACCCTTCCCTGCTTCAATCATTTAGTGGCTGTGTGACTTATACACACCCGGAACTTCAAAGAGGTTTGTGTATGTATTTATTACCTGAGCTGCCTTGTCGCCTGTAGGAATTCCTTTGACGACCTCACGTGTCTGCAGGTCAATTACATAAAGAGCGCCATCTGAGGCATTCGTAGCATAGGCCTTCTTGCTGTCAGTGCTGAAGACGATATGGCCGACATGGTTGCCGTTGCCCACAGGAAGGTCTTTCAGCTTCAACCCGGACCTGGCATCCACTATTGTGATGACGTTCGATCCATAGGGTGTAAGCACAACGTAGTTGCCGTCAGGGGTGAGATATGGATGCCCCACGCCATTTGCAGCCTTGATGGTTCTGATGACCTTCTGCTGTGCAACATCAATGACCGCAACAGTTGATCCGCCGAATTTAGGGCCAGGGCCGCGGTTGCAGTAATAGAATAATTTCCCGTCCAAGGTGAATATCCCGTGATGGCCTTCGATAACTTCACCCTCTGATGTAGGTATCTCGATCTTCTTGACCTCCTTAAAGGTGGCCATGTCGACAATCGAAACAGACGGTTTGATCTTTGCTGCGTCATTGCCCTCATACACTATCCATACCTGCTTGTTGTCGGGTGTGGGGATGAAGTAATGAGCAGGACTGTCACCGTCAATT
Source organism: uncultured Nitrospirota bacterium (assembly GCA_947085015.1). Taxonomy (GTDB): domain Bacteria; phylum Nitrospirota; class Thermodesulfovibrionia; order Thermodesulfovibrionales; family UBA6898; genus UBA6898. The sequence goes on from CAMTUV010000025.1 coordinate 119,107, forward strand.
GTCGCGGCGACTTCGAGCGAGGGAATTTTCAGGACGTATGACTTCTTGTCTGCATAGTTCTGGACAAAGGCGTATTTGCTGTCCCAGGTGAAGGCCGAGTGCATCATCAACGGGCCTTTCTGCTCCTTGTTCTGATGATCAACAGCAAAGGTCTTCAGTTCTTTGTCGGTCTTGGCATCCAGAAGCACCGCT
>CAMTUV010000026.1:0-11078 GCA_947085015.1 uncultured Nitrospirota bacterium
TGCCGGACAGATTAAGTAATACTGACGGTTCTCGTTGCTCCTTTGAATAACCTGAACTTTTGAAATATAGCCCATCTCTATGCCTCCTCTGTTGAGATGGCATTATTATACCATAGCTATATAGCTATGTCATTGTTTTTTAAATTATTTCACAGCTTCTGAATGGCTACGCCTAAGACACGTTTCCTCTTGGCTGTGTGGTATTGCGGCTTATGTATCCTTCCAGCGAAAAGATCGTACTTCTGGCAACGAACAGGTAAACGCAAAGGGAGACAAAAATGACATTGCGTATCACTGCCTTGTAATCTGCCATATCCGGCAGCTTTAGCGCATCAGCAAACAGGCCGAAGCAACCGCAGTCCACGACAATACCCCTGCTGATGACCGACAGGATCGCAAGCATAAAGAGAAAATTTAGAACGGCCAGCATGAGCGCACTGGTCCTGTAAAGAAGCCCAAGAACCAGGGAAAGACCGAGCAGCAGTTCCAGCCATGGGAGATAGACCGCAAGAAAGGGGCTGATGACCCTGGGGAAAAGGTCGAATTCCCTGAGCGTTAGCATGAACCTGACCGGATCGGAGATCTTCGCAAGACCGGCTAACAGGAAAATGGCTCCCATCAGGATTCTGATAACGAATGATACTATAGGTGTCATGGCATCACCCTGGGGGCTTGGCTGAGCAGCGTGCTGCTTACGACAGACTGTTTCTCCACCGGGCTCTTTTTCGGCAGGATGCGCAGTCCTGTCGGGGAGACCGCATTGTATACAAGGGAGAGGAACAGCGACAGTATGAGAAACAGCGCGATCTCAACCGCTGTCCTTCTCCATTGCTGCCTGCGCTCCACTGTCAACTTTGATCTCATCTGCATCTGCTATATCCTTGTCCAGATATTCCATATCAGTACCAGGATCAGCAGGAGGCCGAGTTCAACAGCCGATACCTTTACCATGACCCTGGCGATATTTTTTTCCGAGACAGTCAGTCTGAGCCAGACCCTGTCCATAAACCACTTCTGAACCCTCTTTAGCGGTGATTTACTTCCACTCAGTTTCAGATAGTTCCCAACGCCCTTGAGCCATACATGGAGTTCATCTTCTGTTCCTCTTATTATGGCCTCATCATCTGTATCGAGATCAAATGTCTGCGTAAGCCGAACCCCTTCGCCAACAGGCTCGAGCTTATACAGCATACTCCTCACTACTCCGCTTTCGAAGGCATAGGAGACCAGGCTGTCCTGATCGAGCCGATCTATTTCAACACTATGAGTTTCGATCATCTTATTATCATAATATTCGATCGTCAGATTGTACCGGTCCCCTTTCTGCGCAACCTTGCCAGTTGGAGGTTCAATATTTTTCAGGGTAAAAAAAGGCGATAGTCTTATGATGGTGCTCAGGTCAGTTATGATCTGGTACGCGGCAGCGACGGAGACTGGCAGCAGAATACTTGATGAAACAGAGCGCATGGGCTATTGTATCCGGCCGGATATAATAAAAAAAGGGGTCAGGGAGAATTTTTTCATTTCCCTAACCCCTCGCATGAACATGATCTGCCGTTTTCGGCTATTTCTTGCCGCCTTCAACAGTCGGGTAGTCGAGCTTGATCCATTCAGGCAGACCGTTTCTGAACCAGTAGATCTCCTTGAAGCCGAGGCTCTGGTACAGAAGCGCAGCTGCAGGGGAGCGCCAGCATTTGACGCCATTGCAATACAGTACAAGCGGGACATTCTTGTCAAGTGCGTCAGAGAGCTTCGGGTTTCCCATCAGTTCATCGACCGTAATAAGGGTGGCTCCGGTAATATGCTCTTTGGTGAACTGTTCCTTATTCCTGTTGTCAATGATCACGAACTTCTTCTTCTCATCCATCCATTTCTTTAATTCTTTGCCGTCGATAAGCTTGATCCCCTTAAGAGATTCAGGCATATCTTTCTTTGCATCAGCGTCTGCCTTCAGAGCTTCTGCCTGTTTAATGACAGCATCCGGATAGGCTGCTGCAGATGCTGCGGAGTAAAACCCTCCCAATACCAGTGCCAGAAATAGTACTGCGATCGTTGCGCGCTTCATCATACTTCCTCCTTTACCGCCTGTTCTTTACAGACGGCTGATAAATTATTTATCCACATCTGACGGCTTCGTAAAAAGTCCGTATGCTGTGTTGCGCTTCAAAACTCGTCACTGCAACGTAATTTTAACTACCAACTGTAGGTGCCTTAAGCACGTCTCATTCCTCATTTCTTGCGCGCCTTGCCTCCGGAGCTTTTTACAAACCCGTAACACATTGTCCTCATATTCCACTTTTTACGAGTTTGTCACATTGGGTTTCCTGCCAAAAAAGCGCATCTTCCTGCTCCCTGAGTTGCTCACCCCCTTTGTTGGCATCAGCCTTTACACGAAGCACAGAACAGGGCGCTGACTTCATCAGTTTGACCAGGGAAATCTTTGCCCTGTACTCCTCAGATCTTTCGCTGCCATCGCTGCCGATTACAATCAGGTCTGCGCCGATCGCCCTGGCCTCTTCAGCAATGGCATCCACGGGGTCACCCACTCTGACAGAAGTCTTCACGTTCAGTCCATGCGTCTGAGCGCGCTGAACAAACCCTGTCATGGCAGCATCCGCCATCTTGTAGAGCTCTGATTCGGCATGGCGGTAAAAAACCATCCTCTTTTCAGAGGAGTGGAGCCATTCTATGCCGACCAGCGATGCCCAGCCCTTATGGATGACATAGAGGCCATGAAGGTCTGCGCCCAGTGCATGCGCCAGTTGTATGGCATACAATTCAGCCTGAATCGCATTTTCTGTGCCGTGCGTAGGTACCAGGATCTTATGTATCATGGCGCGTTTATTTCAGCGTGATAATTACCAGTATGGCAAGGGCAAAGGCAACTATCAGCGCTGTAATGTCCTCCTTTTTCTCAGAGGCAAAAACGCTGAGTGAGCGCTCCTCCATCTTTTTTTGTTCTTCTGTTGTTGCTTTTTCTTCAGCCATTTCTCATACCTCCTTTAGATGCTTCCCTTTATTAAAAGCCAGCAGACAAAGAAAGAGAGCGTTGCCTTCACAACGCCGGTAAAAACTCCTATCATGGCTGCCTTTCCTCCTGCCTGGCGGATGGTCGACCAGGTGATCTGCATGCCAAGACCGATAAGACCGAAGGCAAAGAACCACATCATGTACTCCCTCATTATCTCCATGGTCTTGGGTTTTGTCTTGACCTTTGAGTCAGCGCTTTTAAATGCAGCTTTCATGTCCTTGTCAGGTGTAAAATCCTGTGCCTTCAGGACAAGGTCGGTCTGCTCTGAACTGGTGACCTGCCTGTCTGCCACAAGTTTCTCAACGGCTGCTTTTACCCTGGCGTCGGTTATTGCACCGCTTTCGATCATTGCCTGCATTTTCTTCAGGTCCCTGGTCCTCACTTCCTTGCTTTCATCAAGCTTGAAGTTATAGAAGTCTTTGCCGTGAAGCTCGACCCCTTTGGGGGTGAATACTCCTGTCGAGCTGAAGGCGAACATGATGATAAAACCGAGGACGAAAAGAGGGAACTTATCAACGAGTACCTTTCCGAGGTTGACGTTGACCTTGCCTTCCTCTTCTTCCTCTCCCTTTGCAAACCATATTGCGAGCATAATGACGATGAAGGGGAGGAAAAGGATTCTCGTGATGTTGAAGATCTCCGCGACCTTAAGGGTTTCTATAGTGTGTGGGTCAAAGATCAGGGCAGCGGCAGCAACCTGGGCTGAGTTGAGGATGCCGGTTCCTGCCCAGGCCCCGAACTGAAGCTCGTTCATCCCGACCATCTTGGCCACAGGAGGAAAGACAAACAGTCCGACAACGCCGACGAGCAGCAGCATGCCGATCGAGTAAGCCATGTCAACGCCCCTGGCCTTCACAACAGGGGCTGCAGCAACTGCTGCAGAAACGCCGCAGACCCCCAGACCGGCAGACAGCACACCGACCAACGGACGCGGAGCTTGCGCAAGCTTGCCTAACCAGAGAACCATAAGGGATGTGCCCATAACAAACGTGGCGACCATTACGATACTCAGCCCTCCGAGATACTTAAGCTCTGTGATGCTGTACATGGTACCCAAGGTGATAACCGCTATCTTCATGGCCAGCCGGGCGGTCTTGACCCCTGCCTGCATCCAGTGCGGGATTCCGATGGTATTGACCCAGATAATGCCGAGGATGATCCCAAGGAGGATGTAGTTTAGTCCGAAGATGGTTGCCAGGTCATAACCGAGTGCAGGCTGAGCCTGCTTCCCCCATACCTTGAAGATAGGTTCCATGTAAAAACGTGTTATATAACAAAGTGTTATGATTATTCCGATGCCGGCCATGGGGGCCCGCACCAGCTTGTCAAACTTCGAGGTCATGGCCGGCACTGCCAGATTCCAGATGCCGACCAGACTGATGATAACCCCTGACCACAAGCCGACGGAAATTTGTGTGCCGATCGTGCCGCCTGTTTTAAGATAATCCGCAACAGCAACAAGCCCGCTGGGTGTTAAAGCCGTATTCTGGCTTTTGAGAATCAAAGCATAGACAAGAATAATCAGCCCTACTATTAAGGTAACGGGCGATCTCTTTTCTCCGTTCATACCCTACCTCCTCTAATACCGTTGAGTTTTGTTAACTGATCAATACCTCTTGTTTCCTTCATCATTTTACAACCAGGACATCGCAATGAGCATGTTCAACAACCTTGGAAGAGACGCTGCCGAGCAGGAATTTCCTGGCTCCATGCCTGCCGTGGGAGCCGACCACAACGAGATCGATCTTCTTGTCAGCACAGGTGCTGATTATGATATCCGCAGCGTTTCCAAACAGCACTGAGGTCTCCATCGCAACGCCTTTTTGGGAGAGGTCATCTTTCAATGCAGCCAGCTTTTTTTCAGACTCCTCGGTCATGATTTTATACATGTTTTTGCAGTCATCATCGCTCAGTTCCATCATGCAGAGGTCCGGGACAACAGAGAGTACTACGATCGAGGACTTGGTCATTACGGCAATGTCAGTAGCTTTTTTTAAAGCCTTGTCAGCCTGCGCTGATCCGTCGTGTGCAACCAGGATATTCATTGCATCCCCCTTTCCTGTCAGAATAAATTGATGAGGCCGGCAGAAAATCTGCCAGCCTCATCATACCATGTTTTTGTTACTTTGCCTCTTCTTTTTTCGGCATCGCATCCTTGAGGGCTTTGAGTTCATCTTCAGCCTTCTTCAGCCTTTCGAAGTTCATCCACTGTTCGTCAGCCACCGGGTATTTGAGATTGTTGCCCCAGACTATCCAGGAATCATCCCAGTTTGCCGGCTCCTTGAACCCGAGCAGTCTCATCTCAAGGTATGTGAGGGTCGAGCGCGTGCCGGTGTGGCAGTAGCCGATCGTCCGCTTGCTCTTGTCAAAGTCCTTGAAGAACCCGGCAATCCGCTCAGGTGAAAGGTACCCGTTGTCAACGTCCTTGCCTGTCTTGGGGTCCTTTTCCTGATCCATCGTGTCTTTATGGGAGATGTTCTTGGTTGTGTTGGGAACATGGCCTCCCCTGAGCGACCGGATGTCATCACCTTCATGCTCAGCCTTTGTCCGTGAATCAATCAGCGTGACTCCTTTTTTCTTGCCCTGCGCAATCTGAAGTATTTCATCCGTAGTGGCGATCCTGCTGGGTACGACCTTTGCCGTGAATTTTGTCTCCTTTTTCAGCGAAGGTTCATTTGTGAGTTTCTTGCCTGCCTTCAGCCATGCGTCTATGCCGCCGTTAAGCACATGCGCCTTGTCATGGCCGAGGTACTCCATTATCCAGAAGGAGACGCTCACATCCTTAAAGGTGTCGGTGGTCTTGTGTTCACCATAAAAGACAACGTGGGTGTCATTGCCTATCCCGGACTTGCCGAAGATCGTCTCATATTTTTTGGGATTTTTGAATGCCCTTGAAGTGCTGTCCCGCAAAGCCTTTTTGCATTCCTTGCCAAAGCTGATAGCGCCGGGAATATGGCCTTTTGCGTAATCCTTAAGATCTCTGCAGTCTACAATGACCCAGTCAGCCTTGCCTGCGTTCTTCTCTACATCTGCAGGCGTAAGCAGCAATTCAGGATGTGCCCAGGTTGCAGCAGACGCAAGTCCTGCTGAGACCAGCAGGAACATACCCAAAACCAAAAGATGCATAATCTTGTTTCTCATAACGTGTTTGCCTCCTCCTCAGTTTTTTGATGGTTTATAAAAATGAATCGGCAGAAGCCGCCTCCCTCAATCTTCCCTGCGCGGTCTTATTTGGCAAGAAGCACAGGTATGTCAGCCCTGCTGGCCACTTCTCTGCTGACACTGCCCATGAGCAGATTATGCATTCTATTGCCGCGCGACCCTATGATGATCATATCTGTGCCTTCTTCCTTTGCAGTGTTCAGAATCTCATCTGCAGGATGGCCATCCCTGATCAATGTCTTTATTTCTGTTATTCCGCTCTTTTCCAGGATTTCCCGGTGGTAAGCGATGACCTTTTCTGCCTTTTTGTCCAGGAGCTTTTTATATTCAGTGCCTTTCAGCATCTCTTTCAGGGTCGACAACTCTGCCTCTCCGAGCATATCGTCCATGAACGACCGGCCTTCAATCTTCTGTATATAAACAAGCAAAGCAGTTACAGAACGGTCTGATGAGAAGAGGTCTATAAACGTGCTGTCTGCGGCCTCAGAACCCTTGCTGTCATCAATAGCGATAAGGACTTTTTTCATGCGACTTCCTCCATGAGTAAACTGACGTTATATGCCCTGCACCTGTTTTCAGTTTCTGGCTGTTTCTGCATCACTCTGCCTTGTACAGGTCCTTGTAATGCTCTTCGTACTCTTTGCCGAACTCGGAGCCAATGGCCTTGGTTACCGCTGCCCCATATGCCGGCGCCTCCTGCTTCTCAAAATATCCGGGCTGGATCGGGACGCCATACGAGGTTTTGAATCCCAACAATACCCCGAGCACGAAGCTGACCGCAATAATTGCAATCAATTTTTTTTCCATGAGAATTCCTCCCTGAAATGTCTTTGTATAGGTATGCTCTTATTCATCGGTCTTAAAAAGATCCTTATAATGCTGCTCCAGATTCTTGTCGATTTGGGATTCCACTCCCTTGACCTTCCGCTCGCTGAAGACCCCGGCCTGGATAAAGGGTGGAACGCTGTACCCGATGAGGAATCCTGTAAAAATAGTCACTACAAGAAGCACGATGATAAACGTTTTGTCCATGTCTATATCTCCTCCAGGCGCAGCAGTTTCACGCCGATTTCCTTATCTTGTATATGTATTTACCGCCCTGCTGGCTCCGCTCAACTATTTCATTGCCCAGGGATGAACACATGGCAGTGATAGATTCTCCGGAAGAAGGATTGTCAAACGTCACTTCCAGGGTTGCGCCGGTACCGATTTTTTCGAGCATCTTCTTGGTGTAGATCTGCGGGTGCGGGCACACATACCCTGTGCAGTCAAGGGTATAGGAGCCGTCGGATACTTTCTCGAATTTTATTGCCATGATGTATATCCTCCTTTTTCTTTGTGCATCATATTTCTATGCCTGCGAGTTCTTTTGCCATCTTTCTCTCTGTCCACCAGTTGAAGAATTTTACGCCGATGAAAGCACCGCCTATCATGCCGAGGCCGAAGAGCCAGCCGCCGACATCGCCGTTAGAGGCACGGACAAAGAATGCTCCGACATTACAGCCGAGGCCGAGCCGTGAACCTATTCCCATGAGAAAGCCGCCGATAATGGCCCATTTCGCAAATTCAAACGTCGGTTTTTTGAACTTGAATTCATTGTTCATAAGGGCCATGACAGCTGCTCCACCGATAAGGGCGAGGGACATCCAGTCCGCAGGGTTCAGGGCAGGATTGGGTATGCCGTTGATGTACCCGAAAAAGATATTATCCATATTGTTCCAGCCGAGCTTGTGCATGACCCAGCCGACCCACTGGGCCTCCTGCGTGGTCACATACCAATACCCCGGATCAAATACTGTTCCCTGGATTGAGAGGCCAAAATCAGAGCCGAGTCTGGTGAGGATCTCACCTGCATTCCTGACACCGAATTTGATGCGCAGGCCCTCGATCACAAACATCTGAAGTCCGCAGGCAACACCGAGGAACAGGCCGGCTATGGAAGTCCTCTTTGACGACAGGATCATCTGCCAGAATCCGGTCAAATGATCGCGGAGACTGACACTGCCCTTTTCCTTCATAGTGTCCCTCATAAAACTCTTCTTACCCCAAATGAAATATACAATTATGAGCAACAACAGTGCAGGCAGCACGACACCAACGATGAGGTTGCCTCCAAATGCGCCTATCATTGTTTCATTCTTCATGCCGAGGAGGTTTGCAAATGTCACCTTGGGGTAGTTCCAGACAAACCCTGCAAGATACTGGTCAAGCCAGCCGTCCCCAACATTGATCACAGCCGGCAGGTTTTTTGACATGGCAGATGCATGCCAGGACTCAGGAACAAGTTTATTGAACCAGCCCCCGACATCTGCAAAGGTAGACTGAGTCACACTGATGGACAGAATGACGAGCATGGCAAGACCGCTGCCCTCACCAGCCTTATACAGAGAGCCGGAAGCGCAACCGCCCGCAAGCACCATGCCTATTCCAAATATAAGTCCTGCGATTACGGAATGGAAGCCTGATGGAGACGGGTGGAATGTGCTGAAACCGGATGCAGTCACAAACGATGATACGATCGCAAAGAACAGCGTAGCGGTCATGATGCCCACTACCATTCTCGGCACGCCGACAGCAAACAGGTCCCTGAAGGCTGAGGCAAAACAGAACCTGCCGTACTGCAGGCACATGCCGTAGATGAGACCGAACCACAGATAAGCTGAGAGGTAAATGTAATAATCGTTGTACGCGTATGTCACGGTGCTTACGAGCGCGAAGAACCCGATGATCACGAGCGCCCATATTTTTTTCTTTTTTGCTTCGGCTTCCACCTGTAGTTGTTCCACTATTACCTCCACGAATTAAATTTGCCTGTGACTAACAGCGAATTATTTATTTGAGGAGTTTATTGCAAGCGGCATACCATCTTTGAGGCTATGGCCGAAATAGGCGGGGAAGGGGAAATATGGCTTAAATACAGCGGCTTGACACCTGCTATCCTGAGATGTCCTTTAGCAGGCCTGATTGAGAGTTGTTCCGAAAGGGACAATGAAACAGAATAACTGTCCCAAAAAGGACAGTTATTCCTGCCTGAGGATCGTCACAACTGTCTGGTATTTAAAGACTGCTGATATCAGTCCGAACTCTTTCATTACCTTCAGGGAATCAAGGTCTCTTCCTATGAATGACCCAGCTGCAGGTCCAAGTGCTCCGCTTGAAATGATGACCACAGCACATCCTTTTTCTGCTATGCCCTGCTCGTAAAGGTCAGGCTTCCTGGTCTCCCAGGTGAACCGCAGGGAAGATTTCTGCGATTCACTGTCCTGCGGATGGCCGGGCCATTCCTGGGGTGATATCACTTTTGCGTCTGTATAGTAGTCGAGTATCGGTATTACGGCGAATGTGCTGCCTGAGGAGCTTTCCTGTGGCAGGGCATAGACCTCCACAGGACCACAGTCCATTGTGTTGAGATACTGTCCGGCATGCTGCAGGTTTGCCATGCCAGCCGTATTGAGATAGGGCATATATGCGCCGAAGGTAAGCACAAGCGACGAGGCTACAATGCAGAGCACAATAAATTGTTTGATGCCCTTTTCCTTGATCAGCTGTAGTCCGTATGCTGCCATGAGACCGAAGAGCGGGAAGAGGGGGATGATATACCGTATCCTTTTGAGTTGGAGGAGGATTACCAGGACAGCGAACCATGCTGCAATGAGGAAGCGCAGATCCTTTTTTCTGACTGCCCTGTATATGCCGCAGAGTGCCAGGATAGTCACGAACGGATGTGTCTGGAACAGGAAGGTTGAAAGAAAGCCTTCCTGCCAGCGGCTGAGTCCTGACCACTGGTATGTCCTGAGGATCATGATCTGATCCATGAAAAAATCATAACGCACAAAGATGACAGCTCCGGCCAGAAGACCGGCAATGAGAAGAACAGAACATGTTCTGCCAAATGCCTTCTTCGGATCCTTTGTTCCGGCAATGACAGAGATTATTGGGATAACCGAAAGCATAAGCCAGGTTGAATATTTTGAGAAGAGAGCCATGCATAGCGCAAAGGAGGCAAAGGCGGTCCAGGGAAGCCCTCCCTTTTCAACAGCATGAAGAAATGCATAGATCGAAAGCGTTAGAAAGAACATTGTCGGCACATCAACAAGCATCAGCGGCACCTGTGTAAGGAGATAGGGTATACCGAGAAGCAGCAGGCCTGCATGCAGCCCTGTCTCCTCATCCCAGAGCTTTTGCCCGATAAGGAATGTCAGCACTGTTGTCAGTGCGAAGAGGGTAGTGTTAAAAAGCTGAATAAAGAGCCGGGCCTCTCCAAGCCAGGCAAAGATGAGCCCGTAGAGAAACGGCACCAGCGGCATATCTGTCCAGGCATGTATCGAACTGCCCCATTGATCAAGGAAATAGCGCGCCCCGTGTACTTGCAGGGACTTTGCCTGAACAAAATACCGTGACGCATCAATGATTGACTCAGGCTGCTGCCAAAGAGGAATGACTGAAGCGAATGACAAAAGAAAAAGGAAGACGCATGCAGGGCGGCCGGAAAACTGTATGCGAGAAACAACATAGGCGCAGAGCAAGGCAGGGATAAGAAAGAAAAAGACCCGCAGGATGCCTGTCTGAGAGAAGACCCATTGCCAGCTTGTGAACGTATTGTTATCTATAAAACGGTAAATATAGAGAAGGGGCAGGACAATAAGGGTGCAGAACGATACGAGGAGGATATGCTCAATCTTTCTGATATCCATGACCTGAACCTCCTTTGCCGGAGAACGAAAAACTGCTAACGCAGCATAAATAGAGTCTGTTTATAAACCACTTAATTCACTAAAAGGCTGTCATTCCCGCAATCCCGATCCGAAACTTTTCGGGATCGGGAGGTCGGGAATCCTTCTGTGAAGCCATTGGAAAGATTCCGGACAAGCCGGAATGACAAACA
>CAMTUV010000027.1:0-24185 GCA_947085015.1 uncultured Nitrospirota bacterium
CTTTCCAATGGCTTCACAGAAGGCTTCCACTCCACAAGGGAGTGCAAGCCGATGCGCTTCGCTTGCCGCCAGTAGGTGCTTTAAGCACGGGAATGACAGACTTTTAGTGAATTAAGTGGTTTATAAACAGACTCTAAATAGAGACGGTATCGTCATACTGCCGTAGGCAAGACTTAATGACAGCAGTGAACATGAATGAGCATGAAAAGGCGGGTTTACAGAACCTGATCGGCGGTAGCCCGTCTAAATGAAGGCAACTGATGTGAACGATCGGATGGAAACAGTGCAGAACGAGCAGTGGACAAAAGTGATAGGTCCGAAAAAAGGCTGGTTTGATCTGAATCTTTCTAATCTCTGGAATTACAGAGACCTGATAATGCTCTTTGTGAAAAGGGACTTTGTTGCCTTTTACAAGCAGACGATCCTGGGACCGCTCTGGTTCCTGCTTCAGCCCCTCTTTACAACGATCGTGTTTACGATAATCTTCGGCAGGATCGCAAAGATCCCGACCGACGGCCTGCCGCAGATGCTCTTCTATATGTGCGGGATCGTTATCTGGAACTATTTCGCGGACTGTCTGAATAAGACGTCCGACACGTTTGTCTCTAATGCAGGCATATTTGGCAAGGTATATTTCCCGCGTCTTACCGTACCGATCTCTATCGTGATAACAAACCTCATAACATTTGCTATACAGTTCTCCCTTTTTCTTTCATTTTGGAGCTATTTTTATCTCAAGGGGTCTGCTATTAAAGCTAGTCCATGGATTCTACTGACACCGTTGTTATTGCTTCAGATGGCAGCCCTTGGTCTCGGCCTTGGCATTCTCATTTCGTCCCTTACCACAAAATACAGAGACCTGAGATATGTTGTTGGATTCGGTGTCCAACTCTGGATGTATGCAACTCCTGTTGTTTACCCAATGTCGCAGATACCGGAGAAATGGCAATGGATGTATGCGATGAATCCGATGGCTGCTATCGTCGAGACTGCACGCTTCGCCTTTCTGGGTGCAGGCTCGATTCGACCGTGGAATCTGGGTATAAGTCTTGCTGTGACCGTGCTTATTTTGCTGGCTGGCATAGTACTCTTCAGCAGGATAGAAAAGACTTTTATGGATACGGTATGAGTGACGTTGTGATCAGAGTTGAAAATCTCTACAAGGAATATCGACTTGGTACAATCAGTCACGGAACGCTGCGACAGGACATCCAAAGTTGGTGGGCCAGGATGCGGGATAAAGAGGACCCGAATTCCATTATTTCGTCTTCTCAGCCCTTCACGTCTCACGCTTCACATCTCACGGACTCTGAAAATCCTCACATGCTTGCTCTTAATGATGTTTCCTTTGAAGTGAAGAGAGGAGAGGTATTAGGAATCATAGGACGGAATGGCGCAGGAAAATCGACTTTGCTGAAAATACTTTCAGAGGTGACATCCCCTACAAAGGGAACGGTGAAGATAAAGGGCAGGGTTGCAAGTCTGCTTGAGGTGGGCACAGGGTTTCATCCTGAACTTACAGGCAGGGAGAATGTGTACCTCAACGGCGCCATACTCGGCATGAGCAAAAAGGAGACAGATAATAAGTTCGATGAGATAGTCGCCTTTGCCGAGCTCGAGAAATTTATTGATACACCGGTGAAACGGTATTCATCCGGCATGTATGTACGCCTTGCCTTTGCTGTGGCCGCACACCTCGAACCGGAGATCCTGATCGTTGATGAAGTTTTGGCCGTTGGAGACGCTTCATTTCAGAAGAAGTGTTTGGGGAAAATGGGAGAGGTGAGCAAAGAAGGAAGGACGGTGCTTTTTGTGAGTCATAATTTAAACGCAATTGAGCATCTTTGTTGTAGTGTCTTAGCGATAGACAAAGGCAGGATAAGACAATATGGGAAAGATGTCTACTCTGTTATCAAAGAATACGTATTCAATCAAAACGATGACTAATGAGCGACATTGACTTAATCAGAGAAACGGGCAAGGGCACAAGAAAATACTGGAGTTACCTGCGAAAATAACTGGACTATTGTTATTAATCAGAGAACATTACCGATGAAGGATATGAACATAAGAACAATCTACGAGTCTGACAAGTTTATAAAGATGGGTTTTTTTGTGCTATGGAGAGAGATGGTATTAAGTCTTTTCAGAAGCAGAGAATTGATATGGCGGCTCTTTCTGCGAGATTTCAGCGCCAGATACAGACAGTCGTTTTTTGGCGTTTTATGGGCGGTATTGAATCCTGTAATTACCGTCGGGATATTTGTCATTCTGAATAGATCTGGTATCCTTAATATTGGCAAGACGTCCGTTCCATATCCTGTATTTGCTTTGATAGGCATATCTGTTTATGGTATTTTTTCAACAGGTCTTTCTTTATGTTCGAATAGCATTGTCGGCGCAGGATCCATGGTTGTAAAGATCAATTTTCCTAAAGCAAGCCTTGTTATAGCATCAATGGGACAGGCGATTGTGGAATTATTGGTCAGACTGGTGGTAATAATTATACTGATGATTATATATGGCATTGTTCCGATGTGGACTTCTGTCTTTTTTCCGTTTGTTTTATTCCCGGTTATCCTTCTTACCCTGGGTGTCGGTTTTATCTTATCTCTTATGGCAGGAGTATTGAGAGATGTTGCCTATTTTGTATCTTTTCTTACCACTTTGTTTCTTTTTTTAGTGCCTGCTCTTTATCCGGCTCCGCAGATCGGTATTCTTTCAACTCTCAATAAATTAAATCCGCTAAGCCATTTAATCATTGGATGCAGAGACATGATGATTTTAGGTCATGTGTCTGACCCGGCCGGATTTTTGTTGTCCTCGCTATTTTCAGTGGTAATATTTCTTATTTCATGGATGATATTTTATATCTCCGAACCGAGGATTGCCGAGAGGGTATGACAGACAATTTAGCAATAAAAGCAGCGAATATCTCCAAGAAGTATTGTAAGAGCTTAAAGCATACAATGATGTATGGTATTGGGGATATAGCGAAGAACGCAATCGGCTTGTCCTCCAATTCAAGTTACCTGCGAGAGGGAGAGTTCTGGGCTCTGGATGATGTATCCTTTGAGGTAAACAAGGGAGAGACTATCGGCATCATCGGCGCAAATGGCTCTGGGAAAAGCACTCTCCTTAAGCTATTAAATGGGATTTTTATGCCTGATAAGGGGAGAATTGAGATAACAGGGCGGGTAGGGGCATTGATCGAGGTTGGAGCAGGCTTTCATCCCATGCTTACAGGAAGAGAGAATATTTATGTGAATGGTTCAATACTTGGGATGAGCAAAAAAGAGATAGATAAGAAGTTCGATGAGATTGTTGATTTTGCAGGCATCAGCGATTTCATAGACGCGCCGGTGAAACATTACAGTTCTGGCATGTATGTTAGACTTGGTTTTGCAGTTGCAGTTCATTGCGAACCTGATATTTTGCTGGTTGATGAGGTGTTGGCTGTAGGGGATGCTAAATACCAGGTAAAGTGTTTTAGGAAATTTGAGGAGTTTAAGAAAATGAACAGGACAATCTTGTTTGTTACGCATTCTGCTGAACAGATCGTCCGCCATTGCGACAGGGCTATTCTTATAAATGACGGGGCAATAATTTCTGGGGGGAATCCAAGTGATGTCTCCAACCGGTATATGGATCTTCTGTTCGGGAAAGGCACAGAAGGAAGCATTTCAGAAACATGCGAACATCAAGTTAGTGTGTCTAACAATCTGGATATCAAGGACGTGCTGAGTGAAGAGATTAAAAGATTCATAGAAGAGCCCTGTGTTGGCGATAAATTTTCTTTTAGAAAAAGCTATAGCAAGACCGAGTACCGCTGGGGCAACCGCTACGCGGAAATAGTCGATTATCTAGTTTTAAGCGACAAGAGCGCTGATCCGGTGAAGTGCAAGACATCAGAAGATTTTTATCTTTATCTGAAGGTAAAATATATCAAGGATGTCAAGCGTCCGATCTATGGTTTGTTCA
Organism: uncultured Nitrospirota bacterium; assembly: GCA_947085015.1. Lineage (GTDB taxonomy): Bacteria > Nitrospirota > Thermodesulfovibrionia > Thermodesulfovibrionales > UBA6898 > UBA6898. The sequence continues at coordinate 3,982 of CAMTUV010000027.1, forward strand.
TTAAAACAGTTGATGGGATAACAATATCTGGAAACAATTCTCGGGATTTGGATATAAACAGAAGTTTTATTTCCCAAAAAACCGGGGATACAATAGTAGTGCATTTTCATTTTATACCGAAATTTACCTCAGGGGAGTATATGCTCTCGGTCGGAGTTGCTGAAGATGCGGATGGCGAGATTGTGCCGCTTGACAGGAGATACGATGCAATACATCTGACCTTCACAAATCAGGGTCTGTCATCTGGGCTGGTGGATATCGAGCTAAAATTCGAATATATGATATGAGGCTATCTTAATGAAAGATTTCGTATTTGACAATGAACTGTCCATATATGTGCATCCGCACAAACCGTCAGTTGATTACAGGGATGGGGGCGAAGAATATCTGCTAAGCGTCATTAAGGCAAACCCTGGCCAAAGGGCTTATTCTCTAAAACTTGCAAACCATATAAAGGATTGGCCATCCAGATATCATCTCTCTTTCAGGCGGACAAATCTTCTGGAATCCATTAAGGAAATTTTCAATAAAGACTCCGCTGTCTTAGAACTTGGTTCCGGCTGCGGTACTCTGACCAGATGGCTTGGAGAAAACTTCAGCGTAGTGGATGCTGTGGAAGGAAGCAAGCAGAGAGCTGTTATTACAAAGGAAAGGACAAAGGATCTAAATAACGTAAACGTATTTAACGGGGACATATTGAGTATATGTTATGAACCAAGTAAATACGGACTGGTCACTATCATAGGGGTAATGGAATATATTCCGTATTACAGCTGGCAAGACTCAGACCACAAAAAACCGTGCATAGAGTATTTAAAAAATCTCTCATGCTCATTAAAGGATGATGGAATTCTGCTTTTAGCTATTGAAAATAAGATAGGTGCAAAGTATTTTACCGGCTGTTTGGAGGACCATACAGGAAGACTCTTCGATGGCTTAATAGGCTATCCGGACAGAGCTCCTGTTACCTTTAGCAGGGGTGAACTTAAGGAGATACTTCTTGCTGCAGGATTTAAAACCTTCCAGTTTTATCATGTGTTTCCTGATTATAAGTTGCCCGAAACCGTAATAAGGGAATCAGATGAAGTCTTACCATTATTTCCGTATAACTGGATCAGAACGCCTTTTGAGGAGTATAGCGGGGAAAGGCTAAATTTAATGCCCGAGTTGCTTTTTCTCAAGAACCTGGCTACATCGAAATTATTCTGGGAATTTTCAAACTCGTATCTGATACTTGCTGGTAAGACTGAAGGTGTCAACCTGAAAACAGAATGGCTTATAAAGAAATTCTACAACAGCGATCGATCTAATTCTGCCTACCACCATACAGTATCGCTTTTGAAAGGAGATAATGACGAATATCAGGTGCATCGCAGCCCCTTATGCGACGCCAAACGATCTTTAAAATCTGCAGAGCTTGACTTCAATCTTATCGGTGTTGATAGGTTCATCCCTGGTGAGCTGCTACTGATAGATGCTTTTAGTGCTTTGGTCTCAAAAAATCCGGAAGACGCAATTTTCCAGTTAATCAAAAGCGTATTTGATAGCCTTATTTCAAATTATTATACAGGGAAAAAAGATGAAGAGGGTTACCATCTTGTTGATGGGATAACCGTTGATTATGTTTTTTGGAATTTAATTAAAACCCCTGATCAAAGTCTTTGTTCCATAGATAGAAAATGGAAATTTCGGGAGCAATTGCCTGCGGATTTTGTCCTATTTAGAAGCCTATACGGAAGTTATGTGTCGATGAGTCCGTTCATAAAAGAGAAGGATTTTATTACGTTCATTACGGATATATTGAACAAGATATATTCAGACTATGGGGAAGAACGACTTATAAAAAACTTACAGCTTGAAGAGTCCTTCCAATCGGCGGTTCACAATCGTGTTATAACAATTGAATTGTTTGATATCAGGCCGTCAGATGATTTAGTGAATATGATTAAGACAAAAGACATGCAGCTTGTAGCAAAGGATAAATATATTCAGTTCTTACTCAACTCTTATAGCTGGAGGGTTACTGAACCGCTGAGATGGCTGCATGAGAAGATGATGGCACAGAAGGGCACAAAGAACCCCCAAAAAGGCTAGAAATTCCAATGCAAATAAGAAGTTTTCAAGAGGAATTATCAGTTGTTTTAATATTCCCAATAATGGTATTTGTATTAATCTCTGGAGAATATTGCTGAACTGGATACATCTTTTGCTTGAGAGGGAAAAATGCTAGAACTCGTCTCTATCAATATAGTCAATTGGAATGGTTTTGATTACCTGAGTAATTGTATTGAGTCAATAAAAGCACAAACCTATAAAAATATAGAAATAAATATTATTGATAATAATTCTACAGATGGTTCGGTTAAATTCCTTGCTAAAAAATACCCAGAGATAAAGCTTATAGTAAATACTCTGAATGAGGGATTTAGCAGGGCGCACAATCAAGCGATAAAAATATCATCCGGTAAGTATATTATCCCTCTTAACTTTGACATAATACTTTCTTCTGCATTCGTAGAAGAAATGGTCAAAGCCATCGAATCGTCGCCTGGGATTGGCATTGTTTCCGGGAAACTTTATGCCTTGAGGAATGGTGGGAAAACAAATATTATTGACTCAACCGGAATCACTATGCAAAGTATGTTTCCCGCTGACAGAGGTCAAAATGAAACTGATTCTGGTCAGTATGATAACTTAGAATACATTTTTGGTGCTTCAGGTGCTGCCCCCCTTTTAAGCCTCGACATGCTGGAGGAGATAAAGCTCAATACAGAATATTTTGACGAAGATTTCTATATATATGTAGAAGATGTTGATATGTGTTGGAGAGCACAACTTTATGGCTGGAAAGCTCTATACACTCCAGCGGCAATCGCTTATCATCACAGGGGAGCTACAAGGCAGGATGATTCTGCAATGAAAGCAGATTATTTACTTATCGGGTATAGAAACAGATATTGGGCTATTATCAAAAATGCTATTTTGATTAATCTGATTAAGAATTTCTTCTGGGTATCAATTAAGGAATGGAGATTTCTTCTGAGCAATTTAGTGCAGAAAAATTATTTTATTTTCAAGCTTCCATGTATGGTTTTAAGTGGCGTTCCACGAATGCTAAGAAAACGGAGAATAATTCAGAAAAAAAGAAAAGCATCTTCTCGCTATATGGAGCAATTCTTTTTTAGTGATATAAGGCATACGATCCAAGAGAAAATAGGGGGCTTTATTGGTGGAGGTTTACAGTGAAGGTTGTATTGTTGTTCCCCGGGATATCTGGCATAGGATTTAACAGTTATGGGAAGGGGATGGAAGAATCGTGGATAAGCCATGGATTATGTAGTATTTGTGCCTATGCAAAGAAAGAAGGATTTTCCGTGGAATTGATTGATTTGCGTTGTTTAAAAGACTGGCGACATCTCAAGGATGTTATCATCGACAAACAACCTGATGTTGTAGGCATCACAATGATGAGTGTTGATTATAACCCTGCAATGAAAAGCGCAGAGATTATCAAAAAAGTATCCCCTCACACTATTACAGTAGTGGGCGGACCTCATCCGACCATAATGCTTGAAGAAATCGAAAAAGAACAAAATATCGATCACATTATAACTGGTGAAGGTGAAATATCATTTATCGAATTATTGAAGAATATTGAAAAAGGGAATTGCTCTCCAAGAGTAATAAAGGGAGTTGTACCAGAAGATTTGGATATACTCCCTTTTGCAGACCGGAAACTCTTTCAGAATTTGGAGTACCCCCTTCCCATTGATGGTTTTGAGAACCCCTTTGTTACCGTTATTGCCGGAAGAGGCTGCAAGTATAATTGCAACTACTGTCAACCCGCGGAAAGAATTATATTCGGCAAGAAAGTCAGGCGTCGCAGTCCTGCAAACGTAATACAGGAATTGAAGGTTCTGAGAGAAAAATATGGATTCAAAAGCATGATGATTCACGACGATTGTATTACCGAAGACAGGCCATGGGTTATAGAATTCTGCAGACTTTACAAAGAGAATGGGTTCAATCAACCTTTTGCTTGTCAGAGTCGGGCAGATATTATCTGCCGAAATGAAGATATGGTGGCACTTATGTCGGAAGTAGGGCTTAAGGTTATGTTCATAGGGTTTGAAAGTGGAAATCAGCGGGTACTAAATTTTCTCCGTAAGGGAACGAAAGTAGAACATAACTATAAAGCCGCGGAGATTTGCAGAAAATATGGCGTCAAAATTTGGGCTAATTATATGATGGGGATCCCTACAGAAACCAAAGAGGAGGTAATGGACACTGTGAGGATGATTCAAACTATTAAGCCGAATCATTACAGCCCTGCGTTTTATACTCCCCACCCAGGAAGCGATTTATTTAAGTATTGTGAAGAGCACGGGCTCTCTCTCATAAAAAGCCATGACAGTTACCGAAGAAATGCAACGGAAGCAAAGATCAAGGGTGTTGATTACAAGTTTCTCCACCAGGCTTTGATGGAATCGATGGGCCATGAATTATCTGAAAAGAGCCGTTTAATTCTTTTTTTGGAGAGAAACATGATGCCTTTTTTTCTTCGTCACCTCCGACTCAAGAATATTATAAAAATGGTAGTCATAAAATTAGGCCTCCTTAAAAATAGCGAAAAATGAGACAATAGAGACATCTAAGGCCAAAACGTAAGCTTTCATAAAAAAATAGACACCTGATATGTAGAGCTTTCTGGCAAAATACCAAGCCAGGAGGTTCTTATGAAGAGAACAAGATTTGCTGAGACATAGATCGTAGTAGTCCTGAAAGAAGCAGACACAGGTCTTCATTCTATTTTCAACTAGCGCACAAAAAGTTAAGAGATATCATCAGACACTTTAGGCAATGGAAAACAGACCTCCAATTGACATCTTAATGGCTACCTATAATGGCGCGCCTTATATAGGCGCGCAGATTGACTCACTCTTGAAGCAGAACTATCAAGACTGGCAACTCATAATACGGGATGATGGTTCGGAAGACAATACAATTGAAATTGTTCATTATTACCGTGCTCAGTATCCGGATAAGATCCATCTGATTGCAGATGGAAATTTAAACCTCGGTGCAAGATCTAATTATTCGAAACTGCTAACGCACTCTCGGGCTGATTATATTATGTTTTGCGACCAGGATGATGTATGGTTCCCGCAAAAGATCAGCATTACCTTCGATAAAATGAAGGCATTGGAAGCTGAATTCGGACAAAACACACCATTATTAGTCCATTCCGACGCGAAAGTTGTTGATTCACACCTTCAGGAAATTTCACCATCTCTATGGCAGTATCAAAAGTGCAAACCGGCGAGGAGCTCTTCTTTAAAACGTCTCTTGTTGCAGAACGTTGCGACAGGCTGCACCGTAATGATCAATAAGTCCCTCCGTGATATGGCGTTGCCGATTTCACCTGATACCATGATGCATGACTGGTGGATGGTTTTAGTGGCCTCTGCTTTTGGACACATAGAGCATATATCAGTATCTACCCTGTTATATAGACAGCATGAAAGAAACGATATTGGCGCAAAAGCCTGGAATGCGCTTACTGCATTTCGTCAACTGTGTGACTTGGCGATAACTATCCGATATATCAAGAAAATCAATGTTCTGGTGCAAAATCAGGCAGCAGCCTTTTTAGAAAGATATCAGGACGTTTTACGTGATAGTGACAAAGAGATGCTTGATATTTATTCTCATCTGAGCAAGCACAATTATTTCATGAGAAGATATTACATAATTAAATACAGGTTTTTCTATTCTGATCTGTTGAGGAATATTGGCCGGCTATTTCTTGCGTAGAGAGCAGAAATCTGAGCTTGTTGCTCTCCTTTTGAAGAAAACATGATTGGAATCTCGGTCTGCATGGCAACAAATAATGGCGAGCGCTTTCTTCGCCGCCAGATAGATTCTATTCTCATACAACTGAACGCTGATGACGAGCTTATTGTTTCCGATGATTCTTCTGAAGACGCGACAATAGAGATTATCAAGAGCTATTCTGACCCGAGAGTTCGCTTTCTTAGCAGCGGCCACTTCACGAGCCCGGTAAGGAACTTTGAGAATGCACTTTCTTATGCAAGGGGCGATGTTATCGTGCTTTCAGATCAGGATGATGTATGGCTTGATAATAAGTTGCCCCTGATCAGGACTCTCTTCATGGATAGCCATACCCGGCGACTTGTTGTTCTGGACGGCCTTGTCGTTGATGAGCATGAACAGATTCTGCACAAATCCATTTTCGAAAAGATCCATGCAGGAAAAGGGTTGATCAAGAATATATATAACAATACATATCTTGGGTGCTGTATGGCCTTTTCCCGCGACCTTCTTGAAATTGCATTGCCCTTTCCATCAAACATACCCATGCACGATATGTGGCTCGGGAATCTGGCTGCACTGTTCGGCACAATTGAGTTTATCAACGAGAAAACCATTCTCTATCGAAGGCACGGAGCGGCGCTGACAGACTTTCGTATCAAATTCGAGCCGCTTCAGCAGATAAGGCGACGTTTCAATTTACTTCTGTCACTGATGCAGAGGGGATTAGCCATGGCAGTCAGTCGAAAAAAGAACAATCCCTGAGCCATGCATACACTTCCCAAAATATCAGTAATCACCCCGTCACTGAATCAGGCCGGGTATATCGAAAGGACCATCCAGAGTGTTCTCGAACAGAATTACCCGAATCTGGATTACATAGTTGTGGATGGCGGTTCAACAGATGGCACTATTGAGATACTGAAAAGGTATGGCAGCAGGCTTACCTGGATATCCGAGAAGGATTCCGGCCAGTCTGACGCCATCAATAAGGGCATGAGTATGGCGACAGGCGATATCCTTGCCTATCTCAACTCCGATGACATCTTTGAGCCGGGGGCTCTGACAACTGTCGCAGCACGCTTCATGGCAGATCCCTCAATAATGTGGCTGACCGGAAGATGCAGGATCATTGATGAAGATGATCGCGAGGTCAGATCCATCATAACTGCATATAAGGATCTTCTGCTGGATCATTACCGTTATGCGCTGCTGCTGATTGCGAATCCCATATGCCAGCCGGCGACGTTTTGGAAAAAAGAAGTTACGGATGAAATAGGTCTCTTTGATCCTGATGAGTCGCTGGTCATGGACTACGATTACTGGCTCAGGATCGGAAAAAGGTATCAGCCGGCAATTATGGACGAAAATCTGGCAGCATTCAGGGTTCATTCGCAATCCAAGACATCACGCGGCCGCTTTTTGATGATACAGCGGGAATATGCTGTGTCCCGGAAATATTCCCGCTCGGTCTTTATCAATGTGTTACATTATCTCCACGCTGCCGGCATGGGTATTGCCTATCTTATTATCGATATGTTTTCATTTTCCATGCTGAGAAAATGGACCGGCCGAGGTTGATAGCGTGCGTTCTGATTTACATCGGGAAAGAGATTCGAGCGGGATATAAAGAATGAAGAGAGAAAATCAATTCGCTGTTCTGATCCCTGCTTATAATGAGGCGGACAGGATAGCCACTACCATTGCCGGGATCAGGGAAGTTTGTTCAGCCGAGATCGTTGTTATCAGCGACGGCTCCACAGACAGCACTGCAGCGAACGTCAGGGAAACGGGTTCTGTAGTGATCGAACTGCCCTTTAATCTCGGATATGGCGCTGCACTTCAGACAGGTTATCAGTATGCCCTGAAGCAGGGGTATGATTTTGCGGTCCAGATGGATGCTGACGGCCAGCATGACCCTGCCTTCATCCCTTTGCTTATGAAGAAGGTGCAGACAGGAATGGCTGACGTTGCCATAGGCTCGCGATTCCTTGGGGAAGGGGTCTATCACCTTTCCTTAACGAGAAAAGCCGGCGTGCTGTTTTTTAGAAGTCTCGCATCTCTCTTAACGCGTCAGACGGTAACAGACCCGACATCAGGGTTTCAGGCCCTGAACAGAAAGGCGATGGAGTTCTGCGCAAGCGAGGCATATCCCACGGATTTTCCGGATGCTGATGTGCTTGTCATGCTCCACAAAAGAGGGATCAAATTCACTGAAGTGCCTGTCAGGATGCACCAGAATACGAAGAAGAAGACCATGCACAGCGGCCTCGTGCCAATCTATTATTTATTTAAAATGATCCTTTCCATTTTCGTTACCCTGCTGAGAAACCATGAACTGAGGAGAAAACCATGACAGCACAGTTGAAGATCCTGGCAGCAGTTATCGGCGTGACGTTGTTTATTTATATCATAGAACTGGTGAGGAAGAGGAGTCTGAGAGAGGAGTATGCATGGCTCTGGATGCTGACAGGCCTGATGATCGTTGTTCTTTCACTCTGGTATGATCTGCTTGTTTTTCTTGGCCGGCTCCTCGGCGGAATTCTGCCATCCGCGCTGCTCTTCTTTTTCGGTCTGCTTTCCCTATTGCTCATCTGCCTGCATCTGTCCATTAAATTGTCAACGCTGACTGATCAGGTTAAGCGGCTGTCACAGGAACTAGCGCTCCAGCGAACTGAGAAAAATAGATCAGAGGAGAATTCATGAAAGAAGAATAATCTCTACCCTTTGCATTATTTCTCGGTGCGGTTGCTGCGTTTTGTGGTGCACGGGTCAGGGTGATTAGAGATAATGGGCTCGAGAGTTATCGGCCCTCTTCAGGATATACCCTCGGAGGTATTTTCTCGGACAGGAAAAATATGCCTGTATCTTCATGCCATTGTTTTTATCGCAGGTATTTGGGTTGCTGTTCATTGACTTGAAATTGGAGATTTGATACTGTAGTGATGTTTATGCATAGCCGGAATATATCAAGACAATCGCCGCAGTATTTCGTTGTGATTGTATCTATGGTGTTTTTTTTCATTGCGGGGTTCCTCTATCCGCAGCCCGTTTCTGCCAAACAGGTTCCTGACTGTTCGAAATGTCATAAGATAAAGTTCGAGGGAAAACACGTACATCCCATTATAACGTCCGGTGGATGTGTTGCCTGCCATACAAGGCCGCATGAAAAAGATGCAAAGCCCATGAAGTTCCTGTTTGCCAGGGACCAGAACCTCTGCTACGCATGTCATGATCAGACAAAATTTACCCTGAAAAGTCAGCACCCGCCGGTTATGGCCGGACAGTGCAGCGCGTGCCATGATCCGCATCTGTCGGACAACGAAAAACTACTTGTGATGACGGTGCCTGAGCTCTGCTTTAACTGTCACGATAAAACGAAATTTGAGAACAAATCCGTGCATCCTCCTGTTGCGGGTGGAATGTGCCTGTCCTGTCATAATCCGCACAGCAGTGCCAATGTCAAACTGCTCCTTGCAGACCCCCCTGATCTGTGCCTGCTATGCCACGACAAGAACCTGGTTTCAGGCAAGAAGAACGTTCACCCGCCTGTTGCAGGCGGTATGTGTACATCCTGTCATGCACCGCACGCGTCCAAAGAGCAGAAACTCCTGCTCGCAGATGGTCCTGATTTATGTTTTCTCTGTCATGAAAAAAAGACCATCCATGGAGGAAAGATTGTTCACGCTCCGGTAGCGGCGGGCATGTGTACCAGCTGCCATCTGCCACATCAGTCTGACAACGGAAAGCTTCTCGCTGGTGAGCGGCCCGGACTCTGTTTCAATTGCCATGACAGGTCAGGATTCGAAAAGGCGAATGTGCATCCTCCGGTTGCTGCCGGCATGTGCGACTCGTGTCATCTGTCTCATACCGGTAAAAGAAAATTCCTGTTGTTGAAGTCTGTCAATGCACTTTGCTATACCTGCCATCCTCACGTCAAGACCACGCCTCACGTGATCAACGGCATAACCACGGCAGGCCATCCTCTCAAGAAAAAGAAGCGGGTTCGGATAAATAACAAGCTGACACGTTTGTCCTGTATTTCCTGTCATAATCCCCATAGCTCTGATTCAATCAGACTTTTCAGGTATCCGGCCGATGCGCCCATGAAGCTCTGCGTTTATTGCCACAAAAAATCATAAACAGAGCTGTTTCACTATTGCTTCCTGTCTCATGCGCTATCTCAGGTGTACTGCCTGAAATTTGCCTAAGACCTTTGTCTAATAGTAAAATCTAACGTAATCTTATCTGGTTGCATGGGGGTATAGATATGCTCAGAACAACGAATAGACGATGAAAGGGATCACGGTGGGCGTTATCGGCTGCGGATACTGGGGCCCGAACCTGATCAGAAATTTCAACGAGAATCAGCATACTGCATTGACGCATATCTGCGACCTTAACAAGGAAAAGGTGGAGCGCCTGAGGCTGAGATATCCGCATGTGGCTGTCACAACAGACTATCGCGACCTTTTGAAGAACAGGTCTCTGGATGCTGTTGCTGTTGCTACTCCTGTTTCCAGCCATTACCGGATCGTCAGGGAGGCGCTCGAAGCAGGAAAACATGTGCTGGTCGAAAAACCTTTTACACCGACCGTGAGGGAGGCTGAACGCCTTGTCGAACTTGCCCAGAAGAAAGGAAGGGTTCTGCTTGTTGACCATACGTTTATATATACGGGCGCGGTGCGGGACATCAAACGGCGGATTGATGCAGGCGAACTGGGGGATATCTATTATTTCGACTCTGTGAGGGTTAATCTCGGCTTATTCCAGCATGACGTGAATGTTGTCTGGGATCTTGCGCCTCATGATCTGTCGATTATGGACTATCTTGTTGCTGAAGAGCCGCTCAGTGTTGTTGCTACAGGAGCTTCCCATACCCCTGGCGGACTTGAAGATGTGGCATATCTGACGCTCAAATTCAGGGGCGACCTCATAGCGCATTTTCATGTGAACTGGATGTCACCGGTCAAGATCAGAAAGGTCATTATCGGCGGCAGCAAAAAGATGGTTGTCTTCGATGACCTGGATCCTGCGGAAAAAGTGAAGATCTATGACAAAGGCATTTCGCTGTCGAAGGCTAATGAAAAGACCGTGCACCAGAGTCTTGTGCAGTACCGGATTGGCGACATGCATGCCCCTGCAATCAGTAACAAGGAGGCTTTGGGTGTTGAGGTTGAACATTTTACAGACTGCATCAGGAACAGTAAGGCTCCGCTTACCGGAGGAGATGCAGGTCTGCGCGTTGTCCGTATTCTTGAGGCTGCCGATAAATCCCTGAAAAAAGGCGGGGTCAGAGTAGCCTTATGAATAATTCCATAGCTCCAAATGTCGAGATCGGCGAAGACGCCATCATTGATATCCCCTCTATTTTAGGTAAGGCCCCCCGGGGAGTTTGTGAGGGACAATTGCAGCTGAAGATAGGAAAGAACAGTCATATCAGACCCTTTAGCACACTCTATGCCGGGAGCAGTATGGGAGACTTTTTTCAGACCGGGCAGGGAGTATCTATCAGAGAAGATAACGTCATTGGCAATAATGTGAGCATAGGGACCAATTCGGTTCTCGAGTTCGGCAACCGGATAGGAGACTTCAGCCGCATTCACAGCAACTGCTTTATGGAGATGGTCACGATCGGCAGGCATGTCTTTGTCGGGCCCCATGTGGTATTTACCGATGACCCTCACCCCATGGGATGTCCGCGGTATAAGGAGTGCAAGGGCGGAGCCATTGTGGAGGATTATGCAAGGATAGGCGCACATTCTACAATACTTCCCGGCGTGAGGATTGGACGGAACAGCCTTATCGGCGCAGGTTCTGTGGTAGTGAAAGATGTGCCGCCTGACAGCGTTGTGGCCGGAAATCCTGCAAAGATCATAAAGAAGATCGATGAGCTTGTCTGCTTTAAGGGTTTCTATGAAAGACCGTATGCATGGCCGCCGTATGAGGGGATGGAGAAGTGAGGAATATCCCGTTTGTTGATCTGAAGGCAGGCTTTGCGCCGATAAAAAATGAAGTCATGAAGGCGATCGAGGATGTGCTGTCCGGTATGAACCTTAATATCGGACCGAACTGCCAGGCACTTGAAAAGGAATTTGCCGTATTCTGCGGGACAAAACATGCAGTTGGTGTTGCTTCCGGCACTGAAGCCCTTCAGTTTGCACTGCTCTCAGCAGGAGTGAAGGAAGGGGATGAAGTGATAACATCGCCCCACACTTTTTTTGCTACTGCAGAAGCCATCGCATGCGTTGGTGCAATACCGGTGTTTGTGGACATAGACCCAATGACCTTCACTATCGATCACCTGTCTCTATCAAAAAAGATCACCTCGAAAACACGGGCCATTATTCCCATACATATGTATGGTCAGTGCGCTGATATGGATCCGATCATGCAGCTCGCAGACAGTCGCGGCATTGCCGTAATAGAAGATGCGTGCCAGGCCCACGGGGCGCTTTATAAGGGCAAGAAGAGCGGCTCACTTGGTGCTGCCGGCTGTTTCAGCTTCTATTTCACAAAGAACCTTGGCGGTTATGGTGAGGGAGGGATTGTTACCACCAATGACGATGAGATCGCTGAAAGAGTGAGGCTTTACAGAAACCATGGTCATTCATCCAAGTATGAGCATGCAGTCATCGGGTACAACGGCAGGCTTGATGAGATTCAGGCTGCCATCCTGAGGATCAAGCTGCAGATGCTCGATCACTATAATCAGCGGAGAAGAGATCTCGCTGATTCGTATCGCCTTCTCCTGAGAGATCTTCCTGTCGAGCTTCCGACAGAGGCAGAAGGCCGGCGGCATGTGTACCATCTCTTTGTGATCAGGTCCAGGGAGAGAAACAGTTTAATGGAACACCTGACGGCCAGAGGCATTGGCACCGGAATTCATTACCGGAATCCTGTGCATCTCCAGAAGGCCATGTCCTATCTTGGGTACAGGAGGGGGGATATCCCTATGGTCGAACAGGCCTGCGAAGAGATCCTTTCCCTTCCGATGTATCCTGAGCTCAACCGCGATGATCAGGACTATATTGCAGAGAAGATAAAGGAGTTCTATAAGAGATAAGCTGTAGTATTGGTAAATAGAGTCTGTTTATAAACTACTTACTAATCCGGTCATTAGTAGTCTCACATGCGATGCTCATAACATGCCTTTTTTAAAGGTTTTTCGTGGACTGTCATGTGGTTTTACTTATGACCTCCTTAGTAATTCACTGAAAAGGCTGTCATTCCCGCAAGCGAAGCGCGTCGGGAATCTTTCTGATATAATGGCTGAATGGTGGAGAAAAACTTTGCCGTATATATAATGGCTAATGCAAGGCCGACTCTCTATGTAGGTGTAACAAATGATCTCATACGAAGAGTCTATGAACATAAGAACAACCTTAACCGGCGCTGTTTTAAGGCCAGATACCACCTGCATAGACTCGTCTATTATGAGTTATGCCAGAATAGTCAGAGCGCCATTATCAGGGAAAAGCAAATAAAGAATATGAGCAGACTAGACAAAATAGGCTTAATAAGAAAAGGGAATCCCATTCTAAAAGACTTGTATGAAGATATTGCTGGAGGGATTCCGGACAAGCCGGAATGACAAAAACGGCAACGTTGTTGACCCGGCGACATTCCATTATGCCTGCATGAAGCCGGATAGAGACAGATAGAGGACAGGACTAACATGAAAATAGAAAACATGAAAATACTTGTCACGGGTGGCGCTGGATTTATCGGCAGCAACCTTGTTGATGAGCTGGCAAAGACAAACCACGTGGTTGTACTCGACAACTTTTCTTCCGGCAGAAAAGAAAATATGGCTCACCATGAGGGGAATGCAGACGTTGAGATCATACGCGGCGACATCAGGGATAAGGAACTGGTGGGCCGTGTCACCAGGGGCATTGATCTGATCTATCATCTTGCTGTCCAGTGTCTCCGTGTTTCGATCCATGATCCGGAGATCAATCACGAGGTCAATGCAACAGGAACGCTGAATCTCTGTATGGCAGCCCGCAAGAACAATGTGCGGAGATTCGTTTATATTTCTTCATCCGAGGTGTACGGCACTGCACTCAGGACTCCCATGGACGAGACTCATCCGACAGAGCCGACAACCGTGTATGGAGCGAGCAAGCTTGCGGGACAGCAATATACGCTTGCGTACCACCGCACATACGGTATGCAGACTATGGTGGTAATACCTTTTAATACATACGGTCCGCGCGAGCATTACGAAGGTGCGCATGGCGAAGTGATTCCCAAATTTGTTCTCAGGGCGCTTAATGATGAGCCGCCGGTTATCTTTGGTGACGGCGCTCAGACAAGGGATTTCACCTATGTAGATGATACGGTCAGGGGCATAATACTGGCCTCAGAATGCGATGCCATGATCGGACAGGCAGTCAACATTGCCCGCGGCGAAGAGGTGACCATTAGAGCGATTGCCGGAAAAATCTATCAAAAGCTCGGCAAGGCCCATATTCAGCCGATCATCGAAAAGGTCCGGCCCGGTGATGTGAGAAGGCATTATGCAGGCGTTGAAAAGGCGAAGAAATTATTTGGTTTTAGCGCAGATATCGGTATCGACGAGGGACTGGACAGGTTTATTCAGTGGTTTATCTCTCAGGGATATGATCTTAACAAGTTGATGAAAGAGGACGTGGTTTTCAACTGGGAGGCAAAGAAGTGATCATTCCTGTTGCTAAACCATTTCTCGGCAGGGAGGAGGAAGAGGCTGCAGCCAGGGCGATCCGTTCGGGCTGGGTAACTCAGGGCCCGCTGGTAAAGGAGTTTGAAGACCTTTTCGCCGAATACGTTGGTGCAAAGCATGCAGTTGCTACGACATCCTGCACAACAGCGCTCCATGCAGCACTTGCCGTATCAGGCGTCGGACCCGGCGATGAGGTGATCGTGCCCTCCCTTTCCTTTATTGCCACGGCCAATGCGGTAGTGCACTGCGGAGCGAAGCCGGCCTTTGTTGATATCGATCCGGCAACATGCAATATGGACCCCGGCAAGATAGAAGGCGTTATTACGAAGAAAACAAAAGCTGTCATGCCGGTCCACCAGATGGGTCTGCCGGCTGACCTTGATGCGATCAGGGCGATCGCAGATAAACACGGACTTCTCCTGATCGAGGATGCAGCGTGCGCCATAGGCTCGGCCTATAAGGATACGAGGATTGGCGGGCATGGAAATACTGCCTGTTTCAGCTTTCATCCCCGCAAGATCATCACGACCGGCGAAGGGGGCATGATCACGACTGATGATGCGGAACTCGCCGCGAGACTCAGGAGGTTCCGCCATCATGGCATGTCTGTGTCAGACATGGAGCGCCATCAGGCAGGTAACGTTATTATCGAACAGTATCCTGAAATTGGTTATAATTATCGCATGACCGATATCCAGGCTGCGATCGGTATTGAGCAGATGAAAAAACTTGATATCATCATTGAAAAGAGGCGAGCCATTGCCGCTTTTTATGACCAGCAGTTGTCTGCAATCCCCGGTATCAGAATTCTCCATGTCCCTGACCACACTTATCATAACTACCAGTCATATTGGATTGAGGTTCTGGAGTCTTCTTCTGTTTCCCGCAATTACCTGATGACTGAACTTCTTGAAAAAGGCATTTCTACCCGGAGAGGCATCATGGCGATCCACCTTGAGCAGTGCTATTCATCCTTTGCAGCCTCATTGCCGGTCACTGAGCATATAACGAGAAATGCGCTGCTACTGCCTCTGTATCCATCACTAAGGGAAGAGGAAGCGGCGTTTGTGGTTTCAGCTATCAGGGCGGCGCTCCCATGACCGACGCTGCTCACGGCATGCCGGAGAACAGATATAACCCTCATGCCTGGCTGATCAATGACCCTGAAATAGGTGATGGCTGTTGGATCGGCGCATTCACGATTATCGACGGTATCGGCGGATTGACAATAGGCAAGGGTTGTAATATCAGCTGCGGCGTCCACGTTATCTCTCATTCCACAGCCAAACGGTGTGTGACCGAGGGAAAATATTCAGGGATTGATAAGGCCAGGACAATTATTGAGGATTTTGTTTTTATTGGCGAACACGCGACGGTCCTGATGGGTGCGAAGATCGGCCACCACAGCATTATCGCTGCTGGTGCGGTCGTGAAGGAATTTTCAGTAATTCCTCCTTATTCTCTTGTGGCAGGCGTGCCGGGACAGATCGTGAGAAACTTGGAGAGCGAAATAAACAGGTGGGTCACAGAAGGAAGAGGCAGTGACCGGCCAGAGTAGGTGGAATTGATGTCGCTAATTTCGGTTATAATCCCGGCATTCAACGAGGAAGAGACCTTGCCGCTGCTTTATCAGCGACTTGAGGCGAGCGTAAGGGCGTCGGCAGACCAATACGAATTCATTTTTGTTGACGACGGATCTACCGACCGGACCTTTGCCATGTTGACTGAGCTGGCTCATGGAGATGCCCGCATAAAGGCTATCCGGTTTTCACGTAATTTCGGCAGTCATGCGGCCTGTCTTGCCGGCCTCAAGCACGCGTGCGGCGAAGCCTGTGCCTTCATATCTGCAGACCTTCAGGATCCTCCTGAACTGATCGAAACGCTTCTGCAGCATTGGCGGAACGGCCATGAGATTGTGATCGGCGTTCGGCAGTGGGAGAATGCATCGTCACGTCTTTTTCAGAAAATCTACTATAAAATGGTCAGGCGTTTTGCCTTGCAGACAATGCCTGAGGAAGGGACAGATGTGTTTCTGATTGACCGGAAGGTTGTCGATGCCGTTGTTGGTATGGCCGAAAAGAATACCTCTATTTTTGGACTGATCCTCTGGAGCGGCTTTTCCCAGACACTTGTGCATTACACAAAGGGTGTTCGCGTCAAGGGACAGTCGAAATGGAGCCTCTCAAAGAAGATCAAGTTGTTCATTGACACCTTTGTCTCATTTTCCTACTTCCCGCTCAGAATGATGTCTGTCCTCGGTATAGTCATTGCTCTTGCGGGGTTCCTTTACGCCCTTGTCGTTATTGTTGCACGTCTTTTTTTTGCGCAGTCTATCGAAGGCTGGGCTTCTCTTATGGTGGTCTTGTTGATCGTGTCAGGCATCCAGATGATCATGCTTGGTGTCCTGGGCGAGTATCTCTGGAGAAATTTTGACGAGTCCAGAAAGCGGCCTCCTTATATAGTCGCAGACAAAATCAATTTCGAATGACAGCTTGTCTGGCCCGGCAAGTTCTAAAGCAGTTACAGAATATTTCAGCTATAGACTGAGGGGCAAGTTACAGTTAATGCATCTTAAGAGGAATTTCTTTTCCATCCTGCAGAAGCTTGAGGGCTTTTTCCACTGATGTGCCCCGCAGCGCCGGCCTTTTTTCTAAAGCTTCTTCAAGACCCTTTATGGCATTGGATGCCCCGCCGAGCTGGTAATTCGCTTTTGCATATGTCAGATACGGCAACGGGTTATTGGGATAACTTATAATAACTCGACGTGCATTGGAGAGGGCCAATGCGTAGCTGAGAGACTTGGGATACGTTGGTTCAATCGGATCGCGCGTAAAGATAAGAGAGTTCCTGCCGACAAAGATAAGACGCCAGTCCGGGTCATCCACCAATGGTTGTAAAACATAATTAATATCGCCAAGATAATTGATTGGCGGAATGATGATATGCCTCACAGAATAGGAATCGAGTATGGCTGCATACAGCGGCTTGTCCATGATTTTTTCATCTGCATTGCTGATGACAGCTTGTGCCGCATCAGCTGTTTTCAGGCTGACAGCGCGGCCATCAATAAAAACAAATTTGTCAGGATAGAACTGCCATATAAAATAGCCGCCCCAGTCATAATAGTTAAAGAAATGACCCTTTATCTCCTTCTCTTTTATGAACTGAACAGCATCATCAGGATAATAGGAGCTGATAGCTGCATTTTTCACGAGGGTGTCATTATATGCAGTGGAAATCGTCCAGATTGAGGCAGCCACTATAAGTAATTCCGGGACAAAATACCTTGACAACCGCAATACGAGCGCCTGGAATCTGCCGGAGAAGAGAGGGCTGACCATGGGAACAAGGGCGATAACAAACAAAGGTATATAGCGTATGGAAGTAAAAGATAACACGCTGAGGAAAAGAAGGATAAATATCTCGTCCAGAGCGAGCAGTATGCTGTCTCTTTTTTTAGTAAATTGAAGATACAGTCGGGACAGGAGATACGAGAGAGCGAGAAAGAAAGAAATGCTCTGGATCCAGACGTAAAGATAGTTCCCTGTTGAAATAAAGAAAAACGGCCCTTTTGATTCTCCAATGCTGGCTGTCTGCGTTTGGGAAGTCTCGAAAAGCATGCTGTATATGACATTGTATCCATTAGGATTCAGAAACCCGGCCATGCAGATCAGTCCCATAAAGAGAAGCAGTTTTTTATTCAGAAGATATGTTCTGAAAAACACCGGTCTGAACAGTTCAGTTGCAAAGACAAGTCCGGCAATGGCCCCTCCTAAAATAAAACCGCCATGCATATTTGCCCATAAAATATAGACTATTGGCAGCAGATACCCCTTTTTCTCCCCTTTTTTGAGCGCATCAAGGAGGAATAAAAAGAGTGCAAGAAAAAGGAAGGTCATCTGGTTGGGGCGGTCTCCTTTATAATGAATAAGGACGAAAGAGATGGGAAGCAGCAGCAAGAGGTTCGGCAATGTGCGGAGCCCCCTGCTTCTCAAGTGAGCGAAAATGACAAGGAGCGTCAACAGAACGATCAAGACCCTCAGAATGATAATGCCATTAAAGCCGGAAAAGGAAAATATTCCATATTGAAGAAGATTGGCAAGCCAATATTGTGTAAGAATGATCTTTGCCCTGACAAACTCCTCCTGAGCCTTCAGTGAGGTCGTGTACGCGAAGGGATCGGCCTCAGGGAGCGTTTTATGTTCAACGATCCACTTGCCTGTTGCAAGATGCCAGAAGAGGTCATTATCGCGTATCGGTGTAAGGAGAGCGGCACATACTGCACCCAGGACGATGGAGATTATGATGCTTTTCTTCAGTTGCATAACGTTCACGGTCGGCACGAAGATATAGTATTGAGTATGCAGCGTTTCAGCATTTAGAGGTCTGAACCATCGTCATCCCTGGCAGGTCCAGTTGCGGTTGGCGATGAGGACGGTTCTGAGATGAGACTGATCTTTTGATCTGCAGCAGTTCTTAGATTCGGTTTGTTGCCGAGTTTCTTGATGCCGCCGTTCTTGATGAAGTAATTAGCTGCCATAATATTCAGGTTCTGGTCTGGCGTAAGAAGCATTCTTGCCGTTGTCTCACTGATATCACTGGGGGAAAAGGCCGAAAGTTCGGGGATGAGTGCAATGGTGTTCTCAGGCCATTCTTTTGATAAGGCACGGTAAAACTCTTCCTGGCATCTGCCGACATATCCGCCGCCGATCAGTATATTCTGGACTCCTCTCTGTTTGAGATAGCGGATCAGGGCGTCCATGTCCTGTTTGGCGATCCTGCCCGTATCCGTGCCCTCTGACTCGATAGAGAAAACAGAGTCTGCGCCATGAGTTGTTTCATTGATATAGCGCGCATATTCATCAACAGCATTCTTGTAAAGGTACGTACGGGACTGATGATATTTCCCGGGAGTGATGAGGATAACCAGTTTTTTATCGTGCTGTGCAGAGGATAGAAAGGCGCTTTCGCGGGATTCATAGATCTTCATAAGGTTGAGTATGGTATTTTCAGCAGGGAAATTCATTTCCGTAAATGTTGTTACAATGTTTTTTGTTTCGGATGGCGCAATGGTAATCGGTTTTTTCTGGAAGAAAAGATAATAAGAAGGATGCACAATAATATATGCTTCCTCTGTTTTGACAATGCCTTCCGGAGCAGACTGGATGCCCTTCAGCTCCTTCAGGGCAAAGGTATAGCTGTTGGAGTGCCCGGTCTCACGGACAGCGCTATCTGATACGTCCTGCCGTTTTTCGAGGGACAAACACCCGGCAAGTGATACGAGCAACAAGACAATTCCTGAGGCAAGAAATTTACCCATGTCTTTAATTTTATGAGGAATACATCTGAAAAATCAAATAATTGATGTAATCCTTCAGTTATCAGGGGAGCAGTTTACTATTGAACAGATCCCTCCTAATCTTCCTTTGCCAACCAACAGTAGGTGCTTTAGGCAAGGGAGGGCAATCTTCCCCTCTTTGACAAAGAGGGGTGAGGGGAGATTTTATGACAATAACCCCTGTCCACTGAGAAGCTGTGAAATAATTAAAAAAACAATGACATAGCTATATAGCTATGGTATAATAATGCCATCTCAACAGAGGAGGCATAGAGATGGGCTATATTTCAAAAGTTCAGGTTATTCAAAGGAGCAACGAGAACCGTC
>CAMTUV010000028.1:0-50368 GCA_947085015.1 uncultured Nitrospirota bacterium
TCGAAGGTTTGAACAATAAGATCAGGGTAATCCAGAGAAGGGCTTATGGCTTAAGAGATGAGGAGTATCTCCGGCTGAAAATCCTGACCTGTATGCTCAAAGAGATATGAAATGACCCACACTAAAACGCGATGACCCAAAAAACAATACCACAAAGTTTTGATCTGATCAATATCCAGCAAATACCCCTCATTTCAATGACTGACATGAGCATAAGGCAAAGAGCCCTCTGTATTTTTGATACTTTTTGCGAGACACCGAAATAACATGCCCGGAGGCGGATTGGTCAGGCGGCCTTGAATCTTCTCAATCTTAATGCATTCGTAACGACCGTGACGGACGAAAATCCCATGGCTCCTGCAGCAAGCATCGGATTTAAGAGTATGCCGAAGAACGGGAAAAGCACGCCCGCTGCAACAGGTATGAGAATGACATTATACGCAAAGGCCCAGAAGAGGTTCTGCTTGATGTTTCGCATAGTTGCCTTTGAAAGCGCAATTGCAGTGACCACTCCCTTGATGTTGCCTGCAATGAGCGTAATATCAGAGGCCTCTATGGCAACATCAGTTCCTGTGCCGATCGCAATGCCCACATCTGCCTGGGCAAGTGCAGGAGCATCGTTAATGCCGTCTCCGACCATGGCAACGATCTTGCCCTCTGCCTGGAGTTTCTTCACCTCAGCCGCCTTGTCCTGCGGAAGCACCTCTGCCAGCACCCTGTCTATACCAGCCAGTCGTGCAATGGCTTCTCCAGTGCGCTTATTGTCGCCGGTTATCATCACGACTTCAATGCCAAGAGCATGAAGCTGTTTCACTGCCGCCACAGACTCTGCCTTAAGCGTGTCCGCAACCGCAATGATTCCTGCAGCAACGTTATCTACGCTTATAAACATAGGGGTCTTTCCCTGTAATGAAAGTCTGTCTGATTCAGCAATCAAATTCCCCAGATCAACACCCTCATCCTGCATAAACTTCTGATTGCCAAGGAGCACCTTCTTTTCCTGAATAACTGCCCTGATGCCATGACCCGGGATAGCCTGAAACTGCTCAGAATCAGCAATCGTCAATCCTGTGTCCTGAGCCTTCTTTATGATTGATTCGCCTAACGGATGCTCAGAGCCCTTCTCAGCAGAGGCCGCAAAAAAGAGGAGATCCTTCGCATCAATGCCATTCGGCACGATATCCGTAACCTCAGGCCGTCCTTTGGTGAGCGTTCCTGTCTTATCGAACACAACTGCAGTTATCTTGTGAGCCTTTTCAAGTGCCTCGCCGCTCCTGATAAGAATGCCATTCTCTGCCCCCTTGCCAGTGCCGACCATTATTGATGTAGGCGTAGCCAGGCCAAGCGAACAGGGACATGCGATGATCAATACTGCGATAAAGTTCAGCACAGCATAGGTGAAGGCCGGTGTCGGCCCGATAAAATACCAGACTACAAAGGTCAGCATTGCAATGCCGATAACTGCAGGCACGAAATAGGACGCAATGACATCAGCTAATCGGGCAATAGGCGGCTTGGAGCCCTGTGCTGACTGGACCATATCGATAATATGGGAGAGCATGGTCTCTTTGCCTACATTTACTGCCTCAAACCTGAAGGCCCCTGTCTTGTTGATTGTGCCACCGATCACAGAATCGCCGGCGTGCTTCTCAACTGGAATTGACTCACCCGTAACCATGGACTCGTCAACCGATGAATACCCCTCCCTGATCAGGCCGTCAACAGGCACTTTTTCACCAGGCCTGACAACAATGATATCACCTATCTCAACATCCTCAATCAGCAGGTCAATCTCTTTGCCATCCTTTATAACACGCGCTGTCTTTGCCTGCAAGCCGATCAGCTTTTTGATAGCCTCTGATGTCTGTCCTTTAGCACGGGCCTCGAAAAGCCTGCCAAGGAGAATCAGCACTATGATCGTTGCCGAGGTGTCGAAATAGACCTCAGCTGTGTATCCCTTGATAGCAAAGAGTGAAGGAAAGAACGTAGCAACAATACTGTAGAGATATGCAGAAGAAGTGCCGATAGCGATCAGCGTATTCATATTTGTTGTCCTGTGGCGGGCAGCTGCAATGGCGCCTGCATAGAACTGCCGTCCGATCCAGAACTGCACAGGCGTTGCCAGAAGAAGCTGTACAAGGTGGTTAACCTGCATCGGAATCTGAAAACCATGGCCGAAGATATGATTCCACTGCATCAGCAACATAAGCGGGACAGCCAGGACTGCACCAATGATCACTTTTGTTCTCAGCTCTTTGTATGCCTTCTCTCGCTCCTTCTGCTCCTTTTCAACAATATCTTCCCCCTTCTCTGCCTCAACAACCTCGTAACCAGCATCCTTGATAACCTTTTTGAAATCCCTGAGGCCGACCTGTGATGGAAAATACTCAATCGTGGCTTTTTCGGTCGCAAAATTCACTGCAGCTGATACCACACCGTCAAGCTCTTTAAGTGCATTCTCAACAGCAGAAACGCAGGCAGCACAGGTCATGCCCTGAACCGGCAGTGTAATACGGGAAACAGATACACCGTAGCCCTGATCTACTATAGTCTTTGCGAGACCAGTTACGGAAACCTTGAAGGGATCGAACACGACCGTGGCCCTCTCCGCAGCAAAATTTACTGATGCGCTTGACACGCCCTCCAGTTCTGACAGGGCGTTTTGCACATGGCTTGAGCAGGATGCGCAGGACATGCCGGTGATCGGAATATCTATCGTTTTGGTTATAGTCCCTTCAGTCATTTTCAGCCTTTTTGATCAAAGCGATCTCCTTCTCAATCTCAGTTTGATTTTGCCTGAAGCCCATAATTACTTTATCCCCTATCACAATCGTCGGCGCAGCCATACGGCCATATTTGGCTGTCAGTTCCTCTCTGGCAGCCGGGTCTTTCATAATATTTTTGGCAACGTAACTTACACCCTGAGCTGAAAGAAACTCTTCCAGTGCATGGCAGTCATGTCAATTAGTGGCGATATAGATGATTATCTCTTTTCTCATGATCGTGATTGTCCTTTGTCAATAAGGTATTAATATGCTTAATTATACCACTGAAGATGCGATGGATGGTGAACAGATATGAGAAGGTAATGCCAAACCAGAAAGCCTGATTTTCACCAGGCTCTATCGTTCAGGGCATTTCGACGCGTTCCGATTTGCAGGAAAAATGCCTGAGATTTCCGTTGTAATCACCTACAGACAGATCAATGATGCCCCTGCTCAAGGACACTGACGGAGAACTGTGTTTGTTAAACCGCAGGTTACTCAAAAGTTCTTCACGCGAAAACACCGGCATCCCCTTCCCCGTGCTTTTTGCTGAATAGAAGCGCATGGTGCCATCCTGCTGTCCCACAAAGAGATAGATTCGATTATCGTCACGCACCAGCGACGGCGAGGCATAGCGGTCAGTCTTGACTCCTGAGAAAACTCCTTCGATCTTTGTCCAGCCCGGCCTGTTTGACGCTGCATTCTCCCTACGATACGCAGTCACATTTCCATCCACATCTCCGACAATCAATTCCCACGTACCATCTCCATCAAGATCAAAAACCGTTGGTGAAGCATGAAAGGTCTTTGGCACTCCCCTGAAAAAGTCCTTCTGTTCTTTCCATAACGGTCGATCATCTGTCCCCATATTAAGAAAAGCCTTGACATATCCATCCTGCTGTCCTGTTATAAGAAGATACCTGCCCTGCCATATGACGAGCGTTCCCCGGGCGTAACCTGAAAGTTTGATCCCCTTGAAAAAGTTCACTTTCTCTGCCCAGGGCAGGTCGTCGGCAAGAGGCCGATGCTCAAACAGCCTCAGTTCTCCGTTTACATTCCCGGTCACCATAAATGACTTCCCATCCAGTTCACAGACAGCAGGCGTGCATACTGCTCCGGGCATCAGCCTGCCTGCAAAAAATAAAGGAACATCCTCCCAGGTCCTGAAATCACTCCTGGCATTTTTATAATAATATATCTGGCCGTTTCCATCCGATACAACAAGGTTTGCCACAGGGTCATTGCTGGACTTTATAAATGCAGGAGCCGCAAAATGACTGAACTCCATGTTCAGTCCTGACTTCTGCCACGACGTGCTTCCAGTCTGCTTTTCGAGCAGGTAAAGCTTTCCCATACTGTTGCCTGCGATAAGGATAATCCTGTTATTGCTCAGTGTTGCTGCAGGCATGCCGTACATGCCGATGTTGATCCCTTTAAAAAAATCAGGTTCTCTGGAAAAGGATATCTTTCCCTGGTTTGTTGTGTTTCTAAAGAGCGTGAGGGAGCCGACCGAGTTACCGACAATGAGATCGGGTTTGCTGTCGCCATTTACATCAACCACCGCCGGTGTAGCGTCATCACCCACATCAATGACCGGCATATCGACTCTCTGCCATACCGGCTTATCAAGAGTTCCTGCATTGCTGAATATGATGATCCTGCCCGATTCCGAAGAGAATCCGCCAGTGCCCACAATGATCTCAGGTTTTCCATCAAGGTCTATGTCAGCAACAGCAGGGGCGGAAAAGGCACCGACCTGTATGCCCTGAAAATAGCCATTCACCTCAATCCATGGGCTATGCAGTTCCCCGAACTGCCGCTTATACAACCTGAGTGAGCCGTCCTTGCCACCAGCGATAAGTTCCTGGGTGCCGTCTTTGTCCATATCAAAAAAAACAAGCCTTACAAAAGGGAGGACCTCCAGACCGCTGCGGTTAAATACTAACGACGTATTCTCCTCACAGGCAAGACCTTGTCTGTAGCGTCTCGGCAATGGTACAGGCTCTCTTATTGTTACAGGAGGAGATGGCGGTGTCACTTGCGGCTGAGGCTGTGTCATTTCTTGCTGCGGAGCGCAGGAAGAAATGACACTCAGGATAATGAGTAAGACAATCTTTTTCATAATAAATAAAAAAACCCTGACCACCGCATAGGCAGCCAGGGGTTAGTCGTATTATACCAAATTACTTTGAGATTACTTCAAAGTGGACGCGTCTGTTCTCTTTTGCCTCTGTAGAATTCTTGTTCTTCGCAGTCGGCGTCTCCGGCATCGCAAGTCTGGTTTCGCCATAACTGATCGTAGTCAGCCGGTCAGCAGCAATACCCGCATTAACAAGATACTCCTTCACTGCATTAGCCCTTCTATCACCAAGCGCCATGTTGTAATCATCCTTGCCGTGAGCACAGGTGTGACCTTCGACCTGAACCTTGATCGACGGATTAGTCTTCAGAGTATTGATATCACGAGCAAGAATATCCTTTGCCTCATTTGTCAACGTTGCTTTGTCAAAATCAAAATGCACATCCTCAAGAACTATCTTGATCGGTGCAGGAGCCGGTTTCACTTCCGGCTTCGGTGCAGGAGGTGGTGGAGGCGTTGGCTCCGGCTTCGGTGCAGGAGGCGGTGGCGGCGGTGGTGGCACAGGCGCCGGTTCCGGAGACTTTCCGCCAAAAGAGAATGTAAGGCCTGCGGTTGCCACAACATTCTGCATGTTCGTGATCACATCCCTTACGTCAACCCTGACTGCAACATTTCTGTGCAGAAAGTACTTAAACCCAAGGCCAAGGTTTCCCATCATCGTGCCATAGTGATCTCTTCCCATCGGCTTAAGATGAGCATACCCGAGACCAGCTACTGCAAAGGGCACAAATTTACGATCAGGGGTAAAGTGATAAACAAGGTCGGCATGCATCATATTGGCCCGCGATTCTATATGATCAAAAGCCGCCTCAACGCCCCAGCGCTCAGTCAGGTTATATCCCAGCCGAATACCGGTAACTATTCTTCTATTGAAGCCAACATTGTTCTCATTATCTTGATCAAAGACATGAAAGCCGGCATAAGGACCAACCTCAAAACTGCCTGCTCTGATCTCCGCAGCGGCCATCACAGGCAGCATGAGAGCTACAACTGCAAAAACAAAAATCGTAAATTTCTTCATGAGGACCCTCCTGACTATATAATATGTATATTTTATCGCTCAAAGCCTTTCGTGTCAATGATTTTAACTAGAAGCCATCTCAAAAATGCCCGTGCTATACAAAAAGACGTTATTCATACCAGGATTGTCATTCCGGCTTGTCCGGAATCTTTCAGGAAATGAAGGATTCCCGACGCGTTTCACTTGCGGGAATGACAGAGTGCCTGTGTTGTCGGATGTATTTTTGAGATGGCTTCTAAAGAATCACGCACTCCTCCTGTGATAAAATAGGTCTGTAATGGTCCTGAACAACCTTCAAAGAGAAAAGGACAGCCAGGAAGATACTGACCTGCAGCTGAAAAAACCTCAGTTGTATTCTGTATTTCTTCTCAACGACAACTATACGACTATGGATTTTGTTGTTCATATTCTTGAAACAGTTTTTCATAAACCGGTGATCGAGGCTACCAGGATCATGCTCCATGTCCATAAAAATGGGAAGGGACTTGCAGGGACCTTCACAAGGGAAATCGCTGAAACAAAGATGGACACTGTCCATAAAATTGCGCGGGAGTATGAGTTCCCGCTAAAATGTTCTATGGAGAAGGAATGATCAACAAGGAATTCGAACTTATCATGGAGGCTACGATCAAGGACGCCAGGTCCCAGCGTCATGAATACCTGACCGTGGAGCATATCCTTTATGCGATCATTCATGATGACCTCGGCACAGACGTTCTAAAAAACTGCGGAGGAAACCTATCAAACATCAAAAAGGCGCTTGCTGATTATTTTCTTGGGCACTTTCACAAGCTTCCTCCGAAAGGTAATCCACACCCTAAACCGACTATCGGATTCCAGCGCGTGCTTCAGAGAGCTCTGACGCATGTGCAGTCTTCGGGCAAGGAAGAGGCAGATGCAGGAGATGTTCTTTCCGCAATTTTCCTAGAAGAGGATTCCCATGCTGTCCATATTCTTCATCAGGAAGGCATTCAGCGTCTCGATGTCCTTGAATATATTTCTCACGGAATGGCAAAAATGCGCGAGGACGGACCAGCGCCGCTTGAACAGGAAGAGCGCGACAATGAGAGACAAAAAGAAAGGACTTCTGACGATCCGCTCAGGCTTTATACCGTCAACCTTGTCGAGAAGGCTGCCAGGAATGAGATCGATCCGCTCATCGGCAGGAAAGCTGAACTGGAGAGGATGGTCCAGGTCCTCTGCAGAAGGCGCAAAAACAATGTCATCCTTGTAGGTGAGCCGGGTGTCGGCAAGACTGCTGTGGTTGAAGGGCTTGCTCTGAACATTCAGTCAGGCGTTGTGCCTGATGCCCTAAAAAAAAGCAGCATCTATTCTCTTGACATGGGTGCGCTTATCGCAGGGACAAAATACCGCGGCGATTTCGAGGCACGGCTCAAGTCGACGATAAAAGCGCTCGAACGCATTCCGGAGTCAATCCTTTTTATTGACGAAATTCATACTATCGTCGGCGCAGGGGCAACGAGCGGCGGATCAATGGATGCATCAAATATCCTCAAGCCTGTTCTCAACTCCGGCAGAATGCGCTGCATCGGCGCCAGCACCTTTGAAGAATACAAAAACTATTTCGAAAAGGACCGGGCCCTTTCGCGCCGCTTTCAGAAGCTGGAAATTCAGGAACCGTCCATTGACGAGACAGTCAGCATCCTCCAGGGACTTAAGTCTTATTACGAGGATTTTCATCATGTGCGCTATTCTCAAAGCGCCATCAAGGCAGCTGCCGAGCTTTCGGCCAAATACATCAACGACAAATACCTTCCTGACAAGGCGATCGATGTGATCGACGAGGCAGGCGCTCTCTCAAGGCTTTCCGGCAAAGCCGGTGCCCATACGATAAGCACGGCAGAGGTTGAAAAGATCGTTGCGAAGATAGCAAAGATCCCTCCCCAGACAATCTCTCAATCAGATATCAAAAAACTCGGGACTCTTGATCAGAATCTGAAACAGGTCGTATTCGGACAGGATGAGGCAATAGCTTCACTTGTGGCTTCCATCAAGAGAATCCGTGCAGGCATGGGCAGCCCTGACAGGCCTGTCGGCTCATTTCTTTTTCTTGGCCCCACAGGGGTCGGCAAGACAGAGGTCTCAAAACAGCTGGCCGCGGTCATGGGCATCAAGTTCATCCGCTTTGACATGTCAGAATATATGGAAAAACATACGGTCTCCCGTTTGATCGGTGCGCCGCCGGGATACGTAGGTTTTGACCAGGGCGGCCTGATGACGGATGCTATCAGGAAACACCCGTATGCTGTTTTGCTCCTTGACGAGATCGAGAAGGCGCATCCTGACATATTCAATATTCTGCTTCAGATCATGGACTATGCGACGCTGACTGACAATAGCGGCAAAAAGGCAGACTTCCGGAATGTCATCCTTATCATGACCTCCAATGCAGGTGCAAAGGATATGGACAGACAGGTCATCGGGTTTGGTGACAGGACACAGGACAGACAGATGAAAGGCAGGGATGCCATCACTAACCTGTTCAGCCCGGAATTCAGAAATCGCATAGATGCAATGCTGACGTTCAAACCTCTTACAGAGGGGATCATGAAAAAGGTCGTTGACAAGTTCATGATTGAGCTGAGAAATTCCATGAGAAAAAAGAAAATAACCATACTGCTCTCGGATGAAGCCCGATCATGGCTTGCCACAAAGGGGCACGACCCGGCTCATGGCGCCAGACCGCTTGGAAGGCTTATGCAGGAAAAGATCAAGGACATTCTCTCAGATGAAGTACTCTTCGGCAAACTCAGAAAAGGCGGGACTGTTTCGATCGGACTCAAGAATGACGCGTTAACTTTTGATTATGAAGTCTGAGGGTATCTATGATTTGAATATTTATTTTCAGTGTCATTCCCGCAAGCAAGGCGCGCCGGGAATCCTTCCGGAAAGATTCCGGACAAGCCGGAATGACAGAAATTTGGAACTGTGGCAGCCAGAAGTAGGCGCTTCTAAGCGAGACCACAGGGTGTATTGCTTATGAAACATGTCTATCACTCTCCTTTCTGACAACATATCTTTTCCTTCTCCTGAACTCGCGGAAGAAGACGGGTTGCTTGCTGTCGGCGGAGACCTTAGCCAGGAGCGGTTGCTCAAGGCATACTCCATGGGAATATTCCCCTGGTATTCTGACGATTCTCCGATCCTTTGGTGGTCACCTGACCCCCGCCTTGTCCTCTTCCCCTCAGAACTGGTCGTTTCCCGCAGCCTGCGGCAACTTTTAAAAAAAGGCATATTCACTGTGACCGTGAACAGGGCCTTTGAGCGGGTAATCCAATGCTGCGCTGATAGCAGCCGCAAAAGTCAGTCAGGTACCTGGATCACAGAGGAAATGATGCAAGCGTACACACAGCTCCATCGGTCGGGGTACGCCCATTCTGTGGAGGCATGGCATGAGGGAGAGCTTGCAGGAGGGTTTTATGGCATTATCATGAGCAGGATATTCTTTGGCGAGTCGATGTTCGCAAAAATGAGCAATGCCTCAAAAGTTGCTTTCGTAACATTTGTTGAGGACCTTCGGCAGCGTCATTTCGAGCTCATAGACTGTCAGGTGACAACAGAGCACCTTGTCAGTCTCGGGGCAAGGGAAATCTCGCGGAGCACCTTTCTGGAGACCCTGAAAAAGGCGCTTTCTCAGCAACCCTTCAGTAAACCGAGGTGATGAAGAAAGATTCCGGACGAGTCGAATCGACCCTGCGTCGAAGAGACCCGACTCGGGCCGGAATGACAAAATTACGGAACTTTGCATTTTTCTGTCATTCTCGCAAGCGAAGCGCGTCGGGAATCCTTCTGCTGTCTCACTGTGCCCCCTATCAACTGAAGGGAAACTACAATCAGCAACTCTCTTATTGACAACAACTTTAGGTTGTTATAGAGTTTAATCAGCAGCGCTCTGAAAAGGGGGTCAGCATGCAGGGCAGAAAGAACAGGTTGTTCCGGGACTGTCTGTTTGCGATAAAGAGAAACAGCGCCCTTTTCAGAAGCCTCTGCACCGCTTTTATTCCGCTTTTCCTCTCTGTTTTTCTCCTCTGCCCTGCTCTTCTGTCTGCTGCCCCGGCCAGCCAGACTGTTCGGATAGGCGTTCTTGCGTACAAGGGCAAAGACGTAGCACTTAAGATGTGGGGGCCGACAGGGGAATATCTGCAGAAGAAGATACCGGAATCGTCGTTTGAGATCACCCCCCTGAACTTTGATGAGATAGATAATGCTGTCGGAAATAATGAGATAGATTTCGTTATTGCCAATAGTTCCATTTATGTTGCTCTTGAAAGCAAGTATGGGGTCGCACGCATCAGCACCATGAAAAACAGGGGGTTCAAAGGCTCATCCACGGTCTTTGGCGGAACGATCTTCTGCAGGGCCGGCAGGGAAGACCTGAAAACCCTCGCAGACGTGAAGAATAAGACCTTTCTTGCTGTTGATGAAACCTCTTTGGGAGGATGGCAGGCAGCATGGGGGGAGTTTCATGCCGCTGGAATCGATCCGTACAAGGATTTCAAGGACCTCTCTTTTACCGATAACCATGAAAACGTTGTCATGGCAGTCAGAGATGGAAAGTTTGATGTCGGCACTGTAAGGACAGATACCCTTGAGCGCATGGCTGAGGACGGAAAGATTGCCCTGAATGAGTTTATGGTGATCAACCGCCAACCAGAAAACGGATTTCCATTTCTTCTCAGCACCAGGCTCTATCCGGAGTGGCCCATAGCCCGCCTTGAAAAGACGCCGGAAGAGCTTGCCAGGAAGGTTGCCATTGCGCTTCTGAACATGCCTTCTGATTCAGCTGCTGCTGTTGAATCAAAAACTTACGGATGGACCATACCCCTGGACTATCATGCTGTGCATGATCTTCTGAAGGAACTGAGACTCGGACCATACAAAGAATACGGGAAGTTCACGCTTGCCCAGTCTCTCCGGCAGTACTGGTATGTGCCCGTCCTGTTTGTCCTTACATTGACCATCATGACCATTGTCATACTGTATATCCTTAAGCTGAACCGGCATATCCTGCTCGCCAAAAAGGAGACAGAGGCGGCCCGGAACAGCTTGGAGCAGCAGGTTATTGACAGAACAGCTGAACTTCACGAGATGAACAGTGAACTCCTGCACGAGAATGAGGCAAGAAAGCAGACCGAGCAAAAACTTCTTCTGGCCAAAAAGGAAGAAAAGGATCAACATATCTTTCTGCAGTCAGTCATTGACAGTGTTACTGACCCGATCATGGTGATCAGCCCTGACTATCGCATCAAGTTGATGAATGTGACAGCACAAAAAGACCGCTCAGCAGATGACACGTTCTGCTATAAGGTCTCGCATGGTGCCGACTATCCCTGCAGCAACGATGGCCATCCTTGCCCTCTCAGAGACGTCTTGAGCACGAAGAAACCCGTAACTGCTATACACGCTCATAAGGGCTTATCAGGAAGGGAGACGATCGTGGAGATCACGGCATCGCCGATCTTCGACAGTATGGGCAGCGTAATGTTCATTATCGAGCTCTGCAGGGATATAACCGACAGGGTAAGGCAGGAAACAGAGCGGAAGAAGATGGATAAGAGAGTCTTTTATCAGCAGAAGGAAGAGTCCATCGCAACCCTTGCAGGAGGCATTGCCCACGATTTCAATAATATTCTGATGGGAGTCCTCGGGAATGCGGAACTCCTGAAAATGAGGTTTCAGCTCAAGCCGGAAGAATCAGGGCCAGTGGCCAGCATCATAGCAGGCGTTGAGCGCATGGCAGATCTGACGCGTCAGATGCTTGCCTATGCCAAAGGAGGCAAATACCAGATCAAAAACGTTCTCCTGGACAGTGCGATCAAAAAGGCCCTTGAGTTGAGCTATAAAGACAAGGCAATGGCAACAAGGACTGCTATCAACCTCCCCCAGGATCTCTGGCCTGTTATGGCTGACGAGAATCAGATCATCCAGGCCTTTGTCAATCTATGCAAAAATGCCTTTGAAGCCACTGAAGAGCATGGAGGAACTCTCACGATCAGCGCTAAAAACCTGGCCTCACGACCATCCTGGATCTGCTCTTTCCATCACGAACACCCTGCAGGGGATTACGTCTCGATCTCAGTCTCTGATACGGGCGACGGCATTCCTCCGGAAATTGCAGACAAAGTCTTCGATCCCTTTGTGACCACCAAATTCATGGGCAGAGGGCTTGGTCTGTCTGCAGTGTTAGGCATTGTGCAGAATCACGGCGGTTGCATCACCTTTTCGAGCGAAGCCGGAAAAGGTGCTACATTTCATATACTTATCCCACGGTCAGAGAAAGCTATCCCCGCACCATCCGTCAAGAGAGCGTCATCTGACAAATCAGTGCGGAACTGTATCCTGATCGTTGATGATGAACCGGATATCCTCAAATTGCTTGAAACAGTAATCTTAAGACTCGGCTATGCCGTGATTGCTGCAGATACAGGAGAAAAGGCCATAGAATCCTTTAGATCCCTGTCTGATCGGGTTGTCTGTGTAATTCTCGACCTTCAACTGCCGGGGATAAGCGGAAAGGAGACGCTCAGGGCGCTCAAAAAGATTAAACCGGATATCAAGATCATTATTTCAACAGGTTATGATCAGACTACTGCCATGCGAGAGATCAGCCCCACAATCCCGGATGGCTTCATCCAGAAGCCCTACACAATGTCTGTTCTTAAAGAAGCGCTGAGAGAAGTTCTCCCTTAAACCTTGAACTTCTTCAGTTCAAGCAGGAGATTGTACGCATCCTCCTTGAGAGCACTTACTACAGCATTCATATCATTGGCAGAACCGGCAAGCTTGCCCGTTGTATTTTTGATCTTCTCAACAGACTTGACCATCTCGGCACTGTTGTCCTTCTGCTTGCTGATCGCCCCTGCAATATGAAAGGCCTGCGTGGTGACATTACCGATAACACCGGCTATCTGTCTGCTCCGATTCTTCTGATCACCCGTTGCCTCTTTCACCTGCTGCGACAGTTCCTTCACGCGATCAGTGGCATCAATAATAAACCTGCTTCCCTTGGTCTGTTCCTGTATCGCCCGTGATATATTCTCTGTCTGCTCGCTCATTCTTTCAACTGCATCCGTTATCTGTTTGATTGCAAGGGCCTCTTCCTCTGTTGCCCTCTGAATCGCCCGGGCCATTTCAGTTGACGCCCTGGAGCTCTCGACAATGTCCTTGAGTGCGTCATTGACGTCAGTCACAAGCGTCAGGCCCTTGTCAACGGTATGGATACCTTCGGATGCCATGCGGATG
This sequence comes from uncultured Nitrospirota bacterium, assembly GCA_947085015.1. Taxonomy (GTDB): domain Bacteria; phylum Nitrospirota; class Thermodesulfovibrionia; order Thermodesulfovibrionales; family UBA6898; genus UBA6898. The sequence goes on from CAMTUV010000028.1 coordinate 13,190, forward strand.
CTCGTCTTTGTACCTTCCTGAACCGAACGGATCAGTTCCGCAATCTCATTTGTAGAAAACGAGGTCCGTTCTGCAAGATTCTTGATCTCATCAGCAACAACGGCAAATCCCTTGCCGTGCTCACCGGCCTTGGATGCAAGGATGGCAGCATTAATGGCAAGAAGGTTTGTCTGGTCAGCGACATCATCGATCACATTCAGGATCTTGCCGATATCCACGGTCCGCTTGCCAAGACTATTGATGATATCAGACAGCGAGACAACGCCTGTCTTGATGTTCGCCATGCCATGCATAGCAGCCTGCGCGGCCTGCATGCCTTTTTCAGATGCATTATTCATGACCGTCTCGGCAAGGTTAACCGACTCATGGGCACGGGCGTCAATATTCTTTGTCGTAGCGTTCACCTCATCAATAGACGAAGCGATCGCCTCGGACGACTGGGCAAGAGTCTCAAGGCTCTCAGCAATGGTTTTGATGGTGGATACCATCTCCTCGATAGATGAGGCAGTCTCATGGGCAGTCTCACTGAACACATTCGTCGTCTCTGCGACCTTCTCGATTGATGACGTCATTTCATGAATCGAGGCAGAGGTTTCTGTCGCTGACGCTGACAGGTTCTCTCCGCTAAGCGTTATCTCAGACATGGCGCTGTCCATCTTCGCCATTGCAGATGCAGTCTCCTCAACGGCCTTCTGCTGTACGTCGGCAATGGAAAGCACCCCCTGGGATGAGAGTGCAATATTCGAGGTGACAGTGGTCACGCTGCTGGTAATATGGGAAACCTTTGAGAGCATATCCTTGAGATTGAACGCCATTCTGTTGATAGCGGTCTGAAGGTCTGATACCTCATCATGACCAGTCACCTTCAGTTCGCTGCTGAGGTCTCCTGAGGCCATCGCATCAGCAGCCTTCTCCATCTCAATTATCGGCCCTGTAATGAACCTGGCAATGGAGATATAGACAAGAATGATCGAAGCAAGAAAGCAGAACGCTGATATGCCTATGGCCCAGTAAAGAAGTTCATAGAGCTGGGAGTTGATCACCCGCTTCTGGACTCCGACTCTGAGGAAACCGACTGCCTTATTGTCTGCAGTAAGTAGGGGAAAGGAAAGGTCATAGAAGGAGTCAAGCGTCTGAACGAGGTTCTGGGTTGACGACATAATCTTTGTTACTGCGTCATCCTTCAACTCCTTGCCGGCCTCAGCAGACTGATTATGGAACAGCGCCTTGCCCTTGAGATCCATGACCATGGCATACCCCATTGCCTTATCCCGTGAAACCAGTTCCGCAAGCTTATCGTTCACTCCCTCAAGCGCTTCTATGGGTATGCCGAGGTTAACCGCCTTGTTAAGATCCTTCTTCATAAGTTCGCCAATGGCAGCGCTCTTGGCAAGCATGGCAGACTTGTATTTTCTGGATGCAACATCAGTCAGCACAGCGGTATTGATCCCCAGGATAACGAACAGGATACCCGCAATCAGAGCAACAGCCTTGTTCTGGAGGTTCATCTTGGAGAGTCTGCCGGTCATTTTATAACCCTTGTCGCAGTAGTCAGCAGGTCAAATGGAATCTTGAGCCCCATCTCTGTAGCCTCCTTGAGGTTGATAGTAAAATCGATCTTTGCAGGCAATTCAAGAGGTATGGAAGCAGGCTTTACTCCTGTGGCAATCTTTGCCACGATTTTCGCCGCCTCCCTGCCCTGCTCCTGAGGATTCGCTGACAGTGTAAGGACAATGCCGCTGCCTTCACCGCCGCCGATGGTTGTTCCTGTCGGAATTTTCTCTTTTCTTGCAATGCCGATAATATTGTTTACACAGTGCATGGCAGCGCAGCCTGTTGTAAGGAACAGGGCATCTACTTTCGCAATCTTTGCTACATCAGCAGCCTTCTTGATACTGAACCGCGCGGACTTGTACCCAAATGAAGCCTCGAGCTGCTTGACATCATTTGCCTGAAGCACCGTATCTTTCTCGGACTCACTGAACACAACACCAAGCGTGGCGAAATTCGAAATACTCCTGAGGTTCTTTACCAGACTCGCTACCGGTACCTTTGAGCTGACACCTGTTGCATTCTTGCCCATAATGCCCAGCGCCTGCGGGTCGTAAACACCGGCAAAGACAATCGGGATAGTAGAAGTTTCGCTCATCGCCAAAAGTGTTACAGGGGCGCCATAGGTAACAATAATGTCTGCGCCCACGGCAACCAGCTTGCGCACCGCATTCGCCCAGGACATTGGTTCCGGCGTGGGCGTCTGCAACAGAACCTCCGCCTTTCCCATGCCCTCTGCTTGAAGGCCTTCGGTAAATGCCTTGTGCATATCCTTGTAGTAAGGGATATTGCCGGTCATGACCACGCCGATAGTCTTTTCTGCAGCAGTTGCAGAACCTACGGCCATGAAAAATGCCGAACAGAATAGGGCCATGAAAAAGTTAACTGTTTTCTTCATGAAATACACAAACTCCTTACCATTTTTTCGAGAGCGTCAGGAACACAATGTGCGCCCTGCCGTCCTTCACGTCATCCAGCATGTTGTCATAAGCATCCTTAAATGTCGCATACCGGTAATTCAGACCAATACCAAAGCCATTTCTGAGCCGGTAGTTCCCGGAGGCGGAATAGATTGTCTCCCTTGTTTTCAGTTCAGAAAAATCATCAATACTCTTCTGTCCCAGAACATTGGAAGGTGAGAATCTTCCCTGAGCAGTGGTATGGGACAGGCCACCGTTGAGTGTAAGAGAACTGGAAGGCTGATAGATCAGATCAAGGCTAAAAGTCTGAAAAACAGTCCTGAAAGGTACCATGGCATCCGGAAAGGGCGTTCCCGAAGGAAGCTCCGGAAACACAGGAGCATTTGCACAAATACCGGGAGAGGAATTGCAGGCATAGGTGAGGTCCTGCTTCGTATTGGTTCTGCCGAAGGAATAGCTGCCGGTAACGCTCATATTGCTCAGCGGCATATAGTTGATGACACCTGTCAGCCGTTCATTATCAACCTTACGCGAGCCGAACAGCAGATCGTAATCAACACCTCCACTGGCATACAGAAAATGAACAGAGTCTCTGCTTTCATGTCTGTTCGAATAACTTAAAAAAGTCGTAAGATTCTTGACCGGATTCCAGGAGAGTGAGGCATAAAGCTCATCAGACGCATCCGGTTCGATATTATGTGCCGGATCGTTTACGTTCTTATGCGTGTATCTCAACTTCAGTTTCAGGCTCTTGTAGAGCTTCATATCAGACGAAAGGATCATGGCAGTCTTCTCGGTCCTGCGCGGCGTGTTCCATTCCTCATTATTGTCCCGGCGGATATTTTCGATGTTGATCTCACCATTGAGCGTGACATTCCGCATTGCCCTGAACCTGACCGCTGCAGAATACATATCAGAGACTGAAGAAATGGGCTGATCCACGTTCGAAGAATAGACGATGCTGCTGGTCAGATTCCTGATACGCGCGACGTCTGGACTCTCCTTCTCGGTCTCCTTATGCCGATACTTAAAAAACATGGTTATGCGATCCGAAGGCATATAGGTAAGATCAGCAGCGCCAAAGAGAAAGTCTGCCCTGGAACTGTTCTCCCGGTTCTCCTTCTCTGTTTTCGAAAGTGTGGCGCTCGCGGCGATCTGGCCGGTGTAAGTGGTATGAATATTCAGAGTATCCGTTGAACTCTTAAACTCAGGCATACCGTTATGTGAATAAGCTCCGGCAGGAAACGTCGGAGACGGAGGCGGAGCCACTGAATACGAATACACTGGGTCAGGCTGGCCGACATTGAGCCTCTTTTCACTGTGGGAATAATCAACCTCAATAGGCCCCAGATGACTGTTCGCACCAACAGTGTAAATCCTCGTTTCAAGGTCAACAGCCCTCTTCTCACTCACCCTGATCGTTCCGCTGCGGATTGAAGCAGTTCCGCCCAGGAACTTCTGTTGTTGCGTTCCGTCCTTATCCACGAAAAATCCCTCAAAATAAAGATGCGCAGGGAAATCAGGAGCCTTCAGGCTGAGAAGGAGACTATTGATACCGACTGTTCTGCCATATCGCCGCCCCTTGTCAAAGACATTGACGACAGCATTTGGGGGACCGGGGACAAGGTCAACAGGAGGAGTGTTATCCAGATTATGGTAAAGCGTTGAATTGAGCCATCTGAAAAGAACGAGGTCTTTGAACGCATAGGACACGTCGCCTTCGTAATCTTTCTGATTGTTATATTCAACATCGAGATGCAGGCGGTGCCGCTCATTGACAAAACGGAGCTCTCCGCCCAAGGTTATCGAACTGTGAGGAAATTGAAACTCACTAACATGTCGATCTCCACTCACATGAATGTACCGATATCCGGTTCGAAGGTAAGCCTCCGGCTCGATAGTCGGGAATACATAATCGTGAGATGGAGATGAAATCTCTTCAACAGTTATCTCCTCGGAACTCGCCGGCAGAACATCTTCTGCAGATACTCGCACCGTCAATACTCCAGAAATAAGGAACAATACCATTATTATTTTTTTCACGATACCCTCCATCTCCATTACCTGATAAAGCGGCCGCGAGGGCTGCCAGTTGAGTAAGGGCGATCAGTGCCATGAATCTGTGAATGGCAGTCAGTGCATCTGGTGTAGGTCTGTCCCTTTGATTCCTTTACTGTTGCGGCTGTCGTCCGATGCCCTGTATGACACTGCAGACAAAGGAACGGCTGGGAGAGCTTCAGCAGATTATTGAACGGTGAGCCATGAGGACTGTGGCAACTCCTGCAGTCCTCGGCGTTGTCGGCATGCTCATAAATAAAGGGGCCTTCTTTGTCCGCATGGCACTGCGTGCAGAGGTCCTTGACCGTGAATTTCTTAAGCAGTTTCTCTGCTGAAGTTCCGTGAGGTTCATGGCAACTCGTGCAGAAGATCTTCTTTTCCCTGATTGGGTGATGACTCGGCAGCGAAAACTCCGCCTTCACCTCATGGTGGCAGCGCTCACACATATTTTCCATCTCCTGCTTTCTGACGGTAAGGTCAGGGCCCATATGAATCTTATGGCATTCGAAGCAGGAAACATCATTCTGCGCATGAGTGCCCGCATTCCAATTGTGTAGTTTGAAATTTGCAGAAGCGGTATGGCATTTCAGGCATATGAGGGACTGGGCTGGCGCCGGAAGCTCTTTGAGATTGATAAGGCTTTTATAATCACAGGCTGTCTGCTTGCCGGCCTTTGCATCAGCCGCCACTTTCTCAGGTGTAATCTCCTCTACAGCAAGACTTCCAGGCCCGTGGCAGGACTCACAGTCAACAAGAGGCATCCCGGACTTCTTCGAAAGCTGGGCTCCCATAGTGCTTGCATCAAAATCCCTTTTGATCTTGTCGTGAAAATGACAGGCCGAAAGACAGTTGCGCGTACCGATATAGTTCGCGTCAAGACGTCCGGCGATCATCCGTTCATATTCTTTCATCGGCAGGATAGGCTTTGCAGCCCTCAGTGATTCGCAGCCGACAAACAGAACCGGTAACAGGGCAAGAATAGCAATTATTCTGCGCGCTAAGACCATGTGATTCCTCCATATATATTTATAAGTAGTCAATAATATTAAATACGTACGCAACAAGTCAACCGAGTTGACAGTACACTATGGAGACAGACAACGATATTGAAAAGGTCTTCTCCAACGTATAGTTTGCATAAGAACCTGCCCTTTCTGTTTCGCGACATATCCAATGTTCTTTACTATTATGGCAGCACAAGAAAAAAACGGATTTGCGTTTCTGCAAATCCGTTCATATTATGGCTCCCAGGGAGGGATCCCCGCAATTCTTCGGGGCATGGTGGTTAATCCCGAATGCCTTCGGGACTCTGCCAGATTAAAATCAAGTGATCGATATACTTCCGGCTTTTCATGGCCTTAAGTTGCCGCTCTCGTTTCATTGCCTCTGACCGTGTCTTGAACTCCTCTGAATACGCGCAGACCCAGGGACCCTTATTACGCTTTGTATGTTTTGATCCCTGATAATTCGGATCATTGTGTTGTGCGGTCCTTCTTGGGATATCTTCTGTGTGGCCAATGTAATATCCATGCGTTGATTCACTTCGAAGTATGTAGACAAAGAACGCCATGTATCAATAGAGTTGGCTCCCAGGGAGGGATTCGAACCCCCGACATGGTGGTTAACAGCCACCCGCTCTGCCAGCTGAGCTACCTGGGAATAGTGTGATTACGATACTTTTTCTGAAACAAACAGACATTGTTTATATCAAAATTATCTCATTCTTGTCAATGAACCGCTCCGGCGCCAACTACGGTTCTCTGTAAATATCCAGGAGTTTCTTCGCTGCCGTAGTATAATAAGGCTATGAAAAGAACGATCAGCACAGGTGCAATTATTTTTTTCCTCCTGTTGCCAGCAGCACTCCTTTTCTCTGCTGAACCTGCAAAGCAGGTGATAGCAGTCAGTGTCAATGGTGTCATAAATCCTGTTTCATCTGAATTCATAACGAAAAGCATAGCGAAAGCCAAGGCAGTTCATGCTGAAGCTGTTGTGATCCAGCTTGACACTCCAGGCGGCCTTGACACCTCAATGAGATCGATCGTCAAAGAAATATCTGCAAGCACGGTTCCTGTCATTGTCTATGTATCGCCGGGCGGCGCGCGTGCAGCCTCTGCAGGCACCTTCATAACCCTCTCTGCACATATCGCGGCCATGGCACCGGGAACAAACATTGGCGCAGCACATCCCGTCGCTGTCGGTCAGAAGATGGACAAGGAAACAACAGAGAAGGCAACGAACGATGCTGCTGCGTACATACGGTCCCTTGCAGAGAAGTCAGGCAGAAATGCACAGTGGGCCGAAGATGCCGTGCGAAAAAGCGTCTCCGCAACAGAGAATGAGGCCCTCGGCAAGAAGGTGATCGATCTTGTAAGCAAAGATCTTGCTTCGCTGCTCAGAGATGTCAACGGCAGAATTGTTCAGACAGCAGACGGAGAAAAAACACTTAACACTGCCGGGGCAGCTGTTGACGGAGATGAGATGGGCATGCGTCACAAGATCCTGAACTTCATCTCTGATCCAAGTGTTGCCTATATGCTCCTGCTGCTCGGATTCTATGGTCTGTTCTTTGAGTTTACCAATCCAGGGGCCATCTTTCCCGGTGTTGCTGGCGCCATATTTCTTATCCTTGCCTTCTATGCCTTCCAGACCCTACCGGTGAATTATGCCGGCCTTGCACTGATCATACTGGCGATCATCCTTTTTATCCTCGAGGTGAAGATCGTCTCTTACGGGGCGCTCACCATAGGAGGCATCATTGCGATGGTCTTTGGCTCCCTCATGCTCTTTGAATCTGCCGAGCCTTTTTACAGGCTTTCTCTTCCGGTCGTTGTCCCTGCCGTGCTGATAACTGCCCTTTTCTTCACGATCACTTTCAGGCTTGCGTACAAGGCATATAGAACAGCTCCCGTAACCGGAAGAGAGGGACTGATCGGACTCGAAGGAAAAGCAATTGAAGATATCACAAAAGAAGCAGGCATGGTATCATTGCATGGCGAGCTCTGGTCCGCCTTTTCGGACCAGGAGATATATAAAGGTGAAAGCGTCGTTGTCGTGGAAGTATCCGGATTGAAACTCAGAGTAAGAAAGAAGGAGGGCTAATCATGCCTATACTCACGCCGTTTTTGACAGGGATTGCGCTGATACTGTTTTTTGCCGTGTACATTCTCACCAGTGCCATAAAGATATTGAAGGAATATGAAAGGGGAGTCGTATTCAGACTCGGAAGGATCATACCGATCAGGGGACCAGGCCTTGTGATCATCTGGCCCATCATAGACAAGCTTGTCAGGGTAAGCCTCCGCACCATAACTATGGATGTGCCTCCGCAGGATATCATCACCCGGGACAATATCACCGTAAAGGTGAATGCCGTGATCTACTTCAGGGTCATCGATCCCATCAAGGCTATCACCGATGTTGAGGACTTCTACTATGCAACATCACAGATGTCACAGACCACGCTTAGGAGTGTGCTCGGACAGAGCCAGTTGGACGACCTGCTTGCAAAACGCGATGAGCTAAACGCAGAACTTCAGAAGGTGATCGATTTTCAGACAGAGCCATGGGGCATAAAAGTCTCGACCGTTGAAGTGAAAAACGTTGACCTGCCTGTTGAAATGCAGCGCGTCATTGCCCGCCAGGCAGAGGCAGAGCGTGAGCGGAGGGCCAAGATCATCCATGCTGAAGGTGAATTTCAGGCATCTCAGAAACTTGCAGATGCGGCTGCCGTTATCTCAGCGCAGCCGATCGCCCTGCAGCTCAGGTTCCTGCAGACCCTGACCGAGATCGCAGCGGATAAGAACTCCACCATACTCTTCCCTGTCCCAATTGACACACTCAAATATTTTTTGGGACCGGATAAAGCAAAGGGTGAGTCATAGAACCGCAGAACGAAAAGAGAAGCGCTGAACATATATGGATCAAGGTATCCGTACTCCTCTTCTTCCTTCTCCTGACCTTTATCCTCTATAAAGCAGGCACATTTCAGTTCTTCATGGACAGGGAGCGGGTCCGGGTATTTCTTGCATCTCTCGGCCCGCTTTCTTTTCTGGGCTTCATCCTGCTCCAGACACTCCAGGTTGTTGCAGCTCCTGTTCCTGGTGAAGTGACCGGGGTCCTCGGCGGATTCCTTTATGGTCCCCTGCTCGGGGTCTTCCTTTCGACCATAGGCCTCACAGCCGGCTCGTGGATCAACTTCGCATTATCCAAGACATTCGGCCGGCCCTTTGTCGACAGATTCGTATCGAAACAGACAATGGACAAATATGATTATCTCCTGCACCATAAAGGAGCATTTCTTGTTTTTGTACTGTTCCTTATCCCCGGCTTCCCTAAAGACATCCTCTGCTATATCCTCGGGCTTGGTCATCTTACGACAAGAGAATTTCTGCTCATCAGCACAGTCGGAAGGTTCGGAGGAACAGTGCTTCTGACGCTCGGAGGGGCATATCTTCGCTACCAGCAGTATTACCGCTTCTCCATCCTGATCGGTGTCGCAGTCGTAGTCATCTTTCTCTCACTGGTTTATAAGGACAAGCTCGAAAGACTCTTCAGGATCTGGCATATCAGTTCACGAAAAAAGGAAAGAGATAGTCAGAAAAAAGGTTAAGTGTAAGATAAAGGCCAAGGTCGAGGTTAAGGCTCAGGGTGAGATTAAGACCAAGAGCGAAAAAATGTCAACATTTCTTGCTGCAATCGGCGGGAGTTATTATTCGGTGTCTTTTGTAGTCCATACTTGGCCTCAGCCTTAACCTCGACCTGTCGTTATCTACCACTTAAGCAGCGCTGATGCCCAGGTGAGACCGCCGCCGAACGCCTCAAGAAGAATGTATTCACCATCATTGACCCTCCCTGTCCTGACTGCTTCATCAAGCGCAATGGGTATGGATGCTGCAGAGGTATTGCCGTATTTCTCGATATTCACAAAGACCTTCTCCTCAGGCAGTTTCAGTCTCCTTGCCGTTGCCTGAATGATCCTGAGATTAGCCTGATGCGGAATAAGCAGCGAAAGCTGTGATGGATCAAGCCCGTTTTCCTCAAGCGTTCTTGCGGCAAGCTGCGCAAGGGTCTTCACCGCAACCTTAAAGGTCTCGTTTCCCTTCATCTTTATAAAGTGGAGTTTCTTCAGAATGCTTTCCGGTGTGCAGGAAAAACGCGAACCGCCGCCAGGCAGCATAATCAGGTCGCCAAGGCTTCCGTCAGACTGGATATGCGTAGATAGGATACCGCGCTTTTCTTTGGTGCCTTCCAGGATAACAGCGCCAGCGCCGTCACCAAAGAGCACACAGGTTGTCCTGTCCTGCCAGTCTGTTACCCTGGACAGAACCTCAGCGCCCACCAGGAGTATTCTCGTGTGGGCCTCTGTCTTTATCAGGGAATTGGCAACATGCAGGCCGTATACAAAGCCGGAGCAGGCAGCATTGATATCAAAGGCAGCAGCATGTTTTATGCCTAGTCTGTCCTGGACAATGCATGCAGTTGAGGGAAATGGCATATCAGGCGTACACGTAGCAACGATAACAAGGTCTATGTCCTTTGCTTTGAGATGCGCATGCTTCAGTGCCCTTTGCGCAGCCTCATAGGCAAGGTCAGAAGCAGCCTGAGACACATCCGCAATCCTTCGTTCCCTGATCCCAGTCCTCTCCATGATCCATTCATCAGAGGTCTCGACAACCTTCTCAAGATCGTGATTGGTGATGACGCTCTCAGGGACATAGGAACCGGTAGAAATAATCCGCGTGCGTATCATCTAAACCTCGCGGGCGTGAAGGTCTGACTGGATTGCATCTGAGATCGCTTCGTACACGCGCTTTTGGGAAAAGTCATGTGCAACCTTGAGGGCATTTCTGATCGCCTTTGACGATGATCTGCCGTGGCTTATAATGCTCGTTCCGTTAATGCCGAGGAGCGGCGCTCCGCCAAATTCGTCATAGTCGGTCTTTTTCTTGAAGTTTTTGAATGCAGGCCTGAGCATGAGATAACCGAGCTTTCCTGCGGTAAGACCAGATATCTCCCTCTTGAGCATCTTGATGATCGCCTCTGCAAGACCTTCACTGATCTTGAGTGCTATATTGCCGGTAAAGCCGTCACAGACAACAACATCTGCCCTGCCGCTGAAGATGTCCCTGCCTTCGATATTGCCGATAAAATTCAGAGACGAATCCTTGATGAGCTTAAATGCTTCTTTGGTGAGTTCATTCCCCTTGATATCCTCTTCACCTATGCCCAGAAGCCCGACCTTCGGCCTTTCCCGGCCAAGGATCAACTGGCAGTATACGTTTCCCATAAGTGCAAACTGGTGAAGATTCTGCGGAGTGCAATCAACGTTTGCGCCGACATCGAGGATAAGGAACTTGTCCTTCAGATTCGGCATAAGCGTTGCGATTGCAGGCCGGTCAACTCCCTTGGACATACCAAGGAGGAGAAGCGAGGTACCCATCACAACGCCGGAATGGCCTGCACTCACAAAGGCATCTGCCGTGCCGGCCTTGACCAGCCCGATACCTACACGAATGGAAGAATCCCTCTTTTTTCTGATTGCTGCGGAAGGGGACTCATGCATCTCAACCACCTGCGATGCATGTACAATGGAGATGCGTCCTGTTTGGTATTTCCTGCCCTTGAGCTCTTTCCTGATAGTTGCTTCGTCGCCAACAAGGGTTACATGAATATCTTCTGATTCATGAACCGCTTCCACGGCTCCGTCAATATTGACAGTCGGCGCATGGTCACCGCCCATGGCATCAAGAACAACATTCATTATGCCGGTTATTTTTCTACTATCTCGAGGATTTTGGTGCCGTTATAGGCGCCGCAACTGGGGCATGCCCTGTGAGGGAGCTTAAGCTCCTTGCACTCCGGACACTGGCCGAGATTTGGCGTCTCACCCTTCCAGTTTGCTCTTCTCTTGTCTCTTCTTGCTCTTGAATGTCTATGCGTCGGATTTGCCAAGGTACTACTCCTTTTCTTTGTCTAATAATTTCTTCAAGACCTCAAGCCTGGGGTCTATTTCCTTCTGAACACAGGCACATGTTCCCGCGTTCAGGTCAATACCGCATTTCGGGCAGAGGCCCTTGCAGTTTTCATTACAGAGAGGCTTCATCTGAACACTGAGCAATATCTGCTCCCTGATCAGCTCCTGCAGGTCCAGCTCTTCTCCCGTATAAAACCCCATGTCCATCTCTTCATCACGGAGTCCGTGCTTCTCTGAGCCTATCTCTTCAGCAGGATGATACACGACACTTACCTGAAGGTCCTGAGCCTGTTGCACATTTTTCAGGCATCGGCTGCATTCCATTTCCAGTTTTACAGAAAGACTTCCGGTGACCATGACCTCATTTACAGTCTTGTTCACGGCCAGTTGAGCCTTTACCGGAGAAGTAACAGAAAAACCTTCAATACTGATCTTCTCCTCAAGCTCTACGATAAGCCCTTCTTCCGGTATATCTTGGATAACTATTTTCATTATTAAAGACCACAAAAAGAGTTTTATTATAGAGATTTGCAATTCAATAAGTCAAGAAAACAGGCAGGCGATACAATTGCCGCGACCATGATTAAAAATCCATTTCCTGCCTTTTGGGGCAGGTTGCACTTTGTCTCCTTGATGGTATTTAATATCCATTATGCCGGAACTCACCCCACTTATGAAGCAATATACCGCAGTCAAAGATAACTACCCTGATGCTATCGTGCTCTTCAGGCTCGGTGACTTTTATGAGATGTTCGGCGAGGACGCTGAAAAGGCCTCCGGCATCCTTCAGATCGCACTTACCTCAAGAGACAAATCAAGGGACAACCCCCTGCCGATGTGCGGGGTTCCGTACTTTGCAGCAGAGACGTATATCTCCAAGCTTATCAAGGCTGGCTTTAAGGTTGCGGTCTGCGAACAGATGGAAGACCCCAAAGAAGCCAAGGGGATTGTTGCACGCGAAGTGGTCAGGGTAATTACTCCGGGCACGCACACACCTGAGAACCCGAAGGAAAACACCTATATCATGGCTCTCTTCCCTGCGGGCAGAAAGCATGGGGTCGCCGCTGCCGACATATCAACAGGCCAGTTTATCGTCTTTGAGACAGCAGAGAATATCGAGGACGAACTGAGCAGTTTCGAGCCAAAGGAGATCATGCTTCCTGCAAGCCTCAGGGACAACATCCATTACCAGGAGACCCTTTCAGGCTATTACCAGACATTCCGGGATGACTGGTCATTCGACTATGCTGATGCTTACCGGGCACTCACAGAACATTTCCGCGTATCATCTCTTGACGGGTTTGGCTGCGGCGGGTTCACAGCCGGCATATCAGCCGCAGGAGCGCTCCTTGAGTATCTCAAGATAACACTTAAGGAAAATCCTGATTTCCGGAAGATCACGACCTTCAGGCAGACAACGAACATGTTCATCGATGCTGCGACACAGCGCAATCTTGAACTCACGCACAACGTCAGGGACGGTTCGCGTGAAGGCACACTTCTCTGGGCTCTGGACGAAACGCTCACACCCATGGGAGGCAGGTTTCTCAGAACTTCCCTGCTGCGGCCGCTGACAGACATATCCCGGATACAGGCAAGGCTCAACGCCATTGAATATCTGATTGAGGATTTCGAACTGCTCGAAACCATCCGGACATGCCTCAGAAGGGTGCAGGATCTGGAGAGGCTTGCTGCGCGGGTTACAACAGGGAAAGCCCATGCCCGGGATCTTGTTGCGATACGGACATCGCTGGCAGAACTGCCAAAACTCAGAAAAGCTCTGCAGACATCCAGGGAGCCATTCATCAAATCCCTTGCCGAGGAAATCGCAGAACTTCCCCTGCACCGGGAACTCATCGAAAAAGGGATTGTCGATGGCCCGCCGCTCAGTATCAGGGATGGGGGCATTATCAGGGACGGATATAATGCAGACGTTGATGGACTCAGATCCATCTCGACAACAGGCAAGGACTTCATTGCCGAGATGGAAGCACGGGAGAAAAAACGTACCGGCATATCATCCCTGAAGATCGGATACAACAGGGTCTTCGGTTATTATATTGAAGTCACCAAAACAAACCTCGACATTGTTCCGGATGATTACATCAGAAAGCAGACGCTTGTGGGAGGGGAACGGTTCATCACGCCCGAACTCAAGGAATATGAAACCAGGGTTCTCTGTTCTGAAGATAAACTGAAAAGTCTTGAATATCAGGTATTCAATCAGATACTCCTGAGTGTCAGGGATGCCTCTGACCAGATCCTCAGGACAGCGTCAGCTCTTGCTGCCACTGATCTTCTGTCCTGCCTTGCTGTTGTGGCCAAGCGGCACAATTTCACAAAACCGGAGATTGCTGAAGATCCGTTGATCGAGATCACAGAAGGCAGGCATCCGGTGCTTGAACGAGTTTTGGCCGCAGAGCGGTTCATTCCAAACAACACACTTATTGATACGCAGGATAATCTGCTCATCATGCTGACCGGGCCGAACATGGCGGGCAAGTCTACGTACATGAGGCAGGTTGCGCTGATCACCCTCATGGCCCAGATGGGGAGTTTTGTGCCTGCGGAAGCTGCTCGCATCGGCATCACTGACAGGATATTTACGAGGATAGGTGCATCGGACTTTCTCGTGAAGGGACAGAGCACCTTCATGGTCGAGATGATCGAGGCCGCCAATATCATCCATAACGCCACAGGCCGAAGCCTCATTATCCTTGATGAAGTAGGCAGGGGCACAAGCACGTTCGACGGCATCAGCATAGCCTGGGCCATTGCAGAGCATATTTTGAACAGGATCCAGGCGCGGACGCTTTTCGCTACCCATTACAATGAACTGACAGAACTGGCCATTATCCACGAGGGGGTAAAGAACTACAACATATCTGTCAGGGAATGGGGAGATGAGATCATCTTTCTGAGAAAGATCGAGGAAGGCCCTGCTGATAAAAGCTACGGCATACAGGTCGCGCGGCTTGCCGGCATACCTGACAGTATTATCACCCGGGCAAAAGAAGTGCTTCATAATCTTGAGAAGGAAGAGCTGAACGAGGCTGGCGCCCCAAAGTTCGCCCAGCAAAAAGGCGGCAAAAAGAAACTCGACCAGCTTGATCTTTTTTCTTCTTCAAGCGGTTCGATTATTGACGCGATCCTTGCTCTGGATACGGACAACATGAAGCCCGAAGAAGCACTTGCCAGGCTGATCGAGCTGAAGAACAGGGTACGGCTTTAAGCAGCCGGCCAAACCCTTTTTTGGCTGAAGAGAACATGCTAAGATAGAAAGAAATCTCTGCTGTATTTTCTCAATAAGGAGGCAACCATGCAACCGCAGGACATCAGGTATCATAAGGAACACACATGGGTCAGGGTTTCGGGCAAAAAAGGCACGATCGGCATAACCGATTATGCACAGGACGCGCTGGGAGATATCGTGTATATTGATCTTCCGGAGGTCGATTCATCGGTCGAGGCGAACACAGAGATTGCAGAGATCGAATCAACAAAATCGACGTCATCCGTGATATCACCGGTCAGCGGAAGAGTCATTGAGGTTAACGATGAACTTTCCGAGGCCCCGGAGATCATCAATGAAGACCCTTACGAAAGGGGCTGGATTGCTGTGATAGAGCTGGATAATCCTGCAGAGATCGATGATCTCCTGGATGCATCTGAATACGGCAAGCTTGTGGACGAGGATTCTAAGTGAGGCTTTCGGTCCTCGGCGCAGGACCGGGCGGATATGTGGCTGCTCTCAGGGCTGCCCGGCTTGGCGCCCGCGTGACGGTCATTGAAGATAGTGAGGTCGGCGGCACCTGCCTGAACTGGGGATGCATCCCCACAAAAACGATCATTGCATCAACAGCTCTTCTTGCAAAGGTTAGGGAACTTGAGGATTTCGGCATTGAACTCAAAGGGGAGATAATCCCGAACCTGAGCCGCATCATTGACAGAAAGAACAAGGTCGTTTCCACTCTCGTCAAAGGCATCAGGGGTCTCTTCAAGAACCTGAATATAACACTCGTTTCGGGAAGAGGCGTCCTCGCTTCACCAGGAACAATCGTTGTCACTCTGAAGGACGGAACAGAGGAAACCATCTCCTCAGACAGCGTTATCATTGCGACCGGCTCGCGTCCTGCTGCAATCCCTTCCCTGCCTTTTGATGGAACGCATATCCTTTCTTCCACTGACGCGCTTGATCTTAGGCAGATACCAAAAAGCATGCTCATAGTCGGCGCAGGCGTTATCGGTTGCGAGTTCGCCTGCATCTTTCGTGAACTGGGCAGCGAGGTGACCATCATCGAGATGCTTCCCAGGGCTCTTGCAACAGAAGACCGGGAGATATCTGATCTCTTTGAAAAGGAATTAAGGAAAAAGAAGATAAAACTGATCACCAATGTCAGGGTTGAAAAGACCGACATTAAAGAAGACGGCGTTCATGTCCTGCTCTCTGACGGGGAAAAGGTCATTGCTGAAAAGATACTTGTATCCATCGGCAGGGCCTTGAATACCGATGGCATAGGCATGGAAGAAGCAGGCATACGTAGAGGGCCGAAAGGCGAGATCATTGTGAACAACAGAATGGAAACATCTGTTTCAGGCATCTATGCCATTGGAGACGTAACCGGCGGTATGCTCCTTGCTCATAAGGCATCTGCAGAGGGAATTGTCGCAGCAGGGAACGTCATGGGCCGGAATACTGAGATCAACTATAGCATTGTGCCTGCGGCCATATTCACGTCACCGGAGATCGCATCAGTCGGGCTGCGCGAAGATCAGGCAATTGAAAAGAACATCGGTTACCGTGTTGGTCGTTTCCCTTTCAGGGCCCTTGGCAAAGCCCATGCCATCGGAGAGATATCAGGAATGGTAAAGATCATTGCTGATTCAGAAACGGACAGGATCATCGGCGCTCACATTATGGGCCCTCATGCCTCTGATCTCATCGCTGAGGCAGCGGTTGCCATGAAAGCGGGGCTTACGGCCCTGCAACTTGCAGAGACTATCCATGCCCACCCTACGCTGGCAGAAGCCGTCATGGAAGCTGCTGAAGATGTTCATCAAATGGCCGTGCATCTGCCGGGCAATAAGGAAAGTCGGGGATAATGACACCGGAAGAGAGCAGACAGGACTGGGTAGTGCAATCAAAACAGGATAACGCAGTCCTTTTTTCAGAGCTTGATGTGCTGCTCCGTGCCCTTGACCGCTTCTTCAACATAGAGAACCTGCCTTTTTCGAATGAGGACATAGCAGGCAGAAATTTTTACGAAGAACTGCTCGCAGCCAGAGACGTAATCCTCCGTGTGCTCGGCATCCTTGAAGTCGTGATCCCTGAAAACAGGAAGAACGCGTACTGGTTCCGGAAGTTCGCAGAATCCAAGTTCATGCCTGAGCGCAAGATCGATGACTTCAGAAAAGATCTCTACCTTCAGGACACTCCGGAAAAAGGCCTGTACCTGCTGTATGACTCGTTCATCAATATGAAAGGAATCATCTCAGATCTTGCCCGATCAGGCCATATTTCCTATATGGGATTTCTGAACGTCGGAAATCTGGTCAGCAAAGAGATCAGGGAAAATGTCTTTTTCAATCCCTTCAAAAAGAACATGAATCCCGAATTCGATATGATTACCAATCAGACCATATCGAAGATCGCCAAATCTCTCACAGATAAGGATGAGAAAAAGCATATCTCGGTCATCTATCTGTATCTCTTCAGGTTCATAAGGATCATGAGCTTTATCGAACTTTCCACGCAGCGTGCCGTATCCCTCAGCGCTTCGCTCATCCTGCTTATTCTTCTGAGATCAGAGATAAATGCCTTCCGCATATATATCGACAAGTCAATAAGAAAGATAAAAAGTCAGGACCTGCAGATGCTGCTCCATGCCATTGCATACCAGTTCTCCATGGAGACCAGGCGTGTGTACCAGCAGGAACTGAAAGACATCCTTCGTAAAAAGGCATCGATCCGGTTCAGGGGCAAGATAGAAAACAGCCACGGCATCCTGAAGAACCTGACCGAGCAGTCAGTTGTTCAGCTCACCCAGCACTTTGACCCTGCGATCAGCGGCGCCGAGGTCTTTGCCAGTTTTATGAACAAGGTCGAACAGTCGTTCAGGCTGAGGGAAGACATCCATGTTCTTCATGCCTTTGTCGCGCTCTTCTGCTCCAAAGCCAATGACCCTGAAGAACGTCTCAAAAGTTTTGAATCCCTGCGGAACTATATGGTATATTTTGAAAGCTTTACGTTCAGGCTTTTAAGGCACGATGATTATGAAGAGTTCACCCTCTTTTTCCATGACCTGAACACCATCAAAAAGGAGATGGTTGTTGGACAGGCATTCCCGAAGATCCTGGACAAAATAAAGCAGTTCAAGATTTTTCTTGAAACAACTTTGCGGCACATAGGCAACCGTTCCGAGTTGATGGACAAGCAGCTTGATATGGTTCGGATAGAAACCCTGATGAGTCAATACCTGTAAGGAGGACGTTAACACCATGGGCGAGATTGTTGATCTGATAGCACGGGAAATCATTGATTCAAGGGGAAATCCTACAATTGAGGTCGATGCCCACCTTGACAGCGGCGCAATGGGCAGGGCTGCTGTACCCTCGGGTGCATCAACTGGACAGAGAGAAGCCCTCGAACTGAGAGACGGCGGAAAGCGGTTTCATGGCAAAGGGGTGATGAAGGCGATCAAAAACATTTTTGAGGAGATCGCACCTAATGTCCGCGGGTTCGAATCAACTGATCAGGACTTTATCGACAACTTCATGATTGAACTCGACGGCACGGAAAACAAGCGAAAGCTTGGCGCCAATGCCATATTAGGCGTCTCACTTGCAATCTGCCGGGCATCGGCTGTTGAATCAGGCATGCCGCTCTACCGCTATATAGGCGGGTGCAACGCTAAAGTGCTTCCTGTGCCGATGATGAACATCATAAACGGCGGCGCCCATGCAGACAACAACCTGGACTTCCAGGAATTCATGATCATGCCGGCAGGCCTTCCTGATTTTGCTTCAGCGCTCAGAGCAGGTACTGAGATCTTCCATACCCTGAAAAAGATCCTGAAAGACAAAGGACTCAACACGGCAGTCGGCGACGAAGGCGGCTTTGCACCGAATCTGAAAAGCAACGAAGAAGCGATCACCTATATTCTGACCGCAATCGAAAAGTCCGGATACAAGCCCGGCAAAGACATCTATCTTGCTCTTGATGTCGCTGCCTCAGAATTTTTTGACAAAGGCAAATATCAGTTCGAAGGCAAGAAGATAACGTACAACGAAATGATCAAATACTATGAGAAGATTGTTGCTAAATATCCTGTGCTTTCGATAGAGGACGGCCTGTCTGAAAATGACTGGGCCGGCTGGAAGGCTCTGACCGTCGCCTTAGGCAAAAAAGTCCAGCTCGTAGGCGATGATCTTTTTGTGACAAACACCAGTATCCTTGCCAAAGGCATAGAGAAGGGAATCGCAAACTCGATCCTGATCAAACTCAACCAGATCGGCACAGTGACCGAGACCCTCGATGCGATCGAGATGGCAAAGACTGCAAACTATACAGCTGTCATTTCCCATCGGTCAGGAGAAACAGAAGATACGACCATTGCAGATCTCGCTGTTGCGTGCAATACCGGCTTTATCAAGACCGGTTCACTGGCGCGCAGTGAGCGCGTTGCAAAATACAACCGGCTCCTCCAGATCGAAGAAGAGCTCTCGGAATCAGCCCGGTACAAAGGAAGGCAAAGTTTCTATAATCTTCATCCATGACCACACTCGAAAAACAGGTAAATTCAGAGGTAAAGAAGAAACAGATGATCTTTTATACGGTCGTCCTACTGACTCTTCTTTACCTCTCGATCAGCCTCGTTTTTGGCGACATGGGCATTTTCAAATACCTTGAACTCAGCAGAACGCGCACAAGCCTCGAAAGGCAGATCGCCCAGATCAGCACACAAAACGAACAACTGAAATCACAGCTTAAATCCCTCAAGGACGACCCTTTCTACAGGGAAAAGCTTGCCAGAGAGGAATACGGCCTCTCAAGACCGGACGAATATATTTTCCAATATGACCGCTGATCCGCTGCATATCGTCTTTATCTGGCACATGCACCAACCGTATTACAAGGACCCTGTAACGGCTCTGTACCGGCTGCCCTGGGTCAGGCTCCACGGCACCAAGGACTATCTTGATATGCTCGAGATTCTGAAAGACTTTCCTGCTGTCAAACAGAACTTTAATCTCGTGCCGTCGCTCCTTGAGCAGCTCGTCGACTATGCAGAGCATGACGGTCAGGACGTTCACCTTAAACTGACCAGAAAGCGGGCTTCTGACCTCACTGAGCAGGATCGCTCTTTTATTCTCGAAAACTTCTTTCTTGCGCACTGGGATAATATGATCAAGCCCTTTTCGCGGTATTATGAACTGCTGGTGAAACGCGGGACTCATGTTGTTAAAAGTGATCTTGCCCGGTCAGTGAAATACTTTAATGACCAGGATTTTCTCGACCTTCAGGTTTTCTTCAACCTCTGCTGGATAGACCCTCTTTACAGGAACAATGATCCGTTTCTGAGATCTCTTGTCGAAAAGGGACATGGATACACGGAAGAAGAAAAGGCACTGCTTATAGAAAAACAGATGAGTATTCTGAACAGAATCATACCGGCATATAAAGATATGGCCGCTTCCGGCCAGATCGAGCTTTCGTTCACTCCCTTTTACCACCCGATCCTCCCTTTGCTCTGCGACACTGACATCGCCCGCGTAGCAATGCCGAATGTGCACCTGCCGAGACAGCGTTTCGTGCATCCTGAAGACGCAGAAAAACAGATCAAAATGGGTATCGACTATTTTGAGTCTCTTTTTAATTACCGGCCTGTGGGCATGTGGCCGTCTGAGGGCTCAGTGAGCGAAGAAGTGCTCCGGACCGTTTCACGGCTCGGCATCCAGTGGGTGGCGACTGATGAAGGCGTGCTCTCGGCGTCCTTAGGCAGGCGGCTCCGCGATAGCGCAGGCAACCTGACTGATCCGCATATGCTCTATCGCCCCTATACATATGAAAATGTCTCTATGGTCTTCAGGGACCATACGATCTCTGACCTTATCGGCTTTGTCTATTCCCAGTGGGACCCTAAAAAAGCTGCTGATGATCTCATCCAGAGACTGCTGAATATCCGGAACACTCTTCCTTCCGGCTCTCCTCATGTGGTTCCGATCATCCTTGACGGCGAGAATGCCTGGGAGCATTACAGGAATGACGGCAGGGATTTTCTCCTTTATCTGTATGAACGGCTTTCGAACGAAGAACGTCTCAAGACCGTGACCGTATCCGAATACATCAACACCCTGCACCGTGGCGACCCGCTCGAACGGCTGCATCCGGGCTCCTGGATCAATGCCAACTACGGCATCTGGATTGGCCATGAAGAAGACAACCTTTCATGGGATTATCTTACCGAGGCACGCGAAGCGCTCGAACACTTTCAGCAGGCAAACCCTGGCCTGTCGCTCGAAAAGGCCTGGAAATCCATCCACATTGCAGAAGGCAGCGACTGGAACTGGTGGTATGGTGATGAACATTCAACAGAGACTGAGGAAGATTTTGACGAGCTCTTCAGGCTGAACCTCATGCAGGTCTATAAAGAAATGGGCAAAGATGTTCCGTCCCATCTCTTTGTCCCTGTGCTGAGGCATGATCGCAGCATCCCCCCTGCCCTTGCTGTCAGGGGCTTTATCAAGCCGAAGATCGACGGTATTGTCACAAGCTATTACGAGTGGTACCAGGGCGCGCAGATCGATGTAAAGAAATCGGGCGGAAGCATGCATAAATCAGAGAGCCTGGTGGCATCGATGTACTACGGCTTCAATGAAGATAACCTTTTCGTAAGGATCGATCCTGCCACGACCTTTGACGCTCTCGATATTGACACCGAAATAGCGATCATGACATCCAAGCCTGAAGAGATCAGGATCAGCTGCCCTGTCAACGGCAGCGACATCCGTGCAAAGCTCTTCGAAAAACTGAATGAGGAATGGGTCCTGATCAAAGAGCTACCTGATGTGGCTGTCAGGGAGATCTTCGAGATCAGCATTCCCTTTGCAGACCTGAAGGCAAAACAGAAGGATGAGCTTAATGTCTTTATTTCGATCCGAAAGGGAAACGAAGAAATAGAGCGCTGTCCATGGAGAGGCCATATCAGTCTTTTTGTCCCCACCCCTGACTTTGAAGCAATGATGTGGTATTAGCAAAATGAAACATAAGGCGTGCATAGTGAATTGTGCTGCTTCTGGTCCTTGGTAAGGACGGGCTACTACCTGTAACTGAGGTGTTACCCAACCACTTGCACCATGCCCATATTAAGTGCTAATATAAGACCATAATAAAGCACTAAATTAATGCAGAGGTGAGTAATAAATGAAAGCCGTTCTTGCAAAATGCTCTGCCAGTATTTCAGAATTAAAAAGAAATCCGACTGCCCTGATTGAAAAATCAGAAGGTGAACCTATCGCGATTTTAAATCACAACAGCCCCACTGCTTATCTCGTTCCGGCTGAAACCTACGAAGACCTCATGGAAAGACTCGAAGACTACCAACTTGGACTTATCGTCCAGGAACGGCAGAGTGAAAAAATAAAGGCCCTAACAGTCTCCCTGGATGAGCTTTAACTATAAGCTGAAATTCATCCCCACTGCCTTGAAGGAATGGGGAAAACTGGATCTGTCCATCCAAGTTCAATTCAAAAAAAAGCTCGCGGAACGCCTCAACAATCCACGTGTGCCATCAAGTCGCCTTCATGGCTTCGCCGATCATTACAAAATAAAGCTTCGTGCGAGCGGCTATCGCCTGGTGTATGAAGTATCGGATAAAGAAATCTATGTCATGGTTATTGCTGTGGGCAAGCGAGACAAGGATGCTGTTTATAAGAAAGCAGGGAAAAGAGACAAAGACTGATCGGGTAAGAGGTGAGATAGAACTGCCTTGAGCCAGCCCGCCGCCTCAGCCGCGATATAATGCGAGACCCTCGTGCCTCTGCGCATAGCAGCCGCGGACATCACGATGCGGTCACAAGCCAAAGCATCAGGAAGAAGGTGGAATCCCGAGAAGCAGCGCTGGTTTGTGAAGTATGGTAAAATCGCTGGTACGCCCTTGGAAAAGCATCTATATATAGATGACGAAAATAAGATACGAACATGAAAAAACATCTACCCGTATATACCATATGCTTGCATCTACGGGTAGATGCAAGCATATATCTGTAGATGCATGTATCTATATATAGATGCAACCTTGTAACGAGCTAATAACTGGTTATGTGACATTGAATGCAAGTCGACTCAATCGCTGAACAACTTTTCTTTACGACCGTGCGCGTAGACACCATCTCGCAAAACGGCGGAGCGGGTTCGGGAACCGCGTTCTTTTTCTCCTATAAGAGGGGGGCCACGAACTACCCTTTCGTCGTAACCAATAAGCACGTCGTCATGGGAATGCGCGAGGGAGCATTGTCCTTCCTACAAAGGCAAGACCAAACACCACAGCTTGGGCAAGGCTTTCGCTTGCGCATTGATGATTGGCAAGACGCGTGGTTTGGTCATCCATCACCTGACATCGACATCGCAATTTGCCCATTCTCACCTCTCGAAGCGCATATCAAAGCACAGCACGGCATAGATCTGTTCTATCGGTATGTGTCTGACGAAATGATTCCAACGGTCGAACAGGCAGCCAAGTTGGACGCGCTTGAATCCGTCACTTTCATTGGGTATCCAAATGGCGTTTGGGACAGCAAAAACCTGCTTCCAATAGCGCGAAGGGGCATGACCGCAAGCCCTATCTCAGTGGACTTCGAGAACACGCCGCGCTTCTTAATTGACGCATCTGTATTCGGAGGTTCAAGTGGCAGTCCTGTATTTCTCATGAATCAAGGAATGTACACGGACAAAACAGGCGGCACAGTCATTGGATCGCGCCTCTTATTCATCGGCGTCATCGCGGCGGTATTCTTTCGAACGCAGCTCAATCAGATCGTGGCCATCCCTATTCCTACACAGGTCCAACCTATGGCGCAGCAGCAAGAGATGATTGACCTTGGAATCGTCTTCAAGGCCAGAACTGTTGTGGAAACAATTGAAGCTTTCCTCAAGGCAAAAAATGTCACCTAACCCGGCGCTCAAGCGGACGGCTGCGCCGCCGCTTAGCTTTGCGTTATAAATTTCCGAGTGTCTATATCGTGATTCAGTAAAGGAGGCTTTAATGTCAACGATCGACTTCGTGACATATTTATCGTTTGGTGTTGGACTTTTTGGTATCATAATTGCCTTTTATCAAGGTTTCGAGAGACGAAAATTAAAGCAATATGTTTACTCTCAAGCATGGCATATTTTTTCAATTTCAAACATTTCATTTGCTACTATCCAATCTGCCTTGAAGGCTTATAAAGAAATTTATAAGGATAAACTTGACCCATTAGTTTTTGAACCTTTATCAAAGTGTGAAGCTCATAGTATTAATTTATTCATTGAGTCTATTCGCCAAATACATTTGTCTGAGCCTAAATTTAATCTTGAAACCATCTTCGGCTGGGCGCAACAAGGTAAAATTACCAAAGAGCAAGCCCAGTATTTTATTCGCATGATGCCAATGGAGCAACCCAATATTCTTGCCCTTGCACGCGGGCACTTTGGGGACGTAGTTTCTAACTATGCTTTACGGTAATAATGACTATTAGGAAAAAGGATTTGACAAGGATGACTAACCCCAACCAGCAGGCCAAGCGGTCACGCCGCTTACCTGCCGCAGTGATCTTGAGAGGTTGAATACGCGAATGAATGAAACAGAGATTGAACAATTCAGGCAAAAACTGCTGGGTCTTCGGGCGGAGCTTCAGGCCCTTGAAGAATCAGCGAAAGAAACGACTAAACCGGTAGAACTGGATCAGGCAAGCATGGGCCGCCTTTCCCGCATGGATGCCATGTTAGCGCAGCAAATGGCTCAGGAAGGCTCCAGACGGCGGAAGCGTCAACTCCTGAAAATTGACGGTGCTTTGCGTCGTATCGAATCCGGCGCTTACGGTAAATGCTTTATCTGCGAGAAAGAAATTGATGTTCGGAGGCTTTCCGTGGACCCGACAACCACACGCTGCATGAACTGTATCGAGCAATAGTCTGCCGTTGATGTGGTTTTAACAAAACAATTTCAAATTTACTAAAAGCCATCTCAAAAATACACCCGACCACATAAAGACTCTGTCATTCCCGTGCTTAAAGCACCTACTGTTGGCAAGCAAAGCGCGTCGGCTTGCACTCCCTTGTGGAGTGGAATCCTTCTATTCCGGAAAGATTCCGGACAAGCCGGAATGACAATCCTTCTATTAATAATATTTGTTGTATATACAGGCATTTTTGAGATGGCTTCTAAGAAAAGTGGTCCGGAATTTTCCGGACCACTTTCTGTTTAGCGTCTGGCAACCTGCTAAATGATCTTGCTTAGGCTGCCTCCTCCATATCTGGGCAGCAGCCCTCACCAAGGATTTCTCTGAGGTCCTCTTCAGGCGTTGCGGCAATAGATCTGATGCCGAAATTCTTCACCAGAAAGTCGAGGACATTCGGTGTGATGAAGGCCGGAAGCGATGGGCCAAGGCGGATATCCTTGATACCGAGATGAAGCAGCGTCAGCAAGATCGAGACAGCCTTCTGCTCATACCACGAAAGAATAAATGAGAGTGGCAGTTCATTCACACTGACGTTAAAAGCCTTTGAGAGTGCAAGTGCGATCTGCACGGCTGAATATGCGTCATTGCACTGGCCGATATCGAGCAGCCGCGGAATGCCGTTGATCGTGCCGAGGTCCTGGTCAAAAAACCTGAATTTACCGCAGGCCAGTGTCAGTATGACCGTATCCTTCGGCGCCCTCTCCACGAACTTCGTGTAATAGTTTCTACCGGCCTTGGCGCCATCGCAGCCGCCCACAAGGAAGAAGTGTCGAATATCTTTGTTCTTGACCGCCTCAATTACCTTGTCCGCCACGCCGAGGACAGCATTTCTTGCAAAACCGGTCGTGACTTCCTTGCCCGAAACATCAGAGGCAAAGCCTGGCATCTCAAGTGCCTTCTCAACAGCAGGAGTAAAGTCCTGTCCCTGAATATGCGTTACGCCGGGCCAGCCGACAAGTCCGCTCGTGAAGAGGTTGTCCTGATACGTTTCGAGCGGCTTTTGAATGCAGTTCGTTGTCATGACAATAGCGCCGGGGAACTGCGCAAATTCTTTCTGCTGGTTCTGCCATGCTGTACCATAGTGACCCTGGAAGTGAGAATACTTTTTTAATGCCGGGTACCCGTGAGCAGGAAGCATCTCTCCATGGGTATAGATCGATATCCCCTTGCCCTCAGTCTGCTTCAGGATCTCCTCGATATCCTGAAGGTCATGGCCTGAGACAAGAATTGCCTTTCCCTTCTTTGCACCGAGAGAGACCTTTGTCGGAACAGGATGTCCATAAGACCCTGTATTTGCTGCATCAAGGAGTTCCATGACCTTGAGATTCACTTCGCCGCATTTCATGGCAAGGCCAATCCAGTCGTTCAGGCCAAGATCCTTCCTTGTCATCGCAGCAAGCGCTTCATGCATGAAGGCATACACAACATCGTCTTCCTTGCCGAGGATCAAGGCGTGGTCAGCATACGCAGCAACTCCCTTCAGGCCGTAAAGCACTATATCCTGAAGCGACTGGATATCCGGATCAATTGCCTTGTCCGGCACATGCTCCTTCACTTTTTTGCCCTGCTTCTCCAGGCCGCCGAGCGACTCGGCAGGCACAAAAGAGGTGCTCTTCTCAGTTAACTCCATATTACCTCCTGCAGCGGCGATCTTCTGCTTCAGGCCTTCCCTGAGATCAACAGATCTGCGAATGAGGAGAACAAAACGTTCAGGATCGAAATCTACATTGGTCAGCGTCGAAAAAAGGGCCTTTGTGGTAAATACATTAACGTCATGATCGTTGATATTGACCTTTCTCCCTTCTACAGCAACAAGTGAGAGCCCTTTCAGCGAGTATACGAGCAAGTCCTGAAGTGCAGAGACCTCCTCATTTTTTCCACATACTCCCATCTTGATGCATGCCTTACCCTGTGCAGCCTGTTCACACTGATAACAAAACATGAAAAACCTCCTGTATAAATGATTTGGATTTTTTACAGCAGTCATTTTCTGACTTGAGGATAGTCTAAACTTTGAAATTGACATTAGATATGACCTGCATCATATGAGTTGCATTTTTCTGAAACTTACGCAATGAGCAGATACGAGAGGGGATAAAAAATGGACAAAAGACCGAAGCTTGTCTGAAGAACCCTTTAAACAAGGTCTTCAGACAAATCGAGCAAGCAATCTAACCTATCAACTGAGCATACAATTATTTAAAACCGGACAACTCAGAAACCGAATATTCCCCTTATAAGTCCGCCCTTTCCTCTTGGGGCTGTTTCCTCACTCTTTTCCGTATCAGCAGATTTTTCATCCTGCTCTGTCTGCCTGCTTCTCGTCTTTCGTTCTTCCCTGCCGCCCTCCTGTCCCAGCGAAAGCATTCCGGTGGACTTGTTCCTAAGCTTCATGGTCCAGATATATTCATGAGGAATCTTGGGGTCCTTCGGTTTAGGGGGATGCGCAATGTTCAGCTCCTCGCCATATCCTATGAACTGAAGCATCGAGCCCCCTGTTTCCCTGAAGATGCCTTTGGGTATCGCGCAACTCGTTCTGTCATGAGGCATGACCACCTTTTCCTTGATCAGTCTGGTCACGTCCGCAGGAGCAAGGTAATTCATAAGACCGTATCCTGGTTCCTGGACATCACTCGAGGACCAGATGATCATCTCACCAGTTTTTTCGTTATGACCAAGGGCCATTGCAAAGTACCCAATGGCAGCCGGAATCGTCTTCCATTGAAATCCGATGCTGTCAGCAAGCCCGCCCTTCACATTTGTAAATTCAACAGGGGCCATGAAGTCATGCTTCTCCCCAACCGCAAACTTGATGTCAGATGTGTAGTTGCCGTGGATAAAATGCTCGCCCTGCAGAGAACTGCCTTTTGGAACTTCCTTCCGGTTCTTCTTGTTCGGCCACTCAGCATAAGCCCATCCCGATCTCAACGACGGGGGATACTGCCGGGAACCTCTTCGGCCTGACATTGCCTTGCCGAAATCGATCATGCTCATCTTCTCTGTATCGAGCACTCTTGGCTGGCCCGGCCTCACGGTCTCGCTGCATCCCCAGTACATGAGCATGCGCAGTTTGGGCTTCTCATACGTTATCTCCTCATCATCACCCCGCACCGGCTTGTTGCGCTCAGGAATAATGAGCGGCAGGGTACTGCCCATCTTCTGGCCAGGAGGTATGTCATGCGTCGCCTCGGGATCTGCAGGGACGGCCTTTGGAGAGTTGAGCTGAAGAAGAAGGTTTCTCTTGGGACCCATTCCGGACATCTTTCCCATCATCATGCCCTCAAGGCCTGACATCTCCTCAGATGACATGCCCGGCACGCTCATATTTTCGGTTGCCACGCTAATCCAGTATTGGGTTATCGGGGGTCTTTTTTCTGCTGCCAACGCAACTGAAACAAAACTGATCAAAAATGCTGCGATCAGGATGCAGCCTGTCTTTTTCAATAATCGTATCTTCATATATCCTCCGGGTTGTTATGCTAACAATAGTATCATGTTTTCAGGCTTTACGAAAACGGTGGCGGAGAAACGCAATTATGCCTGGCAATATCGAAAGAAAAATGATCGCCAGAATCACCAGCGTGAAGTTTCTCTTTACTGCAGGAATGTTGCCGAAGAAAAATCCGCCGAAGACAAAGGCAGCTATCCAGACAATGCCTCCAACCACGTTGTAGCTGATAAAATGAAAATAGGTCATCTTGCCGATGCCTGCCACAAAGGGCGCGAAGGTGCGGATGATCGGCATGAACCGCGCAATGATGATCGTCTTGCCTCCGTGCTTTTCATAAAACCGGTGTGTTCGGTCAAGGTATTCTCGGTTCAGAAACCGGACCTTCTCCTTATGAAAGATCTTTGGCCCCATATAACTGCCGATCCAGTAATTAAGGGTGTCTCCTGCAATGGCAGCTATCGTCAGAAGAACAAAGAGCCACATCACATCAAGAGCTCCGAGCGCGGCAAAGGCGCCGGCTGCAAAGAGCAGCGAGTCGCCGGGAAGGATCGGTGTTATCACGAGCCCTGTTTCGCAGAAGATGATCAGGAAAAGAATGAGATAGGTCCAGATACCATAGGCCTGTATGACCGCCC
The DNA here is from genome assembly GCA_947085015.1 of uncultured Nitrospirota bacterium. Lineage (GTDB taxonomy): Bacteria > Nitrospirota > Thermodesulfovibrionia > Thermodesulfovibrionales > UBA6898 > UBA6898. The sequence goes on from CAMTUV010000028.1 coordinate 42,002, forward strand.
CAAGATGCTTGTCCAGATGCATAAAAATATCAAAGAATGTTTTTATCAGATCCATGTATCGTCCCTAATTTCTTAATTTTCAATTATTACTAACGCATGCACGCATCGGCGCATCTGTGCTCTTTCGATTTCTTCACCCCTTAACCTCAATCTTGACCTCAGCCTGTTACTCTTCCTACAGCCACTTCTTTTTCCTGAAAAAGGCCAGCATCCAACCTGCAATCACGATCATAATCCCCCATGTCATAAGATATCCGTAAGGCCATTCAAGTCCTGGCATATGCTTGAAGTTCATTCCGTATACGCCTGCTATAAAGGTGAGGGGCATAAAGATCGTAGCAATGATCGTCAGAACCTTCATCACCGCATTCATCCTGTTGGACACGCTCGAAAGATAGATGTCGAGCATGCCGGAAACCATATCCCGGTACGACTCAACCGAATCGATCACCTGTATGGTATGGTCATAAACATCCCTGAGATAGATTCGTGTCGATTCCTGTACGATAGCTGAGTCGCTTCTACTCAAAATGCTTATCACTTCACGCAACGGCCAAACCGCCTTCCTGAGATAGATCATCTCGCGCTTCAGGTAATGAATATCATGCAGTATAGTAGTAGTCGGATTCGTAACGAGCCTGTCTTCGAGCAGTTCTATCTTTTCACCCAGTTTCTCGAGAATAACGAAATAATTATCTATGATGGCATCGATAAGCGAGTAAACAAGATAATCTGCGCCAAGCTTGCGCGCCCGTCCCTTCTCATTCCTAAGCCGCTCGCGCAGATGACCAAAGATATCGCCCTCAAGACCTTCCTGAAATGAAATGACATAATTGCCGCCTACAATAAGACTGATCTGCTCTGTTGAAACAGCGTTTGCCACTTCATCGAAATAGAGCATCTTCAGCACAAGGTAAAGATAATCAGTGTAGCTCTCTATCTTCGGGCGCTGCTCGGTATTCTGGATGTCTTCGAGCACAAGGGGATGAAGGTTATAGCAGGCGCCCATCTTTTCGATGATCTCTGCCTGGTGAATGCCGTCAATATTGATCCAGGTAACAGTAGGCTTGTCCCTGAAGACAAAACAGGACTCTATAGAGTCAAAACTTTCTTCAGTAAAGTGCGTTTCATCGTAATCAATGACCGTTATCTTTGCTTTCTCTGCGCGCTGCCTCCCGATATGAACCAGCGTGCCGGGGGGGAGCCCTGCCTTCTGTGACCGCTTTTTTACAGTTCTTTTCACATGATGTTGCATCGGCATTGAATAAATAATAGCACGAAAAAGCAGAAGAAAGCAGTCTATCGTAATCTGAGCCTGTGCATGATCAGCCCTGCAAATCTGTTCAGAAGATGCTTGCGGTGAAGAAAGGAGAAAACAGGAGGCTTTCGCATACCGATGAGTTCAAGGAGCTCAGAGATCTCAGGATAGTCCCCATGAGAAAGCCCCTTCCTGAGCACATCGAGACAATCGGTCTTGCGGCCAGCCTTCAGATAGACCTTTCCAAGATTCAGATAATGCAACGGGTTTTGGGGTTCCTGTTCTATCGCCTCCTGGCAAAGTCTTACAGCTTGAGATATTAATCCTCTCTCTGTCGCAATGCAGAGGCCGAGACATGATTTGACAGAAGGCGTCTTTTCTATGCTATATGCTTTTTCGAAGCAGGCAAGAGCGCCCAGAGGGTTACCTGCCCTCAAAAAGGCTGTCCCCCTGGCAAGCAGTTCATCTGTATCAAAATGAGCGTTCATTCTGCTTCTATTATGCATGTAAACAGTAAACTCCTCTCCAGAGAGGAATTACAAAAAAGAATGCTGATCCGTCATCAGTTCTTTTCTTGCCTGATGCGATTAAGAATTTCTATTACAGCCCTATTCCATCCCTTGAGGTCGATGAAAATAATAATATTTTTCACAATTATAGGCTATCATAATTTAATGAAACATAATATCGTTCCGAGCGCCGGGAAACCTCTCTGTCAGGAGAATACAGATGCAGCCTGAAGGCAACAGGTACTCTGACCTGCTTCAAGAACTTGCCAGCATGTACGGCATAATTCCTGAGTACTATGACATATCAGGCAGAAAGCATCTGACCTCTGAAAATACTGCAAAGACTATTCTCAAAACAATGCAGGTGGAAATAGAGAGTGAATTTGCCCTGAGACGTGAGATTGACCGTAAAAGTGTAAAACAGTGGGATGATTTCGTCCCACCGGTTACAGTCATCTCAGTGAACCATCAGCCATGTGCCATTCCTGTATATATCCCTCTTGGAAACAGAGCTCTGTCGGCAATTTCGCTTTCATGGACCGTAACCGATGAGTCAGGCAGGCAGGAGTCCATTTCCTGTTCAGCTGATGACCTTGCAGTAAGCGAAGAACGTTGGATCCAGGGCCTCAGGCATGTAAAAGTCATGATTGCTGACAACCGCAGAAGGGATATAGGTTATTACACGGTGCGAGTCTCCTTTACGATCTCTGAACAGACCGAAACTGATACTGTCTCCTGTGCGAAAACCGTCAGGTTGATCATTACCCCTGATTCCTGCTACCTGCCTGATCGACTCAGGCAAGGGCAAGCCAGAGGACTTTCGGTAAATCTTTATTCTGTCAGATCTGAGAAGAACTGGGGAATCGGCGATTTCGGCGATCTCATAGAGATTATTGCTACAATCGGGAAACTCGGAGGAGACTTTGTCGGGATCAACCCGCTCCACGCAATTCCTAATACTATGCCATACGGTATCAGTCCGTATTCTCCGATAAGCCGTCTCTTCAGAAACGCTGTCTATCTCGATATCAGCGGCATACCAGAGGTAGCATCGTCGCCAGAGGCCCGTGAGCTTATGCGGTCATCTCGATTCATAGAGGAACTGGATGCACTCAAAAAATCAGAATTCATCGATTATGAACGTATAGCCGGACTGAAACGAACAGTCCTGATGCTTGCCTTCGATACTTTCATTGAACATGACTTTAATAACAATACGGACAGGGGGACGTCCTTCAGGAACTTTCTAAAAAAAGAAAATCCCGGAGTTGAGCTATTCGCAGTATATTCCGCCCTCAGGGAGCATATGATCAGCACCAAGAGTGTCTATGCATGGCAGGACTGGCCCACCGAGTATCACGATCCTCTCGGGGCCTCAGTACGGGAATTTGCCAAAAATCAGAATAAATCAGTTCTGTTCCACCAATATGTGCAATGGCTGATCGATGAACAGCTCAGAGACGTCCAGACAGCAACTGATGAGTATGGACTTGCAATAGGCCTGTATAATGATCTTGCCGTCGGTTCAGTTGCTGGAGGAAATGATTCGTGGAGTTTCGGCGGTACACTTGCAGCACATGTCGATGTGGGAGCGCCGCCAGATGACTTCAGTATCAACGGCCAAAACTGGGGGTTTCCTCCCATGATGCCAGAGAAACTGAAAGAGTCGGGCTATGAACTTTTTATTCACACTATCCGCCAGAACATGAAGCACGCCGGAGCCTTGCGCATTGACCATGCGCTTGGCCTATTCAGAATGTTCTGGATCCCCTCAGGGCTAAGCCCTAAAGAAGGTGCATATGTCACCTATCCTGCTGAGGACCTCCTGCGCATCATCGCCCTCGAAAGTGTCCGTAGCAAGGTAGTTGTGGTTGCTGAAGACCTGGGAACGCTGGAGGATTCCTTTCGGGAGATGCTTCAGAGCTTTGACATGCTTTCCTATCGCCTCTTCTATTTTGAAAGAAATTATCCTGATCCTTCATTCCGTCAACCGGACGCATATCCTGTCGGCGCCCTCTGTGCTGTGACCACCCATGACCTCCCTACCCTCTATGGGTTCTGGCAAGGGAAAGATATCGAGACAAAGAAAAGCCTTGGGATGTACCAGGATGAAGACCAGTGGAAACATGACCTCGTAATACGGGCACGGAACAGAGAACTGCTCATTGCCGCTCTGCGTGGCAAGGGACTTATCAGTGATGCGGAGTCGCCAGATGGCCCCATGACGCCGGAACTCTGTGAAGCAATATACCGCTATCTGGCCCTGACCCCCTGCAGAATGCTGCTTGTCAGCCTCGATGACGTGATCGGGACCATTGAGCAGCAGAACCTTCCCGGCACAGTGGATAAGCACCCCAACTGGAAGCAGAAAACACCTCTTACTCTCCAAGAGATTATTTCCGATAAGAGACTGATTAAGCTCTTTTCCATCCTGGGCAGTAAGACATGAGGTAAATCTCAACATAAAAACGAACTCGCATTTACTAACTCATAGTGGCACAATGACTGAGGGCGGGACTGTGGATATCTGCCATCCATGTATTCAGAGAACGATAGCAAATAGCTCAACAGGGTGTCACGCGGCAGTATTTAGAGGAAAGGTTTCTACCAGTTGCCCTGCTGCAGCGGATAGGCTGAGGAAAAAAGAAAGGAGACCATATGTCACATCCGAAAGTTCTTGCAATGGTTCTTGCCGGAGGAAAGGGGGAGCGGCTCTTCCCGCTTACGGCATATCGCTCCAAGCCATCGGTCCCGTTCGGTGGACGGTACAGGATCGTAGACTTTGTGCTCTCGAACCTTATCAACTCGCACATCTACTCAATCTACCTTCTCGTGCAGTACAAGTCGCAGTCGCTCATTGAACATGTACGCCAGAATTGGGTGCTGTCGCCGGTCATCCGGGACCAGTTCGTGACAGTGGTGCCTCCTCAGATGCGCATGGGACCGGAGTGGTTCCAGGGCACAGCTGATGCGATTTTCCAGAACCTGAACCTGATCAAGCAGTTCGACCCCCATCTGGTGATCGTCTTTGGGGCTGACCACGTGTACCGCATGGAAATCCGCCAGATGATCGATTTCCATCTCGCGAATAATGCCTGCGTGACCGTTGCTGCGAGGCCTGTACCGATCTCCCAGGCCTCGGCCTTTGGCGTGATTCAGACCGACAGCGACCGCCGGATCACCGGGTTCCAGGAAAAGCCAAAGAAGCCAACATCGCTTGCGGACAATCCCTCCCTTTCATATGTATCAATGGGAAATTATATCTTCAGCCGGGACGTCCTGGTCGAGGCGCTCGCAAAGGCGCAGCGGAACAAGAAACATGACTTTGGAGCCAATGTCATCCCTGATCTCATCAGTACCAACAAGGTCTTTGCTTACGACTTTGCAACGAATGTGATACCAGGCACCATACCATTCGAAGAAAAGGGGTACTGGCGAGACGTCGGGACGATTGAGGCCTATTTCGACGCACACATGGACATGCTACAAAGGGAGCCCCGTTTCGAACTTTACAATACAAAGTGGCCGATCCATCCATCCGGCCACTCGGAACCTGCAACCAAGATCCTGCATGGCAATATCCGGAACAGTATTATCGCAGAAGGTGTAATTATCCACAAGGCGAAGATCAGAAATTCAGTGATCCGGAGCGGCGTCGTGATCGAGGATGGCGTAAGCATCGAGGACTGTATCATTATGGAAAATGTCGTTCTCAGAAAAGGCTGCCGCCTCAGACGGTGTATCGTGGACAAACTGAACGTCATCGGTGAAGGAGAAAGCTTCGGGTTCGATCCTGATTCCGACCGATTCAAATGTCATATCGACCAGTCCGGGATCTCGATCATCCCCAAGGGCGGTAGGCGGATGCGCAAGACCAGGGAATAGGAGGCAGAGGCAACTTGATGAATAGTGTAACGCTGCGAGAAGAGATTCTTGTAAAGCTCGATGAAATACGGGAGGCTGATATACTTGTCGGCATACCCAGCTACAATAATGCCAGGACCATTGGGCATGTTGTCAGGGCGGTGCAAACCGGTTTTGCCAAGTATTTCCCTGACCTGAAGTGCATACTTGTCAATTCTGACGGAGGATCCAAAAATAATACCACGGCCATCGTCTTTGGAGGCGTGGTACTGGCTCTATCTCTGGCCTTTGGGCTCGGCGGCCGGGATATGGCAAAGGAATATCTCGACAAAAAGTTAAAAAGCGAAGAGAAGGAAGATGAGATAAGCCATCTCTGACCAGATCTCTTCTTGAGACGATTTCGTGTTCTGGATTGCTGAAAAGCAGTAAATACTGTTTCTGCACAAACTTTTTGCCGCATTTGATGCAGCGGATCGTAGTACCTTTCTTGCTGCCCCTGAACTACTGCGGCTTTTCGCATTTCGGACATCTCCGGCAGTAATTGAGAATTGTGCTGAAAAGTAAAATGAAGTAAAGCATAGCTTGTGATAGCATAATACGATGGACACTGATATACTCAGATCACTTGTAATTATTCTGAGCGTTTCCGCTCTCATTGTTTTTGCCCTTAGCAGGGTAAAAATACCGCCGCTTGTCGGCTTTCTCCTTGCCGGTGTCATAATAGGGCCCCACGGACTTGCACTGCTGAACGACACCCATTCTGTTGAGATAATGGCAGAGATCGGTGTTGTACTGCTCCTTTTTACCATAGGCATTGAGTTTTCCCTCTCAAGGCTCATGCGAATGAAAAAGGCTGTTATTGCAGGAGGCGGCTCACAGGTTCTTCTTACTATAGGGCTGAGCGCTCTCATATCCTATGCTGTAACCAGAAGTCTGAATATGTCCATATTTTTCGGCTTTCTCGTCGCGTTGAGCAGCACTGCGATCGTGCTGAAGATGTTGACTGAGAAAGGTGATATAGACTCTCCTCATGGCCGTATGATGGTCGGAATACTGATCTTTCAGGACCTCTGCGTTGTACCGCTCATGCTCCTGATACCTTCACTTACGGGTGCAACAATAGACATTATTGACATTGCGCTCAAAATGGGCAAGGCTGCCTTTATTATTGTTGCAGTATTATTGAGCGCCCGATGGCTCGTGCCGTGGCTTCTTCATCACATTGTGCATACAAGGAGCCGTGAGCTCTTCATAGCAACCATAATTCTTCTCTGCCTTGGCATCGCCTATCTGACCTCGAAGTTCGGGCTTTCCCTCGCCCTCGGAGCCTTCCTGGCAGGTATGGTTATATCAGAGTCCGAGTACGCCCATCAGGCAACGGCCGACATCCTCCCGTTTAAGGAAAGCTTTATGGGCCTCTTCTTTGTATCAGCCGGGATGCTTATGAATATAGGGTTTGCAGCTGACAACTATCTGAAAGTGGTCAGCGCTGTGTTGCTGATATTCGGCCTGAAGCTGCTCACCGGCACGGTCTCATCCCTTATAAGCGGCAGTCCTTTCAGAATTGCGTTGCATGCAGGGTTGGGGCTTGCCCAGATCGGAGAATTCTCTTTTGTGCTTGCCATAGCAGGCAGGGAGGCTGGACTGATAACAGAAGATTTTTATCAGATATTCCTTTCTTCTTCCGTCGTGACCATGATGCTTACCCCCTTTATTCTCAATGCTGCCCCATCGCTCTCAGGATGGGTCGCATCACGGCACCTTATGAAACGTCTTGCAAAAATGAAAAAAGGGTCCGAAAGAGCAGGTCATCCAGCAAGAAGGCATGAACATGTCATTATTATAGGATTCGGTCTGAATGGAATGAATCTCGCAAGGGTGCTGGCAGAGGCTGAAATCCCCTATGTTGTTCTTGAAACAAACCCTGATACTGTGCAGAAAATGAAGAAGAAGGGTGAGCCCATATATTACGGCGATGGGACAAGCCTCGAGATACTTCACAACCTGAGCCTCAATAAGGCAAGACTTCTCGTCATTGCCATATCAGATCCTGCATCTACAAGAAGGATTGTTTCGATAGCACGGCATGAAAAGCCTGATATTTTTATAATTGTGCGGACAAGATATCTTGTCGAAGTGGAAGATCTGATAGCGCTCGGCGCAAATGAGGTGATACCCGAAGAATTTGAGACTTCGATAGAGATATTCACTAGGGTTCTCAATCAATATAACTTCCCCGGTAACATCATAGTGGAGATGGCTGATAAAATCAGACGTAACAGCTATACGGCATTCAGGAATCTCGACCTGCCCAAACAGCATCTGTTTGAAAAATGCGAGTGGCTTCCGGAAATTGCGATGGACGGCTATAAAATATCTGAGGGTTCTTTCATGACAGGAAAAAGCATTTCCGACCTGCAGGTCAGGAAAAAAACCGGGGTAACTGTCATAGCAGTGAGACGGGCCGCTGAAGTCATCACAAATCCGGCCCCTGATTTCAGATTCAAGCCAGACGATATTGTATTGTTCACAGGAGAAAGGGAAGCCATGAAAACATCACTGCAGTATTTTAGAGGAACTTCCTGACACTTCTTTGAAATAGAGTAGGAGGCAGGTGATTAATTCACCTGTCGTCCTCTCACACCACAGTACGTGCCGTTCGGCATACGGCGGTTCGTAAGTTATAAAGACCCGTAAACATGGAGAAGTCCGATATAGCCAAGCCGACGAAAGTAA
>CAMTUV010000029.1:0-38189 GCA_947085015.1 uncultured Nitrospirota bacterium
CTATTTAGAGTCTGTTTATAAACCACTTAATTCACTAAAAGTCTGTCATTCCCGTGCTTAAAGCACCTACTGGCGGCAAGCGAAGCGCATCGGCTTGCACTCCCTTGTGGAGTGGAAGCCTTCTGTGAAGCCATTGGAAAGATTCCGGACAAGCCGGAATGACAAACAACCGGCAAAATGCCGACTTTATAAACAAACACTAATTATTAGTTTAAAGGCGATGCGTCCTGCTCCCTGATCATGGCTTCAAGAGGATAGATAGAAAATATCCTCTCCCGTGCAATTCCCTGATCAAGAAGCTTTTTGTAAACAATTGTTCTCTTTAAATAGGTTGTAAGAATAATGATATTGCCATCCACATCAGTCAGGTCATGGAACGGCGCCACGGTAGCCTTAAAAAAGATTTTTCCTCTTCTGTCATCATCATAAACTCCCTGGAGTTCAATGTTTTCCTCCTGAAGAGACAGATAGGCTATCTCTGTGACCTCATCAACGCCTGCAAAGGAAACCTTTTTAACCCCCTGCTTCTGCAGGTTGTCAAAAAGTATTCTAAAGTCGCGCCGGGCATTGCGGTAGATATTGGTATAATCCTGCAGCAGGTGATAGGTAAGACGAGTTTTTTCAGCGAGACCGGTCGGCGTCAGATAGTATGCATACCGTTTTGCCGGGATCTGGCTAATCGTGACATAGCCTTTGGAAACAAGATTTTTGATGTAAGAGTTCACAAGGCCCAGAGCGATGTTGAGCCTTTTGCTCAGATCTCTCTGTGACAGCGACTCACCCTTTGAGATCTCGTCAAGCAGGAGCAGGGATTTGTAACTATCCTGATTCTCTGTATTTTTATCGTTCAAATTCTGAACGTTCATGATTTGAACATACCATGTAGACAGTGTTAAGTCAAGAAAATATCCTGCATATTGCTTGACTTACGAGACATGCAGGAAGGATATTAGACTGTGGACAATTCGATGAAAGTCGCTCTTATTACAGGCGGGGCCAGTGGTCTGGGCAGGCATATCAGCCAAGCATTTCTTGAGCAGGGGTATCATATTGCAGTCAACTACCTCAATTCGGAAGAAAATGCACAGGAAATCATTAATCAGGCGGATGACCGTGCTATCTCATTCAAGGCAGATGTCGGCGATTCATCGCAAGTCAACAACATGATAGAGCGCATTGAACAAAGATTCGGACGGCTCGATGTGCTGGTCAATAACGCCGGCATAACAAAGGACAGTCTTCTGATCAGACAGTCTGAAACGGAATGGGATGCTGTGATCAGAACAAACCTCACCGGATGCTTCAATCTTATCAGGGCAGCAACGCCTCTCATGATCAATTCAGGCAACGGCCATATAATCAATATCTCTTCCTACTCAGGCGTAAAAGGAAAGGCTGGCCAGGCAGCATACAGCGCCTCCAAGGCAGGGCTTGTAGGCCTGACCATCTCCGCAGCAGAGGAACTCGCCGAATACGATATAAGGGTAAATGCAGTCATGCCAGGATATATGCGTACAGGGATGGGAACAGCCGCCATAGCAGCAGCCAAAGAGGCAGAAGAACAGAGCGTCCTGAAGGCGCTTTCAGAGCCTGCTGACGTTGCGCGCTGCATTGTCTCTATTGCAGGAACAAGCTATATCACAGGCCAGCTCCTCAGCCTTGACAGCAGAATTATTTGAGGCTGTGAATAGTGAATGGTAACTAGTGTCAATATCTGCGAATCAGACGGTTAAATCACCCGCATCTCTGATATAAGTGACGTCCTGGCTATTGACTATCGAACTTGCCGACTATAGACTGTAGGTATCATGTTCAAGGGCTTCTTTATAACCGGCACTGACACAGGCGTAGGAAAGACCGTTATATCCGGCGCTGTGATAAAAGTTATGCAGTCCTTTGGCGTAAAGACATGTGCCATGAAGCCTATCGAGTCCGGCTGCGGAAGAGAAGGCAACGTCCTTATCCCCTATGACGGCACCTTCCTCAAACAGGCAGCTCACATGGATGAACCTATTACACAAGTAACCCCCTTCTGTTTTGAAAGTCCTCTCTCCCCCCTTGCAGCCTCAGAATTGGAAGGCAGAAAGATCAGCATTGACGAGATCAAGAAGGCATATTACAAACTCTATAAGTCATATGAGGCGATCGTTGTGGAAGGCGTAGGCGGCCTGATGGTGCCTATCAGAAAAGACTACTTTATCGTTGACCTTGCCAGGGAGTTTTCCCTTCCTCTGATCATCGTCACCAAGCCAGGACTTGGCACCATCAATCACACTATGCTCACCGTAAACTATGCACTTGAGGCAGGGCTTGAAGTGGCAGGGCTGATCATTAATTACAGCAGGCCGCCGGAAAACAGTCTCGCGGAAAAGACCAACCCCGGAGTTCTGGAAGAGATCTGCCCTGTTCCGGTCATCGGCACCTTCCCCTATCTGAAAGGCATGGGCGAGGATGTGCTCGAAAAAACCGCCATGCGGAACCTTGACCTTGAAGTTTTGAAGAAGTATATATTGTAGCCGAAGACATTGACTGAAAAATCCCTCCTAACCTCCCTTTGCCAAAGGGAGGTATCATGCCCCTCTTTGACAAAGAGGGGCGAGGGGAGATTTTTGAAAGGTGTCAGCTTGCCTATATAATTATTCTTACTTTACCAGCTTCATTCCCTTCAATACGCTCTTCAGTTTTTCCCGGTTATCACGAGACATCTCGCAGAGCGGGAGCCTGAACTCTTCCTTGATCTTGCCCATCATGGCGAGTGCTGTCTTTGCCGGTATCGGGTTCGTCTCGATAAACATGGCTGCATTGAGGGGTTCGAGCCTGAAATGGATCTTCCGCGCCTCGTCATGCTTACCCTGCTCCCAGAGCGCACACATCTGCGCGACAAGTTTTGGCGCCACATTGGCAACCACCGAGATAACTCCCTTGCCACCCAGTGCCATAAGCGGGATGGTCGTAAAATCATCCCCGGAGATAACAGCCAACTTGTCTCCGCAGAGCCTGATCACCTCACTCACCTGCTTCATATCCCCGGTCGCTTCCTTGATCGCAACAATATTCTTTATCTCAGCAAGCCGGGCTACGGTTGTCGGCAGCATGTTCACTGCAGTCCTGCCAGGAACATTGTACAGCACAATCGGGATCTTCACAGCCTCAGCCACAGCCTTATAATGACGATACAGGCCTTCCTGCGTTGGTTTGTTATAGTAAGGGGTTACCAGAAGCGCAGCATCAGCGCCTGACTTCTTCGCCTCTTTGGTGATTATAATTGTCTCGTCAGTGCCATTGGCGCCTGTGCCTGCAATAACAGGCACGCGCTTGTTCACAACATCGACAGTAAACTTGATGACCCGGAAATGCTCCTTATAATCAAGGGTGGCTGACTCACCTGTTGTGCCGCAAGGAACAATGGCATCGGTCCCTTCCTTTATGTGCCACTCGATAAGATTGCCCAGGGCCTTCTCATCCACCTTGCCGTTTCTAAACGGTGTGACGATTGCAACAATTGATCCTCTAATCATAATAGCCTCCTCTTCTTATCTGAACAGATAAATTCCGACGCGATGGTTCACTTCTGTCTTTTCTGACCATTTAACTACTGCCGGTATTTGAACTTCTTCATTCTTCATAAAACGTATCACATGGCCCGGTTCAAGAGGAAAATCAGTATGAAAACCTATTCCGCGGCCATGCCCGCATATGTCTATACCAATCCCTTCTGCCTCGATCAGCCGCGGAGCCCAGTAGTCTGGAACCGACAGCATATATTTGAACGATTCGTCATATTTTACCCTCTCGCACTGTCTGTTATCTTCAGCTCTTTCCATGTTCTTTTCTAAATCCTCCCTTAAATGTTTATGCAGCCCTCGAACACCTCAACCGCCGGACCTGTCATATAGACATGCCCGTTTTTATGCAAATCGATCATCAGATCGCCGCCTGGCAGCCTTACCTTCACCCTCTTCCTTGTGCGTCCGCACAGGTTTGAAGCAACCGCAGCAGCTGATGCGCCTGTTCCGCAGGCAAGGGTCTCGCCTGAACCCCTTTCCCATACGCGCATCCGGACAATCCCCGGACTTAAGACCTGAATGAATTCCACGTTTATCCTTTTGGGGAAGAGTCCGTGCTTTTCGATAACCGGACCGTATTTTGCAACATCAAAGCCCGCGACATCATCAACAAATATAACGGCATGAGGATTGCCCATCGAGACGCAGGTAATTTTAAACCTTTTATCAAGGATTTTTAAAGGGAATTCCCGAATCACGCCGTCAAGCCTCACAGGTATCTGCCTTGCTTCGAGAATGGGGACCCCCATGTCCACCTTCACCATATCCCCGGACTTCTCCGGTCTGATAATACCGGCAGGCGTCTCAATATCAAGCACCTTCTTTCCGGAAAGCTTCCTGTCCCAGATATATTTTGCAAAACAGCGGATGCCATTGCCGCACATCTCGACCTCGCTGCCGTCAGCATTAAAGATACTCATCCTGAAATCAGCCCTGTCTGAATCATGCAGCAACAGGATCTGGTCAGCGCCTATGCCAAGCCGCCTGTCACAAAGCTTTCTGCTTAATTTGCTGACAGCTGAGAGCTGAGAGCTGAGAGCTGTTTCCCGGCAGTCGATCACAATGAAATCATTGCCGAGGCCATGCATCTTGGTAAAAGAAATGTTCATTTCAAAAATCCTGGAATCACTTCATGCTGCACAAGATCCTCATACGTGCCACGCCTCGCGATGAGTGCATGAGCCTTGCCGTTCACCATGACCTCCGCAACCCTCGGCCTGCTGTTATAGTTCGAGCTCATCGACATGCCATATGCGCCTGCACTCATAACAGCGAGGAATTCCCCTCTTTTCACCCTTCCGAGCTTTCTCCCCTTTGCGAGAAAATCACCAGATTCACAGATCGGGCCGACAACATCTGCCTTGATCTCGATCCGTTTGCTCTTCTTCACCGGAAGAATATGATGGTACGCGTCATAAAGGGATGGCCTCATCAGGTCATTCATGCCTGCATCGACAATAACAAAGGTTTTGGACCCGCCCGTCTTCAGGTAGAGCGTTCTCGTAACCAGGATACCTGCATTGCCGACAATAGACCTGCCCGGCTCCATGACGAGCGTAAGGTCCCGTCCCCTAAGCAGGGGCAGAAGCCTTTTCGCTATATCAGCAGGCAGAGGCGGCTTTTCATTCGAATAGGTGATGCCGAGCCCGCCGCCAATATCAAGATATCGGATAGGAACCTTCTGCTTCTTAAGTTCATCATGCAGGATCAGAATGCGCTTCATTGCATCAACAAAAGGTGTTATCTTGGTTATCTGGGAGCCTATATGCTTCTGAAGACCTACTACCTCAATATTCCTGAGTCTCGCAGCAATGCGGTAATGCTCAACAGCATGGTCTATGGATATACCGAACTTGTGTTCCTTCATGCCGGTCGATATATAGGGATGTGTCTGGGGATCTATGTCGGGATTGATTCTTAGAGCAATTGGAGCCTTTGTCTTCATAAGACCTGCAATCCGGTCAATCTCGCGCAGCTCGTCCCCTGATTCCACATTGAACATAAGAACCTTTGATTTAAGGGCAAAGCGGATCTCTTCCTCTGTTTTCCCAACGCCGGCATAAACGATCTTCTGGGGCAAAATGCCTGCCCTCAAGGCGCGGAAGAGTTCACCACCCGAAACAATATCTGCGCCACAGCCCTGCTTCGCAAGCAGCTTCAGAATAGCGCCATTGGTGTTGGCCTTCAGCGCATAACAGATAATATGAGGGAATTCGCGATAAGCGTCTTCATACGCCCTGAAATGCCTGACCAGCGTCTTATAACTGTATATGTAAAGCGGAGTCCCATATTTTTCTGCAAGCTCTTTGACAGCTACATCTTCTGCATACAAGTCATTGCCGCGGTACTGAAAAAAATGCATGTTTTCTCTCCGGAAAGTTATTTCTGCTTGATTTTTCCTAGTATATTTACATAATAAAAAAGGCAAAGTCAAAACACGCCTTCGCCGCAGCACTCTAAATTCCTGTCAAAAAAGAGGTATTCATGGGCATGAACATAGTTGAAAAGATCTTTAATTCTCATCTTGAATACGGCGAACTGGACCCAGGCTCGCCGATCGGCCTGAAGGTTGACCAGGTCTATACCCAGGATGCAACAGGCACTATGGCATGGCTCCAGTTCGAGGCAATGGGACTTGACCGGATCAGGGTCCCTCTTGCTGTTTCGTACGTTGACCATAATATGCTCCAGCAGGACTACATGAACCCTGACGACCATCTCTTTCTCCAGACCGCTGCAGCAAAGTACGGCGCCTATTTTTCCAGACCTGGAAACGGCATCTGTCACCAGGTGCACCTTGAGCAGTTCGCAGCGCCCGGCAAGATAGCTCTCGGCACAGACAGTCATACGCCGACCGGCGGGGGCATGGGCATGATCGCAGTTGGCGTTGGCGGGCTTGATGCAGCAACAGTCATGGGCGGTTCTGCCTTTGAGCTGAACATGCCAAAAGTTCTGAAGATACAGCTTCTCGGCAAGCTGAAGCGGCCGTATGTGACTGCCATGGACGTTATTCTGGAGATCCTGAGAAGGCTAACCGTAAAAGGCGGGGTCAACAGGATACTTGAATACAGCGGCCCTGGTGTCAAAGACCTGAATGTTACCGAGCGGGCCACCATAACAAATATGGGCGCAGAACTCGGCGCAACGACCTCGATCTTCCCAAGTGATGAAAGGACAAAATTCTATCTTGAGGCCGTGGGCAGAGGCTCTGATTGGATTGAACTGGCTGCAGATGAGGACGCCTCCTATGAAGAGGTTATCAAGATACATCTGGGCAAAGTCGAGCCCATGATCGCTCAGCCTCACAGCCCTGACAATGTCGTCACAGTCAAGAGCCTTGCAGGCACAAAGGTGAACCAGGTCTGTATCGGAAGCTGCACTAACGCGTCATACCAGGCAATGAAGTCAGTTGCCTCAATACTGAAAGGCAATAGTGTCAATGAGGGTGTGAACCTCCTCATCAATCCAGGCTCCAAGCAGGTCTATGAGATGATCGCAAAAGAAGGCCTTGTCACTGATATCATAGCAGCAGGTGCGCGCATGCTCGAATCGTCCTGCGGCCCCTGCATAGGCATGGGCAGCGCGCCAGGCAGCGGGCAGGTCTCTGTCCGCTCATATAACAGAAACTTCAAGGGCCGAAGCGGCACCAAGGATGCGTCGATTTATCTTGCCAGCCCGGTCTCATGTGCCGTCTTTGCCCTCAAGGGCGAGATGGTGGACCCGCGCGAGGCAGGCATACCCATGAAGAAATTCAAAGAACCGGCAAGATATCTGATCAACAGAAACTTTCTGATCCAGCCCAAGGCAGACACGTCAGACGTAAACGTGATCAAGGGACCGAACATCAGGGAAGTTTCGGTCAAGGATGCCCTGAAGGACGGGATAGAAGCGGAAGTACTGCTCAAACTCGGCGACAACATAACGACCGATGACATCATGCCTGCCGGCTCTAAGGTTCTGCCGTTCAGGTCAAATATTCCTGCCATCTCAAAATTCGTCTTCGTCAACATAGACAATACCTTCAGCAC
Organism: uncultured Nitrospirota bacterium; assembly: GCA_947085015.1. Classification (GTDB taxonomy): domain Bacteria; phylum Nitrospirota; class Thermodesulfovibrionia; order Thermodesulfovibrionales; family UBA6898; genus UBA6898. Next base: position 7,595 of record CAMTUV010000029.1, read on the forward strand.
GCGGGCGATGGAGGCAAAAGAGCATGGCGGAGGCATCATCGTTGGCGGAGAAAACTACGGTCAGGGCTCCTCAAGGGAACATGCAGCCATAGCTCCGATGTTCCTCGGCGTTCAGGCTGTCATCGCTAAGTCCTTTGCAAGGATACACCGTTCAAACCTGATCAATTTCGGCATCCTGCCGCTGCTGTTTGAAAATGGCGCTGATTACGAGAAGATCGAAAAAGGCGACCAACTGCGCATCAGGGATATCCTGAGCATTATCGGAGGAGCGCAGACATATCGGGTTGAAAATTCGGCAAAGGGATATACCTTCACGGTTACGTCCACGCTGAACGAAAGAGAGAAGGATGTTGTTTTAAAAGGCGGTCTTCTGCCCTATACCAGAGAGCGATCAGCATAACCCTGATTACAGACCCTGAATTGACAACAGGGGTTATTTCAGTGTATTTTATTACTTCCTTGTGTCAGGGCCGCTAGCTCAGTTGGTAGAGCAACGCCCTTTTAAGGCGTGGGTCGTTGGTTCGAGTCCAACGCGGCTCACCAGATGTCCCCATCGTCTAGCCTGGCCTAGGACATCGCCCTTTCAAGGCGGTAACGCGGGTTCGAATCCCGCTGGGGACGCCAACAATTATAAGGGGTTGCCTTCAGTGCAACCCCTTTTGATTTTCACCGCTCTGACCCTCTTCGAGATGGATTTCAGACAGCAGCGCAGACTTTTCTCATAAATAGAGAGAATATACAGAGGAGAATTTTATGGCTTTAAGTATCGGTATCGTCGGACTTCCTAATGTTGGCAAGTCGACGCTTTTTAATGCACTCACAAAAGATCAGAATGCCATGGCTGCAAATTATCCGTTTTGCACCATAGAGCCGAACAAGGCAATAGTTCCGGTCCCTGACAAACGTCTAACTCAGCTGTCTGATATTGTAAAACCGCAAAGGGTACAGAATGCAATTGTTGAGTTTACTGATATTGCAGGCCTTGTAAGGGGTGCATCAAAAGGCGAAGGGCTCGGCAATCAGTTTCTGTCACATATACGGGAGACCTCGGCGATCGTGCATGTTGTAAGATGTTTTGAAGATGACGCGATCATCCATGTTGATGACAGTGTCGATCCTCTGCGCGATATCGAGGTTATTAATACGGAACTGGTGCTTGCCGATATTCAGACGCTTGAAAACAGGATCATGCGTCTTGAGAAGCAGGCCAAGGGAGACCGGAAACTTCAGCCAATGCTTGACACTGCCAGAAAACTGCTCGATCATCTCAATACAGGGGCACCAGCCATCCTTTTTGCCGAAAAGGATTCAGACCCCTTTATAGAGCTCACCAAAGAAACCAGGCTTATAACCCTGAAACCGGTCATATACGCAGCTAATGTGGATGAAGCCGGTCTTGCCGGCGATAACGATCTTGTCAAGGCAGTCCACGCGTTTGCAGCAGAGCATAATGCCGAGTCAGTAAAGATCTGCGCCAAGATCGAGGAAGAGATGGCCGGCATGAGTGATGAGGAGCGCAATGAATTTCTCCTGTCACTTGGACAAACTGAAAGCGGGCTTGATCAGATTATCCATCACGGGTATCATGCACTTGGACTAATAAGTTACTTCACCGCCGGCGTCAAAGAGGTCCGCGCCTGGACAATTGAGCGTAAATGGAAGGCGCCAAAAGCTGCAGCTGTTATTCATGATGATTTTGAACGCGGCTTTATCCGGGCCGAGGTGATCGCTTTTGACGATTTCCTTGTAGGCAAGGGAGAGGCAGGTGCGCGCACTGCGGGCAGACTTCGAACAGAGGGCAAGGAGTATGTCGTACAAAACGGCGATGTAATGCATTTCCTTTTTAACGTATAGGAAATTACAGAGACAGTAAATCCTGCATCCTGCGGTAACAGCTTGCAATAGAAACGCAGTATCTGTCAGGGCTGAACAGGTCTGAAAAGCCATTGCACAAAGACGGCAGCAAACAGATAACATCAGCCAAGCAGTTTTCCTGTCTCGTCTGACCAAACCCTGTACCCTGCCTCGCTCACATGCACTCCGTCATCCATAAGATATGCAGCCACAGGCCGGCCCTTATCATCAAGAAACCGTGAATGGATATCAAGATACAGGACCTTTTCATCAGCCGCGATCTGTTTCAGCAGCGCATTGAGATGCTGTATATCCTCGTTCGATATGAATGCAAAAAGCACAGGCAGAAGACTATGTACAATGACCCTGGCTGACGGATATGCCTGTGCGATCTCCTGCACAACCTTTCGGTAGATATCAGCAATTCCATCATCCCCCATTGCCATGCTGTTTATGCCGGTCATGATGAAGATCATGTCAGGGTCTTTCACCCTCCTGAAGATCCCGCTGAGGCGGCAATAGAGACCTTCAACCGTCTCCCCTGCAATGCCAAGGTTGTACACCTCGTGCCCGGAAAACCGCTCAGACCAGTCGAAATACTCGATCAGCGAATCACCAAGGAAAAGCAGCCGCTTACGTTTTTCCTGGATACCAGATTCTCTTTTCATGGTATATTTATTGTAGCATGGAAAACGAAAAGACAAAGCTCAGGCAGCTCGTGGTCAAGAGTTACTCGGACGTTGCAAAAGGCAGCCTTTCGTTCCTTGCACCCTCAAGCTGCTGTGCTCCTGAATCAGACAGCGTCAGTTTGCTGGAGGCAGGCAGAAGGCTCGGTTACTCTGACGACGAACTGAAGATCGGCCTTGGCGAGGCGAACCTCGGACTGGGCTGCGGCAATCCTCAGGGCATCGCTGATCTCAAAGAGGGCGAAGCGGTCCTTGATTTGGGCAGTGGAGCTGGCTTTGATGCCATCCTCTGCTCCATGAAGGTCGGCAGGACCGGACATGTGATCGGCGTTGACATGACTCCGGACATGGTAGCAAAAGCAACGGAAAACGCGGGAAGGCTCAACGCAATAAATGTAGAGTTCAGGCACAGTGAAATCGAACACCTACCGCTTGAGGACAACTCAATGGACGTGATCATATCGAACTGTGTCATCAACCTCTCTCCGGATAAACAGGCTGTTTTCAGTGAGGCGTTCAGGGTTCTTAAACCCGGCGGCAGAATAGCCATCTCCGACATCCTTAAGAGAGCTGAATTCAGCAAAGAGATCCTTGACCACGAGCATGCGTACAGCGGCTGAATAACAGGATCTGTTCCCGTGGAGGAACTGAAGGCAATCCTCAAAAAAACAGGATTTACTGAAATTCAAATCGTTGACAAGCAGAACAGCGACGAGATAATAAAGAGCTGGAAGTTTGGCGATGGCGTCGAAAAAATGGTCGTTTCAGCTTACATAAAGGCAATAAAACCGACCCAGTAGCTCGCTATTCCCACTTCTTCTTCCTCACCCCGGCAGCCTCAAGAATCCGGCCTGCCATATAGACTGTATCCTCAATATGCTTATCAACAGGATGGCCGAAATGCTGCTGGTCAAAGACCGGTATGTGGACCGTAACATCCGGCCGCATCTTCCGGACCTGGGAATAGGTTATGCTGCTGGAATCCTCAATCGTCGCTTCGCACATATGCAGGGGATCGCAGGTGTTCGATAACGCCTCAGCGACATTTCTCACATCCCTCAAGATTCGGCTAAATTCCGGATCATCAAGAGAAGGTTTTTTATCCAGCTCGGGAAATGTGCCAAGAATATTGATCTGGTACCCGATCTGGACCATCTGTCCCTGCTTTGTGGTGTTATAGTATGGCTCGATATCGTAGCAGATCTGGCGTTTGCGGATCGTTTCCGAGAGTTCTTCTTCTGACTTGAAGAGGCCGGCTATGTTGAGTTTTGCATCCATGATGCAACTCCTTCAGACAGCGATCTTTCTTTTCTTCCCGTGGTGGTGCACAAGAAAGTCATGGGTTTCGTTGATCTCACCCATGGACTTCATTAGAGCTGAGTAAAGAGGATTCAGCTTGAGATAGGGCCTCAGGGTCTTTGCCATGGTACCCAGATTGTCCCGGCACTCATCGACCATGCTCACCGTGCGGTCCTCAAGGCTCTGCCCATAGAGATAGAAGATCTCGATAAATATGTCAGAAATAAGCCAAAACTCGTTCAGCACCGTCTGGGACACTGCTTCTCCCTGGGACACCTTCTTCTTCCTGAGCCGCCTCAGAAATTCCACAAGCTCTGCCTGTATGTTCTTGAGCTGCTTGATGATCGTCACAAGTTCAGCAGGTTTCCTCTTCAGGATGTTCTTGTAAACAAGATTTTTTGAAATCTTGCGCCAATGTTTCGCATGGCCTTTTTTCCACTCAGCCATGTTCGTCCAGAGTGCTACAACAGAGGGATCAAAATCCTCTCTCTTGGCAAAATGACTGTACACCTCACAGGTAAGCTCGTCGAGCCTCTTGCCTATTTCTATAATTTCATGTATTTCATTCATATCAGAATCCACCTGCACTGACAGATTTTAGGGGTTTAAACACATATTAAGATTAACACATTCCTGGACAAAACATAAGAACTATTTTCAGAGGTGCTTTCTTTGCAGAAAAGGACCGAAATAATCTAAAATTGTATTACAAAAAAGCAGTTATTTTTCACTGACTTATAGGCTCTTCATCTAAATGAGAAACACAAGAATCGGAATCCCAAGAGGCCTGCTGTACTACAGCTATGCCGAGTCATGGAAGCTCTTTTTCAGTGAACTCGGATGCGAGGTCATCAGTGGTATTCGTTGCAGGCTGCCACCGGCAGGGAGACCATAGAAAACAGCAGGGACACGGTCAACATCACAGCAAGCGGGATATTCATGCCTTTATTCTGCGCATTCTGAGAGCACGAGTCTGTGATCAGCCTCATAGGTCACGGCATGCGGAGAGACGCCTGACGATCTCCTCGTTCGCTTCGGGGAACTCGTATGAGTAGAGGTCATCAGGCAAAACCCATCTTACCTCATCGTGCACAAGAGGCGTGATCTCACCCGAGATATGCTTCACGCGGTACGCGAGCAGCTCGACAGACAGATGTTCATAGTCAAAACGGCTGGAGCAGATATATTCTAAGACCTCGGTCTCGATATCCAGCTCTTCATGGAGTTCCCTTTTCAGTGCCTTTTCTGCTGTTTCGCCGGGGTCGATCTTGCCTCCCGGAAACTCCCATTTGCCTGCCAGTCTGTCACCCTGTCTCCGTTTTGCAATAAGCACCCTGCCGTCCCTTTCGATAACAGCAGCAACGACCTTCACCGATGTTTGCTTTTTCATTTTCATGGTTTTATTGTAGATCATATGCTGGATGAAAAGAGATGTATTGAAGACATACAGGCAAGGGGATTAACAGCACAAGCAATCAGAAGCTTCAAGAAGCTTATCTACAAGCATTATCATGAACACCAGCGTCCCATGCCGTGGCGCAGGACAAAGAACCCCTATCGCATACTCCTTTCCGAAGTGATGCTCCAGCAGACACAGGTAGAGCGGGTGCTTATCAAATACCCCGAATTTCTGAAATCCTTTCCAAACCTGGCGTCCCTCGCTAAAGCGCCGCTCGCTGATGTACTCAGGACGTGGCAGGGCATGGGATACAACCGCCGGGCAATAAGCCTCAAAAAACTGGCTGAGATTATCCTGCATCAATATCAGGGAAAACTACCACTGGATCCGGAAGAACTGGTAAAGCTGCCGGGCATAGGCAGGTATTCGGCTTCAGCCATATATACCTTTGCAACCAACAAGCCAATCTGTCTCATCGAGACCAACATCCGAAGGGTGTACATTCACTTCTTCTTTGGCGACAGGGAAGACATCAGGGACAAGGAGATCATGCTTCTGGTCGAAAAGACCCTGGACAGCGAGAACCCGCGGGAGTGGTACTATGCGCTGATGGACTATGGCGTTAAGCTGAAGAATGAGGTAATAAACCCGAACCGCAGAAGCTCTCACTATACAAAACAGTCAAAGTTCGAAGGCTCCAGCCGCCAGATCCGAAGCCTGATCCTGAAGACCCTGCTCCAATCGCCGGGCATGACAACGGCTGGCATCAAAAGAAAGCTGGCATCAGTTCCGGATAATTTTGATAAAATCCTGGACGGACTTGTTGCGGAAGGGTTCTTAAAAAAAACCGGACACAAGGTCGAGATTCCCTGACGTAACAGCGCCTTCACCGACCAGGCGCATTTTCAAGCGTTTACGCCCCGTAAATACTCTCTTGCCTTGTCTCTGCAGGAAGCCTCTTCTTCTGTTTCTGCTGGTACATCAGCTTATCCCCCTGAGACAACAACTCGTCAATCGAGACAGGGGAATCAGGGCTGTAATCGACTATGCCAAAGCTGAGAGACAGCCTGTAAGGCCGGGCCTTTTCAGCGTTACTCAACTCGATATTTCTATTGATACGGCCGGTAATGATATTGACTGTCTCGCCTGTTGTCCCGACCGGTACTGCCACAAATTCGTCACCGCCTACACGGGCTATGATATCTGATTCACGGAACGTTTCCCTGAGAATTGAGGCAATCTCGACAATAGCCAGATCACCTTCCTGATGACCATACATATCATTGATCTCTTTCAGGTTATCCATGTCCGCATAAAAAATGTGAATACCGCTTTTTCCCCTGCTCGCCATTTTGAGCTGCTGCTCAACAAGAGTGAAAAAACCCCTGCGGTTATAAAGACCGGTAAGCTCATCCCTGGTCGACAAGGCGTATAACTTTTCCTCTATCTGTCTGCGCTCGCTGATCTCCTGAACAAGCGCTTCTTCCGTTCTTTTCTGTTTCGAAAATATTCTGGCCATGATCAATCCGAACAGAAGAAAGGCCGCTGAGAAGAGCAGGCGGGATGCCCCTTCCTTTTTATGAAAAATTAGAAGCGACAGGAATGGTTCGTCATAGTGAACGAGATAATCAACGACAGCATCGATAAGCCAGAAACTGAGTGCAGCGAATACCGACAACATGATAACGTGATAGCCTTTTCTGAACATCTCCTTCATCCCCCCGGAAGAACGGACATATTTGTTCTCATGATACAGCGATATAGACGGAATAATAATATAATCAGTCAAGAATTGGCAACAGAAAACTGGACCGGGCAGCTATCTATTGCCGTTACATCCTGTCCAGCCATTCTTTGGTTGCTTTGATAAAAGTCCTGTAATAAAATGATGCATGAACGAATTACTGAAACAGATAACGCTTCTGAACAAGAACCTTGAACGTATCGCAGATTCACTATCCCCATCCTTCGATTCCTCTGTGCTGGAGCGGTTCAGGGCCTTCAAATGCACATCGCGCAATGAACAGCTCTTACTCAAAGGCATTGCCGCACCTGATCCGATCACGTTTGCCGAGATCATCGGTGTTGATGACCTGGTCCGTGATCTCAGAGAAAATACCGAGCAGTTCCTTGAAAGCCTGCCCTGTAATAATGCACTTCTGTATGGACCACGGGGAACCGGAAAATCATCAGTTGTGAAGGCTCTGCTCAATGCGTACGCAGACAGGGGTCTCAGGATGATCGAGATGCCGAGGGACTCACTGTCCCACATTCTTGACATGGCGGACATCATCAGGAGCCGGCCGGAAAAGTTCATCATCTTCTGCGATGATCTCACCTTTGAAGAGGATGAGAAGTCCTATCGCCATATCAAGACCGTGCTTGAAGGCGGTCTCGAGACAAGGCCTTCAAACATGCTCATCTATGCCACGTCGAACCGCAGACATCTTATGCCGGAAACGATAGGAGAAAACCAGCGTGACCCCAAGGGCGAACTTCATCCTGAAGAGACACTTGAGGAAAAGATCTCCCTCTCAGACCGCTTCGGCCTGAAACTGGGGTTTTCATATTTTGATTTTGATAATTATTTTGATATTGTCAAGAACTATGCAAAGATCAGAAAGCTCAGGATCAACCCGGACGAACTGAGAAGGCTGGCAATGCAGTGGTCTATCTCCCACGGCAGTTTTTCAGGGAGGACAGCGCGCCAGTTCATAGACGGACTGGAAGGCAAACTCAGAAAAAAGAGATGGAAAAGGTCGTAACATCGGAGCAGAACAAATCCCCACAGCAGGCTCCTGACGATCAGACAGCCTTATGCAAAACATAACGGCAAAAGGAATTTCTACAGGATTGGGACAGCGCTAAAACAGAGAGGGCGGAACAACCCGCCCTCTTTCTCGGTTATTTTTAAGCGGCTGTTTTCGCTCTACCGCCTCCACCAGTTATTGATGCAGAACTGATTGGAGCATTTTGCAACTTTGAGGTCAGTGTTTGCCGCATCATAATATGAGATAACAGGATTACCGTCTGTGCCAATCGTCAGGGAATTATATTGGCCGGAACCCGCACTGGAATCAACCGTATTGACCGTGTTATTTGCCGTGCAATTGGATGTGCCGCATTTAATGTAGCGCAATGTTGCCCCCGACCCGTAGTTTGCGACAACAGGCAGCCCATCAATGCCGACCGAAACCGACGTCCACCCGCCACCGCCGTCCAACGCGGTATGTGTCGGTGTCCCGCCATTGCAGGATGTGGTACCGCATTTATATACATAGACGCTTCCTGTATAATGAGAGATGACAGGAAGCCCGTCACCGCCGATAGCGATAGATGTGTATCCTACTGACCCGGCAAGACCTGTTATCACAGGCCCGGACGTACATGCCGCGTTATTACATTTTTGAGTATAGAGCGTGCCGCCAGACAGATGAGATATGATCGGGTACCCATCTGTTCCTATAGCCATTGATATATATCCTGAGGTCCCCATAAAAGCAGAATTGCTTGAATATCCGCCTGTACATGAGGCATTAATGCACCTGGTCACATACAAACCACCGCCAAGGCTATGGGCTATGATCGGTATGCCGTCTGTGCCGATTGCCATCGAGACATGACCTGATGTTGGGAGACCGCCTATGGAATTGTTGCTGAGAGATGAACAGCCGGCATTGGCACACTTGGCAACATAGAGTCCGCCACCTGACATGTGAGCAATGAGCGGCAGCCCATCTGTTCCTATCGCAATCGAGATATGACCTTGAGATGGGGTATAAGTATAACTGCTGAAAGAACTGCAGGCTGCATTAGAGCATTTTCCAATCATCAGGTAGCCTTTAGTTGCATCATAATAAGCAACAACCGGAAGTCCGTCTGCGCCTATTGTGATCGAACTGTACAGACCGTCATTAATTCCCGGAGATGGCAGCACAGCGCTTATAGTATTTGTTCGTGGAACCTGGCTCGGAGCTGTCTGCCCATAGCGGTTATCAAGATCAGCGATCTTATATCCCCCGACCATCTCTGAATTTAAGTTCGCTGCCATTGTTGTTGAAGACACCTGCAAGGGCGCTGTGCCTGTTGCAACGGTTGAAATAAGCTGGTTGTTTGTCCTGATTGCTCCACCTGAGACATCCAGTTTTGTTCCGGGGCTTGCTGTGCCGATCCCAACATTACCAACAGGTGAACCGGCTCCCGGAGACAAAATTATGTTTCCGCCGGCATAGCCTCCAACAGCATTGCCGCCTGTAATTACTATGTTGCCGCCTGAAGAAACAGGTGACATGGTTATGACATGGCCGCCCTCAACTTCCACCTTTGCGCCATCACCACCATTTGCATCGCCACCGCCGATCAAAACCTTCGAAAATACAGGCGATGAGAGTGACCAATAACTTGAGCCTCCTGAACGTATGCTTACATCTCCTCCAACAGTGTTATAACCCGAGCCTGCGGCAATATTTACATTTCCAGAGGGTCCAAGATTACCCCAACCAGCTCCTCCCACAGGCATGTTGCCCCCTGCCTGCAGGTTAAGATTGCCGCCGCTGCCGCCGCTGGAAACACCGGCATTCCCGGCACTGACTGATAATGCACCGCCACTGCCACTGCCGTCAGCTGCCTTGACAGAAAGATTTTCGCCCGGGGTTCTCGAAATGAGTTGAGGCGCGCTCAGCGTGTTGGCAGAGACTGTACCGCTGACGCTTAAATCTCCTGTCATCGTATCGCCACCAGCATTTACATAATTTGAATCGTAATTGTGGGCATGGCCTGTTGCAGCAAATGCAGTGGAATCGAGCCCGTCGAGCAGGTCTGCATCTATGCCGGAGCCGCTTCCGTCAGCTGCCTTCACTGCCGCAACTGCCTCGGCATCCGTATACCGTGTATGGTGAGCGGACGGGTTAGAGGCATGCGTGCTGATCGCAGATGAGACCTCAGTATCACGCGCTATCGCACTGTCAATGCGGGTCTCGGCAACTGTCCCGGCATTGATGTCTTCTCCGGCGTGGGTATGTGCTGCAGGGCTGACGTTATTTAATCCTGATCCGTCTCCTGTAAAGTTTGCTGCCGTAATATTTCCCTCAATATTTAAATTGGCCTTAAAGGATGGGTCAGAGTTTACAATGTTAACGTTTGAGTCTGCTGTATTATTCACTGCATCAATCGTCAGATCCCCTGTCCTCGATATTCTGTCTTCCGAAATAGTCAGGTCACCGGACGATCCGGTATCCATTATAAGACTGCCGACCATGGTGTCGCCGCCGGCATTTACATAGTTCGCATCATAATTGTGGGCATGTGATGAAACTGAAAAAGCCGAGGCATGCTGTCCGTCCACTGTATCAGCGTCAAAACCTGTAGCGCCTCCAGCACTCTCCAGACTCCACAGGGAATAGAGCGAAACACTAAGGCGCTCCCTCAACTTGGCTACTGGTTTGAAGCTGGTGCCTGACACCAGATCAACCTGCACATACCAGGGCAGACCATAGTCAATGTCAGGGAGCGGGTTTATGCTTCCAAAGTTGTGATCTATTACACTGTCAGCAAGGGAGACGGTCTGCTGCTCTGACCAGACCATATTTCCACCTTTGGTCAGAGTCCACAGGCTGAATCTGAAGGTGTAGGTGCCGGGAATAAGTGTGGTTCTCGTCTTGACCGGAATTTGGTCGAATAGCGGTGCTGCAAATGCAGTTACTGACAAGAGAAACGACAGAAGAACGACAAGAAACAGGATCTTTTTCATAACATGGCCCCCCGTTACGTTTATTAAAGACAGACGACAGCGTACACCAAGTCTTTAGCATTTTCCATTAAATTATTGTGAAATGTCAAACCAAAGTAGAAATGTCCTCTAAATGGGTGTCAGGTTTGTAGCACATTAACTGTCCTGATGTAGCTATTAAGAATTAGGGAGATAATTACAAATTGGTGGGTTTATAAGTCTCTAATAATGCGATACTATTAAGGAGTTACGCGGCTTTCTGGTCAGCATTTACAACCTCCTTCTCCTGTAGATTATCAGACGCCAGTTTTCTCTGTCCATGAAAAACCGTCAGTGTTTCATCTCTATATTCGGCAAGGACGAGGAGGGAGGGATATATGGTGCGGGCTACGGCAAGAGACACATGTATAGAATAGAGGCCAAGTAGAGGAAAAGATATCCCTGTCTGACCGCTTCGGCCTGAGACTGGGGTTTTCATATTTTGATTTTGATAATTATTTTGATATTGTCAAGAACTATGCAAAGATCAGAAAGCTCAGGATCAACCCGGACGAACTGAGAAGGCTGGCAATGCAATGGTCCATCTCCCACGGCAGTTTCTCAGGAAGGACAGCGCGCCAGTTCATAGACGGACTGGAAGGCAAACTCAGAAAAAAGAAATAAGGCGATCACACATCTGTAATCGCCCTTGTCACAACTTCTCATTGCCTTCTGCCCCTGACTAAACCATCCTTCTTCTGAATAAAATACTTACCGCTTGAATTCCTTTTCCACAGTCTCCTGTATCTGCTTCACTGGAAATCCCTGTTTATAAAGCTCGAAGGCCCGCAGGGCCTCCCCTAAACAGATATCTCAGACTGAAGCATGGTTGTCAACAAAGCAGCTCAGCAGGCTCTTATGCCTGAATGTCGGAGATTCTTTGCACATACAAAAACAGTAGATGCTGTCGAGGACCCAAGGGATCTCCTTTGCAATCTTATACGCCTGTTTCACTTGAGCGTCAGGGAAGAGACCGGGGTCAAGCGTTGCCCTTGTCTCCCCTTTTCTGAGAGACTGATCATGCTTGCCCGAAAGTTCTTTCTGGGCACCTTCTGAAACAGCCGCCATCAAGAAAAATGGCAAAATAACTAAGGCGAATATTGCACTAAACCATTTCATCTTCTCATCATCTCCTCTGCAATTGATTTTAACTATTCGTTGCCGAACATTCCGACAGCATTCCTAATTGTCCGAAGGTTTCGGATTTTGAGGATTTGTCACTTGCGGCGGTTCCTTCAATGCATTAATAACCATGTCTATGCTGCGCGTCTCACCTCTATGTCTGAACTCGGCAAAGACCGCCCTCTTTCCGGGCCTCATAAATACCGCGCTCACTGCAACCTCTGGTCCGCCGAGGTTCTGTTTCGGCGTTACATAGATAAACTCCTGAAGGTCTTCATCCCATGAAGCAAGCCGCATGTCAGTGCCATCCACTTTTTCGATATCTTTGATGGGCACCCCATTGTACGTCAGATCAAAAAGAAAGGTAACCACGTGCTCTGCATACACTTTCTGAGGGATAAGCTTTACCTTAACGCCATATCCCTTATCCTTGTCGAGATCATCCACCTGCTTGCCATCACCCTTCAATCTGATATCTTTTTTCAGGTTCAGCCATCCCTTTTCAGTCCTTAAAACGATCTCAAACCGGTACGTGGCGGTCTTGGGAGCAGAAAAAGAGAATGAATATCTGTTGCCGCTCAAAACAGGCCTGACATGCTGAAAGATATGGAGGTCACTGTCTGTAATAAATACATGCAGTTCCTGAATCTTTTCAGTCTGTTTCTGCCTGACCTCAAATGAGAAGCGTCCGTCAGCAGGAGATGTCTGATCTCCGGAATTCATTACAAGCTCATATCCCTCCGGGTTCCTTGCCACATGCCAGATATAGGGCTTCTCATTGTGTGTGTCCGGTACAATAAGCACATCCTGATCGAGATCGAGTTCAGCCCACGAAATCGATGGCAGGACAAACAGGAGCAAAACGATTACTGCAACAAATCCATTTTTCATAATCCACCTCAATGTGCGTGCCTCATGGACATAGGTTGACCGATGATGTACACGTTAATAACCATAAATATCACCACAAGGAGAGCCATGGGGATAAATGCCTTCATGGCCTTTTCCTGAAAGATCCTGACCGAGATCCTGTACCCGGCATACAGAGCAAATATATTCATTATCACGAAGACCAGCATCTGAAGCCAGAATATTGATTCATTGCCTATCATCGGCGTTATTGTCCAGTCAGGCTCGCCCCAAGCCAGTCCGAGATGCTCTGTTGCAGCCCTCTGGACTGCCGGAATAATCCCAGGCCCTTCCTTGAAAAGATGGGATATATTATGGGCAAGGTGCATAGACAGCCCGACAGGGATGAACATGTATGCGAACTGCTTTATTGTCTCCCTCAGACCAAGCGGAGAATCAGGTCCTGTATTTTTCCGCACCACAAGAGCGGCCAGGGTAAGAAGGCCGATTGGCGCCAAAAGGGAACCGACAGTCATCACAATCAGAAATGCGGCCTTTTCCATCATAGCGTGATCAGTCACGCCAAGGGCATTGAAGGGCAGGAACTTCACCACAGCATCCATCCAGGTGTGCCAGGGCTCGATCATCTCTCCGGTAACGATTATGGTCATGCCGACAAGGACCATGGCAAGAAATGCCTCGTCCATGTACCCTTTGGCAGAAACCCAGAGGTCCTGGGCAAAACTCCTGAACCTGATAACAATATTGTCCTGAGAGCATGAACTCACGCATTCACTGCAGAAATTGCAATAGTTGTTCCGGTCAAGGGTCATCGGCGTAACGAACATTGGGCAGGGCCTGCTCTTGTCAGTCCCTTTTACGCACTCCTTCACCTTATGCGCCCTGCAGACATCCAGACAACGGTTTCTGAGTTCCACAGGGCTGAACATCGAGTACAGCCCGATCAGTCCTCCGATGGGACAGACATACCTGCAGAATGACCTGCCCTTGAAGATAAGGGCCATGCCCGCTGCTACAGCAAAAAAGCCGATCAAAAGATATGCGGTAAGAGAAGGTTTGTTCACAATACCGCTATAACTGTCCCACCAGGTGAGGCCGAAAAAAATAAAACTTGAAAGCCATATGTTCCTTATTGGTTTCGGGAAATCTCTATTCAAACTGACAAGCCTGCTTATCCAGTCCTGAATTGCGCCGAAAGGACACATCATGCACCAGACCCTGCCGACAAAGACAAAGGTGAAGATGATGGCAGCCCACCATATGGTCCACATAAGAATCGTGGCAATGTTCCTGTCGCCCTGCTGGATATCGAAAAGACCTGCTATGATAATAACGATGAAAACCAGCAATGCAGGGAGCTGGAAGGCAGGCTGAAACCATCCAGATCGGAAAAACTTCTTGACCCATGGAATATCAAGGATATTGAGCTTCTGTCCTGAGCTGATCTTTGCAGCCCTTCTCTGTACCATGATCCAAACCGCTCCAAGAGCAGAAAGAACGATCAGCAACAGAACAGCGACCATTCTGTAAAAGACCGCCCTTGATGCCTCATGATACGCCAGGGTTCCTCCGTATATGAGAGGTTCTCTGAACTTCTTGCCGTTAAGGGATGTAAGCGCTATGGTGTATGTATAATCGCCCTTCTCCTTGATCGGATATTCAGTGACATAAATACCGGCCTTCTGCTGTGGCTCTGCCTTTCTGAACATGGAGAGGTCAATCGCCATCTCCGACTGAGCCGGCTCTCCAAAATCAAGACCTTCGCCGGATGCGGGCCTGTCTTCCGGCATATCCTTCATGACATGGCCCACGTGCGATGGCTGGCCCCCAGCCTTTTCAAGAAGAATGTAAACCCCGGCATCAAGTATTGGACTGTTGCTCATGACATCTGTTAATTCAAGGACTACTTCAGGGGTCTTTCCAGACATAAAGGTTTCAGGCACAATCGACAGTCTTGCCTTGGCCTTGTCCATGCGGAATTCCTGCTGACCAGCCTGGGTCCCGTGTTCTCCTGCGGCACTGGCATTGCCTCCCAGCCCAAATAAGCAGAAGATAATTATTGCGATGAGCTTCTTCATTTATTTCTTCCTGAACATCTCGTTAATGATGAGCAAGCCGCGTCTGGCAGCTGACGCTATGGCCTGGGCAGACTTGTCTGTTCCAACAGGTGCAGTTATATCGGTTCCGACCTTGAGCTGGTCAGTTGCCTTCTTTCCCTCGAACTGTTTGAGAAATGCCTGCCGGGTAATGTTCGGGGATTCATTATTCTCGAAGATCTGTATTTTCATCAATTCGCCTTTACCGCTTACGACAAGGCCAATTTCGATCTTGCCGTTGTCGCCAATGGCATCAACAAACAGTATCGCGGCCGCCTTGCGTGGAGGAGCGTCAGCAGCGGTCTTGATAATGGCAAAATAGATAGAAGGCTTCAGGTCCTCTTCAGGCAGCCTGCTTCCAAGGGCCTTTTCTATGGACACTTTCTGCTCATCAGACACATACAGATTTTTCTGTTCAAACGAGACTGCCTGAGGGAAAAGAGCTTTCAGTTTTTCGCCGGGCCAGACAAGATCGTGGGCGTATGAGCCCGCCGGGAAACCCCCCGCGAAAATCAGGAATAAGATTGCAGATGTAATTGTTCTTATAAGAGTCATGGATATTATCCTTTCGTTGTTCTTTTACCTTCTAGCTTATCACACAATAATGAAGATTCTCTGAAGAGATATTGAAGAGATCGTGAACTATTAAACCGGCAATCAAATAGTTTAATTTTGTCATTCCGGCTCGTCCGGAATCTTTCTGTGTTTTCGATGTGTTACGCCGTCCGATCCCCGACAAGCGAGGATGACGGCTTGCGATATTATATTGCGGGTTAATAAAACATCTTACATCGCCTTTCTCGCAATGCAGGCTTTCAGAACCGTATCTTCACCCCTCCTCCGAACCCATATTCTGAATGCCATTGCCCGATAAGGGAGATACTTTTACTGACAGTGTATGAAATTCCTGCTTTGCTCTCCCAAAGATCATGCGTGTCGTACTGGGCTTCGCCGAAAAGACGAATACGGGGAGTCAATTGAAATGACTTGTCAAGGGCAACGCGCGCACCGCCTGCTGAATCCACCCAGGCGTATGTTTCGATATTGAGCGGCAAAAGATAGCGCAGGCCAAAAACGCCTCGCGCGTCATCAACAGCGTTGCCTGTGCCTAACAGGTCTGCCCCGATATAGACAGAGAGAAAGCGGTTGATGTACCGATCCCAGGTCAGGGTCCCTTCCCAGTCAAATGCATCCACTTTCTGCCATCCCGCTTCCCATTGAGCAGTGAAGATATTTCGGGTGTTGGACAGTCTGAGAAACCCTTCGGTCATGTTGCTCAGAAGATCTGCCTGTCCCCAGAAATACCACATCTCCCTGTAGAGTGCTGGCCGAATCGAGGCGAGTCCTGGTTCGACAGAGTATCCTTCGTAATGAACAACGCGGGCCATTCCGCTCTCCATGTGGTACAGGAGATGGCAATGGAAGAACCAGTCGCCAAATTCATTCGCGTCGAACTCGATTACTGTCGTGGACATGGGTGCGACATCAACCGTATGCTTGAGCGGCGCATAGTCACCATGTCTGTTTACAACGCGAAAGAAGTGGCCGTGCAGATGCATGGGATGATGCATCATGGTACGATTGATCATTATGAACCGGACAACTTCACCCTTGCGGATCAGTATTGAGTCGCTTTCCGAGAGGGGCTTATTGTTCAGAAACCAAACGTATCTCTCCATGTCTCCGTCAAGGGTAAGACGGATGTCCCGCACAGTTCTCTCCTTTGAAAATGCCGTAGGTCTGAGGGCTCGAAGTTTATCATAGGGTGGCCAGGGTCTTTCCGCATCCATGCCGTCCATGGCGAGTTTCGGTGAGGAGGAGACGTCAGCTGCAAGAAGGCGAAAATCAGTGGAAAACTTTTTTCCGCTCTGCGGCATCTCCATCGGTATTGGCATGGTATGGTCTTCATGGCGCATACCCTTTATTGATGACATAGCTTGTTCGTCCTTCATATCATGGCCATCTTTCATGCTGTCGCTTCCCATCTTATGCATGCTATGGTCCATAGAGTTCATGTCCACTCCTGATGCAGCCGCCGGTGCAGACGAATGGTTCATACCAGGCATGTTATCCATTTCCCCCATTTTCATAGAACCCATTCCCATCATTCCGGGCTTGTCAAATCTGCCTGCATTAACATCATGGCCGGACATACCCATGGAAACAGCAGGTGTAAGGGCAAAGACTTTTTTGAATGAAAGACCTCCCATTGCATGATAGAGATTCGGCCTTGGTACGTCAGCAGCCGGATGGCGTTCACCAGAGCCAAGCCATGCTGATGCAAAGCCGGAGCCGTCATGTGCAGTTGCGCGGAATTCATAGCTGCCTGAAGCAGGCATCCTGATCAGCAGATCATAGGTTTCCGCAACACCGAGAAGAATTCTTTTTTCTTCCATAGGTTCGACATTCTGACCATCAGCTGCAATGATGGTTATCGGCCCTCCGGCAAACTCAAGATGAAAATAGGTGGTTGCAGAGCCATCGATGATGCGCAGCCGCACCGTCTCGCCTGGCGCAGCATGAAGGCCGATTTCGGATTCCCCGTTGACAAGGAACCGGTCGTACGCCACGTCAGCAATGTCCATTGGAGGCATGCGCTGAAGCTCACGTTTAAAGTAATCGCCTAACATGCCGAGACGGGCAGCGCCGATAATACTCTGACTGCTCCCTTTCTGGAGCGCATACCATTCGCTGCCGCGCTTCAGAGTGCGCAGTACTTCGTGCGGGTCCTCGTCTGTCCAGTCCGAAAAAAGCAGCACGTAATCGCGGTCAGGAGTATGAGATTCTTTAACGGGTTCGATGACAATTGCACCGTAAACGCCAAGCTGCTCCTGAATATTTGTATGCGAGTGGTACCAGTACGTGCCGCTCTGGCGAATAGGGAACTCATAGGTAAACGTCGTGCCTGGCGGTATGGGAGGGAAACTGACAAGCGGCACGCCGTCCATTCCCGGGGGAACGAGAAGGCCATGCCAATGGATCGAGGTCTGCATATCCATCGAGTTTTTAACATGAATCCGAGCAATATCGCCCTCTTTAAAGCGCAGAACAGGCCCTGGAATGCTTCCGTTGATCGTCATCGCCAATGCCGGCTTGCCGGACAGGTTAACCGAGGCCTTCTCGATAGTGAGGGTGTATTCAACAGTTGCAGCCCATACCGGTGAAGCTGCTGCGAAGAACAACCCTGTAATAACAAGATGCATTAATCGCCGCAACATCATAGTAATCCGTGAAGATGCCAGGAAATTCAGTTTATGCATACATCTCCTTTCTCGCCAACAGCAATATACGTGAACCCGAAATAGAGCTCGGTGATCGAAACGCCTCCGAGGTGTTTTCTGATCGATTCCCAGGGGTGGCGCTCGGCAATTTCCCTTCGAACGCCAAACGGCTTTGTGAGGAAGATAAGAAATGGCACAAACAGCTCTGCGACCCTGCGCGAAGGGAGCTTAAAGTCGAGAACAACCCATCTCTTTCCGGGTATAAGTGCAGCGCAACCATTCCTGATCACTGCATCAAATTCTGGCACAAGGGTAAGAGCAAAGGTAGAGATGATGCCGCCAAGGTTCATCGGAAAGCTATAATCAGCCGCATCTCCCTGCACTAGTTCCACATTCGTCCAACCATTCCGCCTGATACGGTCCCGGGCTTTTTCGAGCATCTCTGCTGTGAGGTCTACGCCGATGATCTTTCCCTCCGGCCCCACTGCACGCTGGAGCAGGGAGAAATTAAGTCCTGTGCCACAGCATATTTCAACAACAGTATCACCCTTCTTTAGGTGCAGAGCGGCAACCGCCTTTCTCCTATACGCCTGTTCGCGAAAACCGATAAGATAATAGAGATTCGCCGAGAAGTCATAAAACGTCGACCTCTTTCGATACAGTTTTCTGAGCTCATCCTTTGCGATCGTCATGCTGATTTGTCCGTCCGAATGAATCCGGTGCCCGCTATCACACTACCGCAGTGCATGCATACAAGCGGCTTGTCCGGTTGCCTGAGCATTATGCATTCCTCACAGTTTTGCCCGCCGCAGCCGCAGGGCATTGCTGATAACTGAAACAGAACTAAAGCTCATGGCAGCGGCAGCAAATATCGGGCTCAGGAGGATGCCGAAAAAAGGATAGAGGACGCCGGCAGCAATTGGTACCCCGAGGGCATTATACACAAAGGCAAAGAAGAGGTTCTGCTTGATGTTTCGCATCGCAGCCCTGCTGAGAAGTCTGGCCCGCACGATTCCGCGCAGATCACCCTTCACCAGGGTCACTCCTGCGCTTTGCATCGCCACATCCGTTCCGGTCCCCATCGCAACGCCGACATGCGCCTGTGCAAGGGCCGGGGCATCGTTGATGCCGTCTCCTGCCATTGCCACTATCTTTCCCTCAGACTGGAACCTCCTGACGATCTCAGCCTTCTGGCCAGGCATTACCCCGGCGATCACCTCATCAATGCCGAGCTTTTTCCCGACAGCCTCTGCAGTCGTCTTACTGTCGCCGGTGAGCATGACAACACGGATCCCTTCCTCGTGAAGTTTCGCTATCGCCTCAGCAGTAGTTGCCTTGATCGGATCAGCCACACCAAGAAGCCCTGCAGCCTTTCCGTGTACAGCAACGAACATGGCAGTCTGTCCCTCTTTGCGCATGGCCTCAGCCTTGTCTGGTAGTTCTCCGGGAGCGATATTGAGTTCTTCAAGAAGCTTGAGATTACCAAGGGCGATCTTCTTGTTGTCAAGAACACCGGTTACCCCGCGGCCGGTAAGCGACTCAAAAGACTCAACCTTCGAAGGCAAGATATCCTTTTCCTTTGCACCCGCGATAATCGCTGCAGCCAGGGGATGCTCACTCCCCATCTCGATGCTTGCAGCAAGATGAAGCAGTGTCTTTTCATCAAATCCTTCAGCGGTCATTACATGCACCAGTTTCGGCTTACCCTCTGTGAGGGTTCCGGTCTTGTCCGTAACAAGTGTATCAACTGCCTTCATCACCTCAATCGCCTCAGCATTCTTAAAGAGAACCCCGCCTGTTGCTCCCTTGCCCATTGCAACCATAATCGACATCGGTGTTGCGAGGCCAAGGGCACAGGGGCAGGCAATGATCAGCACTGCAACCGCATTAACAAGCGCATACGCCATGCGAGGCTCAGGACCGATCCATGCCCAGACTACAAAGGTGAGCACAGCGATTCCGACGACGACCTGGACAAAATAACCGGCAACAATGTCTGCCAATTTCTGGATCGGCGCGCGGCTCCTCTGGGCCTCGGCAACCATATTGACGATCTGTGCCAGAAGTGTCTCAGCCCCGACCTTTTCTGCCTTCATTACCAGTGTGCCGGTACCATTTACGGTTGCGCCAATTACCCGGTCCCCTGACTGTTTCATTACCGGGATCGGTTCACCAGAGATCATGGATTCATCCACACTGCTCGAGCCTTCAGTCACCGTGCCGTCAACCGGGATCTTTTCACCCGGCCTCACACGAAGGAGATCACCCACCTGAATCTGTTCAAGAGGGACATCCTCTTCATTTCCATCCCGTATGCGGCGGGCGGTTTTCGGAGCAAGACCGAGCAGGGCTTTTATAGCTGCGCCGGTCCTTGTCCTTGCCCTGAGTTCCATCACCTGGCCGAGAAGCACGAGAACAGTGATGACCGCTGCAGCTTCAAAATATAGGCTGACTTCTCCTCCCTCTCCGCGAAATGACGATGGGAAGAGGCCGGGAAACAGGGCAGCCACAATGCTATACAGATAGGCAACTCCCACACCTAATCCTATCAGTGTGAACATATTTGGATTCCAGGTAGTGACCGACTGCCAGCCTCTGGCAAAGAACGGCCAGGCCCCCCAGAGGACCACAGGCGTGGCAAGGCCCAGTTCTAACCACTTACGTATTGCATGGGGCACCGAGTCAAGAATCAGGGAAAGACCCGGAATCAGACCGCCCATGGTCAGGATAACAAGCGGAATTGTAAGCACCACGCTGACCTTGAACCTCCGCGTCATATCGATAAGTTCCGGATTTTCCTTTTCTTCTGCTGATACTGTTTTCGGCTCAAGTGCCATACCACACTTGGGGCAACTGCCAGGTTCGTCACGAATAATTTCCGGATGCATAGGGCAGGTCCATTCAGTCTTGGTCACACCCGCAGAAGGAGAAACAGGCTCAAGCGCCATACCGCATTTCGGACAGGCACCAGGGCCGTCCTGCCTCACTTCGGGATGCATAGGACAGGTGAAGACAGCTTCCTCTTTTGAAGTCATCGTTTCGTCTTCTGCCAGCGGCTTTTTATCAATGAAGGACAGAGGGTTTCCGATAAATTTGTCTTTGCAGGAATTCGAACAGAAATAGTATTCTATTCCTTTATATTCTGCCCTGGCAGCAGCATCTTTGTCATTGATCTCCATTCCACATACAGGGTCCTTGACCTTCATTACGTTACCTCCATTTATCTGTTATATAGTCTCGATACATCAGAATTTACGCTCTTCCAGAGCCGGCCATTATTTTATACCACGCCAGATGCTCATAATAGCTGGACCAGAGCATCCCAAAGGTGAAGGCAAACATCAGTTCCTCAAGGGGCACCCCGGCGATCAGGATTCCCGAAATGGATGAACAGCACGAGCGGAAGAAAATACACGAAGTAGAAAAGCGTGAACATAAGACCACTTCCCCAGATCTTCAGCTTGAGATCCGGCCTGCACCATAACGCTGCAAGACCGCCGGCGAACATGGACAGGCTCGCGCTGTAAATAGGATTCAGATCAGTCAGGAAGTAGAGGAGCCCAAAGACGATGAATGGCGAGACGAGCGTCCAGAAATGGAAGCGGTGATGATGGTCATGCCGCTCGGTCCAGTCCATTTTTTCGTGCTGAATTTTGAACATAAGATCATATATGACGATTCCCATGCCGCCTATGGCAAAGCAAAAAAGCAGGCTTTCGATATCAAAACCGGTCTTTTGAGTCAGGTCGAACAAAGACGGCGGATTCCAGTATTCAGGCACGAAAATAGGCTCAGAGAGACCGAACAGCATGGTCAGGAGACTTGCCAGAAGTATCCGCGTCCGCGCTGTGCGATAGAACACAAAGACAGCCAGCCAGATTACAAGAAGACCAAGCGACCATATGAACCAGACTAAATTATCAGCCAATTTTCACCCGCCGGATTAACAACACTTTAAAGGTTTATTGAACAAATTACTGCCTCTGCGTCCCGGAACAAGCTTAGGCATCTTTTAAACGTAACGCTTCTATGACTCTCCGAATGATTTCATCATCTCATCTTCTCCCTATTTTGGCAATGGCTGCGTTCCATCTCATCATGTATGTGGTTGGTCATCCTTAACGTCCTCTGCACTGGAACGTTTCACGAACTGCCGCCATTGACCCGGATGTGGAAAGAACATCGGCACCCGCCGTTGATAAGCCAGGTATTCCTCTCCGAACTGTTCGACAACCCGTTTTTCCTCGCTTCTGGCCAGCAGGCTGTACACCAGGACAATAACCGGAAACAGGCCCACAGAGAACAGCGTCGGCCAATGCACAACACCCTCGCCAAAGAGCCCGATGAACAGCCCCGTGTACTGTGGATGCCTCACCAGGCTGTACAGGCCCGTTGTTGCCAGCCGGTTCTGCTGACGCGCACGGTAGAGTTCGCGCCAACCTTGCATGAAAATGCCGATACCGACAAACAGCAAAGCATAGCCAAACAGCATCGAGATCATCATGCCTGTCTCGCCCATACCCATCAGCGAGGACCAGAGATTGGCGTTGAGATTGTATCTATCCAGGCCGAAAAACCGCGCGAACAGATAAATGGTGAGCGGAAAACCATACATCTCCGCGTAAAGCGCAATGATGAATGCCTGCACTACGCCAGCGCTGGCCCACTCGCGCCACGTTTTTGGGGCAAGGTAGCGATAAAGCACCCAGGACGCCACCACGATCATGATCGCAGCAATGCCCCAAGCTCCGGAATGGGCGATATTTTCATTCATGGCAAGTTCATCCTCCTTCCTTCACATTACGCATCATAATATTTTGCTGACTCGCTCATTACTATCGATTGAAAAGAGCAAACAATCCTCGCGCCAGAGGCAGGTAAACTGGTCACAATATCCGGAAAACGCAGAACCATAACAGACAAAGTTGCCTTCTTCCTTCTGGATTGCCTGTATAAGCGCCGGTTTTTTCAGGTTTCCTGCCTTAATACCCTTTGCCTTTGCATAATGCTTAATCTCCTGAAGTTTCATCTGTGCTCCTCCCCACCTTTTCTGCTAATGTTTGTGCGGATCGCTTTTCGCTGGCTCAGTTTTCCCGGGCATCTCTTTTGTCTTACCCTCTTTTTCTTGGCTCGGTGATGAAGGCGCCATCTTCTCTTTCATCATCATGCCTCGCATATCAGACATCATCTTATCCATTTTATCCATCATCTTATCCATATCCATCATCATCTCTTTCTTATCAGGTGACTGCATGCCTTTCATCGCCCTTTTCTGCATCTTCATCATGTCTGTCATCATATGCATCATATCCTGCATCATCATGCCCTGGCCCATCATATGCTGCATCATGGGCATTTGCTGCCCCTCTTCCATCATCATACACGGCGACTTCATCTCGCCCTTTTGCTCACCTTTCATGTTGCCGCCCGTCATCCCCATCTGTGCATATACGGAAGCGCTTAAAACAAACAATACTGTCAAAACAATTACAAGTTTTTTCATCTTCAATCTCCTTATACGTTCTTTTCTGTTTATAAATCATTAATTGTTTAAAGCTCTTGGTTCCTCATCAAACGATATTCCTGATCCTCCTGCCTTTTAACATGACGAGTGACACTTGCAGGATACTCCCTTTTTCCTGGTCAATTTCTTAATACTCATACTCTCACCTCCTTTTCTACTTTGAGAACATTGGTTCGGTTGTCACACTCTCGCTGCTGCGCTCTAATGAGCATCTTTTTGTGCCTTTCTCTCTGCGAGTATATACTGTCTTGCTGCCATGGCTGCTTTTGCACCTTCACCACATGCAATGATTATCCTCTTTCCAAAGGCATTTGTGACGTCTCCCGCGGCAAAAATGCCTGCATGCGATGTCGTGCAATCGGCACTCACGACAATTTCACCCTTCTCGTTCAATTCAACAAGAGGAGATACAAGCGCCACATTAGGATGAAGGCCTATCGCAATGAAAACACCGTTCACCAGCACTGTAATTGTATTTTCTTCAGCCCTCTTTCTGATCGTTATCTGTGTGACTGCGCCTTCGCCGGAAATTGCGCTCACAATATGATCTTCATAGATACGCAGTTTCTGTGACTTGCGTACCCGTTCGACAATGATCGGATCAGCCGTCAGTTTCACGTCTGATATAAGGTGGATATCTTCGGCAACTGATTCAAGACTCTCGACGATCTGCAAGGCAGAATTTCCGCCGCCGACAACTGCCACGTTTTTCCCCTGTACAAAAGAGAGATCTTGTATATTCCCGTAAAAGACGCCTCTCCTCTGAAACTCCTCTTCGCCCGGAACGCCGAGCTTTCTCCTTGTCATGCCAGTGGCAATGATAAGAGCTTTAGCCGAATATGTCTTTAATTCAGAAGTAGTGACCTGGAAACCATCTGTCGACGGCTCAAGTTTCTCAACCCCGCTCATCACATGATCAATGTAGTGCGACCCGACAAGCTGCGCTCTGAATTTTTCGATGAGTTCAGGCCCGGTGACAAAGTCGAAGCCCATATAATTTTCTATCTTGGTGCTGTCGATTGCCTGACCTCCCAGGTCCTTTGTGGTGAGCAAGGCTTCCATCTTAAGCGTCGACGCATAAATAGCGGCTGTCAGCCCAGCCGGTCCGCCGCCAATGATGATGAGGTCATATGACGTTCGTGGAACCTTGCAGCTTCTGTCTTTTAGAAATCTTTCCTTGCACCCTTCGGAGCAGAAATGAAAAGTGAGGCCATCACATTCAGCGGTGATCGCACCCTCTTCCTTAACTTCCATGTTGCACACGGGATCTCGTTTCAAAGCAGCCTCCTTATTTTGTAGGCCCCCTCGCAATACTAAAAGTTGACCTGTAAGAGCCTAACTATACGCCTCTCACTTACCCTCTTCTTCGTCACGACCTCCATGGCTGCCGAGACCTCCATCGCGAAAAGTTGCATTGCGAGACAAAGAAACAGGACAATGTTGGAAAATAGGTGCTCACTGAGCAATTCCATCAGTGATCCTCTCTTGTATTATCGGCCTGAGGTTCCCATTTCCTGCATGTGACTTTTCAACATATCAATGGGCTTTTCAGGGTTCTGTCCATGGAAGATTAATATGAGAATAATCGCAATGATCAGGGCCAGGATTATCGCACCGATCAGGGCGGCTACCTTTCGAACGGCCGAGTCAGTCCGGTATGATTGAAAAATGATGCGGCCGGTTTCCCGTCTTTCAGCCTTGCTGCGTTCTTCAAAACAGGCAAGAACGAAAAGCAGATCAGAAAGACGGTTCAAATATTTAAAAAGCGCAGGGTTCTCGATCAGTCCTTCGCTCTTCATCTTCACTGCTATGCGCTCGACCTTCCTCACCGCAGTCCTCGCGACATCCATTTGCGCGGAAGAAGTCTCCTGGCCAAAGGCTATGAATCCGGGAGGCAGTGCAAGGGCCTCCTCAAATCTGTCAACGAGATCCTCTACCCACCTCACATCAGCGTCCGTAGTAGTCTTGCGCAGCTTTTTGCCGCTCGCCGCCATGGAAAGTTCTGCTCCCATAGTGAATAGCTGCTTCTGTATCTGAAGGAGAATACGCTTGACTCTCCGTTCCTGTGCTGACGCCCTGGAGAGGCCGAGCAGGGCGCTGGCCTCATCAAGTGTACCCACCGCTTCCGTTACCAAGTGATATTTTGGTACCCGTTCACCAGCCAGCGTTGAGGTCTCGCCGGTATCACCTCTCTTTGTGCTTACACTCACTCTGCTCTCCTTTAGGCAGCCTCATTGAGCAAAATCAAGTTGCTCTGCTGCTACAAGGATATCTAATAATTGTGAAGATATAACGAATATCACAACATTGTTTGAACAAATACCCCCGGTCGCTCAAGGAGCATGCTCATTTTTTGACACACAGCATCTCTTTATTCATATTCGCGTTCAACAGCGCGGCCTGTACATAGCTCATTTCAAGACTTCTCCTTTTCGATCAAGAGATCATCTTTGATCCTCTCGTATTCTTCTTTGGTTATTTCGCCTTTTGCATATCTCTTCTTCAGGATATCAAGAGCTGTTTCTTCCTTCTTTTCTCCCCCTGCAATCATCTTAATGAAATATGCAATACCGACAATGACCAGCACCCAGAAAATGACCATAAAGAGCCAGCCAAAACCCATTCCCCAACCCCAGCCATAATCTCCCCAATGCATCATAGGTGTTCACCTCCTTGCCTGCGGCATCTCAATGTTTTCAGCGAGCATTGTGTCAGTTATTTCGGAATTTCTTATCCGTTTTCAATAAAATATATTCATTACTCGTCGAGTTTGTATCCCAGCTTTTCTATGCTGTCCCGGGTGATTCTGAAGAGATCTTCTTCGCTCACCTTGTCCTTGTCAAAGAGGACGGCAACCATGCCATCTTCCACATCTATGGATTCGACACCGTCCATATTCCCGATAAACCTTCGGAGCGCAAGGGAGCATTCTTCACAAAAGGTCTTTTCCACCCTGAAAGATATCTTGTCTGTCATGACTTTGCTCCGTTACACATATTTGAATCCCTGTTCTCATTATACTCCCTATTTCCCTGCTGTCTATGCGTCTGGACAATACAGGAAATATGACATCAGGTTCATATTTCCTTCATATCAATTGCCTAAGATTTGATAGAGGAAATGAATATGAAACGATCAACGGGCAGATGGACAGTGTTTACCATATTTTTCCTGGCCATGAGTGTTATCGCACTCGCAGGTGCAGGGCTGTATGCCGATGCCCTTGTCAGAAAGACAGCAGTGAAAAAAACCGTTTCTTCAGATTCCTGTCCATTGCCGGGCGCAGATTTTTCAAAAAAGGAGAGAAAGACCATGGCAACCGCAGTCCAGAAAGGCATAATTCCTCCCATTGACAGTGCCTTGCCCGTGAGGGTGGAGACAGTTACCTTCGGCCTTGGCTGATTCTGGGGGCCTGACTCCCGGTTCGGGAGTATGGCAGGCGTTATCAGGACCCGCGTTGGTTATAGCGGAGGAGCAAAGGCAAACCCCACATATAAGAGCCTCGGCGATCATACCGAAACGATCCAGATCGATTTTGATCCAACGAAAACAACCTATGAGCAGATCCTAAATGTCTTCTGGAACAGCCACGACCCTTCCGGCTGGTCATTTGCAAAGCAGTACAGAAATGTCATCTTCTATCATAGCGAAGAGCAGAGGCGGTCTGCAGAAAAGACACGTGACCGCATAGCTGCACAGACAGGCAAAAAGGTCCGCACTGATATCGAACCTGTTTCGACGTTCTATGTTGCCGAGGACTATCACCAGAAGTTCCGGCTTCAGCAAGACTCTGTAATAACCGCAGAATATGATGCTATCTATCCGGACATTAAGAACTTTGTCGATTCCACAGCAGTCAGCCGGGTCAACGGATACCTCGGGGGATACGGCACCTCTGCCCAATTACGCAAAGAGATCAAGAGCCTCGGTCTTTCTGAAACAGGGCAAAAACGTCTATTAGAATATGTTGTTGGCTCGGGCAGGTAAGCGAACATCACTGACCGCTTGGGCCGTTCAGGAATCCAGGATCTCCCGCACCTTTTTCAGGAGGTCCATGGGTGAAACCGGCTTAAGTATGAAATGCATGCTCTCTTCATGAATTCCTGTGGGGCTGATCACATCTGCGGAATATCCGCTTGCAAACAGGGTTTTTATATTCGGCGTTATGGATGATATTTCGTCGTATACCTGTTTACCGTTCTTTTTTGGCATGATCGCATCAAGGACAATGAGCTGTATCCGGTCCTTGTTCTCCATGAATTTCAGGACTGCATCCTCACCGTCAACAGCCTCTATTACCGTATAGCCGAACTGACCCATTACCGTGGAAGCGAGTTTTCTCACTGCCTCATCGTCTTCAGCAACCAGGATGGTCTCTGACCCTCCCCTGACCTGAGCTATCTCTTTGCGCCCCTCAGCTATCTCCACGCCGGCGTGAGGCTTGACAAGCGGGAGATATATCTTGAATGTGGTGCCTTGTCCAGGCTCGCTATACACAGTGACATAACCGTTATGCTGTTTGATGATGCCGTACACCATTGAAAGTCCGAGTCCTGTTCCCTTGCCCTGTTCCTTGGTCGTAAAAAACGGCTCAAAGATCTTCTGCTGTATTTCTTTATCCATGCCGCTGCCGGTGTCAGAAACCGTGATAAGGGCATATTCTCCCGGCTTGCCGTGCCCGTCTATCTTCATGAACTCATCTTCAATATGAACAAGTCCTGTCCTGATCGTCAGTTTTCCTGCAGCAGGCATTGCATCACGCGCATTGGTCACAAGGTTCATCAGTACCTGCTCTATCTGGCCGGTGTCAGCCATGACCGTGGCATCTTCATCCGCACAAACGGTTTTGAACTCTATGTCTTCCCGGATGAGCCGCAGGAGAAACTTCTCTAACCTATTCACAAGCTCGTTCAGATTGATCAGCTTCAGACTGATCGACTGTTTCCTGCTGAAGGCAAGGAGGCTGTGCGTGAGGGTCGCTGCCCGTTCAGATGCATCAAGGATCTGAGTGACATTGTTCCGCAGAGGGTCATTGTCAGCCATCTTCATCAGAAGTAGGTGGCCATACCCCATAATGGCTGAAAGGATGTTATTGAAGTCATGGGCAACACCGCCAGCAAGCTGGCCTATAGCCTCCATCTTCTGAGCCTGCCGGAACTGGTCTGCAAGCTTTTTCTGTTCCGTGATGTCCCTGACCACATGGATCAGACCCACAAGCTCATTGTTCTTGTCCAGCCTTGGGATGGCCCGTATCTCGATGAACTTTTTGAGATGAGGTTCGAACATCTCTGAAGTTGATGGCACTGCTGTCTTAAGCACCTTACAGCTCGGGCAGTGTTCAGGCGGGCATCCGGTGCCGTGATAATATTCGTAGCATTTTGCTTTGTTCATATCCAGAAACGGCAGGCCCAGTATCTGCTTTGCAGCCTTATTTGCACGAATGATGTTGAAATCCTTGTCATGAACGGTAACCATATCAGTGAGCGTATTGAATGTTTCTTCCCAGTCCTGCTTGGCAAGGTGCAGTTGCTCTTCCATTTTTTTACGGTCCGTCACGTCTGCAATGATCCCGACAAGCGCCTTGAGACCTCCGTCAGGACCCTCCAGCCTCCTGCCGGAAAGAAAGCCCCAAAAATCGCTTCCGTCCTTCCGCAGATAACGCCGCTCAGTGGCCACCTGCTCCACCTCGCCGGCTATCATCTGTTTCATCCTCTTTTCACCAATGGCCTTCTCGGAATCATGCAGCAGATTCGGATACGGCTGTCCAATAAGTTCAGCATGCGTCAGCCCGAACATCTCGGTCATACGCTGATTCGCAAACATAAGCTTCCCTTCAGGGTCCACCAGAATGATGCCTGAAGGTGAAGCCTCAAAAATGGTCTTCAGCCACGCTTCGCTTTCTCGCAGGGCTGTTTCCATGCGCTTCTTCTCTGTGACATCCCGGATAATGCCCTGGTAACCGAGGACCTTGCCATCGTGATCAAAAAGCACCGTGGATGTGAGAAGACAGTCAATTTCCAGACCATCTTTATTCTTGAACCTTATCTCGTAGTCTCTGAGATAGCCCTTTTTTTCGATCGACTCCTGAAAACGGCCACGGTCCTCAGGATTTGCATAGACTCTGCAGATGTCCATGCCGATCATCTCTGCTTTCGTGTATCCGAAAAGATCAAGCGCAGCCTGGTTCACCTCGAGGAACGGGCCGTCACGTTGTGTTATATAAATCGCATCTATTGAATTTTCGAACAGAGCCCGGTAATGATGTTCAGATTTTCTGAGTTCCCGCTCCATCTTTTTCCGTTCATTCATAATCATGCCGGTATAAACGATGCCTGTGATGGACAGTGTTATCAGTATCCGGGTGAAAAGATCATGAGGAGGGGTGATGAAAAGCTGCGTCAGCAAATCTTCCCTGCGAAACAGAAACGTGTGGATAAATGAATCAGCTATCCAGTAGAACAGACCAAGACCCATGCTGACCCATACAGCCTTTTTGTTCTGAATAGTTTTCATTCGGATTAGCCTTCCTGCCGTTCCATGAGATAGTCTCTCTGTATAAAAACTATCAGACAATGAGTGGATTTACAAGCATTGTTTTCAGAAACAACGTAACCCTTCAGAAGCTGTGAAATAATTGCTTTTGACGAACTCCGGTTCCCATCTCAGCCTGGGGAAGCACCGCCTATGAAGCGCCAGCACAAATATCGACGGCACATATCAGAAGGCTTAGAGGCCATAGGGGTGTGTTTTATGTCAA
>CAMTUV010000030.1:0-64455 GCA_947085015.1 uncultured Nitrospirota bacterium
AGCGCCGCTTCGAATTTCAGCTTCAGATCATTCAATACTTTCTTCATTCTCTCCTCGGTTACACTGTTTTGATTTTTTGTGAAATCCAGCGTAACCTATTGTAGTACATAGCGTTTAAGTTTATAAACAGACTCTAAATAGGACAATGTTAATCTCAACTAAGATGAACATTCACACAAGAGGAGAGAAGATGAAGCTATTGCAATTGTTTGGCATGCTCTGCATTTCCCTGGTTATTACGAAATACTTTGCAGAATGCCCCGTGGCTTGCCACGGGGATGAATGCATGCCTTGCACGGAGGGTTATAAGGGAGGCGTGAAGCCTCCCTTATCCGCATAGGCCCTTGCGAGGCAATGGTGTAAAATGAAGCATGGGACTGAAGAGGTCGAGTCATGCGGTCTACGACACGAATTACCACCTGGTATGGTGTCCGAAGCGTCGGAAGGATATATTCGTTGACAAAGAGATACGGGAACGAGCGGAACAAGTAGTTCGGGAGATATGCGACGAGTATAGATTTGAGATCACGGAAATGGAAGTAGCAGAAAACCATATACATATCCTGGTATCGTTTTCGCCCCGACGGTCCATCGGAGAAGTGGTCCGGATCATAAAGAGCATTAGTGCGCGGCAACTGTTCCGCGAGTTCCCGCGCTTGAAGAAGAGACCGTGGACCGGTCAGTTGTGGGAGGACGGATACTTCGCCCGCACGGTCGGTGACCGTATGACTCGGCAGATCATTGAGAAGTATATCAAGCATCATAGAGATATAGAGCAAGGGCCTACGCAGCTGTTTTGAGCTGCGTTAAAGATGCCCCGCGGCTTGCCGCGTGGGAGTCTCACTGATCTCTGAGAGGGAACGGAATAATAAAGGCAGCGCGGCCAGAAATACTGACCTGATCTTTCTCTAATCGCGCAGCAGAGTGCCACGGGCATGCCCGTGGGTGAATGCACGCCCGGAGATATTTTGGTATAAACTTATGAATCATGGAAAACAGACTATCGGGGCATTCGGTATATCAAACAGAATACCATGTGGTATGGATACCAAAATATCGGAGGCGAATCCTGAATCCTGGCGTGAAGGAATACCTAACGCAAATGTGGCCAAAGATACTGAAAGACATGCCTGGGGTCGAGATTGTGGAGCAAAATATCCAAGTGGACCATATCCACACGATAATGATCATACCCCCGAAATATTCGGTTAGTGAGACCATAGGACGAATAAAATGCAAGAGTGCAAGCAAGCTCAGAAAAAGGTTTGCATGGTTAAAGAAGGTATATTGGAAAGAGAACATAGTATGGTCCGCTGGATATTTTGTATCGACAATAGGGCTGAACGAGCAATCGATCATAAACTACGTGCGATGGCAGGAGGCCCAGGATTCAGGTCAAGCGAAGCTTGATCTGTGAAGAAGTGCCACGGGCATGCCCGTGGGTATCTACTCCTATTGGTATATACCGTGCCCCAGGAGACTGCCTTAGTGCCACTCATATCCTCTGCCCTTCATACAGAAGGACTCGCATAGTGTTACGTTTCAGGCGGATACACAGAGGGCACGGCATTGATCTCTGTCCTGCGAAAGCTGCATATCGGTTTTGCCCGGACTATACCACCCCTCGGGTATCTGGTTAGAAGTCTGTTCTGCGACAATAGCAGGACCGCATCCAGCCAGGATGAGAATGATTCCTGCACCTATAAGTTTTTTCATTAATTAACCCTCATTTTAAATCGTATTTTCAAGAAACATATCAAACATCAATATCATCAGGCACATTATTTCTTGCGTGTCTATTGTGCAAAAAGAGGTCTAAGCCGTAACCTGTAAGGATAGATTATACCTCATAGAGAGATGCATAGTGTCTCTTTCAAAAAAACACCAGCACGTGCCTCCTTTAGCTTTATGCTCAAACAATGGTATATTTTCCATTGTGAAAAACACTGAAAGAAAGAATCCTCCCTTCCACTACGGCTGGGTCATTGTTTTTACCAGTATGCTCTGCATTATGGCCTGCCTCGGTTTCGGACGGTTTGCCCTTGGCATGCTCCTGCCTTCCATGGCCGCAACGCTCCACCTTTCCTATTCCCAGATGGGGTTTATCAGCACTGCGAATTTTCTGGGATATCTGGTGTCCGTACTGGTCAGCGGCCATATTGCCGTGAAGGCCGGACCACGCATGGTCATCTTTTTCTCTCTCTTGCTGGTAGGGATTTCAATGGCTCTCGTAAGTCAGGCCACGTCTTTTTCACATGTGCTTGTCCTGTATATGCTGACCGGCATCGGCAGCGGTGCTACGAACGTGCCTGTGATGGGACTGGTATCAGCCTGGTTCAAGGCAAAAAAGAGGGGCAAGGCCGCGGGCTTTGTGGTGATAGGCAGCGGCTTTGCAATTATTCTTTCAGGCAAGCTTATTCCTTACATCAATACCATGACAGGCAGCGAAGGGTGGCGCACAAGCTGGCTTATCCTGAGCGGTCTTGTCATGACCATTGCGGTCATTGGGCTTATGTTTCTCAGGAACAGACCAGAGGAGCTGGGCCTGCGGCCTGTCGGAAGTGAGGCAGCTGCGTCTGCACCAATAAAGCCGAGACCGCTGGTGAATGTTTACAAAGAAGGCATGATCTATTATCTTGGAATTATCTATTTTCTCTTTGGCTATACGTATGTGATCTATGCGACGTTCATAGTGACAACACTGGTAAAGGAGAGGGGTTTTTCGGAATCTGTTGCCGGGAATTTCTGGGCATGGGTCGGTTTTCTGAGTCTTTTTTCCGGGCCCGTATTCGGGACGCTCTCGGATAAACTTGGCAGGAAGGCAGGGCTGATCATGGTCTTTTCGCTTCAGACCCTTGCCTATCTTCTTGTTGCCTCGGGTCTTCCAGGCATGTTTCTTTATCTGTCCATCTTCTTTTTCGGGATAGTTGCGTGGTCCATACCTTCTATCATGGCAGCTGCTGTAGGTGACTATGTGGGCGCGCGGAATGCGCCTGCTGCATTTGGCCTTGTGACCTTCATCTTCGGATTCGGACAGATTGCAGGACCTTCTGTGGCAGGGATATTGGCTGAAAAAACCAACAGCTTTTCTTCAAGTTTCTTCATGGCAGCTGCTCTGGCCGGGGGGGCGATAGTGCTTACGCTGTTTTTGAGAAAACCGCAGGGGAAGATACAGGAAGAGATTGCCAGAACGTAACCGCCCGTCAGGCATCAGGGTCAAGAAAACCCCTTTATGCCTGATGTAATAGCTTAGCTGCGGACACTGATTCTACCATCTGCCAAGATCCACATATCTGGCAGGTAAACAAACCTAATCAGTCTTTTTAATCGGCCTTCTGCCCTTCAGGGCTTTCAGGCGTTTCTTCTGGGCTTCTCTGCGCTTCCGCTTGTCTTTTTCAGAGGGTTTTTCGTAAAAGCTCCTCTGTTTGATCTCACGGAAAAGCCCTTCCTTCTGCAACTGGCGTTTCAGAGATTTCAGCGCTTTTTCAACATCATTTCCTGTGACTTTTATATCCAAGGTTGCCTATCCCCTGTCCCTACCGTAGCCTTTGTTGCCACCAAATCCGCCTTTACCGCCGCCAAAGCCGCCCTTGCCGCCGCCAAAGCCGCCTTTTTCTCTTGGCTGCTGAGGTTTTGCCTCTGCTACCGTGATGGCCCTGTCCATGAAGGTTGTGCCATTCAGAGCGGTAATCGCATTTTTTGCATCGTCTTCAGTTGCCATTTCAACAAAGCCAAATCCCTTGGCCTTGCCGGTAAACTGGTCTGTTATCATCTTCACGGATTCTACCTCGCCGCTTTTTGCGAAGAGTTCTCTCAGATCGTCTTCTGTGGCCTGAAATGAGATATTGCCGATATAAAGCTTCTTTTCCACGGTACTTCCTCCTGTTAGTGTTCATACAATAAAAAACCTCAAAGACTTTGAGAGCCTCTGAGGTTCCCTCAACTTCTAAAGTTACGACATTACTATATACAAAAAAGTAACATTTGTAAAATATCTACTGAGGACCCTGTTTGAATCCTGCTTCATGATCAGTTGTGCGGAAGCTGAAGAGTCACTACTGCCGCGCATTTCAGCCTGCTTACAGGTAATCTGCCAGGTCCCTGAGCAGGCGTTCTGAGTCCTCCCATCCGAGACAGGGGTCAGTGATAGACTTGCCGTACACATTTTCACTGATCTTCTGAGTCCCCTCGACAAGATAGCTCTCGATCATGAGACCCTTCACCTTGTTTCTGAGCGTTTTTGAAAGTTCGCGGCTGCGCATTACTTCTTTTGCTATCCTCGGCTGATCGTGGAATTTCTTGTTCGAGTTTGCATGATTGGTGTCCACAATAATGCATGGATTGGCAAGATTACGTTTTTTGTATATTTCAGCCAGTCTGATAAGATCTTCATAGTGATAGTTCGTGATGTTCGTGCCATAGGGGTCAACAGCCCCGCGGACAATGCAGTGGGCAAGAGGGTTTCCGGGGGTTTTCACTTCCCAGCCATTGTACACAAAAAGGTGGGGCAATTGCGCTGCCTGCACAGAGTTGAGCATCACCTCAAGGTCCCCGCCTGTCGGGTTCTTCATGCCGGAAGGAATATCAAGGCCGCTGATCGTAAGCCGGTGAAGCTGATTTTCTACTGAACGTGCTCCGACTGCCACATAGCTCAGGATGTCTTCAAGATAAGGATAATTGCCGGGATAGAGCATCTCATCTGCTGAAGGCAAGTGTGATTCTTCGAGGGCACGAATATGCATCTTGCGGATGGCCTTCAGGCCTTTTACCATGTTCGGCTCTTCAGAAGGTTTGGGCTGGTGCGCCATGCCCTTGTACCCTTCACCGGTTGTGCGCGGCTTGTTGGTATAGATGCGGGGGATGATGATCAGTTTTTCCTTCACAACTTCCTGGACTTTGGCCAGGCGCGCCACATATTCGCAGAGGGCCTCTTCGTTGTCTGCAGAGCAGGGGCCGATGATCACCACGAGCTTATCGTTTCTGCCTTCAAAGACAGCCTTGATATCCTCATCCCGCTGCTTCTTGATCTTCTTCAGGCCGGCAGACAGAGGCATGGTCTGCATGATCTCTTTTACGCTCGGCATTTCACGGACATACTGAAAACTCATCGGTTTATCCTCACTTTGAATTTGTTAGTAATTGTTTATTTTAACTTATCCCGTTGCGTTTCCGCTAAGGGCTGAATGAGATAAGATGAACTTTCAACTTTCGTACTAACCTCCAGTGTAGCTATCAGTCCTCAGCTGTCAGTCGTCAGTAAAGACATAAATCAGTAATTTATTTTGCTGATAACTGAAAACTGATAACTGTTTGCTTATTCTACAGCTTCCTGTTATCGATCACCCTCTTGGCCTTGCCTTCAGTGCGTTCAATGGTCTTATTCTCGACAAGCTTCACATTAACAGAAATGCTCAGCTCTGCAGCAAGACGTTTCTTAATGGTTTCGATGAGTTCATGCTGTTTCTTCATTTCGTCAAAGAAAATCGACTCTGATACCTCGACCATGACTGTCACCTCATCAAGAGCGCCTTTGCGGTCTACCACGATCTGGTAATGGGGCTCTGTTCCCTCGACGCTCATCAATACATTTTCTATCTGCGACGGGAAGACGTTCACTCCCCTGATGATCAGCATGTCGTCGGTCCTGCCCATGACGCGCAGCATCTTGACGGTCTTTCTTCCGCAGGCGCATGGTTCGGGTATGAGGCGTGTGAGATCCCGTGTCCTGAACCTGATGACCGGGAAGGCCTCCTTGGTGAGGGTTGTTATCACAAGCTCGCCGATCTCGCCAGGAGCAACTGGCTCAAGGGTCTCGGGGTTGATGATCTCCACAAGGAAATGGTCTTCATTGATATGCAGGCCGTTACGTTCAAGGCATTCACCGGCAACGCCAGGTCCCATCACCTCGCTCAGACCGTAGTTGTCTGTTGCGATGATCCTGAGTTTGTCCTGGATCTCCTGCCTCATCCTTTCTGACCAGGGTTCAGCTCCGAAGAGACCGTATTTGAGAGAAAACGAGTTGATATCGATCCCCATCTCCTGGATCGTATCAGCGATCAGCAGGGCATAGCTCGGTGTGCAGACAAGTGCGGTAGTTTTGAAGTCCTGCATGATTTTGATCTGGCGGGCTGTATTGCCGCTTGAGATCGGTATGACCGATGCGCCGATCCGTTCTGCTCCGTAGTGCAGACCGAATCCGCCGGTGAAGAGACTGTATCCGAATGCTATCTGGACAACATCATCTTTTGTGACTCCGCCTGCAGTGAGCACACGCGCAACAAGGTTAGACCAGTTCTTGATATCATTTCTTGTATAGCCTACGACCGTTGACATGCCGGTTGTGCCGGATGATGCATGGATCCTGACCACGTCCCTCAGCGGCACAGCAAAAAGACCGTAGGGATAATTGTCTCTTAGATCGTTTTTGGTTGTGAAGGGCAGTTTTCTGATATCTTCGAGCGTCCGTAATTCATCAGGGTCGATGCCGAGCTCATCGAACTTTTTGCGGTAAAACGGGACATTCATATAGATGCGCGAAAGTGTTGCCTGCAGTTGCTCGAGCTGCAGCTGCCTCAGTTCATCCCTTTCCATGCATTCTCTTTCAGGCTCCCAGAACATATCTACCTCCATAAAGACAGGGTTCGAGGTGTCAAGGGTTCAGGAGTTCTGGATATGAATACCACCAGAATTCCCTAATGGATATTCCCTTGCCTCTTGTTTTCGAGTGAACGGATGAGAGCTTTCAACATACGTTCAATAGTGCCGATGCCTGCAATAAGTTTTTCCTTCTCGCTATCAGGAAGATATCCGAGATCTTTTGACAGTAAGAGTTGTGTTTCAAGTTCACAGAGTGAACCATATGCAATGTACAAGAACTGAATATATTCTGGCAGATTTTTCCTGCCATATCCCTCTGCTATATTTGAAGGGATGGAAATGACTGCTCTTCGTATCTGCGATGTCAATCCATACTTTTCTTCTATTGGAAAATCCTTTGTTGCCTGATAGATGTCCAGACATAACGCATATGCCTTTTGCCATACTTCTAAATCCTTATAGGTCTTTAACATAGTCTTGTCAGAGTTGTCTTCATATTATCTCTTATACGCGCACTATTGAATAGTGTATTATTCTTTACCCTCGAACCCATGAACCCTTGGCCCCATAGACCCTATATTTTTACTTCCGTATCCAGATCTCTTCCGAGATAAGCGCGCTGTACGTCGCGATTTGCGAGCAGGTCTTCTGCGTTTTCTTCAAGAATGATTCTTCCGGTCTCAAGAACATATCCCCGGTCTGCTATGCCGAGGGCTGCCTTGGCGTTCTGTTCAACCAGAAGTACCGTGCTTCCTTCATCACGAAGACGCCGGATGATCGAAAAGATATCCTTCACGATCAGCGGCGCAAGGCCCATGGAAGGTTCGTCCATCATGATCAGTTTTGGCCTTGCCATCATAGCCCTGCCGATAGCCAGCATCTGTTGTTCACCGCCGGAGAGCGTGCCTGCAAGCTGTGCTTCACGTTCCTTTAGTCTCGGGAAAAGTTCAAACACCCGCTCCAGGTCAGAATCGACCTCGTTTTTCTTTTTGCGTTTGTATTGGACATATCCGCCCAATAAAAGATTTTCCCTGACAGTCATGGGCGCAAAGACCTGTCTTCCCTCAGGTACGAGGGAGCAGCCTGAAAACACAATATGCTCGGGCGCAATGCGTGCAATATCCTTATTCTCGAACATGATCTCGCCTGCGCGTGATTTGATAAGACCAACGATAGTCTTAAGCAGCGTGGTTTTTCCGGCTCCGTTGGCTCCGATGATCGTCACGATCTCTCCGGTGCTGACATGAATTGATATGTGCCTCAGGACCTTAAGACTTCCGTACCCTGATTCGAGGTTCCTGATCCTTAGCATGACAGACACCAAGGGGCCGAGGGTCCAAGGGGCCAAGGTTTCAAGGGTAATAGAACAGAATGACAATAAATAAGACGATTGTGCTCACCTGCTTCTAACCCCGGAACCCCAGAACCCCGGAACCCCAGAACCCTGTCTTTATTCATTCGTCTTCTCCAAGATATACCCTGATCACCTCAGTATTCTTCTGAATTGCGAGCGGCCTGTCCTCAGCTATCTTCTGGCCATAGCTCAGGACAACGATCTCATCGGATATTTTCATCACGAGCGACATGTCGTGTTCCACGAGAAGGATGGTTACGCCTGTATCGCGGATGCGGGTGATAAGCTTTGCCATTTCAGCTGTTTCCCTCATATTCAGACCTGCTGCCGGTTCATCAAGGAGCAGCAGTTTCGGTTCACAGGCGAGTGCCCTGCCGATTTCGAGAATCCTCTGCTGGCCGTAAGCAAGACTTGTGGCTTCAGTATCAGCAAAGTCCGCTATACCGAGGAATGCCATTATTTCAAGGGCTCGCTCCCTGAGCCTTTTTTCTTCCTTTGAAGTCCAGGGAAGGTTCAGCATGCCTGCCAAAAAACCGGCTCTGCCATGCATATGCCTGCCGATCATGACATTTTCAAGTGCGGTCATATGCGTGAAGAGCCGAATATGCTGAAACGTGCGTGACATCCCTTTAGCAGCCACCTGATAGGGCTGCAGACCATTAATTTCTGCATTGCAGAACCTGACAGCGCCCGAGTCAGGAGACATAACTCCTGAAATAAGATTGAACAGTGTTGTCTTTCCAGCGCCATTTGGCCCGATCAGAGCCTTGATCGCTCCCTGTGTTACAGAGAAACTGACATTTCCGACTGCCTGCAGTCCGCCGAAACGCTTGCTGAGATCATGAACTTCAAGCATGTTCATGCCTCCTTGTCCCCTGATATCTTTCCTGAGGAGAACCGC
Source organism: uncultured Nitrospirota bacterium (assembly GCA_947085015.1). Lineage (GTDB taxonomy): Bacteria > Nitrospirota > Thermodesulfovibrionia > Thermodesulfovibrionales > UBA6898 > UBA6898. The sequence goes on from CAMTUV010000030.1 coordinate 8,853, forward strand.
AGTTTTATACTTTGGAAGACTTCCCTGCGGAGCAGTCCTTCAGGAGCAAAAAGCATAATAACGATTAATATGGCGCCAAAAATTGCATCGTCATAGGACCCGAAATAACCCCGAAGGGAAAGGAAGTTCAGTATTATGCCCATACAGAGTGCTCCCCAGAGATTGGCCATTCCTCCTATTGCCACAATCGCCACATACCGGACTGATTTCATGATCGAAGCCTCAGACGGACCGATGCCGCCGTTATAGTGGGTAAGGAACACGCCGCCCATTGCGGCAAAGACAGCGCTCAGGACAAAGATCTTCAGTTTGTAACTGGTTGTATTTATACCCATGGCATTGGCAGCATCCTCTGCGCTATGGATAGAGCGAAGCGCTCTGCCGACACGCGAATGGATGAGGTTTGTGAGCAGGAGCATCCCAAGCACTACCAATCCCCAGGCTATGTAATAGTTTTGAACACGCAGCCCTATTTTTCCGCTTACTTCAAGGCCCGGCAGTATCCTGAACCCAGGGATGTCCGAAAGTCCGTCAGCCGCTCCGAAAAATCCTGTTCCGAGAACTATCTTGTACACAATGGTGCCGAAGCCAAGGGTTGCCATTGCAAGATAATGACCCTTGAGTTTGAGCACCGGCCCACCTATGACATAGGCGATAACTATAGTGATGGATATGGCTGCAATGAAGGCTACCCACGGATGAAGCACCAGAGAATCCCCGCCGTAAAGATCCTGCGCTGCTGCGATCATGCCGGTTTTTGATAAAAACATGACCACACTGTTTCCTTTGTATGGTGTGAGATCGTACGTTGTAAGAAACGCCGAAACATATCCGCCTATGGCGAAAAAACCGGCATGTCCCAGGGATATCTGTCCGGCATATCCCATAAGCAGGCACAGGCCTATGATTACGAGTGAATAGTATCCGGTCATGGTGAGCTGCGTCATGAACTGGGTCTTGTCTGCAATCACAGTCAGCAACTGCACTGCGATTACGCCGATACCGAAAACAGCAACAGGAGTGTATCTGAAACGCATCTCAGAACTCCTTCAGCCGGGAGGCCTCAACGCTGCCGAAGATGCCGCTTGGCCGGATAAACAGTATCAGAAGAAGTATGGAGATAGAAACAACATCCTTAAAGGCCGAAGGCAGGAGAGAAATGCTGAAGGACTCTATAATGCCTAACAGCAGACCGGCTGCGATGGCTGCAGTGCTGTTGCCGAGTCCCCCGAGGATTGCAACGGTGAATCCCTTGATGGCCAAACCCGTGCCGCTGTCATACTGCACATAGGTGATCGGAGAGACAACGCATCCGGCAAGGGCGCCGATGCCGGCGCTCAGTACAAATGAAAGCGTTACCATATTCTTTGCACTGATACCGCAAAGCTGTGCTGCATCGCGGTTTGCTGAGCAGGCGCGCATCTGCCGGCCAAGCAGGGTGTAGCTGAAAAAAAAGGTGAGCAAAGCCACTATGACGGCTGCTATGCCGGTCACCCAGAGCACCTGCGGAGATATATGCACATCGCCTATCGAATAGACTGTGACTGCTGTACCGGTGAAATAGGGAAGGGCGCGGACGCCTTCGCCCCATATATGGAGAGCTGCCTCACGAATAAAGATGGAGATGCCGATTGTGATAATGATCATACGGAGCACTGAAGGATTGTCAAGCCACCGGATAAAAATGATTTCAATGAGTGCGCCGATGATCATTGCCGCAAGCACTGCTGCAAGTATTGCTGCAGGCAGGGGCATAAAGGTATGCAGCGAAACAGCGATCATGCCGCCCAGCATCACAAACTCTCCCTGCGCGAAGTTGATGATGCCGGTTGCATTATAAATAATGTTGAACCCGATCGCGACGATCGCATAGATCGTCCCGTAGGTTATGCCTGCAACGAGATATTGAGAGAGGAGTTCGATATTCATGGGGTAAGATCTGACGCAGGGGCGGTTTCCCGCCCCTGCGTCAGATACTTATTTCTTCTTGACAGCGCCTTTCTTCTTGACAGTCTCGTCCTTCGTGGTTGGTGTTGAAAGAAGCACGAATTTACCCTTCTTGACGGTCAGCATCTCAAAGGCATTGATATCAAGGCCATTGTGGTCCTGTGCTGAGAAATTAAAGGTTCCGCCTGTGCCGACAACACCCTTGAGATTCTCAATAGCATTGCGCACAGCTTCCTTGTCAGTGCTTCCTGCCTTTTCAATCGCCTTGGTCAGGATCAGCATAGCATCGTAAGCATGTCCGCCAAAGGTGCTGGCATCTTCCTTGAACTTTGATTCATAGTCTTTTTTGTATTTTGTCAGTACAGCCTTCTGAGCATGGTTTTTCGGCAGTACATCTGCAATGAGGAGCCTGCCTGCCGGGAAGATTACGCCTTCAGCAGCCTCGCCGGCAGCTTCAACGTACTTGATGTTGCCGAAGCCGTGGCTCTGGAAGATCGGTCCTTTAAAGTCGAGCTGCCGCGCGTTCTTGATCACGATTGCCTGGGCAGGCTCGATGGACCAGTTTATGATCGTCTCAGCTCCTGCAGCCTTCACCTTTGTAACCTCAGCAGTAAGATCTGTGGCAGCTTTGTCATAGACTTCGCTTGCAACGATCTGAATGCCGTGTTCTGCAGCCAGCTTCTCGATCTGTTCCTTGCCTGCCTTGCCGAATCCGGTATTGGACGAAAGGACTCCGGCCTTGACAAGGTTCATGGTCTTCATCTGCAGGAAGATCTTGATGACAGCGTCCTTGTCCATCTGTGGTGTCTTGAATACATACTTTGCAACAGGATTTACGATCACTTCTGCGGCTGCACAGGAAATAAGTATTGCCTTTGCCTCTTCAGCCACACTCTTGATTTTCATGGTCTCGCCGCTTGTTGACGGTCCGATGATCGCGAGCACCTTGTCTTCCTCGATCAGCTGCTTTGCAAACGACAAGGCCTTCTCAGGGTTGGCACCGGAATCCTTGATGATCAGTTCAATCTTCTTCCCTTTGATGCCGCCCTTCTTGTTGATATCTTCTACCATCATTTCGAGCGTCTTTGCCTCGGGTGCTCCGAGGAACGATGCAGGGCCTGTTACCGCAAGGATAGCACCGATCTTGATAGTGTCCTTGGCAAGCGCGGGCGCTGCGAGGACCATACACGAAAACAACACTACTGCCAGAAACTTAAATACCTTCATACTCATTTCCTCCCTGGTTAAAGATTTATACTGTCAGATCGAATAGATCTCTTCGCCTTTCATGATCCTGATACCCGCCTTCTGCAGCGCGTCGATCGCCTTTTCCAGTTCATCGAAACGGAAAATGATGACTGCATTTCCTGCAGACTTCTGCACAAAGGCATACATATATTCAACGTTAATGCTGCTTGCCTTCATCACGTTCAGGATCTCTGCCAGACCGCCAGGCTTGTCCGAGACTTCAACACCGATCACCTCGGTTTTGCCGACCGTGAAGCCATTGTCCTTCAGCACCTGCTTTGCCTTTTCCGTGTCATTCACGATAAGGCGTAGGATGCCGAAGTCTGTTGTGTCTGCAAGGGAGAGGGCCCGGATGTTGATCCCTGCCTTTGCAAGCACGGTTGCGACCTCTGCAAGCCTTCCTGACTTGTTCTCCAGGAATACTGATATCTGTTCGACTTTCATAGCTGCCTCCTCAATAAATGCATCGCAATTACCTTAAACCTTAATAACCCCTCCTTGCCTCCCCTTACCTTCAAGTGGAGGGATTAACCCCCTCTTAAGCCAAGAGGGGGAAGGGGATGTTATGGCATCGCATCTTTTACAACTTTCTGTTATCTATCACCCGTTTTGCCTTGCCCTCAGACCGTTGAATGGTCTTTGGTTCAACGAGTTTTACCTTGCAGGAGACGCCAAGAAGGTCTTTGATCTCCCGTTCGATCCTCTTGCCCAATTTTTCGAGCACCTTGATCTCGTCAGAGAAGATATTCTCGCTCACCTCGACCTGCACTTCCATGATGTCAAGAGAAGCCTGGCGATCGACTATGATCTGGTAATGCGGTTCGACTCCTTCGATCGCCATTAATACGTGTTCGATCTGGGATGGGAAGACATTTACGCCCCTGATGATCAGCATGTCGTCGGTCCTGCCGGTGATACGCTCCATCCTATGGAATGTTCTGCCGCAGGAGCATGGCGCGTCAATAATCCTCGACAGGTCTTTTGTGCGATAGCGGATGACAGGGAAGGCCTCTTTGGTCAGCGTGGTAAAGACCAGTTCTCCGAGTTCCCCATGAGGAACCGGCTCGAACGTTTCCGGGTTGACGATCTCAGGGATGAAATAATCTTCAAATACATGGAGGCCGTGTTTCTCTTCGATGCATTCAGAGGCCACACCTGGACCCATAACCTCGCTCAGCCCGAATATATCGATAGCCTTGATGTTAAGTCTTGCCTCAATCTCCTGACGCATATTTTCCGACCACGGTTCAGCGCCGAAGAGACCGACTCGCAATTTCAGCGTTTTGGGATCAACGTTCATCTCCTTCATCACATCAGCAAGGTTTAGTGCATAGGAAGGTGTGCACATGAGCACGGTTGAGCCGAAGTCCTGCATCAGCATGATCTGGCGCTTGGAGTTTCCGCCAGAGATGGGAATGACTGCTGCGCCGAGACGTTCTGCACCGTAATGTGCGCCAAGACCGCCGGTGAACAGGCCGTATCCATAGGCATTATGTACCACATCTCCGGCATGTGCGCCGCCTGCAGAGAGGGTTCTTGCCATCAGTTCCGCCCATGCGTCGATATCGTTCCTGGTATAACCGACTACAGTCGGTTTGCCTGTTGTACCTGATGATGCATGAATTCTTACCACCTTTTCAAAAGGAACAGCGAAAAGGCCGAAAGGATAGTTCAAACGCAGGTCCTCTTTTGTGGTGAACGGAAGTTTCCTGAGATCTGCGAGGGTTTTGATGTCAGTCGGCTTCACACATGCCTCGTCCATCTTCTTGCGGTAGTAGGGGACTGCGTTATAGACCCGCTCGACAAGATTCTTCAGCCGCGTAAGCTGAAGGGCCTCCAGAGCCTCACGCGGCAGGGTCTCAAACTTTTTGTTCCAGATCATAACAACTCCTTCTGCGGCTTCGTAAAAAGCCCGTATGCTGCGTTGGGCTTCAAAATGCGTCACTGCGACGTATCCTAAGATACGCCTCATTCCTCATTTCTTGCCAGCCTTGCCTCCGGTTCTTTTTACAAACCCGCTTCTTGCTCTTATATTGCATAGAAGCTATCTCAAAAATGCCTGTGCTATACAAAAAGACATTATTCATAAGAAGGATTGTCATTCCGGCTTGTCCGGAATCTTTCGGGAAAAGAAGGATTCCCGACCTCCCGATCCCGAAAAGTTTCGGATCGGGATTGCGGGAATGACAGAGTCCTTATGTTTTCGGGTATGTTTTTGAGATGTCTTCTAATCATTACGCTTTCTTCAGCATCCTTTTCAGAGTTTCTTTCCCCTTCAAAAACGCCTCAATATTAACTTTTCTGATCTTCTTGGGTATCCGCTTTTCGATTGCCTGCATAAAGATGCTCTCTTCGAGCGGCAGAAAGATCGAAAGTGCGCCGACCAGCACCATGTTCACTGCCCTGGTTTCTCCGATTGCCTCTGCGATATCAAAGGCATCCATAGGGAAGACCGCAAGCTCTCGACGGTTGAACTGGTCAAGGACATCAGCAGGGTACGTATCCATGCCTGTAGCAACCGGCGCAGGAAGGATCTTCTGTGTGTTCACTATCACCTTGGTACTGTTGTTCATGTAGGGAAGATAGCGCAGGGCTTCGAGCATCTCGAATGAGACTACTATATCGGCGTCGCCTGCCTCGATGAGTGGCGAATAGACCTTCTTTCCAAAGCGGATGTGCGAAATGACTGATCCGCCGCGCTGGGCCATTCCATGGACCTCGCTCTGTTTTACATCAAAACCCGCGTGCATGCAGGCGGAGGAAATGATCTCGCTGGCAAGGAGTATGCCTTGACCGCCGACGCCGCAGAGAAAAACGTTCATGGTTTTATCCATTGTTCTCTCCTTCAATAACAATAGCCTTAAACTTGCAGAGCGGTCTGCACTGGCCACAGCCGTCGCACATCACCGTGCTGATATGCGAATGGCCCTTCTGTGTTTCTTTGTACCCGAACTGCCTGGCCTCTTCAGGGGTCATAGGTATCCATTCGATGGCAGGACAGCCGATCCTGAGACATGATCTGCACCCTATGCAGTTTGCTTCTATGGTAGTGTGAATTTTTTTATCCTTGCGCTTCTTCATCTCAGGAAGCAGGGCGCAGGGAGCCTTGGTGATGATGACCGAAGGTTCAGGCCGTTTGATCTCCTGCCTGAGAATCTTCTCCGCATTTTCGTGTTCATGAGGGTTGAGCGTGACAACATGTTTCACGCCGATAGCCCTGCAGAGTGCTTCTATGTCGATCCCGGCGCAGATGTCGCCGCCCAGCGTAACACCTGTTGAAGGGTTCGGCTGGTGCCCGGTCATACCGGTTGTCCTGTTGTCAAGGATAATGATTGTAGAAAAACCACGGTTATAAACGACATCAATAAGGCCGGTTATGCCTGAATGCATAAAGGTCGAATCACCGATCACGGCAACGATCTTGCCCAGGCTGTCTTTGCCTAAAGCCTTTTCCATACCAAAGGCCATGCCGATGCTGGCGCCCATGCAGACACAGGAGTCCATGGACGAGAGCGGCTTGAGTGCTGCAAGGGTGTAGCAGCCGATGTCGCCGGAAACAAAAACCTTAAGCTTTGAGATCGCATGGAATATGCCCCTGTGAGGACATCCTGCGCAGAGGTTCGGCGGCCTCATAGGGACCTGCACAGGTTCAAACAGGTCACGCGGTTCAGTTCCGCTGACAGACTTCTTTACGATAAGTGAGTTCAGTTCACCTATGGCAGGTATCAATTCTTTGCCTTTGCAGGCGATGCCCAAGGTCTTTACATGATTTTCTATAAAGGGATCGAGTTCTTCAATGATGATCAACTCTTCAACCTGTGAAGCAAAATCCCTGATCAGCCTGTCAGGAAAAGGATAGGCCATGCCGAGCTTAAGAACTGATGCCCCAGGGAATGCCTCTTTTACATAAAGGTAGGAGACGCCAGATGTGATGAACCCCTTCTTTTTATCTGCCCATTCGATCCTGTTTTCAGGGAAGGTCTCAGCAAATTCCTTCAGCCTGTTCATCCGATTTTCGAGTTCTACCCTGCGCTTTCGCGCATGGCCCGGGAGCATAACAAATTTTTCCGGCATCTTTTCAATGCCGAGAATGGCTGTAGAGCATTCAGGTTTGCCGATCGCTACAATGCCCTTTACATGGGAAACTCTTGTAGTGGTTCTTAGCAAGACCGGAGTATCAAACTCCTCGCTTATCCGGTATGCCATTTTCAGGAACTCTTTTGCGTCGGCTGCATCTGATGGTTCCAGCATAGGCACCTTGGCAGCGTACGCATAGTTTCTGTTGTCCTGCTCGTTTTGCGAGCTGTGCATATCAGGATCATCGGCATTTACTATCACCAGACCGCCCTTGACGCCGGTATAGGCTGCGGTGAAGAGCGGATCAGCGGCAACGTTCAGGCCAACATGCTTCATGGTTACCAGCGCGCGGGCTCCGGCAAAAGAGGCGCCTAAAGCTACTTCAAGCGCGACTTTTTCGTTCGGTGCCCATTCAGTATATATACCTTCATAGGTGCAGAGGTTTTCGAGGATCTCGGTTGATGGTGTGCCGGGATAGCCTGAAGCCACCGTTACGCCTGCCTCAAAAGCCCCCTGTGCAATTGCTTCATTGCCGGAAAGCAGCACCATTTCTCCGATGTTGTTCTTATTTTTCATCAAGTTACGCCTCCAAAAAAGAAACTTAAGATTATCATACCCATAGGTTATTTTCAATAACTTGAAGCCTTATTCTGCAGCCGATGCCATATTGCCTACCAAGCCTGCTTCAACTGATATTTTGTTATAATGGTTCACGTATGACAAGACCATATGATGAAAGAGAGAAGGAGCAGGTTGGGTCAGCGCTTGATACGGTAGGAAGAACACCTCTTGTAAGGATCACAAGGATTACAGCGCATTTGAACCCGGATGTCAGGATTTTTGCCAAGATCGAGAAGGGCAATCCCGGCGGCTCAGTCAAAGACCGTGCAGCCTTGCGTATGATCATTGATGCTGCGGCTGACGGACGCCTGACCCGTGATAAGACAATTATAGACTCTTCATCTGGAAACACCGGCATAGCTTATGCAATGATCGGCGCAGTTATGGGCTACGACGTGAAAATTGTAATCCCGGAAAATGCAGGCATCGAGCGTAAGAAGATCATTGCCAGCTTTGGTGCAGAGTTGATATTTTCGAGTCCCTTTGACGGTGCAGACGGAGCGATCCGGCTTGCAAAGGAGATAGTCAACAAGGAGCCTGATAGATATTTTCAGCCTGACCAGTACAACAACCCTTCGAATCCAAAATCGCATTATCTGACCACAGGTCCTGAGATAGTAAGTCAGACAAAAGGGACGGTTACACATTTTGTGGCCTGTGTCGGCACGGGTGGCACAATCATGGGCACGGGAAAGGCGCTCAGAGAGCATAACCCTGCGGTTAAGATCATGTCCGTTCACCCTGATGACGCCATGCATGGCATCGAGGGCATGAAATATCTTGAAGAAGGCGCTATTGTGCCTGCTATTTTCGACAAGGGCTTTCCGGACGAACAGCTTACTGTGGATACCGAGGCAGCTTTTGCTATGGCCCGGCGGCTGGCAAAGGAAGAAGGCCTGTTCGTGGGTCATTCCTCAGGCGCGGCGTTGTTCTCGGCGCTTAAGGCAGCTGAAAAGCTTGAGCAGGCAGTTATCGTTGTTATGTTCCCTGACGGCGGGGACCGCTATCTGAGCAGGGAGCTATAGGGAAGAACTGATGCTGACATCCGATGCTATTGTGGCTGTTTCAGGCCACGCCAAAGAGGATTATCCTGCCGAGTGCTGCGGCATAGTGGTTGGCAGCAACAGCTCCCAGCAGGTGCATAGATGCAGGAACCTGCAGGATGAACTTCACGTGCAGGATCCTGAGACGCATTCTCGTACCAGCCGCGAAGCCTATGCCGTAGACCGTCAGGAAATGGATATGATAGTGAAAGAGGCTGTGGCAAGAGGCGAAAAGGTGATCGCATTCTATCATTCGCATATAGACTGCGGGGCCTATTTTTCGGCCATGGACAGAGAGGTCCAGACCGTCTTTGGCGAGCCGGAGTTTCCGGATGCACTGCAGCTGGTGGTTGCTGTGTACGAAGGGCAGGTGCGGGAGATTAAGGGATTCCTCTGGAACGCAGAGAACCAGGACTTTCTTGTTGTGCCTGTAGCCTGACCGTGGTTTTTGTGAGAAATCTTGTTACAGGCGCGAGCAGAATAAATTTTACTTTTCAGACAGATGAGAGAAGCTTTAATGAGTTTTCTCTGAGTATCAGGTTTTCCATCTCATGCCCGAGTTCGAGGCCCTTCAGGAGTGACACGGCATGCCCCTGATCTGCCCAGGGAGAATCCGTTCCGAAGAGGATATGTTCTTTCGGATGGTTCAGGATGAGACGGCGCGCCGTCTCTTTCGGCATGCAGTCGAGGGAGAACGAGATCTCCATGTAGATCTTCTTCCCTGAGAGATGTTTTTCGACTTCTTCCCAGTCCTCCCAGGCACCGAGGTGAGTCGTGACCAGTTTCAGGTCCGGGAATGCGTCGAGTACGCGGAGGACCCTCTCAGGATCGCATTTTCTGTCGCGTTCAAAGGCAAGGTCAAAGCCTGTATGCATCACAACGATCAGGCCATTCTCCTGAAGTTTCCTGTACATAGGGAAGAGTCTCTTTTCATCAATACTGAAATTCTGATAGTAGGGATGAAACTTAACGCCTTTGAATCCAGCTGTCTTGATCTGTCTCACCTGTTCTACAGCATCAGGAGACTCAGGATGCAGCGAGGGGAAAGGGATGATCCTGTCGGACCTGATCTGTTTCGACCATTTCATTATCGGATCAAACTGCGACGGTTTCGTGGCGATCATGCAGATGACGCTCTGTTCGATATTGCTTTGATCCATGGACGCAAGAAGCGACGATACCCTGCCGTCAAGATATGCCCGGACGTCATACTTCTTCCTGCCCTCTTCAAGGAGTATCTGAACAGCCCGCTCAGCCAGCGCATCCGGAAATGCATGGGTATGGAAATCTATGATGCCCTTCATGTGGGTTAGTATAAGGCGAAGATGGAAGGGAAATCAAAGAGGATATATCTTTCCATTGCCCCGGCAAAGACAGTATCTATTTTTTCATTTTCCCTTTGATCATGTCGAGATAGCCGATGAATATCTCGGGCTCAATATCGTCAACAAAGCACATATGCTTTTCCGCAGAGTCTTTGATGATATTCATTTCTGGGTCAAGGAAAAGCATAAGACAGTCGTTCTTATAATCGTATTTATTGCCCAGATCTTCTTCTTCTTTTGACAGAGGCTTTGTCAGATCAATAAAGATCGGCACAAAATCGTCGTTGATCTTCTTTGCGATATGAGGCTCGGAATAGATACCCTTTTCGAGCCTTTCGCAGCGCGGACATCCCTTCCCATAAAAGAAGTCAACAATCATCGGTTTCTTTTCGACCTTTGCCTTTGCAGTGCCGTCCTTGAGCGAATACCATTTCACGTCTCCGCCAATCGCAAAAGCCGAACTGCTCAGAACGAATGCAAACAGTATTGCCAGTAATGGTATTCTTTTCATGATAATGACCTCCCCGCAATTTCTTAGTTATCTTATTTATATATTATCACAGGCTTATAAACATACGATATGAAATTTCACTCATGATCATGAAGCCTTGTGAAGAGGGGAACCCACCCCTGCACCCCTCCAGGGAGGGGACCTTGGGGCGCAGTATCAAACTCTTTGAAGTCCCCTCTTGGGAGGGGACTTCAAAGGGGTTGGTTGTTTTTTGTGCTGTGAAGCCACTCTTCAGTGAAGAGTGGCTTCACGATTATGAAACTTTATGAAGGTGTTCTGCATTAGGTTTTGGGAAAGGTGCACGGCTGTTGCGGGCATCACATTAGCATGAAAAGAGCCGGGTGTTTTACAATCAGAGATCATGATCCATGAATTCATCGATTTTTTAGATAATGACCGGGAGATGCAGCTCCAGTGTGCAGGCCACAGGCATATAAGGCCTATTGCTGAGCAATATCGCGACCTTGAGCTTGATGAGCGGATCAGAAATATCTTTCTGAGAAGGGGAATTGCTCGGTTTTACTGCCATCAGGCAGAGGCAATAGAGCAAATCAGGCTCGGCCAAAACATTGTCCTGATGACCCCGACTGCCAGCGGCAAGAGCCTTGCCTACAATATCCCTCTGCTTGAAGCTGTCCTTGCTGACCGGAATACGCAGGCGTTGTATATCTTTCCGCTCAAGGGACTTGAACAGGACCAGGTTAAGAACCTCAATGAGCTGTCAGAAGAGGTCGGTCTGGGCAGTATCGGAGAGGTCTATGACGGGGATACGCCTGCCGCGAAACGTCAGGAGATACGCGCAAATCTGCCGAATGTGATCTTTACGAATCCTGATATGATCCATCTGGCATTTCTGCCATTCCACAAAAAATGGGAGGGATTTTTCAGGAATCTGAAATACATAGTCATTGATGAGATCCATACGTACCGCGGTGTGTTCGGTTCCCACGTTGCCCAGGTTATCAGAAGACTGAGGCGCGTCTGCGCACACTATGGTTCAAGCCCTCAGTTTATCTCGGCCTCGGCTACGATCGCAAACCCCGGTAACCTTGCAGAGGATCTGACAGGACTGCAGTTCAGCCTGATCGATCAGAGCGGCGCACCCGCAGCCGGAAAACATTTTTATTTCATGAGCCCCATCGAAAGCCCTTATACGCTTGCCACAAAGCTTTTCGTGCAGTGCATGCGGTCGGGGATGAGAACGATCGTTTTTACCAAGGCGCGCAAGATCACAGAGCTGATTTCTACCTGGGCAATGAACTATGCCCCAGACCTGAAAGAGAAGATCAGCCCGTACCGTGCGGGGTTCCTTCCGGCAGAGCGGCGCGAGATCGAAGCGCGGCTTTTCAGCGGCGACCTGCTTGGTGTGGTTTCAACAAGTGCCCTTGAACTCGGTGTTGATATCGGCGGGCTAGACTGCTGCATCCTCTGTGGGTACCCAGGCTCAGTATCCAGCACATGGCAGAGGGCTGGGAGGGTCGGAAGGCAGGGGCAGGAATCCGTTGTTATACTGGTGGCGATTCAGGATGCCCTTGACCACTATTTCATGCGCCATCCTTCGGAGTTCTTTGCAAAGAGTCATGAGGCTGCTGTGATCGATCCGTTTAATGCGCATATTTTGAAGAAGCAGCTTCTCTGCGCTGCAGCCGAGCTGAACCTGAATCAGGATGAGATCTTTTTTGATATGCAGAAGGCCTTGCCGAGGATTGAAGAACTTGTTTCAGAAGGGACGCTGCTGCCCGGCAAAAAAAGCGGTATCTGGTCTTCTCCACTCAAGATGCCGCAGAGGGATGTGAGCATCAGGGCTGCGGGCGAGCGCTTTATGCTTGTCAACGAATCAGGCCGCACGATCGGTGAACTGGGCGGTGCCCGGGTATTCAGAGAGGCCTTCCCCGGAGCTGTTTACCTCCACCGCGGCAAGCAGTATAAAGTTGTGGAACTCGATATTCAAAAGAAGAGAGCGATCTGCAGGTCCGCTAATCTTGCATTCTATACCCAGCCGGTGAGCGGTGATACGACTCAGATCATCGAGAAGCAGGAGACAATGGGGTTCGGCAGGCTCTGCTTTGACTGGGGACGTTTGAGGATCATCCAGAAGGTGATGGGATACGATACAAAGCGCGTGTCCGACAGCAAGTGGATATCGACAACGCCGCTGCAATTGCCGGATCATATATTTGAGAGCGAAGGACTCTGGGTCGTCGTAGACAGAGAGATTGAGAGGGAGATCGAGGCAAGAGGGTTTGATCTCGGCGGCACGATACATGCGGTGGAGCATACTGCCATTGCCTGCATGCCGCTCTTCGTCTTATGCGACAGGGGCGATATCGGCGGGTTGAGCCATACTTCATTCCCGGACTTTGGCCTTCCTGCCATCTTCATGTACGATGGCCATGAAGGGGGGGTAGGACTTACGCGCAGGGTGTTAGACATCATTCCTGAATGGCTTGAGGCCACCTTGCGGATCATCGAAGATTGCCCCTGCGAAAGCGGCTGCCCCTCATGCGTGCAGGACGCCCAGTGCGGAAACAGAAATAATCCTTTAGATAAGCAGGGTGCGAAGTTTTTGTTAAAGAAGTGGTTGGAATTATAAGACCGTTATTATCGACAATTTCATGATAATGACAATATTATTTGTAAAATCCCTCCTATCCTCCCTTTGTCAAAGGGAGGTATTTCCCCTCTTTGGCAAAGAGGGGTTGGGGGAGATTTTCTGATTAAATGTAAATTCAATTTTGAGACTCTTAGTAAGTCAGTCCAGGAGTTCGAAAGATGCGCTTCCCCTGAGCGCCCTGTCAAAAGTGGCTGTAGCATCGCACCCTGAGGCGCGGTTGCTCCTTCCGATAACGTAGTCGGCGAGGTCGCCTTTGCCCTCCCGGTATTCCCTGAGTGCGTGGATAACAAGGTCTTTGCGGTCTACCTCAAACTGCCGCGTAACAAGAATTTTGTCGATCACGTCGGCAATCTCTTTTTTTGAATAGCTGTATGCAGATTCAAGAACCCATACCAGCTCGCAAAGCACAATAGCGTTGATGTAGCAGAACTCGCCCGAGGATGACACGTTATTAATAAGCGAAGAGGCCTTCTGGGCCTGTTTTTGATCGTCACGCACAAGGTATCTGACGAGCACGTTGGTGTCAAGACCCTTCATTACTTAGGCTCTCTTATATCGAGACTTGATCGCCCAGGACATCTCCTCGATTGATACTGCTTTCATACCTGGCCGGTGCAGAATGCCTTCCAACTCTGTTACGTCGGAAGTTGCAGGCCGCACGATAACCTCGCCGCTGTCGTCAATGAGAAAATCGATTCGGTCTCCGGCATGCAGCTTCAGATGCTCCCTGATTTCCTTTGGTATTGTTGTCTGGCCCTTTGTCGTTATGGTGGCTACGGTCATATTAAGCTCCTTACCTAATTAGATATTCCTTACTTCATTGTAATGTAAATGGCTTCTGAGGTCAAGGGGCCGCTCGGCTTTGCCGATCTGAAAACGTAGGACACTGCATGGGGGAGGTCGGCTGTTACAATAAGGTAAGACAAAAAAAGAGGAGGGTGCGATGGCAGAGAGAATCAGCAGACATGCGGAAGAGAGGGCAGCACAGAGGAACATCCACGGGGAGGATTTTGATCTTATTCTTCGTTATGGCACGACAGTACAGGCCGCCGGAGCAGTCTTCTATTTCCTTGGGCACAGGCATATTCCCGAGGAGCTCAGGTCTGATGACCGGATTGCCAGACTTGAGGGCACAGTTCTGGTGGTTTCAGATGATAACGGTACCGTAATCACAGCCTATCGAAACAAAAGAGGGTTTCGAGCTATCAAAAAGAAACTTAAGAGGTATGCCCCCAAGAAGATGGCAGCTTAGGCAGCTCTGGTCGCGAAGTCAATGCCGATTAACACTCGCCGGAAAAATCTGGCACTGTCACCCTGCACCGACACTAAATCCTGTCTTTCAGCCAGTCGGTCGGATCGATGACGTGGTACGTGGCCTTGCCGTCGGAATAGACAACACGAGCTATGCGGGCATTGAGGATCATCCTCTTGCACATCATGCAGGGTGCTGAATCGCATTCGTCTCCCTCTGCGTCAACTCCTGATACATAGATCGTTGCTCCCTTCAGTTCGTCAGCAGATGCCCTGATGATAGCATTTGCCTCTGCATGCACGCTGTGGCAGAGTTCGTATCTTTGGCCATGAGGAATCTTGAGCTCCATCCTCGTGCATTTGCCGACCTCCAGGCAGTCGGTCACGCCGGCTGCTGCGCCGTTATACCCGGTGCTCACGATGATATTCTCTTTTGTTACAACAGCACCGTATCTTCTCCTGCTGCAGGTCGCGCGCGTGGCCACAGCTTTTGCAATGTTGATGAAATATTCATCCCAGTTGGGCCTGAGAAGAGTTTTCTTTGTTGTCGCTGATTTCTTTTTCATGAGGGTGATATTATAGAAAATATCGTATGCTTTAGCCAGAGAAGTTCGTTGCTTCTATGATATTTTGCTGTGAACCGGACATTTCTGCCTTGGCCTGACAAAGGCTGTGAGGCTTGATAAATGCGGAGGTGTTTTCTATAATGTTTTACCATTACGGGGGTATATTACGGACAATCAGACAAAGAAGATCGCATTGATAATTGGCGGAAGTCGTGGAATCGGGCGTTCAGTTGCTTTACGGCTGGCTGATTCCGGCTTTGATATATGGCTGACGTACAAAAGCAATCATTCTGCTGCTGAGTCTGTAAAGGCTGATATAGAAAAGAAGGGAAGTTCGTGCGAACTGCTTTGTTTCGATATCTCAAATTATGAGGAAACCGTAGCTGCACTGGGAAAGCTGACCGAAGATTCGGCGCCTTACGCACTTGTGTATAACGCAGGTATCAGGAAGGACAATCTTTTAATGTGGATGACCAAAGAGGAGTGGGATTCTGTTCTTTCCACGAATCTGGACGGTTTTTATAATGTGACACGCACAGTCCTGTTTTCGATGTTGCGAGCCAAAGAGGGGCGAATTGTTGTTGTATCTTCGACCTCGGGACAGATCGGACAGGCAGGCCAGGTCAATTATTCCGCGTCAAAGGCTGGTTTGATAGGGGCGGCAAAGGCACTTGCGCGCGAGGTGGGTAAAAGGAATATAGTTGTAAACGTTGTTGCTCCGGGGTTTATCGAAACTGAAATGACGGAAGGTATTCCGAAGGAACAGGTCCTGCCCCTCATTCCCCAAAACAGGCTGGGCAATACGGAAGATGTTGCAGCTGTGGTCAATTTTCTGTGCACTGAAAAAAATATGTATATTCACGGGGAGGTCATAGCTGTCAATGGAGGTCTGTCGATGTAGGTTTTGTTGGACCTTTCTGTTGTCGACTCCTTCTGGTTATCAAGTGGAATGAAGAAATATGACGATGTAGTTGTCGGAAGCGGCGTAAGCGGACTTGCCATGACCCTTTTCCTTGCGATGAACGGCCGCAAGGTGTTGCTGCTCGAAAAAAGCCCTCGCATCGGAGGGTCTCTTTCAGTATTCACCAGAGACGGTGTTCCCTTTGATACGGGTTTTCATTTTACCGGCGGGCTTCAGAAGAGCGGGTTGCTATATGACATGTTGACCGCGCTGGGGATATATGATTCCATTGAACCGGTTTTTCTTCCTGAAGACAACGCCAACTCTTTTTTTCTGGAATCCGAAAACAGGCTCTATGAAATCCCCTATGGCTTTCCAAAGATGCGTGAAAGGTTAAAGGGTTATTTCCCGTCTGAGGCATCAGCCATCGACAAATATTTCGACAAAGTAATTCAGGTCTGCGCGCAAACTCCTTCAATGGACCTTCGTAATCTGGCAATGAATCAGAGTCACATAGATGAAGATTTCATGACACTGGATGAAGTATTAAATGCTCTGACAGGCAATAAAGTTTTAAAGGCGCTTCTGTCCGGTTTTGCCATGTGCTACGGAGTCAAACCACAGGAGATGAGCTTTGCAGATCACAGCAGGATCTGCCTGGGTCTTTATGAGTCTGTCGCGCGCATTCAGGGCGGCGGCGGCGCTCTCATAGAGGCGTTTCAAAAAAGGTTTCAGGACTTTGACATAGATGTCTTGTGCGGGACCTCTATTGTGGAAATGGCTGATATCCGGGACAACCGCGTGGGCAGATTCATCCTGAACACAGGGGAAGAGATTGAGTGCGAAAATTGTGTCCTGACCATTCATCCAAAAGAGATTCTGAAACTTATTCCGGACGGTGTAATGAGCAAGGCTTTTTTCAGCCGCGTTTCTTCTTTTGAGGCCTCCACGGGATTTTTTGCCTTGTTCGCAACACTGGAGTCTGGCTGCGGGGATGAGGAATCGGACAATCCGATCGTCTCTATTTTCCCGCATACTGACATAAACCAGATACTTGATCCCGGATACGAGGGGCCGGGTGCCCTGGTGCTTATCAGAGCTGAAGAGGAAGTGAGAGGAACAAGGAGAAAAATTATCAATATCCTCGAAACCTCTTCTTTCGAGCACGTTGCTGCCTGGAAAGACACCAGAAGAGGCCAGAGACCGCAGGCCTATCAGGATTATAAACTGCAAAGGACTGAGAGCATCAGGGAACGCATATTCAGGGTTTTCCCAAAATACAGAGACTGCCTCAGTGTTGTTGATACTGCCTCAATGCTTACCTTCAGGGATTATTTGAACAGTCCCGATGGCTCTGCTTACGGCATAAAACAGAAGGTAGGGCAGTATAATCTGTTCGGGAAACTTCCTCTGCGGAAATTATTTGCTGCAGGCCAAAGTTCACTTCTGCCGGGCATAATAGGCGCGATGATGTCGTCCTTTATTGTGGGGAGGTCTATCATAAAAGAAGAAAAATACGAAGACTTTGTGGGACGTTATCTATGAAACTCAACAGGGTTGTTATTACAGGAGCAGGCGCTGTCTCCCCTTTCGGCTCTGATGTGGAAGCGCTTATGGAAGGGATTGAGCAGGGCAGGAGCGCGGTGCGCTTCATGGAAGGCTGGGACCAGTATATCGGCCTCAGAAGCCATGTTGCAGCAGCAGCAGAGATAATAGACGAACGGGCAATTCCCCGCCAGAAAAGACGTTTTATGGGGCGCATGAGTATTTTTTCGGCCCAGGCCGCTCAGCAGGCACTCGCTGATGCAGGAATAGACCCTGCTATGGTCCCGCAGATGAACATGGGGTGCGCAATCGGCTCTACCATGGGCAGCGCAAAGAGTATCAATGACGCCTTTGAAATCATGCTGCCCAATAAAGATATCAGCCAGCTGAATTCCTCGATGTTTTTTCAGTGCATGTCCCATACCGCCTCAGCGAATGTTGCACAATACCTTGAACTGACAGGGTACATAATGGCCACCTCTGCAGCCTGCGCTTCTTCTTTGCAGGCAATCGGCGCCGGATATGACCTTGTGAGATTAGGGAGACAGGACGTTATGCTCTGCGGAGGCGCCGAAGAGGTCCATCCGACTGTTACAGGGTCTTTCGATGTACTTATGGCCACATCAGCAGGATTCAACGATGCCCCCTCAAAGACACCGAGGCCTTTTGACCGGGACCGGGACGGTCTTGTCTGCGGGGAGGGGAGCGGTGTTGTTGTGTTAGAAGAATACGACCGGGCGATCAAAAGAAATGCCAGGATTTACGCTGAAATTACGGGTTATAATACCAATGGGAATGGTTCACACGTCAGCCAATCCAACAGTGAGTCTATGGTTAAATGTATGATACAGGCGTTGCATGAGGCTGGTATTGGCCCGGGGGAGGTCGACTATATAAATGCGCACGCTACAGCGACCCTGCAGGGAGACAAGGAGGAGGCTGAGGCGATAAAAGAGGTCTTCGGTGCTTCTGTCCCTGTCAGCAGTCTCAAAGGATATATCGGTCATACTCTTGGGGCTTCAGGCGCGATAGAACTCATCGCTTCATTGCGTATGATGCAAAGGGGCATTATTTATCCGACGCTGAATCTTGAAAACATAAGTCCCGAGTGTGCCGGAATACATCATGTCATGAGCCCGGTCCCAATAAAAATTGATACGATCTTGAAAAACTGTTTTGCCTTCGGCGGCATAAACGCGGCGCTTGTCTGTAAAAAGATTTGAAATCAACCCGTGAGGTGAAAGGATGACTGAAGAGGAGATTATAGAGAGGACCGATAAGGTGTTTGAGGAGTCCTTTGAGATAGAAAAGGAAAGGTTGAAGCCTGAGGCGCATATCTTTAACGACCTGGGACTGGACAGCCTTGATGTAGTGGATCTGGTCGTCGCGCTCCAGAAGAGTTTTGGAGTTAATATCAGAAACGAAGATAAAATCCGGGACATACGCACATTGCAGGACTTGTATCAGTTTATTTCCACGATAAAAAATGCCGGAGACGAGAAGGCTTCCTGACAAATGGGCCGGATACTGCTCATCTTAATGAATGTGTATCTCTACACGTTATTCCTCATATCTTCTGTGGTTGTAATCCCTTTGCTTTCTCTTTTTGTATTTATTTTGTCACTCTTCATGCGGAAACGCAGTGTCATGAAGAGGTTTCGACGTTGCATAAGCTGGTACGGCAGGGTCATGACCTCGGTACCCTTTCCATTTATCAGACTCCGGTATGAGGATTGTTCCGGTAGAGGAACTGACGGAGGGGGTTATATATTTGTCTGCAATCACAGGGCTGCCTCTGACGCCTTTCTTATGTGCGTGCTTCCCCTTGAGGCGGTACAGGTGGTGAACACCTGGCCTTTTCATATTCCGGTCATCGGCCGCTTTGCGAAGATGGCTGGATATCTGAATATTAAATTGATGACGTCTGAGCTTTTCTATGAGAGGGCCGAGACCCTGCTTGCAGAGGGCGTTTCGATAATCTTCTTCCCTGAAGGCACGCGCTCGGGAAGCAGGGAGGTAGGCTCTTTTCATGGCGCTGCATTCCGTCTGGCCCTCAGGTCAAAGGCGCCTATAGTCCCTCTTTGTATCGTGGGAAATGAGAATATTCCACCAAAGGGGTCTTTTCTTTTCAGGCCGGGAACGGTCAGGGTGCGCAGATTGCCTGCGATGCTTTGGGAAGAATACAGGCATTTCAGCTTCTTCGCACTGAAAAACAGGGTGCGGGCAACAATAGACAGCCAGCTGTCTTTGATGGAGAGCAGGGTATGAGCAGCTTTTCTCCTGCATACAGGGGGCTGGAATTTTCAGGGTCAGAGAAGATCCGTGAGGCCCAGGAAAACCTTTTCAGGGACCATCTGCGATACCTTGCCGGCAATTCCCCATATTACAGAAGGACGCTGAGCAGCATAGACCTTGAGCATACCGGGCTTGACCGCCTGCAGGAGCTGCCGTTTACTGAAAAAACGCATTTTGGGGAAAACTGCGATGATTTTCTCGCCGTCCCTTTTTCGAAAATAGTTGATATTGTTTTTTCTTCCGGGACTACCGGCACTCCTACGAGGATCATGTATACGGAAAATGACCTCAGGAGACTCGCGTACAATGAGGAAATCTCTCTGGCGGGCTGCGGTATTTCGGCAGAGGACATAGTCCTTCTTACATGCACACTTGACCGCTGTTTTATTGCCGGCCTGGCCTATTTTATGGGGACAAGAAGTCTGGGCGCGGCTGCGGTGAGAAACGGCCTCAACAGCGTTGCGAGCCATTTTGAGACCATGCTGAGGGTCAAGCCAACCGTTATTGTCGGGGTCCCTTCTTTTTTACTTAAACTGGGGCAGTATCTTGTTTCCAAAGGTATTGGGCCACGCGACATCGGCGTATCTAAATTGATATGTATCGGAGAGCCTGTAAGGGACAAAGATATGTCTCTTCTGAAAATGGGAGAGCAGCTCGAGGAGATATGGGGAGCAAGGATTTTTTCGACTTATGCCTCTTCTGAAACCATCACGTCTTTTTGTGAATGCGGGATGCAGGCCGGGGGGCATCTCCATCCTGATCTCGCGCTGGTAGAGATTGTTGATGATAAAGGTGAGGTAATGCCCTGCGGAAAAACAGGGGAGGTTGTGTTAACGCCACTCTCCATAGAGGGCATGCCTCTGCTGAGGTTCAAGACCGGCGATGTAAGTTTTCTTATCGACAGTGCCTGCGGTTGCGGCCGTTTTTCTCCGCGGCTTGGGCCGATCATTGGAAGAAAGAAACAGATGATTAAATTCCGGGGAACTACCCTCTATCCCCAGGCCATTTACTCTGTGCTGGCTGAGCTCCCGGACATCAGTGAATATTATGTCACGCTGTCAAGCGCTTATGATCTTTCTGATCAGATAAAGATATGTGTGTCGGTCAGCAACGGCGACTGTTCGGCAGAGAGTATTGCAAATGAACTCCAGGCCCGTTTGCGGGTTCGTCCTGAGGTGGTCATAGAGAGCGAGGAGCAGGTGAGGGGACAGGTATATTCGGGGAATTCGCGAAAATTAGTCAGATTAATAGACAGGAGAGACAAAAATGCAGAGTTGTAGAAGTCGCATGTACGGGGCAGAATTTTCACCAGAGGAGATCGCGGAGGCGATCAGCAGCGGCAGGCTGCTTTCCGTGGAGGTTGAATTCTCCCGCCGATGTAATTTTAACTGCGTATACTGTTACGCAAAAGACGATCTGAATTTCGATGGCGAACTGACAGTCGATGAAATCAGGGATGTGATACTGCAGGCCAAAGACCTGGGTGCGAGAAAGATCATAATTTTGGGCGGAGAGCCGATGATATACCCTCACATCCTTGAGATGCTCGCATTCATAAAAGCAGAGGGCCTGTATATAGAGCTCTTCACCAATGGGACAGGGATTGATGCTGCTACAGCGCAGATATTACGCGATCACGGTGTGGCGGTAGTACTGAAAATGAATACCTTTGAGGAAAAGATACAGGACATGCTCTCAGGGAAAAAAGGAGCCTATTCCCAGATACAGGAGGCCTTCCGGAACCTGTTGGCTGCTGGGTACCCCTCTGATGCGCCCCTGGGGGTCAGCACTATTATCTGCAACCAGAACATCGATGAGCTCGAACGGATGTGGGAGTGGCTGAAGGACCAGAACGTCACCCCTTATTTTGAAATGATCACACCCCAGGGCAATGCGAAAAAAAATGACTTGCTGTATGTTGATACAGAACGTGTCCATGCATTTTTTCGCAGGATATCGGAGATAGACCGCAGGAAGTATGGACATCACTGGGAACCTCAACCGCCTTTGGTCGGTGGGGAATGCCAACGGCACCAATTCTCCTGCGCAATCGATGCCTACGGAGGCGTCCAGCCCTGCGTTGGGGTCACGATCCCTGTTGGAAATATCAGAAAAAGGAAACTGGCGGATATTCTTCTGGACAGCGAGGTCATCCATGACCTGAAGAACTATAAACATACTATCAAGGGGCCCTGTGGAGAATGCTCCAGCCTGGACAGGTGTTACGGCTGCCGGGGGGCCGCCTTCCAGTTGACCGGAGACTATCTGGCTTCTGATCCCCTCTGCTGGAAAAATCAGGACAAACAGGACGATATTTTCAGGCTGCCGATGGATGCAGCCAAATTAGTGCCTCATAAACCTCCCATGCGTATGGTCACTCAACTGCTCAGGGTGGGGGAAAGGGAATCCGTAGCGGAAGTTGTTATAGCGAAAGACACGATATTTGTCTCTGAGGAAGGCAGGCTTGAGGAGGCCTGTTATCCTGAAATTATTTCACAGGCGATTGCAGCCCACAATGGGTTTAAGAATTTAGGTAATGGCAGTAACGACTCAAAGGGTTTTCTCCTGGGCGCAAAGAATCTGGAGATTCTGGGGAGCGCAGGGGTAGGCGATACGCTGAATGTTTATACCTATAAAGTTGCAAAATACGGAGGATTCGGTGTAATCATGGGGGAAATTTTCAAGGGGAAGGACATGATAGCCAAAGGTGAAATTAAGGTCTGGCATAGTGAAAAATAAAATGGAAATAAAAAGAATTATCATTCTTCTGATGCTTCTTTCCCTGTTTTTTCCAGCACTGATGGCCTCCCGGGCCAATGGCGAGACAAAGGACGGGCTGGATATAAAGAATGGACTTTCCGCCAAAGAAGTTGAAATGCAGGAACTGCTCCGCACAATAGGGAAAAAAGTTTCCGGCTTCAAGAGTCTTAAAACGGATTTTGCTCAGGAGAAAGAGCTGGCGATGTTCAAGAAAAAGATCGTACTCCGGGGTCGCATCTATATGCAAAAGCCCAACATGCTGGCGTGGCATGTTGACAAGCCCGTGAAATATTCAGTGGTCATCACTGACAAAGCGATCCGGCAGTGGGACGAAGATACCAACCAGGTCCAGGAACTCTCTCTTTCAAAAAATCCGATCTTTAAAAATGTTGTCAACCAATTGTCTGTATGGTTTTCAGGGGAATACGGCGCTCTTATGGTCGATAACAACGTCAGTGTGCTGCAGCAGCACCCCCTGATTATTGAGTTTGTCCCAAATGAGAAGAACATTGCACGGAAGATGATAAAGAGTATCACGATTACGTTCAGGGATGATGAAAAATATCTGAAGAAGATAAAAATTCATGAGATGAGCGGCGATACGACCACTCTGGAATTTTCCAATACTCTGCTGGACGTGCCTCTTGAGAGCAGCTTTTTTGAGGTAAAGCGTGTTTGACAGGTACTTTGACCTGCTTTCCGGTTTTATAAAGGTCAACAGGAAGTACGTGCTTGCAGGTGTAATACTTTTAGCACTGGTCGCAGGCGCAGGGCTATTTTTTGTGCAGTATGACGGCAATGTTGATATGATGCTCCCACCTGACAAAGACATAGACCGCAGCATGAGTTTTCTGCGGGACTCGAACCTTTCCGACAAGGTCATAGTCTCACTAAAGCTTACCTCAGCTGACAGAAACAAAAAGGACCTGTTTAACGCAGTCGACCAGTTGGCAGCCTCTCTCACTCCTCCCTTGTTCAGTAAGGTGACAACCGGGTTTTCAGTTGCGAATGTGATGGACGGTTTTTTTTTGAATTATGCCCCGCAGATACTTACTGAAAAAGACCTGTTTTTTATTGACAGTCAGATAAATGCGGCCACGGTCTCAGATAAATTAAAGAGGATATATATACAGTCTTTGAAGCCGGAGAGTGTTTTTATGACTCCGATGTTCCGGACAGACCCTCTTGGGATAAACTTCCTCCTTATGGACAAGTTAAAGGCCCTTCCGGCTTCCATGGGTTATGACGTCTCTGTCGAAGACGGCCATTTTATCAGCAGCGACGGCCGCCATGCCATGTTGATCATTCAGACACCCGTGAAGATGACGGATAGCCCTAACTCCAAAAAGCTTCTGTCCGCGCTTTATGAAAACCTCGGGAGTTTGCCCGGATATGTCTCTGCCGATAGCATAAGCGGGCACATGCATACTGTCAGCAATGAAAAAATCATCAGGCGCGACATCAGTATTCTTTCGATCATGGTTTCGGTTGTTTTTCTACTGCTTTTTTTTGCTGTATTCAGGGACATGCGAGTTGTTTTCGTATATATTATTCCGCTTCTTGCGGTCATTTTGGCGATCAACGTGTCCTATTTTATTGCCGGTAAGCTCTCCTATCTGGTTATCGGGTTTGGGACTGCGATCGCTGGCATCTCGGTCGATTACGGCCTCATGGTCTATGTTTCATCCAGAAAAGGGTCTGACCCTTCCCGCGCACTGAAACTTGCGAAGCTTTTGTGCGTGGACGCGATAACTTCTGTGTTCGGATTTCTCGTGCTTTACTTCTCCAAAATCCATGGATATCACCAACTGGCCCTTTTTTCGATACTGTGTATTGTAATGTCCCTCTTTTTTGCGCTTTTTATCCTGCCCCAAACCCTGCAATGGAAGAACTATCCTGAGATCAGACCGCAGGGGATGGTTGACAGGTTCGAAAGAAACCATGGGCTGAGAAATGTGAGCATTGGCTTGTGGGCTGTCCTGACTGTTGCAGCAGCAGTGCTGGCTTTTAATGTCAGGATTGAAAGTGACATTAAACAACTCGATGGCAGCGGACCTGAAGTAATAAATGCAGAAAAGAACTTTCATGCGGTCTGGGGAGGAAATACAGGTCAGGCTATTTTCGTGGTCACGGGCAAGACCTTTGAAGAGGCGATGAAGACCAATGACGCTGTATTTCAAAAGGTCGCAGCAACTATGGGTACAGATCGTTTTTCGAGCCTGTCTCTGTTTTGGTCGTCTGAAGAGACGAGAAGAAAAAATGTTGAACACTGGAATGATTTCTGGAGACAGGGAAGGGAGGGAAAGCTCAGAGGTCTCATTAAAAGCGCATCACCGAAGTATGACTTTTCCGAAGAGGCCTTTTCTCCTTTTTTTGACAGCATATATAAAGTCGCTGACAACAGCAGTGAAGATAACGAGTTCATGGCAAAGGTAAAAGAACGGTTTGTGCAGCAAAGACCGGAGGGGTACAGGATACTGTCCTTTTTCCCTGATGAAAAGAAGTTTGTCCAAACCATGTCGGACTTGACCAGAGTCCATCCCGGAACATTTGTTGTCTCAGGCCGTGCGCTGTCTGAATCCATATCCGGTTTTACCTCCAGGGAGGCGAAGTTCCTTGTTCCGCTTGCGATTTTGTTTAATATTGTTCTGACGTATATATTTTTCAGAAACATCAAAGAAACTGTCATTGCCCTCATACCTGTTTTAACGGGAATGGTATGGCTTGCCGGCCTTATGTCGCTCTTTGGTTTCCCCCTCAATGTGGTGAACATCGTGGCTGCGATCATTACCAGCGGCGTTATTGTGGACTACGGTATCGGCAGAACATATGATTACCGGAATAATCTGACCATGGGGACCGCGTTTGTAGTGTCTTTATCTGCTGCCACCAATATTATTGGCGCAGGGGCGCTGCTGTTTGCCAAACATCCGGCCTTTTATTCTACAGGCGTTGCGATGGTAATATGCATGTCTACAGGATATCTTTCTGCCATGTTCGTGGTACCCTCGTTTTGCAGTATGCTATCAACGCGAAAACATCAGGGAGGAGATGCATGAAGAGGCTGTCGTTTGTTCTGTTGATGCTATTTCTCATGACCGGCTGCGAGAGCATTCCTTTTAAAAAGACGCTCGATGAGCCCTATTCATCAGTCGATCCGGCAATGGTAAGGGAGCGGTTTCAGGCGGGTATTCCGGAGCGCTTACGATTGCTGAACACCATTGTCTTTGAGTATAATTGGAAAACGTTTTCCGCCATAGGATTTGTTGATGTCAATACTGCTGAGAGGACCTGCACGCTTGTATCTATAAACCAGATGGGAGTGAAACTTTTCGAGTTATCAATCGATAAAGACAGCGTAAATACCCTTTTTGCCCTTCCGGAATTTACTTCAAAGGGTAATTTTGGAAAGATGGTAGGAGAAGACATCAAGCGGGTCTATTTCGATCTGGTCCCCTCCAAAGAAGCTGAAGTCGACAGGAAAAAATTCTCAGTGATCTTCAGACAGCAGGAGGGAGAAGGCAATGCGGAATATGTTTTTTCAGGACCTGATCAATACCTTACAGAAAAAGCGTATTATGAGAAGGGAACTCCTGTGTATCGTGTTTCTTTTTACGAATATATAAGCAAGGACGGAAAAATATATCCCGGAGGTACGATTTTGAAGAATTACCTGTATGGCTACAGATTGATCATAAGATTAAAGGAAGTCTCGGATTGAGCATAAAAAAAGAAGTTGAGAACTATATGACAGTGCCTGAGACATCGGCAGACGGTGTAGTGACTGCCCGTTTCACCTTTCCTGATGAGTTCGTCGGCTTTCAGGGACATTTCCCGTCTGGAATGGTCCTGCCGGGTGTCTGTCAGATACAATGTGTTGTCTCCATGCTCGAAAAAGCAGGCAAGGCTTTTTTGCTAAAGGAGATCATATCAGCGAAGTTTTTTTTGCCTGTATTACCGTCTGAAGAAATTGCCTGTGTCTGTTCCGGTATAAAGGATACACCCGACGATTTTATTGTGAAGGCCTCTGTCAGCAGGGGCGGACAAGTGGTTTCGGAATTGAAATTACGCGGGATAATACAGGAAAAGAACATATGAGAAACAGGAAAAGAAAGACCTATTTTGAAAGAGGCGAAGATATGCCTCTACCTGTTGTCGCGGAGGTCCTGAGGCGGGTTCATTTCAGCGAGGCCGATGTGATGGGCATTGTCTGGCACGGAAGGTATTCCCTGTACTTCGAGGAGGCTGCCGAGGAGTTGGGCAGGCTCTGCGGACTTTCATACAAGGACTTCCATGAGGCAGGCCTGCGGGCACCGATTGTTGAATTCCACGTGGATTACTACCAGTCTCTCCGTCTTGCCGAGGAGTTTAAGGCCAGGGCCTCCCTGATCTGGCATGAAGGGGCCCGCCTCAATACGGAGTTTGGTCTTTATAAACAGGACGGTTCGCTTGCTGCCTGCGGGTACACAGTCCAGTTATTGACTGAAGCGGAAAGCGGCGAGGTCTGCATAGTCTCTCCCGCATTACTGGAGAGGTGCCGGCATAGATGGAAAACAGGCGAATTTCATCAGCCTGTATGAGGGTCGTAGCGGTCTTATCTGAAATGCTTACGCCCTACGGCTTGGGCACTGATGCCTGCTGGGACAATATATTTATCGGCAAGACAGCCATTTCGAGACTTAACAGATTTGATACGAGCTCTTTTCAATCTGATTATGCAGGTACGATAGATGGCCTGAAATATCACCAGAAAGATTCTTTAGTCATGCAGATGCTCGCTGCTTTATTTGAAAAATCCTCGCCAATACCTTCTGATGCCGACCTTTTAGTGGCCACTACGAAAGGGGAGATAGACCTTCTTGAGGAGATGGTACTTCAAAACCGCAAGGAGACGTTCAATAACAGCCAGGCAACTTTTCTTGAAAAGGTCGCTCTGCTTGCAGGCGTCAATACTAATGGGACTCTTATATCAGCTGCCTGCTCCTCATCCGCAGTCGCCATAGCGAGGGCTGCTGCTATGATAAGGAGCGGACGAAGCGATTGCGTTTTGGTGGTTGCCTGTGACAGCGTGACTGAGTTCGTCTACTCGGGGTTTTCATCTCTTATGGCGCTTGAAAAGATTTCTGCAATGCCGTTCGACAAAAACAGAAGCGGGCTGAGCCTAGGAGAGGCCGCCGCATTTGTGCTGCTTATGAGTGAAGAGAGGGCAGAGAAAGAGAAGCTGGCATCCCTTGGGGAAGTCCTTGGCTGGGGACTGAGCGATGACGCCAACCATATGACCGGACCTTCCCGCCAGAGTGAGGGACTGATCTTGGCCATAGGAAAGGCACTTTGTTCAGCGCGGATAATCGAAAAAGATGTCGGCTTTATTTCCGCCCATGGTACAGGCACGGTCTATAACGACTCGATGGAAATCAGGGCCTTTAGCTCAGTCTTTCGCGACAGGAGACCAATTTATTCGATCAAGGGGGGCATTGGTCACACTATGGGCGCTGCCGGCCTTATAGAGATGATAATTGCGATGAAGGTAATCAAAGAGGGGGCGGTGCCTCCGACTGTTAATCTAAGAGAGGCTGACCCCGAGGCCGGGGGATGGGTGTCTGCCGAGCATCGTCTGATCCGGAAAAATTCCGTGGCGCTGATGACCAACGCTGGTTTTGGCGGTATCAACTCCGCAATTGTGCTGGCATGAGAATAGCGCGATGATTGCAATCAGCGGCCTGGCATGGATTAATAAAGAGGAATATATGTGCGTGAGAAATAATATGCTTGTAAGCTACAAGGACTTCACCTCCTTTGATGGGCTCTCACGAACAGGTATCTTTTCCTGTACTTTTAAAAATTTCGGTCGGCTTGATGAGGTCTCAAAGCTGGTCTGTTATGCTGTTGCCCTTGCATTGAGGGACGCGGGAGAGGCTTATGACAGCAACCTGAAAAAAGACATGGGGCTTATCAGCACTAACGCGGATGGTTCCCTTCTTGCGGACATCGCTTATTTTCGTGACTATGTAGACAGCGGAAGGAAATTATCCAGAGGCAATCTTTTTCTCTACACCCTTCCAACAAGCCCTCTTGGTGAGGCCGCTATTCATTTTGGCCTGCAGGGGCCGGTGTTTTATATGACTTCAGGTCAGGCCTCTTTGCTGCCGGTCGTAAGGACCGCCGCTGAATTGCTGATGCTTGGTGAGACCCGGTTGGTACTTGCCGGGATAAACACGGAGGATGAGGCTGCATATTTTGTTTTTGTGAAAGACCCTGCGCCTGGGCAGCAGGTGCTCTGCGATATTTCAGAAGCCCTGCCTGCACTAGAAAAAGGGGGCGGCCTGCGTGACATGGCTGAAGAATTTATGATGATAAGAAAGGGAAAGGTATAAAGTGAAAATTAAACTTATTTACCCCAAATGGCCGAAATTAAGCAGGCAGACAGAGTTTCATCTCCCACCCCACGGACCGGTCTGCTTTGCAGCAGCCGTGCCGGAAGACGTAGAGCTTTCTTTCTGCGACGAGAATGTTGAGGAGCTGGATTTTGATGAAAAGGTTGATTTAGTTGCCATATCAGCCATGCTCACCTGCCAGATACCGAGGGGCTGGGAAATCGCTGATAAATACAGGGACTCAGGCGTGCCCGTAATCTTTGGTGGGATAGGCACGATGCTCCATTCTGAAGAGACTCTTGAGCATGCGGATTCAGTGTTTCTGGGTGAAGCGGAGGGCAGGTTCGGTGCTGTGGTAGAAGACGTGCGGAACAAGAAACTCAAGAAGGTCTACAACTACCAGATGGATTTCCCTGATACACGTCTGATAGGTCCTGCCCGCAGGAGCATCCTTAACCGTGATCTTTATAACTACCGCGGGGTGCAGATGGTTGACCTGATCCATGCATCGAGAGGATGCAGATTCAATTGCTTTCCCTGCTGTACACCTTTTCTGGGTGGACGGCAGTTCAGGCCCAGAGAGATTGAGTCGGTCGTCAGTGAGCTTCAGGGTATAGACAATAACCGTCTTTTCTTTGTGGACAATTCAATGGCCCAGGACGACGAGTGGGAAAAAGCCCTGTTCCGCGCACTTATACCTCTTAAGAAAAAGTGGATCTCTCACCCTATCAAGGATGACGACGAGATACTTGATCTGGCGGCAGAGGCTGGTTGCTGGTATGTGTATCAGGCGATCTTCGATACTTCCGACCATATAAGAAAGCGGGTCAAGAGGCTGCAGGAGCGCGGCATAGGTGTCGAAGGGACGATTATCCTGGGAATGGATGACCACGATGAAGATTATATAAAACGGCTTGTGGATTTCCTGCTTGAAATCAACCTCGATCTTGCCGAGTTTACCATACTGACCCCATTTCCCCACACTCCCATAAGGGCCACACTGGAAGCTGAAGGCAGAATTCTCCACAATGACTGGCGCAGATATACCGGCGGTGAGGTGGTCTATCAGCCTGCGCTGATAAGCGCTGAGAAATTACAGGAAATGTATTATTACGCTTGGGACACTTTTTATGGCAGCTGCAGTCAGGAGATCAAGATGGCCCAGCTTTTCATGAAGGTCCTTGAAAAGGAAAAGGAGAGCGGCACATATCAGCGGCAGCGGCTTGCAGGCAGAAGCTGGAAGGGAGACAAGCAAAAGGAGCAGTCAAAATGAAGATACTCCTGATCTCCTCGAATGTGACTGTATCCCCCTATCCGATTTATCCCCTCGGCGTCAGCATGGTAGCCTCTGCGCTGGCAGAGGCAGGGCATGAGATACGGCAGTTTGACTTTCTTGAGCAGAACAGTTCCCTCGATGCCCTTACCCTGGAGATTAAGAGTTTCAGCCCGGAATTGATCGGTATTTCGGTCCGGAATATCGACAACGTAAATCTCATGAATGAACAGTATTACATAGATATAGTCAAGGACATTGTGACAAGAGCCAAAGAGGTCACTGAGGCGAAAATCATATTAGGGGGTGCGGGTTTTTCGCTTATCCCTGATTTGATTCTGCTTGAAACAGGAGCAGACTACGGCATTATAGGAGAAGGTGAATCTCTTGCAGTAAAGTTTGCCGAGAATGCCTCCAAAGGGACCTATCCGGAGGAACGGCTTATCGGTCCTGAGATCAGGCTTTCGGGTAATGAGATCGTCTCTGCGAGATATGACGAAAAGCTGATGGAGTATTACCTTCACAGCGGCAATATTGCCTCGATCCAGACAAAAAGGGGGTGCACGCAAAAATGCGTGTACTGTTCCTACCCTGTGCTGGAAGGCTCCGCGATACGCACCAGGGATGCCAGTGCGGTTGTAGATGATATTGAGATGCTTCGCGACAAACATAAGGCCAAATATATTTTCTTTATTGATTCCGTGTTCAACGACTCTGAAGGGGCTTATATGGAGGTGCTCGAAGAGATGAGGAGGCGAAACATCAATATCCCGTGGACAGGCTTTTTCAAGCCTGAGGGGTTGAATGATGAAATCGTCGGACTGATGAAGGCGACCGGTCTCATTGCCGTAGAAATAGGTTCAGATGCCTCTTGTGACATAACCCTGAGGGGGCTTGGCAAGAGGTTCTCTTTTAAGGATGTGATCGGGTGCAACGAACTGTTCAGCAGGTTCGAGATAGCTACCTCACATTATTTCATGTTCGGAGGTCCAGGAGAGACTAAAGAAACGGTCCTTGAAGGCATAGAAAATATTAAGGCTCTCAAGAAATGTGTCTCCTTCATATTTATGGGCATCAGGATACTCCCCAATACCACCCTGGCAAAAATTGCGCTTAGGGAGAAGGTGCTGTCTCCGGAAAATGGAATGCTGCATCCGGTTTACTATCTGTCGCCGCTGATCGAAAGAAAATGGCTGGAAGAGACCCTGAACGAGGCCTTTTCTGATAGCAGGCACTGCATATTCCCTCCGGACAAGGTGGACAGCAGCCTTCGTATGCTGCATAAGCTTGGCTATGCTGGCACACTTTGGGATCTGCTTGTCCCCGGTGCAAAAAGCAAGCGCAGGGAGCGTCATGCCGCAAGGCAATAACGAAACAGAATGTATCTGGTGCGTTGTTCCTGTCTATAACAATCGGGCCACTGTTAAAGAAGTTGTTGCGGGCTGTTGTTCGGTCCTGCGGAATGTTGTGGTTGTCGATGACGGCAGCACGGACGCTGACCTTCGGGCACTCCTGTCTGATGCGGAGGTCGTTGTATTGAGGCATGAAGAGAACCTTGGGAAGGGACGTGCGATACTGACTGCGGCTGAATATATAACGTCCAGGGGAGGGACGTGGATGATAACCATAGACGGAGATGGACAGCACCATACCGAAGATATCAAAAAATTTATTCCCCTGCTTAACGACGATGACCCCGCCATTATCATCGGCAGCAGAAATTTTGATACTGACAATGTTCCGGGAAAGAGCCGGTTCGGCAGACGCTTTGCAAATTTCTGGCTTCGGGTCGAGACCGGAATATATGTCGATGACTGTCAGAGCGGGTTCCGGGCCTATCCGCTGCGGTACCTCAATCAGATGAAGTTTTCGGGTGCTCATTATGATTTTGAGGCAGAGGTGCTGGCCAAGGCAGCCTGGGCAGGTCTTGCACTGCGCACAGTGCCGATAGAGGTTTTCTATCCTGTGCCTCATGAGAGGGTGTCGAGTTTCAGACCTTTTCTGGACAATCTGCGCATTTCGCATGTCCATGCCATGCTCGTGGGAAGACGGCTTCTGCCTTTCCCGCACAAGAGGCTTGTCTCAGTCCGAAAAGACCCTGAGTTGACTCTGCTGCGTCACCCCGGAAAATTCATCAAAATGTTATTAAAAGAAAATGTTACTCCCGGCGGACTTGCCTCTGCTGCTGCTGTGGGAGTTTTTTTTGGGGCCCTGCCACTTCTTTTTGCCCATACGCTTGTGATTCTGTATGTGTCCAGTCGTTTGCGGCTGAATAAAGTTGTTGCAATCAATGCGCAGCATATCTGTATGCCCCCCTTAGTTCCTGCCCTCTGTATCGAGGTCGGTTATTTTATGCGCAGGGGACACTGGCTTTCAGATATATCCTTTGCCACGGTTTTCAGTCAGTTTTCCGACCGTCTTCTGGAATGGTTTCTGGGGTCCCTGATAGTGGCGCCGATAGCCTCTATTTTACTGGGAGGAGCAGTATATTGGATCGCCTCTGCTTTTCGGAGGCCGAGCGGGTTTGATGAAATCGGGTAGCGGACAGCAGGTAAAGAGGAGAGGAAATCGCTTCGGTATGGCGATCTTCGCGGTTTCCCTCAGGCTCTTCGGCCTGACCGGGACATACGGGCTGTTGTATTTTGTGGCCTTATACTACCTTGTTTTTGACCGGGCAGCGGTAGACTCGAGCATGGCTTATATAAAGAGACGTTTCAGAAATTACGGTGCAATCCGGAGGAAGATATCTGTCTTCAGGCTTTTCATCTCTCAGGGCAGAAACCTTATAGACAGGTACTACCAGATCTCGGGCCACGGCTCCTTTGATATCGAGATAGAGGGATACGAGAAGCTGCAAGCCTTGTTCGGCCGGAGCCCGAAAGGGATCCTGCTGCTGACTGCGCACATCGGGAATTGGCAACTTGCGATGACCGCACTGGAAAGGCTCGGAAAGACCGTCTATCTTGTCATGAGGCCTGAGGATAACTCAGCTGTCCGGGAGACCTTGAACATAGATGCGTCCCATGAAAAGATCAGAATCATTTCTTCAGAGGGGTTTCTTGGCGGAGTCGTTGAGATAATGGCTGCTATTGATAAGGGTGGGATAGTCTCTATAATGGGGGACCGGAACACCAGTCAGAGTTATTCGGAGGCGATGCTTCTGGGGCACAGGGTCCATCTGCCGCACGGGGTCTTTAATATTGCGCTTGCGGCACAGTGTCCCGTTGTAGTGCTGCTGTCGGCACGTGTCTCGGACAAAAAATATATTGTTGATGTTTCGAATGTTATTGAGCCCATAAGTGGCCCCCGGGCACAGCGGCAGGTTAATATAGATGCCTGCGTGCAGTTATTTGCAGAAATTCTGGACGAGTATGCTGCCCGGTACCCGTTCCAGTGGTTTGTTTTCAGCGATCTCTGGGCTAAGAATAATACAGATTATATCTCTAAAAAAAGGAGTGCATAATGGAAAGCAGAGCGGAAGATCTGGCAAAACTAAGAAAGGAACTTAAGGAAATGCTTGTGAGAGACCTGTCTCTTGAAGATGTCAATCCTGATGAAATCAGGGACGATGAGCTGCTCTTCGGCGAGGGACTCGGCCTCGATTCTCTCGATGCCGTAGAAATCGTCGTGCTTTTGCAGCGCAACTTCGGCATCGAGGTGAAAGACATGAACAAGGGCAAAGAGATCTTTTATTCCATAGATACCCTCGCAAACCATGTTTATGAGAATAAAAAAGCCAAGACTTAATAAAACACCAGCAATAAAGCCATAATTTTCAGAGATGGGTGACCGTATGGAAGAAAATGGAGCGCTTAGCGTCATAAGAAATGGACTCTTCTATGGTTCTGCGGATTGCACAAAGAGCCAGCCGGACCTGTTTATTCCTCACAGTTTTAAAATACTCGCACCATCACAGGTAGACGGCTTTATTGAAAAAGTAAAAGAGAGTTTAAGCGAAGAAGATGAAATACTGTCTTTTATCCGCTTCCCTTTCTGTTTTTCCGGATATTTATTCTTTCCTGTGTTTATCTGAATAAAAACTGTCCGATTTATGTACTGAAAAACTTATTAAAGAGTGTGGATGAGAATGAAACAAATTATTATTTTTGTCATAACTGTTATGCTGGTCTCTTCGTGCAGTAGCATTGCAAAGAAGGATCATGCTGCAGAAACTGGGCGGGTCCCTCTCCTCAGCTTTGTCTTTGACGATGGAAACGATACAGACTATTTTGTTGCAAGAGAGGTATTAATAAAACAGGGTGTGCCAGCAAGTTTTGCTGTTGTGACTGGCTGGATAGGTAAAAAAAATTATCTGACTGTCTCACAACTCCTGGAACTTCAGAGTGACGGCTTTGAGATAATGAGCCATACTGTGTCTCATCCCAATCTCAACAGTCTGGGTGAGAAAGAAATCGAATCAGAATTTTCGGCGTCAAAGGCGACCCTTGAGGGCTGGGGACTCAGGGTAAATAATCTGGTCTACCCATACAATAAGAACAACGATCTTGTAAGAGAACTGGCGGGTAAATACTACCGGTCCGGAAGGGGGGGGCCGAAGCATGCTGAACCCGGCTGTCACGGCGAGATACGAACTGAAATCATACTCGTTCAGCCACAATACAGCGAAGATGAAAGAGCTTATCGATAGCGCCTCTGCGGAGGGGAAATGGCTTGTCCTTTACCTGCACAATATGGACAATAAAGTAACGGCTTCTCAGGTAAAAGGTGATTTCAGGCCTGGGGAAGAACTTCTTTTTAGCCCTTCCGGCGCAATCGGAAGATACCGCAGGGAACGCTTTAACTGGTTTTATTTCGTACCGTTGTCAGGGACTCTCCAGCCTGGCGATACCGTTACCGGCCAATTGAGCAATGCAACCTGTTATATTGATGAAATACTCTATAATGGAAAAGAGGCCCTTAAAGAAATTATAGATTACGCGCGTTCCAGACATCCCGCCATGAGGATTGTAACGATTGATAAGGGGCTGGACATATATAACGTGAAATGACCGGGAAGACTGATACAGAAAAGACCTCTGTTCTGATTACCGGCCTTGGTGTGATATCCGCGGCAGGGGCCGGCATGGCAATGACGCTCGAATCATTCAGGCGGGGGGAAAGAAATGCAGGAGCTGTCTCGCTTTTTACTACCTCCCTGGAATGCCCTGTTTTTGAGGTCAGGCAAATACCTTCCAGTTTTATAGTGGAGAAAAGCAGGACCCTCAGCCTTGCGCTCTGCGCGGTTGACGAGGCCCTCAGCAGCGCCTCCCTCGGAGATCTCACCAGACTGCGTGTTGGTGTCAGCATAGGTACGACAGTGGCAAGCCAGCTCAATGATCTGGAGTTTTACCGCTCCTACCGGCAAAGCGGCGATGCCCCCATGGAAGTGGTGGACAGGTATCTCAAAGGGAATATCGCGGAATTCATCGCTCGTAGGATCAGTGCCAGAGGCCCTGCCCTGACTGTAGTAAACGCCTGCTCCTCAGGGACTGATGCTATAGGCATGGCTTTTTCGTGGTTGAAAAACGGTCTCTGCGATATTGCGGTTGCAGGCGGCGCCGATGAATTGAGTCTTGTCCCTCTCTGCGGTTTCAGCTCCCTCGGTATAGTCAATCAGTCGCTGTGTTCGCCTTTTGACCGGGACCGCAGGGGACTGAATTTGGGCGAAGGCGCTGGTATTCTTATACTGGAGACAGGGGCTTCCGCAAAGCTGAGGGGCAAGTCTTCAGAACTCCGCATTCTGGGCTATGGCGCATCAGCTGATGCTTACCACCTCACAGCGCCCAGACCTGACGGCGCAGGGCTGGAGGCCTCTTTAGATAAGGCTCTGGCAGAGGCAGGTATAAAGCCTGAGGAAATATGTTTTGTCAACGCCCATGGGACAGGGACAACAGACAATGATCTGGTCGAGGGCAAGGTGCTGGGAAGAATGTTCGGGCCTGACCTCAAGGTGTTATCGACAAAGGGGTTTACAGGGCATACTCTTGGCGCTGCAGGGGGGCTGGAGGCCGCCTTTACAGCAGCCGGCTTGAGCGAGGGATGGATACCTTCCAGCCCGGGGTTCAGGAATAAGGATGAAGAGATTCCCCTAACACCGGTAAGGGAAGAAACCATGATCAAAGGCAGGTACGCACTATCGACATCTCTTGCCTTTGGCGGGAACAATGCGGCCCTTGTATTGGGGAAACTGTAAAATGAATGTTCTCGGCATAGGAATAATATTCGCCGGTGGCAGAGGGATTGAGCGTTACGAGGATGCGCTGAAACGCGGCTGGCAACGACCCGGAGAATTTGATGTCCCTCGAATACAGAAGAGACTGCCTGTCTATGCTGTAGCGCAGGAGACCCTGGCCGACAAGCTAGTGCTGAAAAAAATGCGCAGGGCCGACAAGCTGAGCAAAATGGCTGTCCTGGCCGCTTCCGATGCCTTGCAGGACAGCGGCACTGAAAGTGCCGGAAACAGAATGGGTATTATCCTCTCAACCGCCTTTGGCGCGCATCAGACCACGTTTGATTTTCTCGACACTATTATTGATTACGGTGAAACCCAGGTATCTCCTACAATATTTTCGAACTCTGTCCATAATGCGGCTGTCTCCTATATCGCTTCTGCACTGGATATAACCGGCCCGACACTGACAGTCACGCGGTTCTCTTTCCCTTTTCAGAGCGCCTTTCAACTTGCTCAGTTGTGGCTCCTTGATGGGCGCTGTGACTCTGTGCTTGTTGGTGTGGCGGACGAGTGCGGAGAGGTCATGAGATTTATCTTTGACAGGAAGCTGAGCACGGCCCCAGACGGCAAGGTGAGGCCTTTTCATTTCTCTCCCGCATCCCCTCCGGTCCCTGGCGAGGGGAGTGTCTTTTTTCTCGTATCAGGGAAGTCACCTGAAAAGGCCTACTGCAGAATAGACGACATTGCTTTTAACTGCGGTCCTGGGTTCAAGGGAGCATCGGACATTGACCTCATAGATTCAGACGGAACAGTTGACGGGACCGCATACCTGAAAGCGCTTTCTCCAACAGTACCTGTCGCCGCGTACTCGCCATTATTCGGAAGCCTGATGACCGGCAGCGCCTTTAATTGCGCGGCCGGAGCCCTAATGATAAAAAGACAGACGCACTATGCAAGTCCTGTCCTTGAGAACCCTCATAGGATCAATCTGCTCGATATCACCGGGCCTGCCAGAATTGATTTAATGCGTTCTATTGGATATAATTGTTCGGCTGAAAGCGCGGTTATCTGCTTAAGAAAAAGCCGGTTGTAATATCATCTGAGCACTTACGGAGATAACGAACATGACAAAAAAGGAAATAGAGGAAAAATTGATAGATGGTATCTCGGGGATACTGTCTGTTGAGAGATCTTCTGTGGATGCTGATGTGCCCTTTAAAGAAATGGGACTCGATTCGCTTGGTTTTGTCGAGGTGCTTGTATTTATTGAAAAGACCTTTAATCTCAATATGGTTGAAACAGATTTGACCAAAAAGGATTTTGAGACACTGAATTCTCTGGCGACCTTTCTTAGCAATAAGCTCTAAGTATGGGGTTTGTTCTCCCTTCGTCCAAAAAAAAACTTTATCTCTCCGGTGCTGACTGGATAATCCATACGCTCGACCATATGATGAAATCAAGGACCTGTGCAGGCAATATGTCTCAGGTCGTTCTTGTGATGGATTCACAGCTTGACGAGGGAACCCTCCGGCAGCAGCTCAGAGATTTTTTGAGCAAATTCCTGATGCTTCAGGGTGGTGTGCATCGGGACTTCAATCTCGCCCCCTA
This sequence comes from uncultured Nitrospirota bacterium, assembly GCA_947085015.1. Classification (GTDB taxonomy): domain Bacteria; phylum Nitrospirota; class Thermodesulfovibrionia; order Thermodesulfovibrionales; family UBA6898; genus UBA6898. Next base: position 46,984 of record CAMTUV010000030.1, read on the forward strand.
CTGGCGATTGCCTGAAAAGGCGACCGCTGATTTTAATCTGAGTGTAAATAAAATAAATGAAAAGCCGTCTCTGGATGAAGCACTGTTATTTCTTGAAAAGGCTGTGAACAGCCCTTTCCTTTGCAGAACTGAACATCTCGCGTTTCATCTTATTCAGATGGGAAAAAAAGAGAGCATCCTTGCGATGACCTTTGACCATTGTCTGTTCGATGCGCGCGGGGCCGAGACTTTTCTCGATCTGTTTATGATGTATTCCTCTGGAATGGATATCTCGCCTATTTTGCAGGGTCTGCAGTTGACTGCCCCTGCGGACCTTTCCGGCTGGATGCAGAAATATTATTCAGGCAGGAACGTTAATCGTAAAATGATCGCCCTCTCAAAACCGACCTTTGAAATCCTGCCTGTTCCGCAGGAAAAGGACAGGGGCTTTAAATTCCGTCTCATTTCTTTTGACAGCGAAAAAACAATCAAAATTTACGAAGCCGCCTATAGCCAGGCAGGGTATTTGATGGAGATGCCCTATCTGCTTTCTGTTGTCATACAGCTGGTCCATCAGCTTTACAAAGAAAAGGGGATAGAGACGAGCAATTACGTGGTCCCTGTCACAATCGATATGCGAACAAGCGAGGATATAACACAGGAATTATTTCTGAATCACGTTTCCTACTTTTTTTTCAAGGTCGCGGCGGAGGAGACAGGTGCGCTCAGCAGGATTATGAAGGCAGTGAAGGGCCAGATGTACGAGCAGGTAAAGGCCGGCTTGCCTAAGGACCTTTCCGCTGCGAGCGCACTGCTGCGTATCGCCCCGCTTTCTTTTCTGGCGAAAATATTTCGTCTGCCCATGGGTGGAAAAGCCGGCTCCTTCTTTTTTTCTTACCTTGGCAGCGGCCGCAACCAATTTCCCGGACGCACAGGGTCGGAAATAAAAAATCTTTTTCATACCCCTCGGGTTCCGGTCCCGCCCGGGCTCGGGTTTTTTTTCAATACTTTTAACGGACAGCTTAATCTGGTAATATCCTATCTGGAGGGATTACTCTCGGAAACAGATGTGTCATTGCTTGAGAAAAAAATAAAAGAGAGGCTGGAAGCGCCTTAGAAATGGCTATTCTTTAACCTTGGCAGTGAAATTCTATGCAAGTTTTATATGATGTTCTTGTGACAGGCGGCGGAGTTTCCGGTGTGGCCGCAGCTGTAGCGGCTGCGCGGCAGGGGGCGCGTACATGTCTTGTTGAGGGAGAAGATTTTTTGGGGGGTATCGGCTACTCAGGATTGCTCGGACATATCTGCGGTCTTTACCTCAATGGTGACAGTATGCCCTCAGAAACGCTTAACAAGGGGCTGGCCGGGGAGGTTGTCTCCTTGCTGAATGCCTTATCTCCTGATAAGACAGTGCAAAAAATGGGACGGGTCTATGTTATGCCTTATGCCAGGGAAGACCTCAGGACTGTTTTTTGTTCCATCTGCAGGGACGAACCTAATATTGATGTTTGTCTGGACACGACTGTGGTATCGGTCAGGAAAAGAGGAGAAGAAATAGCCGGCGTTACCGTGGAAAGTTCGGGCACCGACTATGACATATTAACTGGTGTGGTGATAGACTGTTCAGGCAGCGGAGCAGTTTCAGCAATGGCAGGGGCCGGCTTTGAGGTAGAGCCGCAGGAAAAGCGTCAGCTTGCCGCGTATGTGATGCATATTAAGGGTCTGAAAGGCTATGATGAAAGCTTGCGGATAAAGGTCCCCTGGTGCCTCGCCGAAGCTGTGAAAAACAGGCTTCTGCCTCCTGAACTAAGATTTTCAGTCCTGGTCCCAGGTGACAGTCCGGACGAAGGATATCTGAAAATTAGTTTGGCTGTTTCGGAAGATGTTGAAGACAGGCAACGGGCGATAGAGGACGCGTTGTCAGCCTACAAGTATTTGTCAGGCAGGCTTGATGCCTTCAGGGACTCCCGCATCGCGAAAACTTCCATGGGTGTATTGGAGAGGGATGGCAGGAGGATCAGGGGTGATTATACTCTTACGGAAGAGGATGTTCTTAGCGGCAGGAAATTTCCCGACGGTATAGTCAGAAACTCGTGGCCCATAGAGCTGTGGGACAGAAATGCAGGGACGATTTACCGTTATCTCAATAAAGGTGATTATTACGAGATTCCTTTTGGCTGTTTGAAGGTGAAGGGCTTTGAAAACCTGTTATGTGCCGGCCGCTGCATATCGGTTTCTCACGAGGCGCTCGGATCTACACGGGTGATGGGTACATGTATCTCCCTGGGCGAACAGGCAGGGAGAGCGGCAGCCCGCAAGATCAAACATGGAACATACCAGGAACTTAATAAATAAGGCCTCCTCTCCCTCCGGGAGAGTGGGGCATACTATTTTACCACCCCTGTTTAACGCACCTGCTTCTGGTGCAGGAGAGGGTGTTTTATGTGGCTTAACTAATGACCGCCTTAGTATCTTTTATCGCAGGAATAAGGTTTGAAAGAAATGGAAACAGAGGCCTTACTATCTTTGATGGACAAGCCGTCACTTGAAACAGCAGTCCCTGCATTGCGCAAGGGCGGATCTCTTCGCATACTTCTTGTTAAACCTCACTCGTATCTTCTTGTGGCAAAGAGGCTGAATGATTTTCTCCATCTGGAGCCGCTGGAGCTTGAGATAGTTGCCGGCGGGATACCGTCTGAAGACTCTGTCTGGATATGCGATATGACGGTTGAGAAAAAGCCGATGGAAGCCTTCCTTAAAAGGTTGGAGGAGATCAAGCCGGATGTAATAGGCTTTACCGGATACAGCAATCAGTCGGCAAGGGTCAGGGAACTGGCGCATCTTGTCAGGGAGAAGTATCCTCCCACCCTTATTGTTGTCGGAGGGATTCACGCAACAATATCCCCGGTTGATTATGCGGTGGATGATATAGACATTATTATAAGAGGAGAAGGGGGAACGACCTTCAGGGAGGTCCTCAGAAGATGGAAGGCAGGAGAACCGCTTTCTTTTGGTTATGTATCGCTTTATCGGCTGGACGAGGACTTTCAGGAAAAGGCAGCTGCCCTGCCGCCGGAGTATCCTCCGGTTGAAGATATTCCTCTGCCGAGGCGCGACCTTGTTCAGAGGTCGAGATATTTTTCCGTCTGGACCTCTGCCCCGGAGAAGCGGCTCGATACCATATTCCCGCGTATTGCATCGGTCCGGACGTCGTATGGCTGTAAATTCAACTGCGCCTTCTGCGTGGTCCATCACATAATGGGCCGGAAGTATCTGGAGCGGAGGCCTGAGGATGTTGTAAACGAGATAGCAAATATCCAGGAAGAACATATTTATTTTGTTGACGACGAGACGTTCCTCAATGAAAAGAGGATGTCGGAGATAGCGCATCTTTTACTGGAAAGAGGTATAAAGAAAAAGTTTGTAAGCTGGGCGAGGGCAGACACGATAGTGAGGCATCCGGACCTGTTCAGGCTCTGGAAAAAGGCCGGCCTCGGTATTGTCTATGTGGGACTTGAGGCCATGGACGAAGTGCGTCTCAAAAATTACAAGAAACTGACCTCTGTCGAAACCAATAAAAAAGCGGTTTCCACACTCCAGGAGATAGGATTAACATTGCATGCCAGTCTCATGGTAGACCCTTCTTTTTCTGTTGAGGATTTCAGGAGTGTGGAAAGAACTATCAGGGAAATCAGTCCTGCAGAGATATCTTTTACCGTATTTTCGCCATCCCCGGGCACTGAGTTGTGGCACAAGCATAAGGAGGAATTCATCTGCGATCCTTACCTGTTCTATGACTGCATGCATACCCTGCTGCCGACTAAACTTGAGATCAGGAGGTTCTACGCCCATTTCGCCCGTCTTTACAGGCTTGCCTGGTCCGCCAACCCACTCAGGGTGAATAAGGTCAAGGTGCCTGGTCGCGAGATCGCAAGGGCGATAGTTAACGGCACTAAATATATATTCGCCCTTCGAGCAATTCACAGGGATTACTACGCCAAGAAATAATATGAACATATTCGATACAATCAAAGAGGAGACTAAAGCGTTCGCCGAAAAAACAGCGGTTATTGAAGGCGATTTTCAGCTTTCCTATGCAAGACTCTTGTCTTTTGCTGATTTAACTGCATCTGCGCTCAGGGAAAAAGGCGTTGGACAATTTCACCGGGTGGGTCTTTTGTGCGGCGACTCCATCGACTATCTTACAACCAGTTTGGCGGTCTTGTCACTTTCTGCTGTGATCGTCCCTATCTCACCTGAACAGGCTGATAATGAAATAAGAGAAATCATAGAGAGGATCTCTCTTGATTGTCTGATATTTGAAAAAGGGACATCCCGGGAAGAAGGCTCTGAAGCCTTTTTGTCAGAGGGTTTAATTAAAAAGAAATTATGGATACTTAAGAGGAAGGTCTCTGAATTGCCTTATCGCGAATATTACAGAATCAATCCTGCCTTCATACGTTTCAGTTCCGGCACAACCGGCGCAAGCAAGGGGGTGGTCCTTTCCCACGAGGCGATAATCGAAAGGACTGACGCAGCAGACAGGGGCCTGAAGATCACTTCAGAAGATACGGTCCTGTGGGTGCTTTCGATGAGCTTCCATTTTGTCGTGACCATACTCCTTTTTCTGCGTCGCGCTGCAACCATCGTGCTCTGCGGTTATAATTTCCCGGAATCACTTATGGAGGGGATTACGCGCCATAAAGGGACATTTATTTATGCCTCACCGTTTCACTATAACGTATTGATACGTTCAGAACTTCTTTCTTCCGGGTCCCTCAGCAATATACGTCTGGCGATTTCAACCGCCATGAAGCTTCCAGTGGGCATCGCAGACCAGTTTTCCGCGAAGTTTGGCTTTGAGTTGGTCGAGGCCTATGGCATTATCGAGGTCGGGTTGCCGTTCATTAATCTGTTGCCCGGGGGGGAAAGCAGGGAGGGCGTTGGCAGACCGCTGCCGGACTATGAGGTTGAAATAGCAGGAAAAGACCATGAAGGTGTCGGAGAGATTTATATCAGGGGGAAGGGCATGCTTGACGCGTATTTTTCACCCTGGCAGGGCCGGGAGAGCATTCTGAAAAACGGCTGGTTCATTACCGGTGACCTGGGGAAGATCGATAACGATGGACGTCTGATTATTGTGGGAAGGAAAAAGGATGTCATCAATTTTGCGGGGATGAAGGTTTTCCCATATGAAGTGGAAGCTGTGCTGAACGAACATCCTCTTGTGAAAGAGTCTATGGTTTACGGCGTATCTCACCCGCAGTATGGACAACTGCCGATAGCCAGACTTGTCTTGAAGCATGGCGCATCCGGCGATCTGGATCTGAATGATCTGCGCAGGTTCTGCTATGAAAGGATGTCTCAATATAAAGTGCCCAAGGATTTTCAGGTCGTGGATGCATTGCCCAAGACAGCAAGCGGAAAGGTAAAACGTGAAAATACTGCTCATTAATCCCTTTGCTTCGAACTGGATTGAAGGGCTCAGGGACGATACGGAAAGCGCTGTGCGGCTGGCGCCGATGGGAATACTTTTTGTGGCCTCCTATCTTATGGAGAAAGGTTTTGACGTAGATATTTATAACTGTTGCGGCAGGGCTGACAGAGGGACTTCAGGTCTTATTAATAAGGTCATTTCCCTTAACCCTGATATTGTCGGCTTTACATCCACGACATCAAGTTTCCCGGGCGCTTATCACCTTGTGACAGAGATCAGGAAGGTGCTTCCGGAGGTGAAGATTGTGTTTGGCGGTGTCCATGTGTCAGCAGTGAGAGAGAAGATTTTGGAAAAGTTTCCGCTCATTGATTATCTTGTGACCGGCGAAGGCGAGATGGCCATGACTGAGCTGGCAGAGGGGAAAGATCCCGGCACAATTCAGGGGATGATTTCGCGCGGTGCACAGGGCATCCGATCCTGCGGATTCCGGTCTGAACTGTGTGAACTCGATGATCTGCCGTTTCCAGCCTACTCGAAACTTGAAGGGTTTCCGAAATTCTTTGCTCCACCGCTCTTCAATTATCCGAGGGCCCCGAGCGCAACCATAATTTCCAGCAGGGGCTGTCCCTACCAGTGCTCCTATTGCGACAGGTCTGTCTTCAGGAGGAGCTTCAGGTTCAATTCAGCCCAATATCTTTATGAACAGATGGCCCTCCTCAATAAAGACTTCGGGGTGAGGCATATCTTCTTCTATGACGACCTTTTTACTTTTAACCGGGAAAGGGTGGAGGAGTTTTGCGGGCTGCTCAGGAAGCGGCCTTTGCATATGACTTTCAACTGTGCGGTAAGAGTGGGACATGCAGACGACGCCCTTCTGCAGACGCTTAAAGCGGCCGGCGGATGGATGGTGAGCATAGGGATGGAATCCGGAGACCAGGAACTCCTTGACAGGCATAAAGCAAATGTGACCCTGCCTCAGATAAGGGACACGGTCAGGCGAATACAGAAAAATGGCATGAGGGCCAAGGGTCTTTTTATGATGGGTCTTCCGGGCGAGACAGAGCAGACTATAAAGAAAACATCTGATTTTATCGAAGAACTCAGACTTGATGATATGAATATGACCAAGTTCACGCCCTTTCCCGGCTCACCTGCCTATAAGACGATCCATGAAGAGGGGACGTTCGATGAGAAATGGGAATTAATGAACTGTATGAATTTTGTTTTTGTGCCCACGGGAATAGAGTCCAAAGAGAAGATGGAGAAACTTCACAGGCAGGCCATTAAGAGATTTTACACTGGACATAACTGGATGAAGAAATTCTGGCCTTTGATGTTTAAATGTCCTGACAGCACATTCAGGATCATAAAGAGCCTCCCCACGTTTTTGAGGATCAGAAGCCAGTTCGAATAAGAGCTGAAATGAAATTAAAACAGAAATTGCAAAAGAGGAGTCAATGGATCCGGCCAAATTAAACAACCGCACTGACCCCGAGCTCCTGGAAGTAAACCGCCGGTTTTACGATCCGTTGTGGACAGACGCGCACCTGGTCGAACCCGAGCGTTTTAACACCTGGCCGCTGGTAAGCTCGCTTGTCTTTCAGTCGGGAAGGCACCTTGAAGTCGCACCCGGGCTGAGGCCCCGGCTCCCTCTCAAGGGGACACATTTCGTGGATATCAGTGAGCCGGCAGTTGCCAAGCTGCGCGCGACAGGCGCAAACGCTATTTCTGGTCTCGTCTCCTCGCTCCCGTTTCCAGACGGCATGTTCGATCTCGTCTGCGCGCTCGACATTGTCGAGCATGTTGACGATGATGATGGTGCGTTGTCCGAGCTGTCACGTGTGGCCGCTCCCGGCGCAGCGTTTCTTCTTTCAGTACCTCTTCACCAATCTCAGTGGACAGCATTCGATGACTTCGTAGGGCACCGGCGCCGTTATGAACCAGAGTGCCTGCTCGCCAAGCTCAAGGAGCACGGTTACACTGTGGAGCAGAGCGCTGTTTATGGGATGAAGCCGAAATCGTCGCGTCTGCTTGATCTCGGTATGTGGTTCCTTACACATCGGCGCAAGAAGGCGATGTGGTGGTACAGCCATGTATTTATGCCGCTGGGATTGCGCTTTCAGAAGAAGCTATCTCTCTACCCCGGGATGATCGACACCGGGTTGGTGAGTGAGGCACTGCTTGTCTGCCGAAAAGACGGGAAAGCTGTGTAAAGATGTATGTGAGTTCAGCCTTCGAGAAATCAGATTGCCACGGGCAAGCCTGTGGCAATCTGCTGCGCGATGAGATTAGAAAGGGGAGCGCATTAGCGGAAGAAAGAGATCCCAAAAAGGAACTTGCTTGAGTTAAGTGGTCCGTTGGGAGTCCCTGTCCCGGCATTTGAAATGTGATGAAAGCGGTAGCTCAGATCCAGGCTTGTATTTTTCTTCAGGAAATAATGGAATCCCGTTCCGACCTGAACGCTCCCATTGAGATTTTTCCCGAGTTCAGGCACATCGAGGTTTGTGTATAGTAAGCCGCCTCCCCCAAAGACATAAGGGGTGATAGTCTTTGATGCCGTAAAAACCCACGATGCAAGAAAAGTGATTCCAACCATCGGTGTTGTTTCAGGACTGACAACATAATGTAGGGGCAGTTCAACGATTATCTGATGCCTTCCGCGATACCATGAATTACCGACCTCTTTAGATAAAAAGTGCCCGTAGCTTAATATGAGCTCCGCTGTTTCTACCTTTGTTTTCGTGGCGCCGAGTCCAGGGTGAGTGACTCCGTATCCTGTTGAAACAGTCCAGTGCCCTATTGCTTTGTCTACTCCGAACTCCTGTTCTGTCGCGAAGGCCGGTGAAGTAATAAGGAAAAGCAGTAAAGCGAAGCCTGCTAAGAAAAATACTTTAAGGTTCGCGTTTCTCAAAAAGGGCATGTCTTCTTTTCCTCCCTGGTTTTGATGATCCTCAAAAGACATATAATCACAGAACTCAGAGCCACGAGCAATCGCGTCTATTGAAAACGCATAGGAAAAATCACTGTTTGGTGTATCAACTGCTGCATTAAAGTATGTATATTATAGCGTGAGGCTGAAAATAAATTCAATCCTGAAGAGGATTTTCAAATAAGGGAATATTCCTTTGGCTCAAAGCAAGCCATGTGGGTTCTTTGCCCACATTGACAAGCGATTGCAATATTGATAGCCTTTAGATGTAAAGCGGTCATCTTCAATGAAATGTATTGTTATCAATGTATTATGGGAAGAGGTAAAGGCTGAAAAATGGTGAGCAGGGAGCTGATCGCATATCTTAAGTTGCTGCATGCCGTGTACAACGTTACAATAATAGTCCTATTTCTTCTTCAGGGCAGACTCGGCTTGCAAATAAGGAAGGGAAGACTTGCCGGCTCCCCGCCTTTTCAGCTCATAAAAAAACACAGGAGAAACGGACCGATCTTGGTCTTCATGGGTGTCTGCGGGTTTCTTTCGGGCGTGATTATAGTCGGGCTTGACTCGGGAGAACTTCTTAAATACTATTATCATTACCTCGTTGGTCTGACCCTCGCTCTTTTGATGATTACAACATTATTTGTTTCCAAGCTGATTAAAGGAGCAGATCCTTACTGGAGAAATATACATCTGGCTGTCGGACTGTTCATTATCTGTTTTTACCTTGTGCAGCTTATTTTGGGTCTGAGCGTATTGCTCTAAGTAATAACCCTTTTCTTAAGGAAATACAAAGAGGAGATCAAAAGATGAAAAACGTCATTGCAGCAGTCCTTATTATCTCAGGTATCTTTTTTGTTCCAAATCTCCATGCTGAACAGACTACGTTCAGTGCCACGACTGACAAGGACGGTGTCCAACGGGTCGAAGTCTTAGGCGGTGACTATTTCTTCAAACCGAATCACATCATCGTCAAGGTGAATGTTCCTGTGGAAATGATGGTAAGCAAAGAGGGAGGATTCATTCCCCATAATATCGTGATAAATGCGCCGGACGCTGGCATTGAGCTGAATGAATCATTGGGGAAAGAGCCGAAGGTTATAAAGTTTACACCAACAAAGGTTGGCATCTATCCTTTTTCCTGCGATAAGAAGTTATTATTCTTTGCAAGTCATAAGGAAAAAGGCATGGAAGGAGTCATTAAAGTTGTAGAGTAGACGTCTCCGCTCTGCTGTTAGCAGCGTTGAGTATATCCCTGCCAGGATTCTGCAAGGGACCGGAGTCTATGGCAGTCCCTGTTTTACTCTGAAGATGCCCAGGGGCAACATTTAATGCTGTAATCTGAATGGAATAGAAGGTAGTCCATACCATTTTATATTTTTCATCATTTCTAAAATCAAGGGAACTTTGATACTATCTACCATGGTTGGAAAGCGGCTGCACTCACATTATCAATCCGGGGCATCGAGATCGACACTTCTTGGTCTGTCAGCATGCCTTGTTATATTCCTTGTCACCTCCTGCGCTCCCAAAGAGCTTGTCAGGCAGCCAGAGCTTGAGCCCTACTCAGGTCCGGTCACGGTCGAGGTCTTGAGAAAGTCCAGCGGGTTTCAGGATACGAAGACTATCAAGGCGCTTACTGACGTCAGAATATTCAAAGACAACGAGCCGGCAGGCAGTTTCAGCGGAGTCTTTGGCTATCAGGCGCCGGACTCCATGAAGACCAGCGTCTTCGGTCCTTTTGGTATTACCATAATGGAGTTCCTGATCGTAAAAGATATGCTTCAGGTTTATGTACCGCCCAAAAATATCCTCTATGAAATGAACTCTCAAGAGATATCGTTTTCCTCTCTGACGAAGGGAAGGTTTCGGTTTACGATGCTGGAGGATGGAGATTTTTATGTCCTTCTTGCATACGACTCTGCGGAGATCGATGCAGTACCCGTCATGAAATATCTCTTTGACAGACGCTATCTCCTGAACCGGCAGATCATTGTCTATAAGGAAGGAGATGAAATCATAACGATCGATTTTGACGGCTTCAACGGGAAGGTGCCGGAAAAGATAAAACTTTTATTTAGCAACGGCACAGAAATGCATATTACTCTCCGGGAGCAGGAATATGATACAGATATTCCTTCCGGGTATTTTAAGGAGATAGAGCATACTGATAAGAAGGTGCTGCCTTTTCAGGATATCCTTAAACGCTTTGATCCCGGCGGCAGATGAGTTTTCTTATCGGTCTTATAGCAGGGATGTTCGGAGGGCTTGTTGGCGTGGGCGGAGGGGTGATCATGATCCCGCTCATGGTCAGCATCAAGAAGCTCACCCAGCACAAGGCGCATGGCACAAGTCTGGTTGCACTGGTCTTTACCGGCATTGCAGGCGCAATAACCTATTTTCTGAAGGGTTCTGTTGATATCGTTGCGGCAGCGCTCCTTGCAGTTACTGCCGTCTTTACTGCAAGGGCAGGAGCGAAGTTTGCCCATGCTCTGCCTGAATGGAAACTGAAGCGTTCCTTCGGCGGATTTCTGATCGTTGTCTCTTTCGTTTTGCTCATAAAGCCCTATCTGCCCGGTCTTCTGCTTTCGACTGCGGGTTGGTACAAGGCAGGCATATTTCTGCTTACAGGTGTATTTACCGGTTTTCTTTCAGGTATGATGGGAGTCGGCGGCGGCTCTATCATGGTGCCAGCAATGGTTCTGCTTGCAGGAATGGGCCAGCATATCAGCCAGGGCACAGCGCTTCTTGCCATGGTGCCTGCAGGAGGGGCAGGTGCATATACGCACGGAAAACTCGGGAATGTTGAGGTATCACTGCTTGCAGGACTCATTCCCGGAGTTCTTGTCGGCACGTACCTTGGCGGAATCCTTGCACATAACCTGTCTGAAGCAGCCCTGCGGATCGTCTTTGCTGCAGTAATTATATGGACAGGCAGCCGTTATCTTGGAGCAAAGCCTCCTGTAGAAAAAAATAAGTGAGCGGTTTATAATTTATGGGAGAACGATATGGCACCATTCAGCAATAAGAGACGGCACCGGCGGTTTAGCGTAGATGTCTTGGATATTCAGGGCAACGCGGTTTTTGCCAGCGAGGTTGTTATCAATGACATCAGTATTGCTGGTGTTTCCATGATCACAGAACGGAAACTGAACATAGGTATGGAATATTCTCTGAGGATCCTTGACAATGATCTGGATCTGCCCATCCGCGGTACTGTTATCTGGTGCATGGAGAATGAACCAGCAGCGGCACAGGATGAGTATAGCCACCTGAAATATGCTGCAGGCCTGCAGTTTGCCGATCTGCAGCAGGAAGCCATGGCAGGCCTGCTCAAATTCATCGAATCCCATCTCCTCGAAAAACACAGACAGGTAACGGTTCATGAGATGAGCGGGCTCAGGTGCAACATCAGGTTTCATCTGGATACAAAAGAAGCGGCTGTGCTGAATGTGGCTGAGACGTACACGGTTAAAAAGCTGAGTCTTGGCGGCCTGCTTGTAGAAAGCAGCCGCAGCCTTGAGTCTGACACGAGGATCTATATGGGCATAACCATGCCGGGGTATATGCATCTTTCGTTCACTGGAAGGGTTGCGTCTTGCATCGTGTCCCCTGATAATGCCTCGCACTTTGAAGTTGGCATTGAATTTATCGAGATGCCAGAGGCGGACAGGATAACATTGAAGGAGTTCATTCGCCGACTCTATCTTGAAGATGCCGGTTTTTCTATCGAAGGCATACCCCCGGAAGCTAAAAAATAACTGGAGAAAATGCATGGACGGGACCAAACGCATTACTATTAAGCAGGGTCTGCGTGTTGCCATTGTCTTGAAGAAGGACCAGCGCTCCGGTCTGCTCACCAGGGGGATTGTGAAGGATATCCTGACCAAGTCACCAACGCATCCTCACGGTATAAAGGTCCGTCTTGAAAGCGGCGACGTAGGACGGGTAAAAGAGATACAGAATTAAGCTGCTTGAGTTTCAGATGTATGTATCAGGGCTGACTTTGTATTAAGAAATTGGGATACCTGCCGAATTTGATAGGGAGAATGAATGGAAGAGTTTGGACTGAATAAACATGAATATATCGAGTTGAATAATCTCCTGAAGGTCATGGGCCTCTGCGAAACAGGAGGAATGGCAAAGGCTGCCATTGCCGAAGGTCTCGTGAAGGTTAATGGCATTGTGGAACTGCGCAAGCGCTGCAAACTGCGTAAAGGCGATAAGATCGTATTCGAAGGTCACGATATAATCATTACATGATCCGGATATAGGTTATGCATATTGCTGCAATTTACAATCTGGGGCAGGAGAGGGAGACGCATGCTGCTGCCCTTGCATCGGCCTTGGGCATAACCATGTATGAGGCGTGTTCCCGTCTTCGATCACCGGGCAATGGCCCCTTTACAATCGGTGTTTTCGCTGATCATCAGCGGGCAATGCAGACCGAAGAAAAGCTTCGCTCTGCAGGGTTCAGTGCAGTCGTCCTTACGGACGAGGAGATCACTGCAGAGCGTTTCCCCCTGATCGCAAGAAAATTTGAGCTGAGCGGGAAGGAACTTGCAGTGGTATCAGAGTCAGGTCAGGGTTTGGGCATCCCGTTTCAGAATATTCGCCTTATCGTGCGTGGCACAGGTATTGTCCGGGGCACTGTCACAGAGACGGTAAAGACAAAGTCACTGAGCCTGGGCCGTGCTGTGATGTCCAGCGGGTTGATGATCACCAAGACCACGAAGAGCGTTCAGGAAGTTGCGACCGAGGAACGCACCGCGTTCTGCAACCTTTACGCAGAAGGCATACCGGCAGTGGTGTTTCGCGAGAGCAGTCTTCTCTATGATTCGCTCGGTTCTGCACTTCAGCCGTCACGCGCGCTTAACTTCAACTATCTGATCGCAGAACTGCGCAGACTTGCGCCGCAGGCCCAATACGACGAGCGTCTTCTGACCCGTCCTGCCCAGATCGCACTCCTCGGCCCGACGCTTAATCCAGAGGAGCATCTCAGCGAGGCAACAGCCCTGCTTGCAAAGACCTTGAGTCTGCGGCCGTAAACTTTGGCTGGCATGGTGTTCAAAGCATTATATTCTGTGGCTTTGTTCCAGTTCCCAATTGCTGTCATTCCGGCTTGTCTGCTTGTACTCCCTTCTGGAGTGGAATCATTCCGGAAGGATTCCCGTCGTGCTTCGCTTGCGCAAATGACACTAAAAAAACGTTCAAATAATGGATGCACTGAAGTAGTTGCCTCAGTGTTCTTCATGCAACGCTAACCCCGTGTTCCGGTGCGTGATATAATACCGTGGCTCGGATGGAGCAAGAAAAAAGAGTTTATCACAGGGGGCTGGATATAAGAATATGAAGATTACTGTTTCACAGTTACGGGATGAGGTTAATGTTGAAGAGGCCAGCCGCCAGGAAAAGCCCCCGGTAGGCGCAGGATATGACGGCATAATGATCCCGAAGGGCGTCAACAAGAAACTGCTCATTAAGAACATGATAGCTCATTTTACTGCTGATGGAGATCTGGCTGATTTTACAGCTTCTGACCTTGTGTTGACTGATGAGCAGAAGGCTTCATTAAAGGAACTGCTTCTCGAAGCGCGCAGTCGGACCGTAGAGGATATGTTAAGCAAGGGGACATTTACGTTCTGGAAAAAAGGGACAAAGTTCATGGTTTTTAACAGACTTTCAGATGACCGTATTTCGTCTAATCCCCTTGATGGAGTGGTCGTGAAGGCTGCGCTGCCCGGGACTGATCTCAAGAAGGCCCTGAAAGGCTATGGCAATGCCAAACAATATCTGGGCAAGTCATTGAGCGCAGCCACCTCACTCTGCAACATCGACCTGAATATCAGAGACGCAGAGGGCATTGAACGGCGCGTGAGCCTGTCCAATGTCCTTGTTCAGGAGCGGGTCATAGTGATTGGCGACATTGCAACAGTGGTCAGGGAGAAGACCGCTGAATTCAGAGAGCGGGATAAATTGCAGGGGATATCCGCACGCAAGACCGAGAAAGACCCGCTGATCGCGAAATTGACTGCAGAATACAAAAATATCTCTCAGCTCTGGACATGGCTCTGCGATAACATGGAAAAAAGAAATCTGCGCGACACGGATGAGTTCAGGCAGCCCTCTGCCATGGAAAGAAATTTCGGCATTGAGGTTCCTCAGGGCATGACCCTTCCAAACTGGGGATACGATGGTTATAGGGAAGTGAAGAAGAGGATAAAGCGCAAGGAAGAGTCAATACAGCATGAAGTGGAGAAGAGAAAAAAAGAGATCGGCTTATTTCGGAGATTATTCGACAAGAAAAGAATACAGGAGCTCGAAAAAGAGATTGCCATACGCATGGGACGGGAAGAACTGCGCGTAAAAGGTTTCGATTTTGACAGCCTGGTAATTGTGAATTCGCAGCTCGAAATGAAAAAAGACCGGGTTCCTGATGTCTTTGAAAAAGAGGTTCTGAAATCATTTTCTCAGTTGCTGGATACGGCCATTGTTTAGTCAGGTTAACTCTTCAGAAAGGCAGACGCAGTACGTCTATCAAGAAAAAGACAAGAAGTATGTTTTTATAAATGCACTCTGCAATCAGGGCATTAAGAACAAAGACTTATCTAAGGAAATAATTCATGTTTTCGATGGCGGCAGTTGCTATTTCAGCCTAAAATACGACCCGAAACGCAACGACTTTCTTGATCTGATTATAAATGGCGAAGCATAGAAGAACACTTAACACTTCACTCAACCCGATTCGGCTTCGCTTCTGGGTCAGTTCGAGCGTTAGATGCATAGGAGGCATAATATGATCCGATCACTTCTTGCTGTTGTAAGCCTGTGTATCATTCTGTGTTCACCCGCGGTTTTTGCTCAAGAAGAGGGAGGTGGCGGCATAGTTTACGGTTCAGAAATTGGCGTCTTGACTTCAGCCCCCAATGGCTGGATATTCGATTCGAAGAGTGGAGTATCACAAGGGCTTCACGCAGTCATATATCCGGAGGGGTCAACGTTGTTGGATTGCGATTTATCCCAGCCTTACTTTTCAAATTAAAAGGACCTCTTCATAATAAACTGACCAAAGACAAAGCCCCCTGTAATATAAAGACTTTCAAGACAACTGGTTACCCAATACAGCCCTGTAGATGTATATATTCAGGTTATCCCATTCTGAATAATAATGCTCTTTTTGGGCTGGGATAATGCCAAAAATAACAAACGTGGTCAAATGCAAGTACCATGATGTATGTAAACATCATTAAAAGCAATGATAGTTCCTTGGAAGCTTTTATCTCCGGAGACATCGACAAGTTTAAGAAAGAGTCTCCTAAAATTATGGTTGAAGAAGCAGAACCGATTTCTATTACGGGCGGGGCATCAGCAGAAGTTAGAATATATTCTGGAGACAAGTGGGGAAACTATGAGTGTGTTGCATATGTGTCGAAAGGTAAGAGTGTTGCCATCTATGTTTTATCGTCGCGAAACAAAGAGGGCTTACTCAGAAGCCTTGACGCTTTTAGAACCATGGTGTCAAAAAGTGTCCTCATGGATGTGAACATACAAAAATGAGCCGCTAAGCGGGTAGTCGGCGTAATTAACCCCAGCCCCACAATACTCATCGCAAGGTGAGTTCAAGCAGTGAGCCTTTCTCTGGATATTCAACACATTTCACAGTCTGCCCATTGTGAGCTCTTGTAGGGTGATCGAAAAAAAGCGATATGAGGACTTTGGGGTGAATGATACAATGGAAGCTATGAAGGGAGCAGGGAGGCAATCATGAACGTAATGGCATTTAATGGAAGTCCAAGGAAGAAACACAACACGGCAACATTATTGGAATATGCACTTAAAGGTGCTGCCTCAAGAGGAGCCACTACAGAACTTATCCATCTGTATGATTTGAACTATAAGGGATGCATAAGTTGTTTCGTCTGTAAGACTAAAGGCGGCAAGAATTATGGCAAGTGTGCTGTTCAGGATGACCTTGTTCCAATATTCAGCAGAATTGAAGTATCTGATGCCATAATCCTGGGTTCCCCAATATACTATGGGACTGTATCAGGGGAGATGAAATCTTTTATGGAACGGCTGCTGTTTCCCTATACGGAGTATACCGCAACGTATACTTCAGTTTTCCCCAGGAAGATCAAGGCAGGGTTCATCTATACGATGAATGTCCCGGAAGACTTGATGCAGGAACTTGGCTACTCTCAGCAATTCAAACTTCATCAGGCGACACTACAGAGGCTACTGGGGGCTGCTGAGTATATGCACAGCAATGATACCTATCAGTTTGATGATTATGCAAAATACGTATCAAGCCGTTTTGACCCTGTGAAGAAACTGCGGAGGTATAAGGAAATATTTCCGCAGGATTGTGAAAAGGCCTTTGAGATGGGAGCACGGTTAACTGATGCCGTGGAGCAGCAGGGAGTCATAGCATTAAATGGAGAAAAGAAAGAATAGCCGCTGAAGGGAAAGAGAGCCTCTTTTCCCTTCAGCGGTCAGGGCTGTTGGTCAGAATCGGTCAGGTGGGGTCTGCTTATTCTCGTCTTTCATTTCAGGCAGGCTTTTCACA
The DNA here is from genome assembly GCA_947085015.1 of uncultured Nitrospirota bacterium. GTDB lineage: Bacteria > Nitrospirota > Thermodesulfovibrionia > Thermodesulfovibrionales > UBA6898 > UBA6898. The sequence continues at coordinate 63,895 of CAMTUV010000030.1, forward strand.
TTGTCTGGGGGCTTAGTCGGCAACACATTAATTTTCCAATCGGATTTGCCTTCAGATCCAGCAGGTTTCCCCTTTTCTAAGGACTGAGCCGGCTGTTTCTCATCTCCGACTGTCGGACCGCTTTGTTGCGTATCTGCATCAGCAACAACGTATGCCCCTCTTGTAGCAGGCATCGCTATAATCTTGGGATGCGCTTCAAATACGATGGGTGGCGGCAGAGAAATTCCGGCATTCATACCTGTCCCTGCCATTGTTGGAATTGGAACGATAATTGCCAGCATAAATAATAACGATACCAATAGTAACTTATTCATTTTGCTGCCTCCTTATTCTTCGATTGTTTATCGCAAGAGTTTGTCTCCACCTCTATTATCAGTGTAGCAGAGTCTCTGGCTATGACCTAACTAAATATTTGTCCGAAGTCACTACTGTCCCAACGTTGAAATTTGAGGATATGATAACACATTTAAAATGAAGCAGTTACATGAGTTATTAACATTTATCGATTTGAAATCGAATCGGCATAGCGGCCATACTTCCGAACCCCCTCGGAAGGAGACC